>NZ_QRCB01000025.1 GCF_009833095.1 Nitrosomonas sp. JL21
ACACCAGATTCAGTTATAACTCCCTAATCTGCGGATGGTTCTGCGAATTATCCGCCTTTTTGCGCCTCTATGCTGTGCTCCAAAGATAATAGATAAAAATAAGTATTTATTTATTTTCATTTTTTGTCTGATGACTATAAGAGTCGAAATATTTACAGCGCAACAAAATTTCGCATCTATCATTTATATTATTGTTGATAAGATCCATACCTCCTATTTGATAATTTTTTAATGCCGTTCAATTTTTGGCGAATTACACAAATTTATAATTAATTACACAACTATCTTAATGATTTAATTAATATTTAATAATGAATAATAAATTAATAAACGATTTATTAATAAAATCTATATTACCTTTTTTTATCACGCAATCTAAGGTATTAAAAAAAGATTATATAAAGTATATGCTTACTATTGATGCAACTAATTTATTTAATGAGCACTTAAAATTAGAAATTAGAGCACTAAAAAATATCCGCACAAATCTAAAAAAGAAAATGAAGGGAGCTCCATCTGATGAGATTATGCGGTTACATGAAGATATTGTTACCATCAGAAATGTTTTGAGAAAATTTGATATATTTCAACGCGCTATTCAATATTCTTCGAAAATAGACACCCTAAATATTCAAATATGCTCAACGACTCAGGCTTCGTTTACTTGGAGAATGTGGTTCGACATGTTTTGTGAGATAGCTAAACTTGATACTGAGCCTTGGCGTAAAGAATTGTTAGCGAAAGCTTTAGCTATTGAATCATTCAAATGTGGAAGTATTGGATTAAATACTTTAGAGATCATAAGCACCATTGAGAAGGAGATGTTTTATAGCTTTGGGAACACTTTAGATATAGCAATATCAATTAACGATGAATTATTAATTCCAAATATTTCAGCTTATAGCCAAATTACATCTTTAATTTTGCCTAACTCTAATTTGAATGAATTTAATAACACTATGATCAATATGACGGATCTAGGTTTAATAAAAAATTATAATTATTTAATGGCATATCACCAACCTAATAATCAATATATTTTTTCATATGGGAATGAAACCTATTTTTTTGATTCTGATAAACAATTATGTATTGAAAATGCCTTTTCACTGACGACACTTGGTAAAAAATTAGCGAGCCTGTATGAGCGGAAAGCAAATGATTTAGGTAAAATAATTTTTAAAACATTGGTAGAAGATTTATCATTTAGATAGGTGACAAATAAAAAAAGCTTTCAAATAAATAACCTGCAGTATTCTCAATACCATTTAAAAAATATTTAATTTATATTTAGTGGCTTAGAAAGATAAGCACTTATTAAAGTGTGTTAACTTACTGAGATGAAAATTAAATATAGATACTATTTTCGTTCTCAAATCAAAAAAACAAAATTTAGGCAACTTTTTCAATGCTTTTCGTTGGATTTCACTGCTACTAGCACAGCTCAATTGACCGGTATTTCTATCCAATTCGTCAATACCATTTATCTTAAAGTACGATAGCGAATTGCCCAGAACTGCGAGCTTGAAGCCCCTCTGCAAGGTTCAGTAAAGATCGATGACTCCTATTTTGGCGCACAGCATGTACGAGGAAAAAAAGGTCGTGGCGTTTATGGTAAAAAAATTGTCTTTGGCGTGCTTAAGCATTATGAAAAGGTATATACAGAGATTGTACCAAATTGCTCCAAAGCAACATTGCAAGCCATTATCCCTGGACACGTGGCGCCAGATACTATGATTCATTCTGATGGATGGCGCGGTTATGTAAGAGCAGCACCCGCTAGCCATCACGCGGAGCATTCCAGCACAAACAGACTAAAACCATACACGATCCGAGGCTGGCTGCCCAGGTAGGACGTTACGCCTATGCCAAGCAATACCGGCGCATGAAGGGCGCACTGAAATCCTTGCGTTTCTTGGTTGGGCGAGTCTGGCGCGACATCGAGCACGAACTGGATCGCCAGGATGAAATTCAGGCTCCCAAAGCGATCCGTATCTTCGAACGCGTCAAACGCTGCTAGTGCACAAGCCCAAAGACAGGAGCAAGCTCTACAGTCTGCATGCTCCGGAAGTGGAGTGTATATCGAAAGGAAAAACCCGCCAACCGTATGAATTTGGTGTCAGGGAACCGTGGCTACAACTCACGAGTAAGGCCTGGTGGGGTGGGCATGCGCAGTTTGCCCGGTAATCCCTACGCCGTCCACACGCTAACCGAGGCCATTGAGCAGATCACCATCCTAACTAGTCGTCCCTGAAGAACTCATTTTTTCACCAACCGAGTTTTAGATTGATAGTGTTGCGAATCATCAGTCGGTAAAAGTCAACTCCGAAATAGCTACATAAAAGCGCTAACTGGCGCAGAATCTTGCGTAAGTTACGACCTGCAGCGCATAACAAAGCATTCATGGCATCACCGACAGCACCTTTGAGGAAGTTTCTCCCCAGCCGCCCATCATTCTTCATATGCCCAATCACCGGTTCTATTGCGTTGCGTCGTTTGAGCTTTTTCTTGATCGCTACCGTCACACCACGCTTGGCTCCCGCAATCCATACTTTGGTTGTTTCTGTTAGTCCATGGCCACGGTAACCTCAATTCACGTATACTTCCCTTGCAACGATACCGGTCAATTTATGAACCTGTTCCAGTGATGCCGATAGCGGGTGTCCATCATAGGGATTGCCAGAAAAAGCTTTCATTCCCACGACAAAATTCTCTTTGCTGGTACTAACCACTCCGACTTTGACACCAAATTCATACGGCTTGTGTGCCTTTCCCTTGGCTATGCATTCAACTTCCGGTGCATGTACGCTGTACACTTTGTTCTAGTCATTGCGACGGCGCACCTGGCGAGCGCATCGTCCATCTCCCCGTCAACTTTTGCATCCATCTCAAATTCAATCCCAAGGCCTTAGCTTTGAAATACGTTATTCAGGACGGACTTTAGGCAGGCCAAGAATAAATATTGGTTGGTAAGAATGTCATTTCAATATGTAGCCGCGACATTTTGCCACATTGTGTTTTGTTAAATTACAAAATATGATTGGCGCCGAAATTAATTCTATTTAGTAAAAGAGTGTTAAAAAGAATCGATTTCGGGTTGCTTTCTGAGATCCACCTCAAAAAGCAACCTCCAGTGAGAAGCGCAAAAATAATTCATTAAAATAGTTAAAAGGGGTTTTCTTTACATGCTTAACAAGAAATCTAAGCTTTCAATCCAAACAGCAATTGCTATTGCATTGCTGATGGGCATCTCACAAAACGCATTTTCTCACACTAGCCTAGAGATACCAAGTGTTGCTGAAGGCGTTAGATTGACAAATAATGTTGTCATTGGGCATAGCTGCGGAGAAGGTAAAAATACCATCGCCAGCTCAACCGTTTTTCCAGACGGCGTAGATTCAATTATTAAAGTCAATGGGGCTGTATCAAGCGATACCATAGATACCTATGTTTCGAACTTTGGCAATTTGTATCAAAAAGTCCTGGATCACAGCGTTTTTGAATCTGAAAATGAAAAAAAAGACGCTAGCGGCAACGTTGTGGGCTTCTGGGTAAAAGATGGCAAAATGCCAGAAGGCTATACAGTTTACCTTCCATTCCGCGCCAGCGCTATGTTAATCGAACCAACTTCATGCGCACGAAGCATAAAGGTGGTTATGGGTACTGTAGATATTTGTAAAATAACTCCCATTTCACGTTTTGGAGATGGAATCGTAGAACTATGGACTCCAATTGTAGGCTCAAACTATGACGGTAAAGGAGTTTCTCCTTCTTTAACCGTAAATCGCGATATTACAAATAATCCTTTGGATGCATCATGCGGTAGCGGTGTAGACGTCGAGATTATTCCATCGGCTGCGCAGCTCAACCGCGACATGCCAATCATGAATGCTAAAGGTAAGCAGTATTGGCCTAAACCTTAACCTTTAATCTATTAACAGCTTAAGATTAAGTCAGTTGTAAAAATTGAAGATAAGTGAGAATGGGAGCTCTCACTTTATCTTCAATTCTGTTTATTTCTCAATAGGAGTATTTATGCGGATATTAAGAAAAATACCCACTCTATTCACGATTTCTTCATTCGTTTTCATTGTTCCTCTAGGCAGTGTTACGGCGGATGGTACTGATAACAAGAATGCCGGCACAGCATTTAATAGCCTAGAATCGATACAAATCAATTGCATTATTAATGATGATGGAATGGAATCGAATCTGGAATTGACTGCCAAGATGATCAACATGATTAACTCAAGCAAACCAGAAGAACGACTTAGCGCATTATCTCAATTGGCAGGCAAAATTCCGATTGAGCCTAGTTCTGTGCAAAAAATTCTACAAATTGCAATTCAAGACACTGATCCAAATGTCAGAGCTCAAGCAGTGTATGCGCTCGCCCAGCAAAAATGCGCTGATGTGCCTTTAATACTCGAACAGGCTTTACAAGACAGCGAGCTTTCGGTGCGATTAATGGCAGTTGATAGCTTCGGTACCGATAAATTTGGCATCAGCCTACTCGAACAGGCATTGAATGACGAAGAACAGTCCGTCAGAGAATTAGCCGCCATGAAATTGGAAGCTTTATCAAAATAGAGACATCGCTCTATTTAGCAATACAGTACTTGTTCATGATAGAGATCGCGACCTAATGATTAAGGAGAAATCAAATTGAAATTTTCAAGATTAAAGAACACAGTGATCACAGCTATAAGCGGATTAATGATCTGTCAAACATTTGCAGTTTTTGCCGATAATCAATCTGGTAGCTTTACCACAGGATTAGCTGCAGGAGTTGATTTTTATCAAGTTACCTGCTTTGATGATGGCAGCGGCCTACCTTCCTATGTCGAAGCACAAGTCAAGGATATGACCGCAAATACCTCAAAAGTAGGCATTTTACTGTACAAAGGTACTGCTTGTACAACTAAACAATGTGCACAAGCTAGCATTGATACTACTGATAACAATACAACTTATAGCCCATTGACAAAAGTTAGCCAAGGCGCAGGTGTATATAACTTGTTCGTATTGCATACTGCAGCCGGAACGGATAGTTACGATATTCTGGTCCACTGCAAAACAGCTAGCGATGGGCATACTGGAACGAGCGTTTCTTCAAAGCAACAACAATAACAACGTTTTTTCATATCGATTGAGTCTAATCCCCGATGAGATTTAAATCATCGGGGCCCTCATCCAGATTCATAACCAATTCCAATTTTTTTCGGCTTGTACGATAAACCGAATGATTCTGAATATTGATATAGTCAGTTTGTAAATGTGATTTGATACCTAAATCCATTACTTCAACTCATAACAATATATTCCTCATGTTTTGCTTCATTTCCTAACCAATTAGATATTCCGCGCTTTTTTAAAATTGAAATCACCCATATCAATTTATTAATCCCAAATTTCTAATTAAAGAATAATTAATAAATATTAGCTTGTTACAATAATTTACATACCTATTTTATTAATTTGAGGTGCGACAATTTGCCGCATTGCTCTTTTAGATATTGAAATAGATAATAAAGACAAACAAAGGAGCAGCGTAATAACTTAGTGAATAAAATGAAAGAGGATGAGTGCTACTTAGCTCTCTAAAAAAGCTTGAGTGAGTTATTTAAAAACACCTTTGCATTCATCTAAGTGCACTCTTAACTAATACCACTAAGAAAACTGTATTTGTTTGAATCGTTGATAAAGCTTCCTCCCTCTTCCTCCTCCTTATTGGGAGGGAGTTTTTTAAGCGGTAAAGCAATTATTCACTTTAACGAGATATATGTTTCTCTAAAAATAATAAGCCTTATTAATGTTCGAATTTAGGAAGTTATAAAAATGAAAAAATTAGAAAAAAAAATATTTGCTACAGCTTTTTCGATAATTGCACTTAATTACATAATTGTTGCAAATGCACATGATATAACTAACGTTACCATGGATCCAGAAGGTATTAACGCGGGATTTCTTGGGTATGCACAATTTTCTTGTTTTGATGATGGAAATGGATTACCTGATAGTCTAATTATTGCTATCAAAGATCTCTCACCCCCACAACAAGACTTATTGGTGAGTGCACAAATAATCGGAAAATCTAATGCTGCTAATACTACCGATCCCATATCAGGGGATAGTGAGAATAGCCCAGAAATTCGCGTACACGAAGGATCTGGCCCCTATCTTGTATTAGTCAATAAAAGTGGTCCGGGGCCACGAGAATTTTCGCTAACCTATCATTGCGAGACTATTGATAATAGGCATACGGGAACGAATCCTCCAAAAGTAATACAGTTTCAGTAAATGATTGAATCCAAAATTAGATTCTAGAGGTAGTAAGATGATGAAATTAATAATACTTTTTTTATTTTCACTTAAATTTAGCTTAATTGGTATATCAGCCCAAGCCGATCATATTGAGCAGGCATCTACTGCTTGTCAGCTGACTACTTTGGATGGCAAAACAACCTATGATCTGCAAGAACTGAAAGGAAAAGTGGTCTATGTAGATTTTTGGGCATCCTGGTGTCCGCCCTGTGTTAAATCCTTTCCCTTTCTAAACCAACTCGAACATGATTTAAAAGATAAAGGACTGCATATAGTTGGTGTCAATCTGGATGAAAAACCTGCCGATGCTCAAGCGTTCTTGGCGAATAACCCTGTGGATTTTTCGATTGTAGCCGATGCCAGCAAACAATGTGCAAAAGCATTTGAATTGATGGCTATGCCAACCTCCTATTTAATCGATAAGAAAGGCAATGTGCGACATATCCATCAGGGATTCCGTTCAGATGAATCGAAGCAATTACGGACGTTGATCACGCAGTTATTAATGGAATAATCCAAGATACATAGATTTTTAGTGAGAAATAGTTTCATGCTCTACAGATACTCATCTATTTCGAAGCTTAAGCCATTTTAGATGAACCTACTCACACTGATATTAAGTATTGTTTTGACAGGGTGTGCAAATGTGGCACCCTGGGAACGCGGCAATCTCGCCCAACCCCAGATGGAATTGGATCCGCATCCATTGCAAAGCGAAATTCAATCGCATAATTACAGTAGCCGCGAAGCTGCACCTAGCCATAAATCTTCTTCCGGAGGTAGTGGCTGTGGTTGTTATTAGGTTAATTCACCTCTTTTCTAATTCCTTACTCAACATGTAAGGACGGATTAATAAGGTAAAATGGTAATACAATTTGTATCGTAATAAAAAGCCTCAGCGTCTCCGTGGCTGTCAGAAGTCGTCTGATTATCCATCAGAATTAGCAATCCATTCACCAAATGCGCTTCATGCTTTGACTTCAGCTGCATTGGTATTACCCGGCCTAATGTTATCGCCGGGACATGCCGGGGCAAAAGACCGCATCAATTTTCAATACAGCCGTTATCAGGAAGGTGAACGTAATCTTTTTGGCGTACCGCATAGCCTAAGATCGATCACGGCGGATGTCTTGCATGGCAGTGGTATGTTTTCATTGACGGATCGCACCTCATTTTCGTTCAGTTATACGCAGGATACTTGGTCGGGTGCGACGCCTGTAACCTCAACGCCGTTGGCAACTAATGGAGGTAATCGTCCGTTTATCAATAATGGCGTAATCGCTGGGGCTTCTCCCATCCTCCAAAGCGAAGTGCTTTTAAATCGAAATTTGTCTTTTATCGGTCGGGATCCTATCAACAAGCATATTACTGGAGAGATTGATCCCCGCTCAGTCTTGGTGATGGTATCGGCTTCCCCCGAAACGCGCCGTCAGGCTACATTTGGCCTAAGCCACGAATGGAATGAAGCCTCCATCAATATCGCGGGTGGTTTTTCACGCGAGCGTGACTACAAATCCAGCTTTGGTAACATTGGTGGCCGCCTTGATTTTAACCAGAAATTGACAACAGTCAAATTCAATGGGGGTTACACCTTCAGTGAAATTAGCGCCATCTTAGACCCTGATTCATCGCCCTATATCAATAAAGATTCTTACGCTCAGAATATTGTGAGGCGTAAAGGCTCAGAAATTCTCCAGGATGAGCGGCAGGATTGGGTAACCAATATTGGTGTAACGCAAGTATTGACCAAAAATGCCTACATTGATGCAAGCGTCGGTTATACCCACAGCAGTGGTTTTCTAGAAAATCCGTATAAGGCGATGTCGTTCATTTTTGTCGATCCGACCGAGTTGAATAATGGACAATCCACGCCGATTACCGGGAAAGTGCGCGCATTCATTGAACAACGGCCTGGTACTCGTAACCAGATTGCGCTCAATACGAAGTATGTACACTACATCAGTCCGTTTAATGCCGCCATGCATTTGGGTTACCGTCTATCGGTGGACGATTGGGGCGTCAATACGCATACCTTCGATGCTAGTTGGGTGCAACCGTTGGGAAGTGGTTGGATCTTAACGCCTCGGATCCGCTATTACTCTCAGGATTCAGCCAGTTTTTACCGGCCTTATCTATTTACTCAACAAGCTCATCAAAGCCCACAGGTTGATAGCGGAGGGCGAGAAATTTATTTTAATCCTACAAATCCTGAGGCTTTATATTTTCGGAGTGGTTTATTTGGCTATGTCGACCAGAATGGTAATCCAGTCGAGGACACTTTGGCTCAAACCCTTCAGCCTAAATTCGTTCCTTATCAATTGCCTAAAAATTTCTCCAGCGATCATCGTTTGGCGGGTTTTGGCGCGCTGAGCGGCGGCGTGGTGCTGAGCAAATTACTGGGAAAAGGAGTCGCGCTCGAAGCAGGCTTTGAATATTATACGCGTGCCGGTTCAATGCAGATCGGCGGGAATGGAAGTAGCAATTTTGCCGACTTTGATTATTATGTTGCTAATGCGGCAGTCAAATTCGATATCGAGCCATTCACTTCTTCAACGATGGGTGGTCAGGACAGTTCTGCCACTTCTTATAATCATGCTGCAGCGCATCATCTTCACACGATCCCGCCTGCCGGCATCATGTTTGGTCATATGCTCGATAAAGCTGGGGATTTCATGGCAGGTTACCGGTTTATGTATAACTGGACTGGCGGACACATGATGCATGGCACTCACCAAGCGGCTGATCAACGTATCATCGATCAAGGTTGCGGTGCTCAGGATTGTCAGTTCACGTCTGCCAACATGGACATGCGCATGCACATGATCGATCTGATGTTTGCACCAACCCGTTGGCTGAACGTGATGTTGATGCCGACCTTCATGGACATGAACATGAATATGAGGGAATTAGCGGGTTCCAAAAGCCCATTGAAATCAGCCGCGCATGCTAATCATGGAGCTGCTGGAAATGAAACCGGTGCGCTGAGCGACACGTATTTCTCATCTCTGATCAAATTGCTCGATATTTCAGGTCATCGCATCCACGTCAATCTGGGCATAAGTGCGCCTACTGGCAAAACCGATATCGAAATGCGCCGCTCGCATACCGAGGAAGGCGGATTAATTCATTTCGGCATGCAATTAGGCAGCGGTACCTGGGATTTTATGCCAAGCCTGACCTATGTTGGGGAAAAAAGCCGCTGGTCTTGGGGGGCGCAGTTGAGCGGCGTCAAGCGCCTAGAGGAAAAGAATAAATCTGGTTATCGCTTGGGTGATATGGTACAGGCTACAACATGGGGCGGGTTCGATCTGACGCATTGGCTGACTGCGACTGTGCGCGGCGCTTATATCTGGCAGGATAGGATTCATCGGGATTTTGATCAGTTCAATGCGCGCATCGGCCCCATGGATTTTCCATCGAATTACGGTGGGCAATTCTGGGACATGGGATTTGGTGTCAATGCACGGATTCCAATTGGTCACTTTACTGGCAATCGGTTCGGATTTGAATGGATTCAGCCTATAAGTAATGATCTTAATGGATTTCAGTTAACCCGCCAAGGATCATTGGCAGCAACATGGAGTTATCATTTTTAATGATAGTTAAGCACTTACTAGAGTGTATTAACTTACTGAAATGAGATTCTTGTAAAAAACAAAAGGATTTCATATTACCCATTCCCATCGTAAACATGACATATCAGACGAAGTTTGGTCACTGCTTGAGGTACATTTGTCAGGCCGTCAAAGTAGTTGAGAAATACCAGAGTTAATCGTAGGTTTATCAATGCTGTTTTCGTGATTATACGCCCGGGTATGCCATGGGGGAATTACCGCCTGATCAGATCATAATCCTTTCCACTTCATCTAGAGTCATTTCATCACGGCGCCGATCATATAGCTGTGTTGTTCGAGTACTGGAATGGTTTGCCATAATTGCCGCTTTTTCCAGAGTTCCGCCATTTTTTAAGTAAGCAGTAATACCAGTAGCTCTGAAACTATGATTGCCAGCTTTTGTGGCTATGCCTGACTTAATGATGTGCCTTTGTATCATGGCATGAGCATTGGCTTGAGCTAAAGGGAAAGAGGTTAGTTGTCCGGTGCCTCGGCCAATGGTTCGGAAAAGAAAACCCTTCGGATCATCACGCAGCTTCGTTCCATTAATATAGGCACTTAAATATTCTTCCAAATTATGGTGACAGGGCATTTCATGTCGTTTGCTACCTTTTTCATGCAGCCGAACCCATAGCCTTCTGTTTTGAGTATAAACATCTTCAACTTTCATCGCTAAAGCAGCGCCAATGCGCGCGAAGGAATAAACCATCAGTGCAATCAGCGCGCGATCTCTTAATCCCGAAGGCTTGCTGACATCGATGCTGTTCAACAACTGACGGGTATCTTCACTGTCCAAGATGGGAGTTTTTCCGGTTCTAACCCGATGAGCGGGGCCTCTGACAGAAGATGCCGGATTAGTGGCTACAATCTGGCCGACTACCAGCCAATCGAATAAATGTCGTATAGCCGCCAAATGCTGCTTGACGCTGGGTGCCGATAATCGTCTGGTTTGTAGTTCAATCCATGCGGCTACATGTAATGGCTCGATATCAATCAATGCAACAACTTGAGCTTCCACTTGACACCAATTCATAAAATCCAGAACTGCACGAACATAAGCACGACGAGTATGTGGATTTCGAATGTTAGAGGCAAAAAATTCCAGAAAACGAATTCTGGCTCGTTCACCAGAGGCAGTGATCAGAGCCGGACAGGAAATTTTTCTCAGGGAAGTTAAACTGGTCATTTTTTGATTGGGTAAAAATGCAAGCGGGATGAGTGAATTTTACACTCATTCATACATGTGATAAAGGACATTATCACATATTCAAATATCATTATGCGAATTGATAGAGTGTAAAATTAAAATACCTTATAGTATGATTAGAATGTATTCATTTTATCGATAGCATATGATGGTACACCGAACGGCAATTACATTGGATGATGAAAGTTTTACCTTTCTAAATACCTGCCAGTTGCTTCTTGAAATCAACCACCTGTATCTCCCATTTTGATCCGGTGTCCGAGCGTCACTCGGTTGCTTCAACTTCCACTTCGACCTCGTTGCCCTCGATCTCGGTTTCGGTCTGGGCCTGAAGTTCGGCGATCGCTGCGCGCAGCGGTTCGTAGATCGTGATTTCGCCCCCCAGGATTTCAAAGGTCACTGCGAGCACATAGCGCGCCGTCGAGTCCGGGTCATGGCTCCAGCCCTGATGGCCCACCACGGCAATGCAGAAGTGGTCGGGCAGGCTGTTCGAGCGGACGACCGCCCAGTCCTTTTGCACCGTTCCGCAGTTGCGCTTGAAGTCTCGGATCAGCCCATCCTGGGGCTTGTCATGCAGTACCCAAGGTAACGTGGTGCCCGGAAGCGGCGCGTCGCCGTTCGATGCATCCTTCATGGCGCGCACTCGGAAATCATGCAGTCCCTCGCCCAGCTTGCTGGCCTTCCAATCGACCCAGGTGGAGAGATAGCGGCGCAGGTTGCGGCGTGTGCGCCGCGGCTGGGCGACATAGGACAGCGTCACGTCAATGCGGATATCGAACTCGTCGGCCTGCTGACGCAACGCGGCCGGGATTGGCACCTGGTAGACATGGCATCCGCCGGCATGAATTTCGGTGTCGCCGCTCGTGATGAGCGTCGTTCGATGATCCGTGTTTGTGGTGGCCCGGGTTTCGTCGGGGACGCCGAAGCCCAAACAGCGAAAGGCGTCTGACGCTGATGTGAGCAGGGCCTGCTTTTCCACAAACGTCATGTTGGGCGGCGGATTGCGTAAGCGCGACAGCAGGTCTTCTGCCCAGGCCGGCCACTGCGCCGATTGTACGACGAGGGCGCGATATAGCAGCGCCGGCTCGGTAGGCAAGACGCGTTGCACCTGGGCTGCAATGCGCGCGACTTTGGGCGTCGCATAGGACGTCCCGGCGGTGTCCCGGTCAGCTGCCGGTCCGGGGCCATGCAGTGTCGAGCGGACCAGTTTGGGGCAGGCGGCGGGGATGACGCCGCCTGCCTGGATGTCGGGCGGCGCATTGTTCGTGCGCGCAGCGTCGCCGCCGTACTCCACGACTTCCGGCTTGATGACGTTCCAGATTCCAGGGCCCGTCCGCGAGAACGCCGAGGGGCCTGCGGGCTGGGTGGCGAAGGTGCGCCATGCGCCCTGCTCGGCGGCATCGTAGGCGATCGAGCCGACGGTCAGGGCCTGCAGGCTCTGGCCCGGGTTGGCGATGCGGGCTGAGTTTTCTGTGAGATAGGCGGGATAGTCTCGGCCAGCAGTCAGGTGATCGGCGATGCCAAGGAATGGGGGTGTGCCTTGCAGCGGTAGGTTGCCGGCACTTTGCACGATGAGCACATCCCGTTCGTTGGACAATTGGTCGATCTCGGCCGCCCAGGACGACATATAGCGCGTGCGGCAGTAGCTGCGCGCATTGATCGAGTGATTGAAGATGCGGGTCTGGAGCGGGCTGTCGTTGAAGCGTTCGACGGCCTTGCGCAGCGCTTCGGGCGGGAACAACTCGATCGGCATCGCGTTCTGAGCGTCGAGCACCCGGGCGTTCTGAATCCAGAATGGTAACTGCGGTGCGCCGTCGGCCGGCACGTCTTCGCCATACAGCACGGCGCCTGCGACGCGTGTGCCGTGGCCGTCCGGCGCAACTTCATCGGCGACAGCCGTCGCAGCTTGGCCCGGAAGGAAGCAATGGGACGTGGTCTGGTCGATGCTTGGCTGCAACAGGGCGTGTGCCTCTTGGATGCCGCTATCTATGATGCACACGGCGGGGGCGTCGGCATCAGGTGCGACCGGCGCGACGGCGTACGCCGCATGTCCGTCTTGCTGACCCTCGTTTTGAGGCAAGGCGATGTCTTCCGGTTCGACGACCTCGAATATGTAAGGATAGTTGAGGACGAAGTCCTTCAGCCCCTTGCCCGAGATCTTCAGCCGAACCGTGAAACTGTCTGGCAGCACGCCAGCATCGAAGTCGGCGCTGTCCCTCATATGAAGGATTTCAGCTTGATAGAACTCGGTGAACTTCTGAATGGAAGTCTCGCGTTTGATCTTGATTTCGTCCCACTCGGTGTAGGCGCTGGTCCGCTGCTTCGACCACTCGTACTCCTTTGCGGCCCACTGAGCGTCGGTCGGGCGCTTGCCGCGCTCCGGGCGCGGCGGAATTTCCTGAGTGCCGGCGCAGGCGATACCAATGTCAACGATGTAGAGTTGGTCTTCGTCGATAGTGCTCCACGAAGCCATCAAATGATCGGAAAGGATTCGGCCCAGTCGGTCCGACTGATTAGGATCGTCGAACAGCTTGTGGACCTCGGCGATGGTCGCCGAGCCGCGCACGGTGACAGCAAACCCCTGGGCCATGTTACGGAACGCCGTCAGCTGAATGTCCTCAGATGCCACGATCACGTAGCCGTCTTCCTGCTCCGCCACGATCTCGAATTGGAACTTGGCGCGCAGAGCGTCGAGGTCGAGGCCAGTGTCAATCTGCAGCAGGATGGGAATGCCCGCAGGGATGTCCGGCAAGGCTTGTCCGCACGCCTGGCGCTGTGCCTTGCGTGCCTGCCAGTTCGCAGTAAGCGTTTGGGCTGTGGTGTCCAGGGTGACGCTGTGCGCCTCGCGCTGCGCACCTTTGTTGGCTAGCGTTTGCGGCGACGGCTCGCGAACTCCGCGCAGGAGCGCCTTGCCTTGGTAGCGCAAGAGTAGTGGAAGGTGTTCAAAATTGTGCGCTCCCGGCATGGATTAAGCTCTTTGTGTCGTATCGTGCCGCTGCAACTCCTCAATGGCCTTTAATAGTTTGTCTTGCGACAAGGATTGGCAGCCGGCCAGAACTACGGCTTTTGCGGCGTCCTGCGCTGCCTTCACGATCATCGCGGCCGAGAAGCCTTCGAGCTTTGCGACCAATGGTGCCCAGGCGATGGTCCGATTCATCCGCACGCCAGACAGCGTCATCTTCAACAATTTCTCAATTTCAGCCTTACCGGGCAGCGGGATAGAGAAGACATCATCGAAGCGTCTGAACAGCGCAGGATCCAACGCAGACTCGAGATTCGTCGTCGCCACTAAAAGGCCTGGCGCGTCGTACTCTTCCATGAGTTGCAGCAGCGAGTTGACAATACGGGACACTTCTCCGATGTCTTTAGAGGCAGTGCGCGATCGAGCAATGAAGTCACATTCGTCGAGCAACAGTACGCAAGGCTTCTCCCGGGCGCTACTGAAAATGGACCTTAGATTCTGGGCCGACTCCCCGAAGAACGAAGAGATCAGCACGTCGAAGCGCACCTTCATCAGCGATAAGCCGGTATTCCACGCCAGCCGCTTGGCGCCCAACGACTTGCCACAGCCCGGCGGGCCGTAGAGTAATACGGTCTTGCGCGGCTTGAGACCGAAGGTCCGCAGCCGGTCACGAGCCGCATATTCTGCTTCGATGCGGGCGAACCGCTGCTCGACCGCCTCGGGTAGCACCATGTGATGCTCCAGCTGATCGTGCGGGATAAGCGTGGCCAAGGTCTCGCCATGACGCCTGCTTAGTGGAAGCTCTTTGAGTGTGCGGTCAAAGTCGGGTAGCGATAGCGGAGCGGCAGGCCGCTTGGGCCTAGGTTTCTTCAGAATCGCTTCAAGCTGTTCGGCAAGTCGGACATGTCCGGCCTTACGCTCTGCATCGACGATTTTACCGGCCAGCCGGTCCAAGTCTGTTTGCGAACCATCGGAAATGGCTCGTATCACTCTCTTCAGAATATCGGCATTCATTTGGTATCACCTATTTTTACGAGCCGTCGGGCGAGTGCCAAACGCCAACTGGCGTGAACGCCACGACCAAACGCCGCGCTGTACGTTCGTGCTTTGATCGGATGTTGCTGGAGCACCGTAGTGCGACTACCTCCAAGTCGCGCTTTTGAACTAGATGCAGCAACTTAAGCGCTGTGCCTATTGGCTTTTTCTATCCGATTTCCCACTTCTGAACGGTAGACAAGCTTGTACTGAGTAGGCGTGCGAAAACTGCTTGGCTAACGTGCCCGTCTTCACGGATGCGCTTGATCTCACCTGGCCTCAAGGGCTCGTCCACGTCATCGGAACGAGATCGAACAAATCATGTCATTTTATAGCACTCGAGGCTACAGAAGGCAAGCTGATACTTCCGCCTCAATGGCAGTAGCCAGCATCTTACGCGCTCCTTCTCTCAGTATTTCCTGCAACGGATAGTCGGTGTATTCAGCTTTAAAACATTCTTATCTGTCATTGCGGTGTTTCCTTTTTGTTGGTTGATCTGGCGAGATCTTTACCAACAGGTTACATCGCTTTCTTCTCCTACCATACACCAGAAATGATTATAGCTCCACTCATTGTTGAGCGTACCAAAGCAGGAGGGGAGTGGGCCAAAATTCGCGGTGTAGTTATGGTACCCAAACCAACATTATCTAAGCAACAGATTGAACATGCTAAAAAGCTGCTAGCAGGACAGGAGCATATAAGTATCGTAGCTGAATCCTCAGGGTTTATTTGTGTCTCTGATCAGAGATAAGTAAATGATACTGCAATATATTTACTTTGCCTCTAACCAATCCGCCCACTTAACAGCCTTGGCCATCAAATCAGCTCGATATGTCGCGTTATACTTTGGCGTTCGTGAATGATAATTCGCCGCCCTCGTCCAGATATCCCCTTGATCCTTCTTGATATGTAATCGCACACGCCAAGCAGCCAGATCATAAGCATAACAACCTGTAGCTGACACATGACTAGGTGCAATGCCATATTTCGATAAATCTTTCAGGTACGAAGTATTGAACTGCATGGCACCTACATCGTAAGTACCGTTCTTGTTACGTACCCATTGCCCTGGCTTCCCCCCCTCCTTCTCAGCAATTGCCAGCATAATGTTGGCCGGTATCTCATACTTGATGGCTGCAGAAATAGAACATACTATTCTTTCGTGCAAAATGGGGGGTAGATCCATTACCATTTGTCACCCGAATTATTTCCTATTCCCGCTGCATCCCGCGCATTACCCTTCTCGATGGCATTGCGTAAAGCTTCCGTTCCATATCGTGAAGATGTAGCCGCTGCAACTCGACTGGCAACCAGTGTCCCGCCATAAGAGGCAACCGCTGCCGCAGTTCCTGCCCCTGCTAGGAAATTGCCCCCACTATAACCACCAATTCCAGCAGATGAGCCTATGGAATTGCCCGTTATGATGCCTGCCAGTAGTGGCGGCAACTTGGATATCAACACAAAAAATGCAATCGAAAAAATCAGCATCACGGCCAATTCTTCGTAATTCAACACATTCTTACCCATCTTGGTGTAAAAATCAGTCAATAAATCGTTACCAATGCCTACAACCAAGAGCATTACAAACAGCTGTATTCCAATACCCAACACTGTTTTAAAATAATTGATTGCAATATCCGATGTCCAACGTGCCCCACCAAAACCCAGAAAGAAGATTCCTGCATACATGAGTATCCAGGAAGAAATCAGTAAGAGCAGCATATTGACTGAGATTACAGCCAAAATGACAAGGATAGCTATAGACATTAAAAAGCCTATTAAACTATCTATGGGATCAAGAATATTCAAATTATTAATAGATTGATTCCATATGAGAATACCTGTATTTACAATACTGGAATGGCTTGCGCCTCCGGGCAAACCAGCAGCCGTACCTCCTAATTGTTGCATTGAGTCAATGATGGTTCCTGCAATATTGTGCCCAGATACAGCATTAGTCAGCAGCCAGAAGTAGAAACCTGTAAAGATAATAAAACGGGTAAATTCAGCAAAAAAATCCCCAATATCGGCTTTACGAAGCAGCATCATGCCGAATGTCCACACCATGGAAATTAACACCAATGCCCAGAACAAGCGCTCAGCAGCACCTTGAATAACCGTTTGCCAAGATTTAACCTTTGTCCAGAATTTATAAACCACCTGATCAAGTACGCTCTGATTAGTTGCTTGATCAAAATAGGCCAACTCAGCAAAAGCGCTTGTTGATAGAAACACTAGAATCAAAAAGCTAAACAGAA
Source organism: Nitrosomonas sp. JL21 (assembly GCF_009833095.1). Lineage (GTDB taxonomy): Bacteria > Pseudomonadota > Gammaproteobacteria > Burkholderiales > Nitrosomonadaceae > Nitrosomonas. The sequence continues at coordinate 17,401 of NZ_QRCB01000025.1, forward strand.
CAACAACATTTACTTTATACATACGCCTGGTCTCCAAATTATTCTGTAAGCACTCTAAAACAAGAGATTATTTAACTTCCTGTAATTCAATGGGATTTCCTGATTCATCAACTGGGCCATTAACAGTCCATCTAATGCCAGACGGCATATCACTTAATTCTTTTCTTGGTTCCTTCAGCTCAAGCTTTCCGTCTGTTTTATCGCATCCAGTTAAGATTAATATTGATATTGCAATAATGGTAATTACTAATATATTGATTATTTTCATGACTCCCTCTCTAGCTTATATAGTGTTTAAAACGCATCCCTGACAGACCAACTTCTACCCACAGGCAATATTTCAGGACTCAATCGCCTGGTAGCCCGCTCACGCGCGGCCTGCTGCATAGCCTTCAGATCCACTTCAGCCTGGGATTGCGTGTTCAGTGCATTATGCTGAGCGATCAACATCTGGCGCATTTGCAGCAATTGATTGGCTTGGAATGCCGCGAGTTGATTGGCATATTGCAGTGCGGCCATTTGCCCTTCGGCTGTCTCGGTTCTTTGTTGCAATAATTGCAGGTGCGCAGCATCAACCGGCATTTGACTCTGATGCTCACTCAAACCGGTCAGCAGTCCGTCATTGGCCTTTTTCTGGGCATCGGTGCTGGTATTTTGTCCGTCTTGCAATAATTTCCACGCCGCTTCATTGCATCTTTCCTCAACAGTAAAACAAGGTGAGCTGCGGTAATACTCGACATTGCGAAATCGCTGCATATAACCATCTATCCCTCCATAGGTCTGCTCGTAATACCGTATCGTGTTGGTCAGGTGGATAAGCTTATTCATTGCGTACTGGGCCTTTGCCCATAAGTATGCTGGTGGCGCTAAGGTATTTCTGACCATGTTTTCATATTGCTCGAGTTGCTTTTTGTATTGATCTATGAGTATGAGGGTTTGATCCACACTTTCTGTCGCGGTAACAATGCTTTGAGCGACATTGGCCGCATCGATGACAGGAATTCCTGTTGCACGAGCATTTGATACAAACCCTGTATTTATAATGAGCAGCAGCATGATGAATCGGGTTGGTTTACTTCCAGCATTTACCATTGAGCATCCTCCTGCATTAATAATCAAATGACTGATACGGTTTAGAGAACTTCATGTCTTTGGTCACAATGATGTTGAATCGATACCCCGGTCTGATCTCGAGTGTCGGAGAGATATTCAGGTTTTTGCGAATCAGGTTGGCCGTGACCAATCCCAATTGCTGCCCCAGTGCCTGGCTCATGATGCTTCCCGCATTCTGCCGTCCAAAGGTACTACCCGCATCACGCTGACTATAGGTTGAACCCGCCACAATGGCCGACATAATCAATGCTGAGCCAAAGATTCGAAGGTAGTGATTATTCACCTGATCATGGAATCCGGCATACCCCAGCCCATCAGCACCAGGCATGGCACCAATGTCCATGGTTTTACCATCGGGGAAGATAATGCGCTGCCAGGCAACCAGTACCCTCGCCTGGCCGTATTCCACATCACTGGAATAGGTGCCAACCAGCCTTGACCCTTGCGGTATCAGTCGCCATTTACCCACTGGTGAGTCATAAATGTGTTGGCTCACCTGGGCCATGATCTGTCCAGGTAGGCTGGAATTGATACCGGAGATCAAGGTTGCCGGAATCACAAACCCTGCTTGTAATACATAGGGCGATGCTGGTTTTTGCACGTCACTATTCAATGTCCAGCGTTTTTCGCCGTCAGTCGAATCAAAGCGTGAATAATCCTGTGTTTGCCCACCCTGCTCATCATTCACCAGGCGGGGTGCCATATCATCCATAACCTCCTCTCCCCTTCCCACTCCCAGGTTTCCAGCGTCTTGATGACTTCCCTGAACTCCTCTACGTAACTGCGCCAAACGTGCCTGATAAGCCGTCGTTGGATCCTCTCGCAACGTCGAATCGATCTGGTGTCGCACGGATGCCATCTCAGCGAGCATTTCATCGCGTGTTTTAGCCGTGGTATTGGGAGAAGATGCACTGCTTCGAGGAGCGACGACATTGACCTGGGTTTTGGCCTTGATCGCTTCTTCCAGTTGCTGACGTTTGAGCATGCGGATATGAGCCAGATCGGGATCTTGAACAGCATGCGAAGACTGAGCGCCTACTCCTGATGGCAAGGGTGGCCGATCCAAATCAGTGGGTCGCTCGATAATGAGTCCCGGCAGGGGCATTTTGGAATCTGGCGCAGCAGGTGGATTTTTAGGCTCGATCATACCGCCGACATAATCCTTTGCGATAAGCGAGGCAAACGATTGGCTCGACTGCACATCTTGAGTAGTATCAGGAGGCGGCTGATTGCGCTCGGCTGCCCGATTCATCGCAACAATCATCATGAGCAGCATAAAAACCAGCATGATTGCGCCAAAGATCACGATCGGCAGGTTATTGACTCGGCGCACGCCAACACCACTGCCCTTCTTGACTGTAGTCGGTTCGCGCTCTGGTGATAAGATTTCAGGATTGACACTCATACCCTGCCCCTTTATTGCCTACTCACCCAATGGCCAGCAGGGTGGAAGTCATTATCTTTAGCCATAAAGGCTCGCGACAAGTGCCGATCCCCAATCTGAATATTGGCGTGATAGATATGCTCCATTTGGTCCACAATATAGCTCAACCGGATACCCGCTTGCGGTTCTGCTGGTGATTGGGGCACAGCAAACAAGGATTGCTCAATGGTTGGTTCAGGCACTTCCTGCACGGCAAATCCTGCAACCCGCAGTTTCTCAACCAGCGTTTGCCCAAAAGCATCATGGACGGAATGTCCAAGGATCAATTGCGTTGATGCTGCGGGATAGAGCCGATCAATCTGGGCTGCGGCATCCATTGCCATGGATTGACTAGCTTGCAGCGATGGGTTTTGAATAAAATTGCCATATTGCGTTGTCGCACAGCCATTCAGTAACATCGACACCAGTAAAAAAACCAGTAAACGGTAAGATTGATTAATTTTGTGTGTCATCATCAATCCCCCCGCGAAATGGTTACCCGGCTTTGATTGCTGCCTACTCCCGCAATCAGAATGGCTTTATCAAAAACGGCATCCACAATATAGCGATCACCCTGCAGACGGTAATTGACCATTACCGTCTCATCATCTCGAAACAACCCTCCTTCCCTGTTCAGTAATAACAGCGTCGGCGCTTCTGTCTGCGCCATGATAGAGGGCATCTGGATGATCGTCTTCTGCCCATCGTTGTAGACTCGAAGCGGCTTCCAGGACGCACTACCATCCACCGAATACGCAAAATCGAGATTTCCCAGATACTCCCCAGTTTCAGGCATCGTGCGTGTACGCTTGATATCGAGTGCATGATTCTCACGTGATTTGATCGCATCCCATTTAGCGAGTGCCTCTTCCGGATAGGTAAAGCCCACTCTCGGCATGAAATCTCGCCGGTGAGATCGTAGCCGCAGGTGATAGGTGCGCCGATTGGTCGTCACCACCAGTGAAGTCTCTAACCCCACATCGAGCGGTTTTACAATCAAGTGCTGAACCTCAGATGCTCCCTGCCCTGTCACAGCCGGTTCAACGAGCCAGCGAGCCTGGTCACCCAGGTGAATCGAATTGACCTGCTCACCCGCCTGCAATTCAATATCGCAGACCTGCAATACCGCACAGACGATGCTCGGTTGCTGCGAGCCGAACAGGAATCGGATCGAACCATCCGGCCCTGCTACCGGTTTGACGCCGGTAGGATTGGCGGCTTGCCATTTTTTAGCTAAATCGATGGCTGCGCGCTCCTGCGGTGTAAGCTTCGGACTTTGGTCGGTGAAATACGCTTCAGACAAACCGTTTGCATGGATAGGAGCGGCCCATGCAAACGTGAAAATAAGCGCACCCATAGCATTGGAAGCACTGAATACTCGTGAAAACCGTAATGAATTCATGATAAACGGCCTCTTTAGGTTTGTTTCGACCAGGAGAAATCCTGAATATAAATACCCAGCGGATTATTTCTGATTTGCTCTTCCGTGGTGCTTGGGGTACTCGGCTTGTTGTAAATCCTGAGCAAAGCCCGCATCTTGAACGGCTGCTCAGCCAAATGCCCCTGCCGGTCATAGACTTTTTCCAGCCAATCCACCTGCCAGGTCTCAGGAGATTGTGGAATGACCGAGATGATTTCGACATTGACTGTTTGTGTTTCAGCGCGCTTGAAAGGACTGCTTAATTCACTGCCATTGAACCACTGATTGGCTTTGGCGGTGGCGGGGTCATTATTGGACAGCATGGCGTAGGCTCTAAATATAGCTTTGCGCTGCAACGCCACATCCGGGGTTACCATGCGCAAATCGTTGATGAATGAGGCAAGGGATGCATGCACCACCCGCGGATCCGTCTCGCCTGCAATATCGGCACGCGCAACAGCCACGGCTTCACCGAGTTTATTGACCTGTACCACATAGGGAATAAATTTGGATTGACTGCCAATCGCAATGACGCCACCCACACTAGCTAGCGCAATCAGTAAACAAAGCAGTGCCAATAACTGCCACATCGTGCGCGAGGACTGTACCCCGCGCATGTGGTCATTCCAGGTGCGCCGGGCCGATAGATAGGGGTTCTCATTCTCGCCTTGTCGCCGGCCACCCTGCATAACCTCATCATTCGTTGCACTTCTTAACTTAAAGAAATCACTGATCACGCTCATGCAGCCACTCCATAGTCAGATAATGTTAATCCCTTGATTGCTAACCATTGATGCACCCAATCCTCGCCATACTTCTGATGCAAAGCTTTAATGGTTGCAATCGATTCCTTATCCGTCGACCCGACAAATGCCAGCGCCAAGGGCCCAAGTGCTAAGTCATAGAGCCGCCTGCCGTTCTCGGACACGGTGTAATACTCTCGTTTAGGTACGGCGGATGCCAGAATCTCGATCTGTCGGTTATTCAAGCCCATACGTCGATACAAGGCGGATGCTTCCTCATCTCTGGCAAATACGTTGGGCAGGAATATTTTTGTGGCGGTGGATTCGACGATCACATCGAGAATGCCGCTATTTGCGGCATCCGATAAACTTTGGGTGGCCATCAATACCAGGCAATTGTTTTTGCGCATGACTTTGAGCCATTCGCGGATTTTGGCGCGGAAAACGGGATGACCCAGCATCAACCAGGCTTCATCGAGTATGATCGCGGCAGGCTGACCGTGAAGTGCGCGCTCGATGCGCCGGAACAGATACAGGAGCGTGGGCAGCGCATATTTATCGCCGAGATTCATGAGTTCCTCGATCTCGAAGGTCGTAAACGTGGACAGATTCAATCCATCGGCTTCCGCATCAAGCAAATGCCCCATCATGCCATCGATCGTGTATTGCCGAAGGCACTCGCGTATCGCCTCATCCTGGATCGTCACGATAAAGTCCGATAACGTTTTAGAGCCGCTGTGATGCATATTGGCAATCGCCTGGCTGATTTCGTTGCGCTGCAACGGTGTGACGGTGATGCCATTGAGTTCCACCATCAAACAAATCCATTCCATCGCCCAGGCGCGATCGCTCTTTGTTTCCAAGAATTGCAGCGGGCAAAAGGACAGCGCTTCATCATCGCTTGCCACGGTGAAATGCTGACCCCCGACAGCTCGCGTCAGGGGAAACATTGATAGCCCCTTATCGAAGCAATAAATCGACATACCAGGGTAGCGACGCAATTGCGCAGCAATGAGTGCGAGATGGGTTGACTTACCCGCCCCGGTTGGGCCAAACATGAACGTATGCCCCAGGTCGCGTACATGCAGATTCAACCGGAACGGGGTTGCTCCTTGCGTTACACAATGCATCAATGGTGGTGAATTCGGTGGATACATCGGACAAGGCGCGGTAGGTTTACCTGTCCAAATGGTATTGACGGGCAGCAAATCGGCCAGATTCAAGGTGTTGATGAGCGGACGGCGCACGTTTTCTACACCATGGCCGGGCAGGCTACCTAAGTAAGCATCCATTGTGTTGATGGTTTCCACCCGTGCCGCAAAGCCTAAATGATTGATGGCTTTTTCAACTTTACGCCCGGCTTCTTCCAATGCGTCCCGGTCTTCCATCATCAAGATCACTGTACTGGTATAGTAGCCTTGGCTTACCATCCCGCTATTGGTTTCAGCAATAGCCGACTGGGCATCTTCAGTCATATTGAGCGCGTCTTCATCGATATGGCTGCTTTGCAGGTTAAAGACCTGATCAAAAAAACCGCGCACCTTCTGCTTCCAACGGCGCCGGTATCTATCCAGATGAGATACAGCTTCATGCGTGTCCATGAAGATGAATCGCGATGACCAGCGATAGACGCCGGGTAATTCAGACAGGAGATTTAGCATGCCCGGGGATGATTCGAGCGGAAACCCTTCAATCGAAACCACTTGCACAAAATTGCGCCCAATCTTAGGGACAACGCCACCCCACATTTCCTGACCACCCAAAATCGTATCCAGGTACATCGGATTGGTCGGCAGCACCATCGGATGATCAAGACCGGTGATGCACAGTTGCAACCACTGCAAAAAATCATCATGCGTGGTAGTTGTACCATCCTCATTCACATGTTTTTTGCTTTGGAGGCGCGATAGTTTGAAGACAGTAGATAATCGTGATTCAAAATTGATGCATTCGCGCTTAAAATATTCCAACAATCCTTGAGTTCTGGCTTTTTGATCGAGAGCCTCGCTGTCATCCTCAAACATCAGCTCAACAAACTTGCGCTGCGCCAGCACCGGCGGCAAATAGGTGAGCGTCACGATAAAATAACTCTCATAGAGCGTGCCAATCTTTTCAAAAACATTGCGCCGCTCGGCATCGATGGCAGCCGTCACCGGATCGGGGTAATTGGAAACTGCATTGTCAGAATAACCTTGCGCGGGTTTGCGCACCGCATCGACATGAATCATCCAGCCATTGCCCAATCGGGATAGCGCCTGATTGATACGATGCGACACGTGCTCGCGCTCAGCATCGGTGCTGCTCGCAGTATCTTCGCCCCGAAAGATCCACGCCGCCATCAGTGAGCCATTTTTGCCGACGATGACGCCCTCTTCCACCACGGCCGCGTACACCAACAGATCGGCAAAGCCCATCGCTCTCGATCGGTGCCGATCCAGTTTCTGTTCTTTATCCGCATCTCTAATGCGGATAAACAGAATAAGTAGTAGGATCGCCCCACAGATCGCAATGAGAATGGAAATCGCGGCAATCATAGATGCTGTTTCTCCTGCAAGCGGGTATTGGTATAGAAGGGCGTACTTCTTGCGGGATAGTATTTTTTATACTGAATCTGGCGCAAATACACATGGCGTAACTGCGGATCGTTCTTCGCCATCAATCGCAGCGTGAACAATGCAAAGAACCACAAGCTCATCCCAAAAAATGTGGCCTTCAGTTCCATCGCCACAAAGATCGATGTGGCTGCAATCAGAATGGAAAACATCACCAGTTCACGATCGCCACCCATGAACAAATTGGGACGATTACCCGATTGGCGGATGGGTACGGTTCGAAGCGCCATATCAGCCTCCTGTCAAGCTAGTTTAGAAGAACAACTTGAGTAACTTACTCTGACGTCTCGACAAACTCTGGTGAGTCGCCCGGAATCACAGCACCTTGGAAAAGGTTGGACATGACATTGTTGGCACCGACCAGCAATGCCATTACGAGCACGATAAAAATGAGTGTTCGGAAAAAAGCGTTCAACTCACCCCCAAAGATCAAAATGCCACCGGCAACCACAATGCCGACAATCGATAGCGTGAAGGCAACCGGGCCGGTCACGGAATTCCTGAGATTCACGAGCCAGGTTTCATAGGGAAGTGATCCACCCGCACCGACTGCGGCTTGAGCTTGATCCGTCGACAACAAAAAGATAGTTACAACAGCAATTGAATAGAAACAACCCAGTGACGCAAGATTTTGAATACTCAACTTCATGAGACCGACTCCTCTGATTATTTACAACTTCTTGATCTGATAATTTCCTCTCTTAAAACCTTGTACTTCAATAATCTGCTGAATCTTCCTGCCAGAAGGCACGCGCGCAATATGCACGACCATATCAACCGCCTCTGCGATTAGTGGCATGATTTCTTTGGGAGCTGAGGGGTTACGAGAAATGAGCGATTCCAGACGGGTAAGTCCTGATAATGCGTCATTGGCGTGAAGAGTGGCTGCCCCGCCTTCGTGGCCTGTGTTCCAGGCATCGAGCAGATCAAGGGCTTCAGGGCCTCTGACCTCCCCTACCAGGATCCGGTCGGGGCGCATGCGCAAGGTGGTCTTGAGCAATTGCGTCATGTTGACATCGAGTGTGGTGTGATACTGCACGAAGTTTTCTGCAGCGCATTGGATCTCGCCGGTATCTTCCAGAATAAAGATACGCTCATCCGGATCATTCATAACCATCTCGTGAATGATCGCATTGATCAATGTGGTCTTACCCGACCCGGTACCGCCAATGACGAGGATGTTGCGGTGCTTGCGCACGGCATCTTTTATGACCTCACTATGTTTAGGCGACAACGCGCCAGTTTTAACATACTGCTCCAACGTAAAGATCTTGATGGCTTTTTTGCGGATGGCAAAGGTCGGGGATGTGACAACGGGGGGCAATTGGCCGGCAAAGCGTGAGTTATCGACGGGAAACTCACCTTCAATGATGGGATTGAATCGACTGATTTCCTTACCGTGAAAGCCTGCGACCGTTTTGATGACCGCTTCAGCCTGGGCAGCCTGAATGTTTCCAATATGTTGTATTTTCTGACCGAGCTTTTCTTGCCAGATACGCCCATCGGCATTGACCATGATTTCAACTGTTTCAGGATCTTGCAATGCCAAAACGATTTGGCATGCATCGCGCTCAAGCTTGAGTTTGGCACGGTCCTTTACAGTTGTAATGGTAGATATCTGATCTGACATTGTTATATAGCATAGACACAATATTCTCTAAAACAATATAACAATACTTTAAAACTTGCAATATATTTTTTATTAACTTATTTTAATTTCTTGGCAGTTTTTTTGATGATTTCACGGTTTTCTCGATCCCATTGCGCCACTTGATACGCTTGAAATTCAGTCAATACGGCCCCTTTCCAAACAAAGCCTTTAGCGAGATGCTCTGAATCACCCTCTCCCAACAAAGCGCGCTCAGCTGGACTCATATCCGAACTATCAAATAACAGGGGCAAAGGGGTTTCCAAAGCTTTGGCAATAGCCTCAATTATTCTAAGCGATGGATTGGCATTGTCATGAGTCAAATCATTGAGAAATGAGATGGATACTCCTGCTTTTTCAGACAAATCCGCCTTGCTTATTTTTTTCTCACGCATAACTCTGAGAATATTTGTGGTCAGAATTAAATTGTACATAGCTCGATCCTCGTGTGTTTAACCGCTAAGTGTTTGAGTTTTGGTTTATTCCTAATACATATTATTGTAGAAAGGTTATAATAATCAATTGAAGTAAATGTATACGATTCAATGATCAAATGATAAGTAAAAGCAAACTAAAGTTAGATCGTCACGTACTATCGTTCTTAAACAATCGAGGATGAATAAAAAACTCCGCTGTAAGGAAGGGAATTGAATCCACAAAGATTAATCTTTGGAAATACTCTGAAAAACTTAAGTAATATTTAATGGATTCTTTTATTCTTACTGAAATGAGATTATTCCTGCAATAAATATTACTATTTTTCTTACGGTTGATGGAATTATCGCAGTGATATATTGCACGTTAAGCTTTGTAAAATTAACCGGACATACCTCAACACAAGGTAATCATTAATGCAATGGTAAGTAAGAGTACTGTAGGTGACCCTAAAAAAGCACCGGATGTATTGGGTGCTAGTCAAATTCCACTGGATTTGATTGTTGAAGATCCAACCCAGCCTAGAAAGATATTTGATCCGGATTCTCTCGCAGAATTAACCGAAACTATAAAAACGCGTGGAGTCAAAACGCCCATATCCGTGCGTCCCAACCCCGATAAGTCGGGTACTTATATCATCAATCATGGCGCAAGACGCTATCGCGCCAGCAAAAGTGCGGGACTTACCTCAATTCCTGCCTATATCGATACCGATTACAGTTTGGCCGATCAGGTCGTTGAAAACCTGCAACGAGATAATCTAACATCGCGCGAAATTGTAGATTACATTGGGCGCGAGATTGCGTCAGGTAAAACTCATGAGCAAATTAGCAAATTGATCGGCAAATCTCCGTCCTATGTGTCATTACATGCTGCCGCAATGGATTTACCCGATCCTATCGCCGAGCTGTTTAATTCCGGGACGTTAACCGATATCACAGCCATATACAATTTAAATAAAACTTTTAAGAAGTATCCGCTGGAGTTAACTGACTGGTTGAACTACAGCAAACCAGAAGACGTTACGAGAACTAAGATACAACAATTCAGGAAATTTCTCGAATCCAGGAATGATGAAAAAGGCATTATGACTGCGTTGACTCGCCAGGCCCCTCACGCCCCATCTGACTTTACCGAAAACAGTGATAAGAATAAATCAAAAAAGCGCAAACTGGATGCCGATGAATTGCTCACTTATATTTATGTACGGCTAAAAAAACGCTCACATCAACCCCAGGATATTATGTTAAAGCTATCCAATGCACAAAAGACAACGATCATTGATGCACTTCAAAAGTACTATACTGCTGGTCAGAAATGCAAAGACTTATTTCATGCAATTTTGAACTCGTTAAAAGGGGGGGAATTTGACGGGGCTGGTCGCGGAGCTTTTAATCTGACCGCTTTCTTTTTTGGCGTCAATAAGAAAGAATTTGACCTGGAAAAGATCATCCACGAAGTCTATCTCAATCTAGACAAATGAAACAACGACTGATAGTCATGAATGGCCACCGGGCGCTTCAGAATTTAACTGAAAACGGCTGGAAAACCACCGGTTTGATAAAGCCAATCGAAGAAGGTATCAAACCGGGTATTTATAACCTCTTCGTTTCCAATCCTGCTGACACCGAAAAGGGTGTCTATGAGGGATTACTTCTTTTTGTAGATAAAGAAAAGGGGCTAGTTTATCAGCAAGTTAATCAGGATTACATCACACACAAACTGGAGCTATTTGAAAAGTCCCCACTTGCCGGAAAAACGGTTTCTATTCAATACGACAACGAGAAAGTAAACCTCAAGAAAATCGATGCTATCAGCAAAAAAAGAACCCATAAATTATAAACTTTGAAAATATCGATTAAACAAATCTCAACTACTACTAGTCAAATTGCTGGTTCACCTTCATCACGTCACGGCATTTGCTGCGCCGTGTGTTTCACTCGCAAAATTTCCAAAGCACTGATTTCCTCCAGAAAACGATAAAACATAATGTAATTTCGATGGATGGCCAGCTCGCGCACTTTGTTCGGCGGATCAGGTCGTTCAGGAAGAACAAAATTCTATATTCTATATCATTATACTTCCATACAAATATACATATATAAGTGTATACATTTATATATGTATATCTTTATACTTCTATATGTATATAATCTAATAGGGTTATAGGGTTATAGGGTTATAGGGTTATAGGGTTATAGGGTTATAGGGTTATAGGGTTATAGGGTTATACAAAAT
>NZ_QRCB01000026.1 GCF_009833095.1 Nitrosomonas sp. JL21
CGTTTTTATAGAACACGCTGACCCCTTCTTTTTCCGATGATGTATTAGGTTGAATCGCGTAGTTATAATATGCCTTACCTGCGGTAATCTCTTCGGGTGTAAACGATACGCGATAATCGAAATTAAAATCGCTCCCATATGATGAGACCCATGGAAAACTCCAATCCATACGTTCCTTGTAAGCGATAATCTTCGCTAATGGTGCGCGTGAAATAGCGGTAAATGTTACATCGCGATGATTGAGATGGATCGGGATTCCATTGAAATTATCGGCCCAGAAGGAACAGGATTTGCATCCTTCCTCCCAATCGGGAGCTAACATGAAGTGATAGATAATCAACTGGGAGCGCCCGTCAAAAAGATCGGCAAGTGAAAGGGTCCCATGCAACCCCTCGAATTGATAAGATTTTTCCACACGTTCCCAAGGCAATGCCATTCGGCGTTGCGTCAGAGCATCACGCTGACGCGTGAATTCTTTCTCGGCGGCAAGCAATTCAATGCGTGCTTTCAACCATTCGTCGTGCGAAACAACTGGATTTTTCATGTTCATCTCCTGTCTGTTTAAAAGCAATATCGCAACTTATGGATTGCATTTTACATCATAAACTGTAATATGCAACTTAATAGTTGCATATTACAGTTACAAGGAAATGTTTATGAGTAATTACATTGAAAAACAGATTGAATTGAAAGCGCCGATTTCTAAAGTCTGGCATGCTTTGACTGACTATAAAGAATTCGGAGAATGGTTTGGGGTTAATCTGCAAAATCCCTTTATTGAAGGAAAGGAATCGGAGGGGGTTATCGCTGATCCTGCTTGCCTCAAAGCTGCGCGTGCGGCAAATAACGAAGAAATGTCAGAAGAAGACTTGCTCACTCTTGAAAACGAACCGATTAAATTTAAGATAGTGGTACAAAAAATTGAACCCGAGCATTATTTTTCCTACACATGGCATCCGTATGCAATTGATATAAGCTATGACTATTCTAAAGAAATCCCAACGCTTGTAGAGTTTAAGTTGAAACAAATTCCTGGTGGTACACTTCTTACAGTCACTGAATCCGGTTTCGATAAGATTCCTAGTGATCGTAAAGAAGCCGCTTTTCGTATGAATGATGGCGGATGGACTGAACAAATGAAACGCATTGAACAGTATGTTTCCTAGAAACGCTGAAAACGGCATCGAGAGATTACAAAATTATGCGTCAGTCTTCGCGGCGCTAGGTGACGAAACTAGGTTATCTCTAGTTTCTAAGCTTATCAGTGGTCGCTCACATTCAATCTCACAATTAGCAGAAGGCTCCAAAATAACCCGGCAAGCTGTTACAAAACACTTACGGGTATTGGAAGGGGTTGGCTTGGTACATTCGACCCGGAATGGCCGTGAGCAGTTATATCATTTAGACTTGCGACCATTCAAAGATATTGAGGAGTACTTGGGGTTTGTATCGGAGCAGTGGGATCAGGCATTGTCCAGATTGAAATCATTTGTGGAAGATGAGAGAAAATGAATAGCTTATCTTGCCATTCTTTATTGCCTCATCAAGTCATTATTTGCTTTCCAGCGGATAATTTAGCATCCAGTGGAAACCGTATTGGTCCACCAGCATACCGAATCTTTTTGCCCAAAACGTTTCAGTCAGTGGCATGATCACATTGCCATCTTTGCTAAGTGCAACAAACAGTTTATCGATTTGCCCGACACTTTCGCAATTCACACTGAGATGAATGTGATTGCCCATATCCGGTCCGCCTGTAGGATCGTCCGAGGCCATAAGAATCAGATCGCCTGATGTCAGGCACGCATGCATAACTTGATTTTTATCCTTCAGTCCCGGCGGTTGCATCTCTTCTGGTGAATCGGCAAAGGTCATTACCTCCAATGTCCCACCGAAACAGGATTTGTAGAATTCCATCGCTTCACGTGCATTGTCCTTGAACATTAAATAGGGAGTTAATGATTTCATAATTTTCCTTTATTTGGATTGTATGGAAGTACTATATTTGTTTCTGTTCCAGCAATTCTTCCAGTTGCGTAATGGTTGTTCCCCAGCCTTCATGAAATCCCATGGCCTCATGCGCTTTTCTTTGCTCATGGGTATTATGCATGACATGCGCTTTATATCGGGTGCCTGAAGAAGTTGGCTCCAAATCGATGATAGCAGTCATCGCAAGATGAGAGCATTCCTTATCAGTGTCCTTTGCAGGCGTGGCGGGACGGTAATTCGTGACTAAAACACTCGTCCAAACCAGATGTTTCTCTTTTTCAATCTCCAGAAAACAAGCCGTTGACGGATATTGATTCCCTTCGGGGTCATGCATTACCGTATAAAACTCTCCGCCGGGACGAAGATCGATACGGCAATCCGATACCCCCCAAGGCTTGGGGCAGAACCATTGTTTGAGAAGATCGGGCTCGGTCAGGCCACGCCAAACCAGACTTACCGGCACAGTTAATTCCCGTTCAATTACAAGATCCAGTTGAGCATCAATCGGTGTCATCATTTTTTTCCTTTCGGTTTATTATGTTCCTTCAAGAGCAAGGCATCGAGCGCATCAAAACGCGCATTCCAGTGCGTGCGCAATTGATTAAGCCATTCCCACATTTCATTAATCCCCGTAGGGTTAATGGAATATATTCGCTGTTGAGCCCTTTTTTTCACAAAGACCAGCCCGGCCTCCCGCAAAACTTTCAAGTGCTGAGAAACTGCTGGTGCACTGATATCAAACTTATCACTGATATCAGTCGATGATATTTCGCCGTTGACTGCAATTAGCTCGATCATGCGGCGACGATTCGGCTCCGTAAGGGCTGCAAATTTATCCATGGCTTATTATTAAGAAGTAAGTTAATTAAGTCAATAATTAATTAATAAATGCAAATTATAGCTTTCAAACCCGAGGATGAAACGGAAGCTATACGGTATAGTTTCTTTTCGTTATCTCAATCCCGGAACGGGTGAGTGCACATAGTGCACAGGATGATTTCCGACAGCAAGTACAGGCTGTCTGGCCTCCAGAGGGTGTGCTTCGATATAAGCCTGCACTTCGGACAGGCCGCCATGTTGTTCGATCTCCGCAAAGCTTTTTTCAAACAATTCCCGGGACGCCTTGACCTCGACAAGGGCTGCGACTTCCGGCGGCATATCGGGCTTAACGTTACCCGGCAGGGCGTTAAAAGCCGCCCCTGCGTCAAGCACCGGTTTTTCATCAAACCATCCTGCCAGAAGCTGTTTCGTTCTCTGCACGGCGTTTTTCAAACTCTCAGAGGCTTCATGCGCAAGACGAACTGTTTCGTTTTCGGTCTGCGCATAATTGTCATGGATTTTTTCCGTGATATAGCCGGTGCTGACTCCGCCGCTTAGCGCACCGATACCGGCACCGATAGCTGTTCCGATGCCGGGCAAGATCATCGTGCCGATGGCCGCTCCGGCTGCGGCTCCGCCCAGAGAACCGATATTGGAGGCCGTTTCAACGATAGCCGATTTTTCAACCGCTAATAAATCGCCGTGTGCAAGATCGATCTGCGTCTCGCCATACGGCACGGCGGCCTCATAAACCACTTGTGCGGCTTTGGCCTTCGATCCGCCCGCCGCCAACGTGAACACGCCCGAGAGCGTACCCAGTGCCACACCAGCAATAACACCGCCGTTCTTGCCGAGTTTGCCGAAGGTTTCGGCTAGCTTACCCAAGGCGCTTCCCTTGGCGTCGAGCTCACCCTTATGGGTGAACTGCTCTCTCAGTTCCGGTTTTACAAGCGAATTCAGGTTGCCGTCATGCGCAGCAGCGTTGTGGAGTTCTTTGGCTTGGTTTCTTAATGCATCTCTCTTGAAAATTTCCTCTTCTGTTAACGTTCTATTCTCTATTTCAGCATGTCGTTCTATTTTCTGAATCTCTTCCATGAGATTGTGCGTCGGTTTATTAACGCGCAGCATGTCACGTTGTTGAATTTGAATTTCAGCAATATGGTCATTCTCAAGAGCAATCTTTGTGTTCAAGTCCCTGTATCCGGTAGTTGACGACGGTTCGGCATATTTATCCGTCATGGAATCAACATCCAGCTTTTCCAGTATCGCCTGTTTGATCGCCGTTATCTGTTCCGGCGTATCGACAACGAACCGTCCGCGCACCAGATCCTTGATCTGCCGTAAATCGCCACCATAATCACCACTAATTTTATCAAGCGCACGGTCACGGGTCTTGATTGGACCCATTTCAAAAATGACGGTTTCAAATATTTCTGGATTTTGGGTTTTTAAACGATCAAGAATGGATTGCCCTATATTTTCGAGCATAGGGGCAGAGACTTGCGCCTGTTTATACAGCTCATCGAAGGATAAATCCGGTTGATGCCGTTTTATACCACCTTCCATTCCACACCCTGTTTTTATTGTTTCAGCAATTTATTATTCAATTTCACCGAAACATCTTTTATTCCATACCGCTTATCCCCGGCGGCGAATGGAGATTAGTTTTTTTTGACTCAAAAAATCAACGACCATCCGGTCGAACTCTTCTTTTGTTATTTCTTCGATACCGCCATTCTTGTCGGTATCAATTTTGGAGAGCCAACGCATATCTAATTGCATGCTTCCGGTGTCAATATTCGGAGTTTCTGTACCTTTAAAACTATAAGGGTCGCCATTTCCAGACAATATTGCCCGGATCGGCCAGACACCGTTGGTGAAATATTTATATTTTGGATTGTTCATGGGCCTTTCCTCTTGGCGCTTTGCAAATAGGATTGACGATCAGCGGATGGGATTTTTTCAATCGATCACCCTTTCATCCCATGTGCTTTTTATGCTCATCGTTTTCATCCTGTTAATATCCTAAGCCATTATTTTTAAGACTTTCCTAACATTTTGGCAAATTATGCTGGATTTTATTAGAGGTTTTTTGTTTATTTTCTACGCTTGGCTCAAAATATACCAACTCGTTCATGGCGTTATCATAATGTTGAATTCGCTCAATATTTTCTGCATTAACGTCAGTAATTGGAAATGTAGCGACACTGTCATGTCGCCATTAGCTGCCGATAGCGCATGACACCGGCAATCCGGCTGCGGGCATGCTGGCAATAACCTTTATCCAGCTCTATACCGATGTAACGGCGGTTATTGAGAGCGGCGGAAACACTGGTGCTGCCTGACCCGGAGAATGGATCGAGAATCACGTCGCCGGGTTTTGAATAGGCACGAACTAACGGAGTCAGGATATCCACTGCCTTCTCGGTAGGATGATTACGGTTGCCACTATAGATCCATTCCTGCACATCACTGACAGGCATGGACGGTTTAGCTGGAAAACCCTTGGCCAGAAGCCATGCGGATTCATGACGGCATTCGGTATGCCAACTGCTGGACGTATAGTTTTTGTGCCAGAATATCTGGCCAACGGTACGCAAACCTGCCTGCGTCCATGAGGTGCTGAACTGATCGATTGCGCTCCAGCCGCAGAACAGGATCATGTAACGGTTATCGCGCAAGACGCGAGCCATTTGTGGGAAGGTTGGCAAAACGGCATCCGGGTTTTCGTCGTTTGCGATGGTACGGCCATGGCGGTCGCGATATCCGACGAGATAGGGTGGGTCTGTGATGATGAGGTCGATGCACTGGTCTGGCATTTGTGCCAGTTTCGCAGCAGCTTCACCGTGAATGATGCGGTTTATTTGAAAGCTGTTCATGTCCGATTTCCTTTCGTTGTTTCCTGAGGACGCGAAACGAAAAGGCCGGAGGATAAAGGCAGACGGTCAGCGCAGCGAAACAGGTAACACGGGAGCGCAAGCGAATGGAGCGGGCAGCCTGTTGACCGGATGACGCATCCGGCCAAGGTTGCGGCTAAATCTCAGGAAACAATGAGAGGAAATGGGTTCGCCAAAAGCGCCTCAAACAAAGAATGAATGAAGTGCAGCCTTCGACTGCCAACAGAGATTATTTTATGAAGATCAAAGCTATGAACCCCGGGATACTGTCAACAGGTGTTCGGCCAGTATAGCACTCTGCTTTTCATCGAATGAGATGCCGGGCGAAGCCAGTTTTGCTCCCATGTTGGCAATTTTAGTGCGCAAGCTGATAAGCGCTTCCATCCCGCGGGCAAGACGGGCCGGATCGTCGATAATTACCGTCATATTATTTCTACGGTGTGACTTTAAGTATTTGAGCATGGATTGTATGCCGGGACGTTGAGTAACATTACCTCCAACGCCTTCGTCCTTGAAGACTGCACATATTTCATAGCCTTCATGCTTGGCGAATTCCCGGCAACGGGTTAGTTGGGGATCGATGCTGTCGCCTTCTTTCTGCGCGGATGCAATGCAGGCGGAACGGCAATAGATTACGGCTCTTTGCGTAGTTTGGTTCATCATGGACTACATCCATTTTATATCAGACAACACATACAAGGTTTTTTTCTGTGCTTGTAGAGATTTTTTCCTACCCAGTGTATTCCGCCCGTTGTCTATGAACGTGCAAATAGCATCAACAGCTTTATGTCGTGATTGTCGGCGGCACGTAAGGCTTCAATATAACGCGCACGGGTTTCTCCTGCATCAATCAGATTGGTTCGACCCCATGTGAATGCTTCTTGTCCAAGCTGCTGCGCGAGAAGATCGCCCACCAGTCTTGAAAAACGACCGTTTCCATTTGGAAACGGATGGATCGCAACAAGGCGATGGCTAAAACGCACAGCGATTTCATCAGGCGAATAAGTTTTGTTTTCTACCCAATAACGGGCATCATCAATAGTTTGACGCACATCCATTGTAATCCGGTAAGCGTCAACGCCAATGTTACGGGCGGTCGTGCGGTATTGTCCCGCCCAACGCCATACATCGCCGAACATTCGCTTGTGTAATTGACGCAAGAAATTCTGGTCAAGCACATCCCGCTTGCGTTTGGAAGTCCAACGCAATGCTTGGCCGATGTTAATCTGCTCGGCCTCGTTTAATTCGTGCCGTAATGTGATATAGGCAGGAATAAGCTGCTTGCGCTCTTCAGCAGTAAGAGGTGTGTTGGCTTCATCGTCATCGACAAATAATGGGTCTGGCATGACAATCTACTTATCCTCCCATAAGCCTTTCAGCGATCCCGACAGGATGAGTTCGACCATGCGCCGTTGTTCATCGTCAAGATCAGCTTTGAGCAAGGCTTGGTTTTCCAGCCGCATGGTATGGTCGAGCCGGGCAATATCTTGGCGTGTTTTCTCATTGGCACGTTCACGTAAAATCTCGTCGAGCGGTTTTGTCGGCACGAAGGCATAAACAAAAGTGCAGCTCATCGCTTCGGCAGCTTCGCGCATGGTTTTGATTGTAGTGGCACCTGTGACTTCCGCCTTCTCGATCACCGGAATGCGTGAAGGAGAAGCCCCCATGCGTGCAGCCAATTGTCGAGCAGTCATACCAAGTGCTTCACGGATAGCCTTTATCCATCCCCGTGGCGGTGCGGTAATCTTAGCTTCACGTAGTGGCGCAAGGCGTCTTTCCAGTTGCTTTCGAGCTAATAGTGATTGATTTATGTTCATATCAATATGTCCTTGTAGAAGATATACTAATACATAGATATGAACAAATCAATAATTTATAAACATATATATATGAACTTTTTCATGATATATGTCATGGGCATCACCATAAACAAAGTCGTCCGAAGCCTTAAGCGCGCATACTATGTGTGAAGGTATAAATAAATTCTTCCCCTAATCTCAGAGAAATGTGCATTTGATGAAATTTATTCATCGCTCCTCCACTGCATTCAGACATAAAATTTCAGGGGCTGTTTCTCAGCGTCCTTTGCAGAACCCATTGTCAAAACATCACCAACCTTTCCAGCAAAGCGCACGGTTACAGGAAGTCCGTCGCTGTAGTTGCAAGCGTTGTAGTTGATTTTTGTTAAGCCCATGATATCTGTGAGGACTGTCCGAATATTTGGAGACTCGCCGGAGCTGCGTAGGATCGTAACGAAAAGCGGGTTGGGCGTCTCAGGACCAATATAGGTATCCAGACGCGGGACGAAACCTGTAGTCCACAAATAGGCATTCTTATCATCAAGAATGATGGCCGTACCGCGCAGGACGGGATAGTCCCCATTCCGAAATAGTTTTGTGTCTCCGGTTGTTGTCTTGATCCGCACGGCGACCACATTTGTTTCTGGTGGTGCTGCTTCGGCAAAGGCATTCCATTCTTCCTCATTGAACGTAGTTTTACCGTGAATGAAGAATTCTTTCGGCGGAGTGCCGTGCTTGTCTTTAAAAGTCTCAAGAACACGGGAAATCAGCCTCTTGGCCTCTGGTGCCTTAAGATGGAAATCATAATCTCCCGTCTTCCACGGACCATTTGCGCCGCGAAACACAACTGCGTCACCCTCGTTCAAAAACATCTGAGCAGCGCAACACGCATGTTCTCTTCCATCATTCGGAATCATCTTGAATACAAGACCGATGTAGCAAACTCCGGGCCGAACGTTTGCCAGCTTCCACGGTGGCTCCGGTTGCGTCTTGTAGTAAAGCCCGGTCGCGAGATTCCATGCGACGCTAGCTGGCTCCTGCAAAGTTCGTAGAGGATATCCCGCCTTGTTCACGAACTGATCCGGCGCTAGTGTCGTTTCGCGAAGAAGTTGAGATGTATGGCCGAGCTTAAGGAGGCGGGCCTTTACCTGCCGATGAAAATCGGGCACGTCATCAAAAATGGCTTCATCATCTTGATTGATGATGTCCGCAAAGAGCGGCAGGTTCAATTTTTTCTTCTGAGTCTTCAGGAATTCGCCCTTTTTCAATTCCAGACCGGAGCGCCGGGAAAGCGGCTTGCAGCGCTCGAACACCAATTCCGGCAGAACAAATATCCAAATATCGACAGTACGTTCTTCGTTCTTGTCGTGGTGCTCGATCTCTTTGAGGTAAAGATCCACAGCTTTCTTCACTGCCTCATGCTGGTTCAGAGTTTTAGTGGCGTTATCGAGCGCCGCTAGGTCAATTTTCCGCTGGACAAATTCTCCGGGGTTTATCCGTAAACCAAATGCTTCCTCAAGTCCGGGGAAGTTTGAGAGATGGAGCCGGTGCTCCTTGTCCAACTTCCCCTTTGATGGAATAGAGATAAAACCACCAAGTTTTATTGCCCAGCTCCTGAAATAGCCTAAGCCAATCGTCGTGCCGATTACACCGATCTTAACTTCGCGCGATTGCGCAGGACCAGAATGCGGCCCATAAAGAAATAATCCATCCTTGGGATGATCCGTACTTTGCCCATGCCCGAAAGACAGATTCGGTTCCGGTATGTAAACAACCTCCATCGATTTTTCAGGAAGATCCATTACTCATTTTCCTCCAAGTGGAAGTTCCCAAGTGTCGTCAAATCCTGTTCCTCCGCGTCATCCGCCATGACGTCCGCCAAGATCGTGGTAACAGGTGAAGTTACCAGCAGAGGAGTTGCGTCGATCTTGATTGACGCAGAGCCGGATAGCAAAAGCTCAATGTATTGAGATTCTTCCGAAAGCAATTCAAGAAAGGCCATTAGTCGTCCGTGCCATGCCTTGTTACGCCAGCCCTTGCAGATACTGCGCCGCAGCCGGTGCTGCTGATCGGGATCATCGAAAACCTTGCCGGTGGTTTTGCCCACCAGTTCGGCGAACAAAACCCTTGATTTAATCTTGAAATGTGGAAACGGCCAAAACGAAGAATTGGCCGAGACACCATACTGCCAAACTTTACCACCAGCAGAGTTGCGAAGCATGGAGTTGCGGCGCTGATCCTGCTTCCCCCAAGAAATCCGCTTTTTTAATGGCATTTGATTTTCGGAAACATGAAACCCGAGTTGCTGGGAGAACGCATACTCATATAGTCCTCGACTTCGGCAAAAGCTTTCCCAGCTCTGCCGAAACATAGATGTGATCATGTTCTGGGCTTCCCGAGGATGCATCGTTGGAGCTGTACTACCGACAGCGATGAACTCAAGGAGCTTGTGTTCGGAGTGAACCTCAAACCTTCCGACGTTCGCAAAAGCTCGCTGAACCTCGTCTAGCGACATGAATGAAAAGAATCCCCGTAGATGTATTGCGGAAGGAAACGGCCCCTGTCTACAGGCGTTTTCCATCAGCGCGTGATTGATAGAACCAGTTGGTTGGAAATAGCGAATAATGTCAGGGATACTGGCGATCCGGAGCCAATTCGAAGTGAGCACTTCCGGCGCATCCTCAACCTTAATGGCTAGGCGATTCCTGTAGCTCTCCCAATCTCGGTTGATTACGGGAATTGTCGAGCACGGGACTCCTTGTGTTTCTAGCGTTTCGAGAAGTTCGTGCAAGCCGTTAGCCCAGCTACCAACAAAATTGATCCATTGAAGCTCGCCAATTCCGAATATCTTTTTAAAATTTTCCAAACGTAGGGGAATGATAAAGCGAGGATCGTCAAGCTCCTTGACAAGATCTAAGGCAATACCGATTTCCTCTTGGACACCGTCCTTATCAAGAGATGAGTCACGGCAGCAAAGAAGCATCTTTATGGCCTTGTTCTGAAGCGTGCCGGTGACCTGCTTTCGCCAGCGGTCTCCTGGTTCCAGGCTGAGTACATCGGCAAATACGATATAGCCCGCAGCCTCAAGACGTGGAGCAAGCCATAGAACGAACTCGTCATCACCCGGCGTCGCCTTGCTGATGAAGATGATATTGCGCGTTACCGTTTCGACGATCTTCGTCATTTTTCTTTACCATCATCCATGCTCTGATCCTATTTACTTCCGGGATGTCTCGTTGGCGACGTACTTTTCAGCGGCATCGCGAACGACCCAAGCAATGGAGACTTTCTTGCTTCGGGCGATGGCCTCTAGCGCTTCGTAAAGTTCAGGAGGAAATGTTACCGACGTCCGGCATGCAATGTTGGCCTTAGTTCGTCGAATCAATTTGTGGCTGGTTGGTGGCATAGAAATCTCTAGAATCGATTTTGCACCACTTTACACCACTCCGGTGCAATCGGCTATAGAGAGGATTGCAACACTGAGACAAGAGCCGGTCGCGATCCAACGGCAACGTTGACGCGTATCCAATCCGCGCAGGATGGTCGATGGGTATCCAAAGGGAGATAGAATTCTCCCTTGGTCATGGGGGTGTCGGGGGAGCTTGAAGGCTCCTCCCGACTGGTGATGCAACGGCTAGACGGTGCATGGCGCGAAAGTGATAAATGGAAGCGCCACGAGCCAGAGGGATGCAACGGGAGAGCGCAGCGTCTCCCTTGCCAAGCTGCGTTGGACGGAAAAATGGAACATTTGTAGTACAACGCACAGCTTGCGCGTAGCGGGAAGTGAGGTAGTACAAGCATGATGTGTAATACAAAAACGATTGGCCGCCTTCTTGAAAAAATCTCGTTAACTGATTTTCTCAGGACGATAGAAATTCACAGCGTTGGTAAAAAGAACTTTATCCGCGTTTTCTGCACCTATCGTTTCGATAACCAATAAAAAGTCATTGTCTTCATAGGGTCTCGGAGCACGAGTGGATGGAAGATCGGTGCCAAACATCAAGGCATCTGGATTGGCGGAAAACAAGTCTTTGAGTGCGCTTTCTATTTTGAAATCAACTCTGCCAAAACCTGTTGCCTTCACATGAGCACCTTTCTCAACGAGTTTAAGCAAAGTGGAAAAACCTGCCTTTGAAAGCCCTAGATGATCGATACAAATAGCGGGCAAAGCTATAAATACAGGATAAAGCTCGTTTAATTCTTGAGAATCGACGTATAACTCCACATGCCATCCGGCAAGTTCATGAACCCGTCTTGCAAGGCTATCGAGATATTTGGTCTCCTCTGACCCTCCACGTTTCATATTAAACCGGACTGCTCGAACGCCAGCGCGATTTAATTCGAGAATTTCTTCATCTGAAACCGAGGCAGAAATTTGGGTAACACCTACGAACAAAGAGCCAAGCCGTTTTAGCGCATCAATCAGATAGGTTTGATCGAATGCCTGAAAAGAACCCGATACTACCGCGCCACCCGCGAGATCATAGGCTTCCATACGGTTAAGATAATCTCCACATGTAAAATTAGGTGGAAGATAACCATTATTAGGTATTAATGGGAAACGGCCATCAATAATATGCAGATGTGCATCAAAAAGCCTGAAGTTTTTTAACGACATAAATTTCGCCCAATATCATTTCAAAGATTTCTCGATCAGGGTACGTAGCCCAGTTTCAAATTCGCTCAATCCTTTATTATCGATCAAATAAATGATGTAGTTTCTGGAATGAGATAAATCTTGCAGCATTTCACCGTACATTCTCATGTATGTACGGTAATGATCGATTGTGGCTCCGCTGCTATCCGGCATTGATCGGTAGCCTTTCCTCAACCTTGGCATATTGTGAAAGCTCACGGTAGATCGTGCGTAAAGAAACACCGAATTGATCTGCAATCATAATAGGAGTGATTTCAGGCTCACGTTGTAACAACCCCTGCATCTGAATGATCTGGCAGCGTGACAGTTTCTTTGGCCTGCCCAAACGTGCCCCGCGTTGCCGGGCCGCTTCCATTCCCGCCTTAGTACGCTCCCGGATAAGATTGCGCTCCAGTTCCGAAAACGCATGGCGTATCTGGTACATGCATTTACCCATCGGCGTGGTCGTGTCGATGTCTTCGGTCAAGCAGCGGAATTCAATCGCACGGTTTTCAAATTCTTCCAGAATGTTCAGGGCGTTTTTAAGCGAGCGAAAAGCACGATCCATTTTCCACACCACAAAAACGTCACCCGTCTGTAAATGGGATAAAGCCTTTTCAAAGCCGGGTCGCCGTTTAGCAGTTGCTGATATGCCTCGATCTTCAAATATGGCATTGCACCCGGCCAGTTTCAAAGCGTTGATCTGAAGATCAAGATGTTGATCCTCGGTTGATACGCGGGCATAACCGATAATGCGGCCAGAATTCCCGGGCGGGTGATTGCGCTCTTTGTACATTTCACTTCCTTAACGATAGACAAAATGGAACCTTTTTGGCTTACCTTCATAATCTTCTCCCGTCAATTCAAAATGGAAAAATTGCGCTGAATAACGCGCAAAATCGACTGCTTTTCCTTCGATAAAGCGATATGCAAATTGTGCCAAAATGGTTCCCTTTTGGCACAGTATAATGACACAATAAATCAATCACTTATCAACAAATGCATAGTGATTTTCTGTGTATTGCTCATTGTGTTTTGCAGCAATGCTACATTCGCGCAAGAGACATTGCTTTCAGCCAAAGAAGATTACATTTCGTGCTGGAAACAGCCATGTGTCGATGTTGCCGGAAGTGAATGGTCGGAGAAGAATCCGAACGGTGTGGGAATTTCAGTTGCCATGGGAACGCAAACGCGTGTTACGGACGATCAAATCAAGACAGTGCTTACACGAGATTTTAAAAAGCATGGTATGACGAATATCAAGTTTTTCTTTGAACAAAACGATGCACCTGCTACTGGGATTGCATTTCATGTTCGTGGAGGAACTAAGGGATTATTTCTAATCGACAATGTACGTGAACAAGTTGCGGGTATAGCCAAACTGGCGGCAAATAAGAATCCGGTTTTTCAATAACTCATGAAGTGAATTTTATGACCCCACTGAAAGACTCTCTCTGTGAAAGTGCTGTATCACGTTGATTATCGCGAGCATCGCGTACTGATTTTTGGGTGCTCATATTTTCAGATACCCGATCAGCAAAAACCATTTCTTGGACGAAGCCGCGTTGTTTCATTTCATCGAGGATTTGTTCTTTGCGTTGCAAGCTGGTGTTGTCATCATCTAATTCGGCAACAGCCGCTTTGGCGCTATTCAGATGGAATTGCTTTTGCGCCCATTCTGCGTAGTCGCCGTGTTTCAGATCATTCTTGTACTTATCCTTGATCGTGCCATCGGGATTGAGCATTTCGTTGATGAGGTGGCGTTCTAAACGTTTGCGATAGGTTTCTATTTTTTCATCAGCCTCTTGCTGCGGGATAGCGTCAGCTTCCAAAATCCTGAGTGCTAATTTTTCACGCCATGCATCGCCGTCGCGTTTTTCGAATGAAGCTTTCAGGATTCTAATATCGGCCTCCATCCGTTCGATGGAAGCGCGGATTTGTTCTACCAGCTTGATAAACTGCGCCATTTCACGTTCCTTGGTTCTGCGGGTTTCTTCTTGCTTGGATTTATTACTGCTCGCT
Organism: Nitrosomonas sp. JL21; assembly: GCF_009833095.1. Classification (GTDB taxonomy): domain Bacteria; phylum Pseudomonadota; class Gammaproteobacteria; order Burkholderiales; family Nitrosomonadaceae; genus Nitrosomonas. The sequence goes on from NZ_QRCB01000026.1 coordinate 14,163, forward strand.
ATAGAGCCCCGCTCGATAACGCCAGCAATGGAACCGCTAAGCTGACCTTGCAATAGTTGATTTTCTTTGTCGAGAAATTCCAGATGGCGCAGACGGTTGAAATCGTCGTCAGACAGGCAGGTATCACAATGAAAGAAGATATTCGTTAATCCACCGGAAACCAGCAATTCTGCGTCGGTCGGCTTAACCATTGGCGGCTCCGCGAGAGAATAGCGTTACCGAAAATTCGCGATATGCTATAGCATATCCATGGTTCAGAATAACCTTGTTATTCTGAACCACTATCAATGAAATTTCAGGCACACCACGCCCCAATGTCCCTACCTCCCAGTGTTTTTAATGTACTTTCCGTAAATATACTATAGAAAATTGATTAAAAAATGCTTAATAAAACCGACTTAGAAAGATGAAAATTACAAATATAAAAATTCAAAAAATTAACAATGCCTCATTTAAGGTGTGGTGAATCAATTAACCTAAAATAACGAATACCGCGCTTAAACTTCTCTGATCTTTCAAGAATGTGAGTATCAAAGGTAATGTTTATAGTCTGTTTTTCATCATTTGGAGATGCTGCTCCTGGGTATCCATTGAAAGAAACCGAAAAATCTGCCCAGCCCATTTCACCACGAAATAGTAGAACGCAGTTTTTTATAAGTATTGACTGCTTATCAGCAGATAGCGAAACTTTTGGCTTTAACTGTAGTTCCTTGGAACCATCATCTCTTTTAATCATTGCAGATGGTAAATATTCCAAGCCGGGAAATATTCTAAAAACCCCAGCAAAAAAATCAGAAAAAGTTACGACGAACTGTAGATAATCAAGTGCTGTATCTTGGTTGATAACAATTAGATTATTTTTAACCAATGAAGTAACTGTTTGCATGTTGCTCGGAAGATATATGTCTTCATTTATAAGAAGAACAATAACAGAACTAAACTTTTGGAAATTTGTGGCTTCCTCCTCTTGCTCATCTATATTGATTTCACAATTGCTAAACTGGGGTTTTGAACAAAACAAAAATTCAAATATTTTCCCATCTGGGCAAAACGAAGGGGAGATAGAGCGTATGCTATATAGGTCATTTTTTAAAAGGAAGTGGTTATATTTTGAGTGTATAATGACATGGCAGATTTTTTCTGCTTCTTTAACACTTGAGACTTTCCAATCACCAGAAAATAATGGATAAAAAAAGTCAGGAAAATAGGGCTGATTTTCAAAGTAATTACTTAGAAAGTTTTGTACAGAAACCTCTTCTCCTTGTACCTTTCTATACATTAAACCATCTAGCCTGCCTGCATCAAATTCTGTAATTTCTGATCCGGCAAGAATCAATAATTTTGCTACATCTTCATGGCCGTGAAAACAAGCAAGTTCTAATGCTGTGGCATTTTCTAAATCAGAAAAAATATAATCTGCTCCGAATTTGATGAGTAAATCAACAACGGACTCATTTCCTTTTTTGCTAGCTAACATCAATGCAGTTCGACCATCATTATTCAATGCGTTGATATTGGCACCAGCATCAAGAAGCATCTTAGCAATGGTTAAATTTCCTTCCATGCTTGCCCACATCAGCGGAGTAAATCCTTCGGGATTCATCATGTTGACATTACCTCCATGGCGCAAAATAAAATCAACCAACTCTTCGAATCCGGACCGACAAGCAAACTCCATAATACTGTAGATAGAATCAAAATTGAGTTGCATACCTTCTGAATTTTCATTCAATATGTTGAATATATTTTTGTTTTCATACCAGCTTGCAAGCATTAATGCCAAAACAACGTAGAAATTACTCATCGGTGTTTTTTGATGAATTTCTACCGCACGACTAAGGGATTCTGATGATTTGCCTACCTCGCCATTTTGCTGGCATAAAAAAGATAGTATTATCAAACTGTGTGCTAAATTTGCACCATAAGCCTCGAAATTTTCTTGCGCGTGTTTTTCGTTAATAGAGACTGCGTACTTAATAATTTTAAATGCTTCAGTCCCGTTACCTCTGGAATTGTGAATAACAGATAAAGTATTTAGAAAATCTAATAAATCTTCTTCATTCCCTCGAAATTTTTTATTCTTCAGAAATTTTTTTATATCTTTCAAATCTACAAGAGATTTATATATATCAAATTGCTCTGGATTATTGTCATCCGGCACTGATATTTTCATTCTTTCCAAAAAATATCGCTCTTTCATTTCTTCATCTGTTGTAAGTCTTATAGCTTCAGTTAAAGCCTTGCTGACTAAATTTCTAAGACTTGGACTCAGATTTTTCTTAGGTAATTTCTCTGCGATCCAGTTGATGTACTGGGGTTTATTCTCCATTTCAGAAAGCAGAATTTCCTCGATGGGCCAGTCTGATTTTAATTTTGTTTTTAAATCGGAAACAATACGCCCAAGTCTGGAAAAACTTGCTTCTAATTGAGCATCTCTAGCTTTAGATTTCATTTAGCACTCTCTGTGTCAGGCTCGCCAGCAGCAGCAAGTATCCAATGCCCCTCATGAGGCTTGGCCCATTTTTCAAGACTATATGCAAGAAAATCAGACGCCAGAATATCCGGTTGCAGTGCCTGAATTTTGTTGTCGACCCATAGGCTTAATCTTGACAATCCACTCACTTTAGGTGGGAAATAGTTAATCCTGTTAATATCAAGGCGCTTGGTGAGAGCATTAATTTGATGGCTATCTAGTCCATTTGTAACCGTAGCAACAGCTTTGAGTAATAGAACCCCTTCTACTTCCATGATGTCTGAGGCGAAATTATCCTTATTATACTTCTCCACTTCATTGCGAATTAGCCTTTCTTCTCTTTCACTTAGATAACGAATAATCTCTCCGCTTCGCAATTTAAAAATGGGTTTATTCGTATTGCAATTTTCATTAAACAAGTAAATGGCAAGAGCAACGACAAATATGGGTACTTTGTGCATTGGGTCTCTTTCTTGCCATTCTAAAAAATCAAACCTCTCAGGAAGTGATGGTTGACGATTAATACTTGGTGATTGATGTTTTATTTTTAATTCTTCTAATCTTTTCCAACTTCCTTCAAAAATATTCCAAGATTCTTCTTCATGAAGTTTTTTAAGCAATATCTTCTCAATGTGCTTAATTGAAGCTTTAGCGGCGATTGTTTTTATGAAATGAGGATTACGACTGAGAAGCAAAATTCGGAGTTTTTTTCCGCTATTGCTACTTTCATCAAAATTTCTTACAGCACGCAGTAGGCCCACAACCGCGTCTGTCCGCTCTTCAATATAATCAATGACCAGCAACAAACCTTTTTGGCCAGAATGCCAATTGCCAACAAAATTCTCGGTTGTAGTTCGGCCCGCCCCCCATCCTTGTGCTTGAACTTGCTTTACAAAATGGAAAGCTAATCGAGTTTTTCCCACTCCGCCTTCTCCATATAGAAGCATGATGCTTTTTGGGGAAAGTTCACTCTCGAGCCATTGTCGCAAGCTTTCAAGCTCATCTTTTCGGCCTATGAAGGGTGAGAGATGTTGTTGCCAATCAAGAAGTTTTGCGATTTCATGTATCCCGTAAAATTGAGTTTGTGGTATGGCGAGATGCTTTTCTCCCTGACCATGCTCAATATTATAAACACCATCCGTTATATCTTTTGAAATGCAAAATCCATTAGTTTCGATAGTTTGAAAGATATGTTTATCGCTAGCTTGGATAAGGGATTTTTCAACATTGGAAGTAAAATCAATTTCATTTTGTTTTGTTGATGCCTTTTGCCCATTCTGTTGCTTTAGAGCATCGTGAGTAAAGATTTGTGCTGATTCTGATTTCAGTTGCTTAACCAGTTGAGGGGCTTCAAGAAGAAAACCATTTATGGCTTCTTGATATAGAGTATGTGAGAAAAGTCGTATTTTTTTGATTTCACAATCTTTGAGAAATTCTGCAATTAGAAGAATTAACTCAATTTCTAAAAATTGTGCGGCGGTACAAAAGGCCATCTGTACCTTGAAAGACCCTATTACTCTATGTTGTCCGCGATAAAAAGTTCCCCATCGTTGATTAGGGTTATCCATTACTTTTTTAAAAGCAACAAATTGATATCCTACTTTGAATTTCAGAAATTCATAGAAATGGCTGAAATCTAGTATCGCGTAATCAGGATGTTCAGGATGGGGAAAGATTGGATATTTCTCTCCTTTAATACGGATGCGCTTTTCTTTATTTATTTCATTCCAAGGCCGATTCCCGCATTCAGTAATTTCGTTAAAAAGGTTTTCGAAACCTGCATCTTTGATTGATTTAGCGGTGTATTTATACTCCATATTCCTTTCCACTCTCTATTATCCGAGTTTTCTCGAATGAGAGTGTAATCAAAAATAACGGATAATTGGGATATACACCTTATGCTTATAATTAATACTAAACCTAGCTAGGTTCATCAATATCGAGAGTATTAACCGAAGAGCATTGATCCGATTGTTCAGCAACTGCTATTTTTTCACACAAACGCATAGTCCGCTCATAACTTTCTTGTGAGGGAGATATGTCTTTGAGTTTAAGCTTCAAGGCATCTAGTACATGATCGGCAAAAGGAATTTCTTGGAATACAGCATTAAGCTCTATCGTTTTTAGTAATTCAGCGTGTAATGCGCTCCAATTCAGCGCATTGAAAGTGATAGTGACTTTATCATCTTTGACTTTAATCTTTAACGATTTCGAGCCAAACGTTTTTTTCTGTGTCAATGCTCATTTTCCCTTCTCTATCAACTAAACCTGTTTCCAAGCATTAGTTTTCCATAGCACGGAGCATTCGCTACGTGCAAGATTTTTCTTTGGATTCCTCATAACTCGTTGCAGTCATTCATTTATTTGGTTTCCTAGCTTGAAAAATGTACGCCGTACAAAAATGCGTACATGCAGCGCGCTATCCCCGTACAAGTATTCACGATTAATCTCCAAATCGTTTCCAAAAATCATCAAAAGAGGCTTTTAAATGAAAACTAGGACGGCGATTAAATTGATTTTTAAATTATTGACTATCTCTCTGTTATGCGCGGGTTTCACTTTATCGATCATGCAAGAGCAATGGATTTGGACGTTCAGCCTATCCGCAGCGCTCATATACGAACTAAATAAATTAGTTTCGTAATTTTTTAATCTCTGCGAGTTCAATTCCCCGCTGCTTGCGGCGGGGTGCTTTATTAAAAAAATGAGTACAAAAATGAAAGATTATTTATTAAGCGAATTTCATCGTCATCATGCGAAATT
>NZ_QRCB01000027.1 GCF_009833095.1 Nitrosomonas sp. JL21
GGATGAGGACAGTGGTGGCGGGGAAGAGGAAGAAGATGAAGAAGATGACGAAGAAGGTGGGGAGAGCGAGTCTGCTGCAGCCTCCGCCGAGCCTCAGAGTGATGAAGACGGCGATGAGGATGAGGATGAAGAGTGATTGTCACAGCCTTGTTGGAAAAGCGAAAGCAAATTAGGTAAGTATAAATACTAAACAGACCGCCCATGAGTGAAATATAAGTAATTATCGCTCATGGGTCGATGCGTAAAAACAATGTGTGAAGGTTTGCTCTGTTTTTATTAAATTGAAAAATAAGTAGTGGATTTAATTTAGAGAAAATAGGTTGATAACCCGCTGATGGCGGGTTTTTTATTATCGTAGAGTATCCATAGTATGTTTGATCATTTTCCAAAGCCTGATAGAACGTATCCGCATAATAATCGAGATTATTTCATTGCCGGTTTTACTTTTTTTTGCGTTGGGGTAAGTCTGGTCATTGATGGGAGCACAAGCATACAGATTCAGAATTTATTAGGGGTCATCGCCTGGACGTTTCTAATCGGTTTATTGGTGGGAGAGAACAGAGAAGTAAGAATGCAAGTCGTTATTGCAGTAGCGTTTGCTACTGCTGGGGAGCATTTTGCATCCATTTATATGGAAGGATATACCTATCGATTTGGCAATGTGCCATTATATGTGCCTCCTGGGCATGGAATGGTATATTTGACCGCAGTTGCGCTTTCACGCTCCAGGTTTTTTTTGATGAATGCAAAAAAACTGGCTCTTTTTGTCATAGCGATTGGAGGTATATGGTCTTTATGGGGTATTAGCGGTATACCTGAGCAAGGCGATCAAGTCGGAGCGTTTTTATTTTGTATTTTTGTGATCTGTATTTTTAAGGGAAGATCACCTCTGGTTTATCTGGGAGCCTTTTTCATCTGTACATGGTTAGAGATTGTTGGTACAGCCGCTGGAACATGGAAGTGGGCAGCTATTGAACCAGTTTTTGACTGGACTCAAGGAAATCCGCCCAGTGGCGTAGCTGCGTGGTATTGCTTGGTTGATGCGGTAGCGATTGGTTTTGCACCAATATTTCTAAATGGTTTGCAAAAAATGAATAACTGGTATAAAACAATCGTCCATTGATGAGAATTCGTTTGCAGATCAGGCGAGCATCAGTAAGAGATCGTAATCAATAATTAAATCGTGATATGAAAGGGATATTGTGACTGTTGTCCGTTTGCCAGATGGTTCTGAGCGTTTTTTTGATCATGCCGTCAAAGTTTTCGATGTTGCTACAGCTATCGGACCTGGTTTGGCTCGTGCAGCTGTTGCAGGAAAAATAAATGGGAAGCTGGTTGATTTAGATAGTCAAATTGACCGTGATTGCGAGCTTGCCATTATTACTGAAAAGGATGTCGAAGGAGTGGAAATCATTCGGCATTCCTGTGCGCATTTATTGGCACATGCAGTGAAGGAATTGTTCCCAGAGGCGCAAGTTACCATTGGGCCGGTGATTGAAGACGGGTTTTACTACGATTTTTCTTATAAGCGGCCCTTCACTCCCGATGATTTGGCGGCAATTGAAAAGCGCATGCATGAAATCAGCAAACGCGATCTAAAAATAGAACGGAAAATCTGGGATCGTGATGAAGCGATTAATTTCTTCAAACAGCAGGGTGAGCATTATAAAGCACAGATCATTGAATCCATCCCTGGCGAAGAAGATTTATCACTTTACGGGCAGGGAAATTTTACCGACTTATGCCGAGGACCTCATGTTCCGGCCACGTCGAGAATAAAAGTTTTTAAGCTGATGAAAGTGGCTGGGGCATACTGGCGAGGCGACTCCAATAATGAAATGCTGCAGCGCATTTATGGTACAGCCTGGGGGAACAAGGATGATCAGAAGAATTATTTGCATCGTCTGGAAGAAGCCGAGAAACGAGACCATCGAAAATTAGGCAAACAGCTTGATTTATTTCATGTGCAAGATGAAGCACCCGGGATGGTTTTCTGGCATCCTAACGGATGGGCGTTATGGCAGCAAATTGAGCAGTATATGCGCCAATTGTTGAACAACAATGGCTATCACGAAATTCGTACGCCTCAGATTTTGGATAAAAATTTATGGGTGCGCTCCGGGCATTGGGAGAATTTCCGCGAGAATATGTTTACCACTCATTCGGATGAGCGGGATTTCGCTATAAAACCAATGAATTGTCCTGGACATGTGCAAATTTTTAATCAAGGCTTGCGAAGCTACCGGGAGCTTCCCATACGATTGGCCGAATTTGGTTCTTGTCATCGAAATGAAGCTTCAGGAGCTTTGCATGGCATCATGCGGGTGCGAGCATTCACACAGGATGATGCACATATTTTTTGTACCGAAAACCAAATTCAGGATGAAGTTGTGAGGTTCATCGCTTTGCTGAAAGAGGTTTATGCCGATTTTGGCTTTCAAGAACTTGCCGTGAAACTTTCAACGAGGCCGTTGAAGCGGGTGGGTTCCGAAGCGCAATGGGATAAATCCGAAGCAGCCCTGAAATCCGCTCTGGAGGAAACCAAGTTCGAGTGGGAGTTACAGCCTGGAGAAGGCGCTTTCTATGGTCCAAAAATTGAATTCTCATTGAAGGATTGTATCGGACGAGTATGGCAATGTGGAACGCTGCAGCTCGATTTTTCTATGCCTGAGCGCCTGGGAGCGGGCTATATCGCAGAAGATAATTCTCGCCAAGTACCTGTTATGTTGCATCGAGCGATTCTAGGCTCGCTGGAAAGATTCATTGGAATTTTGATAGAAAATTATGCAGGGGCATTTCCATTATGGCTATCTCCTGAGCAAGCGGTTGTAATGAATATTTCTCGTGGACAGACCGATTACGCGGCAGAAGTGGCCTCTCAATTAAGAATACACGGTATTCGAGCAGGGTTAGACTTGAGAAATGAGAAAATTAACTATAAAATCCGCGAGCATAGTCTGCAAAAGCTTCCCTATCAAATTATTGTTGGTGACGAAGAAGTACAATCCAATAAAATAGCGGTTCGCAATCGCGCAGGTGAAAATTTGGGAGTAATGACCGTGGAAGCACTGATAGCACGCCTAAAAAAGGAAATATCTTTAAAGGCATAATTTAGATTAAATTTGGAGGATTTACCATAGCTCACGAAAAAACAGCTCGCATCAATGAAGAAATTGATGTGGCAGAAGTGCGGTTGATTGGTGTAAATGGAGAGCAAGTAGGAATTGTTACACTAACAGAAGCGAATAATTTGGCTGAAGAAGCAGGGGTTGATCTCGTCGAGATTGCACCAACCGCACAGCCACCTGTTTGTCGTTTAATGGATTATGGTAAGTTTCGTTATCAGGAAAGCAAGAAAAAACATGATGCGAAGCTAAAGCAGAAGCAAGTGCAAATTAAGGAAATTAAATTCAGACCCAATACGGATGAAGGTGATTACAATATAAAATTGCGGAATCTTACAAATTTTCTCAATGAAGGCGATAAAGTCAAGGTTACTTTACGTTTCAGAGGTCGAGAAATGGCGCATCAGGAATTTGGGATGCGTCTGTTGGAACGAGTGAAGGGTGATTTGGAATCGTTTGCCATTGTGGAACAATTTCCGAAAATGGAAGGCAGGCAAATGGTCATGGTTCTGTCACCGAAAAAAAGAGATTCAAAGTCAGATAAGAACAAAGCAGTGACAGACAATTCAAGTGTCACACCATGATATTCCGGTAGTGCCCTGTTGTAACTGAGGGAAACTCTGAAAAAAGCAGTAACCGTGAGCTGACATAGCGAAATCAGAAAAGATTGCATTTTTAAACGCTAAATGAACAATCTAATTCTGATTCCAGTAGAATCCAGCCGAGTTCGGGCACAGCAGTTTCTCAGAGCGAATTTAGATGTGTTGTTGAAACAATAAGTGATCGCTGGGTTTGTAAAGATTTTCATTGTCAATGAAAACACCTAGCTTCATATATAGATGAGGAGGATGTATGCCAAAAATCAAAACTAAAAGTGGCGCTGCAAAGCGTTTTAAATTCAGGGCGAATGGCAGTATCAAGCGCTCTCAAGCTTTCAAGCGACATATCCTGACCAAAAAAACGACAAAAAACAAACGTCAATTACGGGGTATTGCAAATGTTCATTCCACTAACGTTGCCGCCGTGCGCGTTATGATGCCTTACGCGTAAAGGGGGGAATTATGCCAAGAGTTAAACGTGGTGTTACTGCGCATGCGCGACATAAAAAAATACTTGATTTGGCCAAAGGTTATCGGGGACGTCGCAAGAATGTTTATCGAATAGCTAAGCAAGCGGTCATGAAGGCCGGACAATATGCCTATAGAGACCGTCGTCAACGTAAAAGACAATTCCGGGCGTTGTGGATTGCACGTATCAATGCCGCTGCTCGTGAGTGTGGTTTATCGTACAGTGTATTCATGAATGGCTTAAAGAAGGCATCCATTGATATTGATAGAAAAGTTTTGGCTGATCTGGCGGTTTTTGATAAAAGTGCTTTTGAAAAAATTGCTGACCAAGCAAAAGCCAGTCTTGCTACGTAATTATCTGTAAATAAATAACTATTTGGAGGTCGGGTAAACCCTGAACCTCCCTTTTTCTTGTGAAAGCAACGGATATCCAGCTAATTTTCCAATTTTTATATGACTGATCTAGAAGAAATTATTGATGAAGCAGTTAATTTGATGAATCGCACAGATGATCCCAATGAATTGGAGAACGTCAAAGCTCGATATATGGGCAAAAATGGCGTACTGACTGAATTACTCAAAGGACTAGGAAAATTGTCTGCTGAAGAACGTCCGGCGAGAGGAAATCAGATTAATCAAGCCAAGAATTTATTAGAAACGACGCTGAAATCTCGACGTAATGCTCTTCAAGCGAAAGAACTGGAAGCCAAATTAGCAGAGGAATATTTGGATATAACCTTACCCGGTAGAAATGGAAATGTGGGTGGTTTACATCCGGTATCACAGACGTTGGCCCGTATCGAGACATTGTTTCATTCCATCGGCTTCGAAGTGGCTTCGGGCCCGGAAATAGAAACCGATTTTTATAATTTTACTGCACTCAATATTCCGCATAATCATCCGGCGCGGGCAATGCATGATACATTCTATATCGATAATGGTAATCTGCTGCGAACCCATACTTCTCCCGTGCAGATCCATTATATGCAGGACAATGAGCCCCCGATAAAAGTGATTGCGCCTGGGCGGGTGTATCGCTGTGACTCCGATGTAACGCATACGCCAATGTTTCATCAGGTAGAGGGATTATGGATTGATGAGAATGCCAATTTTGCGGCTTTGAAAGGGGTCCTGGCGGATTTCATGGCTCACTTTTTTGAGCGCGATGATTTGCCTGTGAGATTCCGACCTTCTTTTTTTCCTTTCACAGAACCATCTGCGGAAATGGATATCGGCTGTGTCATGTGTAACGGTCAAGGTTGCCGTGTCTGCGGTCATACCGGTTGGCTGGAAGTATTGGGTTGCGGCATGGTTCACCCGAATGTTCTAAAGCATGTGGCCATTGATAGCGAACGATATATCGGTTTTGCGTTTGGTATGGGAGTGGAACGCTTGACGATGCTGAGATATGGCGTCAATGATTTGCGATTGTTTTTTGAAAATGACCTTCGTTTTCTCAAACAATTCAATTAGAGCCTTAATTCAATTAATCAATTGATGCAATATAAGAAATAGATTTATGAAATTTTCGGAAAACTGGTTGCGAACCTTTGTTAATCCACTTTATACACGTGAGCAGCTTGCGCATGCACTGACTATGGCGGGGATCGAAGTGGAGAATGTTGAATCCGTTGCTTCTGCATTTGAAAAGGTGGTCGTTGCGGAAGTTCTGTCAGTCGATAAGCACCCGTCAGCAGATCGATTAAAGGTGTGTGCCGTGAAAGTGGGCGATCATCAAGACGATGTCCTGCAAATCGTGTGTGGAGCACCCAACGTCAGCAGCGGTCAGAAAGTGCCTTGTGCATTGGTGGGAGCGACACTGCCGGGAATCACTATTAAAAAGACCCAATTGCGCGGAGTGGATTCGGCCGGGATGTTGTGCTCCGCAAAAGAACTCGGCATCAGCGACGTAGCAGATGGACTGCTTCTGTTGCCGCAGGATGCACCGGTAGGAACTGATTTTCGTCGCTATTACGAACTCGATGATAGCATCTTCACCCTCAGTTTAACGCCGAATCGTGCGGATTGCCTGGGTGTTCTGGGTGTCGCACGGGAAGTTTCGGCTATTTCCGCTACCCCTTTGCATCCGCTTCGGATAGATCCAGTGTCGCATGAAATCGATGACACGTTGGATGTGCGTATCAGAGCGATAGATGCCTGTCCGTTATATTCCGGTCGGATAATTCGCAATATTGATACCGATGTATCAACACCTTTATGGTTAACACAAAGACTCGAACGAAGCGGAATTCGATCGATTAATGCAGTAGTCGATATCACAAATTATGTGCTGTTGGAAACCGGTCAGCCTATGCATGCCTTCAATCTGGCTGCCATTACCGGCGCTATTCAGGTACGTTATGCGTCATCGCAGGAAAAACTTCTATTATTGAATGGGACGGAAATCGAGTTAACCGAAGATATGCTGGTGATTGCAGATGATTACAAGCCTCTTGCATTGGCAGGCATCATGGGAGGGTTTGAAAGCGGTGTTATACCAGGCACGACAGATATTTTCCTGGAGAGTGCCTTTTTTGAACCCGCAGTGATCAGTGGTAAATCATTTCGCCTCGGTTTTAGTTCAGACTCTGCTTATCGCTTTGAACGTGGTGTCGATTTCGAAGCAACCCGAGCTGCCTTGGAACGGGCCACTTACCTGATACAGTCAATCTGTGGCGGTAAGGTGGGTGCTGTGACAGAAATGAAGCATCAATTGCCGCTGCGTTTGCCGATCAACGTGCGGATCAGCCGAATACAACGGGTGTTGGGGGTCGATATTCCTCAGCAGCACATCGGCGATTATTTTAAGCGGCTAGGGATGGCATTTTCAGTGCAATCCGGTATTTTTGAAGTCGTACCGCCCGCTTATCGTTTTGATCTAGCGATAGAAGAAGATCTGATAGAAGAGCTGGCGCGCATCTACGGATATGATCAGATACCTGCTCATTTCCCACGCGCCGGTCTGATGATGTTGCCTGCATCTGAAAAATTGCGATCCCCGATCAATTTCAAAGAAAAACTGGTGAACCGGGATTTTCAGGAGGTGATCAATTATGCCTTTGTCAATGCTGAATGGGAGCGCGACTTGGGCAATGATGATCCGATCACGCTAAAAAATCCGATTGCAAGTCAAATGAATGTCATGCGGAGCACGCTGATTGGCGGTTTGTTGTCGAATTTGCAGTTTAATCTGAATCGTAAGCAAACTCGCGTGCGCTTATTCGAAATCGGCGGCTGTTTCGTCAAAGATAAAAAAAATGAGGCCAAGCAAATCGAGAGAATCGCAGGCATTAGTTATGGAGATGCGGTGGTCGAACAATGGGGTCTGCCTGCAAGGAATATTGATTTTTATGATATCAAGGCGGATGTTGAAGTGTTATGTGGCAGCAGCGCCATCCGTTGCGAGAGATTCTCGCATCCCGCGCTGCATCCGGGAAAATCAGCGCAGGTCTATATCGACGATAGAGCTGTGGGGTGGATAGGAGAACTGCATCCTCATCTGCAAAGTAAGTATGGCTTGCAGAAGAATGTAGTGTTATTTGAACTGAGTGTGGAGGAGTTGTTGCCTAAATCTCTGCCAGTTGCTCGGGAATTGTCGAAGTTTCCGCCAGTGCGGCGTGATATTGCAATCGTTGTGGATAACGAGGTGAGTGTTCACTCCCTCTTGACCAGTATGCATGAAGGAAGATCAGCAATTGTTACCGATATTTCTTTGTTTGATCTTTATCGCGGTAAGGGGATGGAAAATAACAAAAAAAGTCTTGCATTCCGCGTATTGTTACAAGATACTGAGAAAACATTGACCGATGAAGAAGCTGATTTTGCTGTATTAAGTTTGATAAAAATTCTAGAAGATAAATTTGGTGCAATATTGCGAAATCGATCGTCGTAATGAAACGGCGAACGTAAAAATTAAAATAATTAATATTAAATGGAGTGAAGTATGGCCTTAACAAAAGCTGAGTTAGCGGATTTACTATTTGAGCATGTGGGGTTGAATAAACGTGAAGCGAAAGATATGGTCGAGTCGTTTTATGAAGAAGTACGCAATGCTTTGCAAAATAACGAAGGTGTAAAGCTTTCAGGATTTGGCAATTTTCAGTTGCGTGAAAAACCGCAGCGTCCAGGTCGGAATCCCAAAACCGGCGAGGAAATACCGATCACGGCTCGTCGGGTTGTGACTTTTCATGCCAGTCAGAAACTGAAAACTCTGGTTGAAAAAAATTATCATGGAAAACAGAAAACCAAGTAACAACCTCCTCCCAATTCCTGCTAAACGTTATTTCACAATCGGCGAAGTTGGCACCTTGTGTGGTGTAAAGCCGCATGTGTTGCGTTACTGGGAGCAGGAATTTACTCAACTGAAACCCGTCAAGCGGCGAGGAAATCGCCGTTACTATCAGCACCAAGAAGTATTATTGATTCGACGCATTAGAGAATTATTATATGATCAGGGGTTTACGATCAGTGGTGCGAGAAATCGCCTCGATCATGGAGAAACATCACATGTTGAGTTGCTCAATGACATCGGTATGTCATCTGCACAAACTGATATGAATTACGTTCGACGGGAGATCAAGAGCGTGATGTCGCTTCTTCTTTCTTAAGAAAAATCTTATCAGCGTAAAAAATGCAGTCTATGCAATTCAAATCCCCCTTTTGGGCTTGATTTCAACATACCTGTCTTAAACGTGATCGAGCACAGTGTTTTTCATAGCTTCTTTAAAAATATTTCAGTGATAGTTTACCTAGTTAACCTGCGTAGTTTGTTATAATTCCTTGTTCGGGGCGTAGCGCAGCCTGGTAGCGTACTTGCATGGGGTGCAAGTGGTCGGAGGTTCAAATCCTCTCGCCCCGACCATCGGCGGATTTGAGGCAGTCTATGACGAGCAAGAGGGATAATACTGAGCCGATTTATACGGCAGAATTGTCTGGCTAGTCAACAACTTGAGATCTTTATAGAAAGAAGAGATGCGCATATTACTCAGTAATGATGATGGATACTTTGCACCGGGTTTAGCCCATCTTGCCGAAGCACTTTCCAAAATTGCAGAAATTATTGTCGTCGCACCTGAGAGGGATCGTAGCGGATCAAGCAATTCATTGACATTAGATCGTCCTTTGAGCTTGCATAAATCACATACTGGTTTTTATTATGTCAATGGCACGCCAACTGACTGCGTTCATTTGGCGGTTACCGGCATGCTGGATGACATGCCGGATATGATCGTATCCGGTGTCAATCATGGCGCCAACATGGGTGATGACACGATTTATTCAGGCACCGTTGCGGCTGCCACTGAAGGTTTCCTGTTGGGAATTCCGTCGCTGGCCGTTTCTTTAGTCAGCTCATCGCATGGCAATTATCGGACGGCCGCCCGTGTAGCCGCAGATATGGTGTTGCGTTGCAGGGATCATGAGGTTCAGCGACCTGTATTATTGAATATCAATGTGCCGGATGTCGAGTATGAGCAACTCGGCGGAATTGAAGTGACTCGGTTAGGTCGGCGCCATAAAGCGGAACCCGTCATCAAATCGCAGAGCCCGCGAGGTGAAAGCGTATATTGGGTGGGTGCAGCTGGAGCCGCGCAGGATGCGGGTAATGGTACGGATTTTCATGCGGTGCGGCACAACCGGGTTTCTGTGACGCCATTGCAGATCGATTTGACTCGCTATGATCAGATGGATTTGATAGCGAAATGGCTGAATAACTAGCAAATTTGAGAGGCAATTTGAATCGTAAGGGTACTCATTGGTGAGTGTTCGTCATTCTGGCATTGGCATGACCTCGCAACGCACGCGCATGCGGATGATCGAGCGTTTGCGCACCCAAGGGATTGCTGATGAAGTGGTTTTATCGGTAATGGGCGCTATTCCCCGTCATATTTTCGTTGAGGAAGCGTTGGCCAGCAGAGCGTATGAGGATGTGGCGCTACCCATCAATTACGGCCAGACCATCTCAAGCCCATGGATTGTGGCCCGTATGAGTGAATTGCTGCGGAATCAATCGGATTTGGGTAAAGTGCTCGAGATTGGCACAGGCTGTGGATATCAAACTGCGGTATTGGCAAGAATCGCTCAGAAGGTTTACTCGGTCGAACGGATCGGCCCTCTATTGACGCGCACTCGGCTTCGATTGATCGAACTACAGATTAGAAATACTCATCTGAGGCACGCCGATGGTTTGCATGGATTTATAGAAGCTGCACCATTTGATGGAATCATCATGACAGCCGTTACCACGCATGTGCCTGCTTCGTTGTTGGAACAACTGATGATGGGAGGGCGAATGGTTTTCCCAAAAGGTGCTCGAAAGCAGAATTTATGTATCATTGAGCGAACTCCACAAGGCTATACTGAAACTGTACTGGAAGAAGTCAATTTTGTACCCTTGTTGGCTGGTGTCGTAAAAAGATAACGATACAAGGAAAACATCATGATAAACAATCAATTTTTACAGATAGCGCTTGATCGTGGAGATCGAAGTATCCTAAAACGGAATAGTGCGGGATTTTCATCGTTAGGCAGTTATGCGTTGTTTGGAGCTGCGTCTCTTGTACTGATTGGATGCGCCACGCAATCACCCGTACCCGTTGTCGATCGGTCGAATAGTACGCTGGCCTCGACCATCAAGCCGGCGGAAGCGGATACCCCAACCAATCAATTTTATATCGTGCAGAGGGGCGATACACTCTACAGCATTTCACTCAATCATGGCATTGATGCTAAAAAGCTGGCTGAATGGAATAACATTGCCGACCCAAAAATGCTCAAACCAGGGCAAAGAATCAGCTTATCCGCGCCTGCAACTGCACCTGGAACTGCAACCGACTCTCAGCCGGTTTTATATGCGCTACCTCAGCGTCCCATCGAAACAACGCTAGAACCCAATGAACAACCTTTTCTGACAATTCCAAGCGAGAGTGGAAGTAAGCCCGGCGATGTCAGCAAGAATCTGAAGAACAGTCCGAAAGCCGTCAAGCTTCCGTTTTCTGAGCAGAATGTCGCGCGATTGAAGAATTCACCGGCGTCGATGGGCGAAGTGACTACTCCTCCTGCTTCTCAAGCGACCCAGATTGCAAAACAAAGCCGCATAGAAACGGCGCCGCAACCCGAATTACAGCAATCGGACAAGGCTGGTGATCGTTCAGTCGCGCAATGGATTTGGCCAACGGCGGGCACAGTGATGTCTTCTTTTTCAAAGAACTCCAAAGGCGTCAAGATTTCGGGGCAGGCTGGACAGCCGGTCGTGGCCTCTGCTGCGGGCGAAGTGGTTTACAGCGGCCATGGCTTGCGCGGTTATGGTAACCTGATCATCATCAAGCACAATAATACTTTTCTGAGCGCATACGCGCACAACAGCAAGCTTCTGGTCAAAGAAGGCGAAGCTGTGTCAAAAGGCCAGAAAATCGCAGAGATGGGCAATACCGATGCCGACACCATCCAGCTGCATTTCGAAATCCGCAAACATGGGAAGCCGGTCGATCCGATGGAGTACTTGCCCAGTCAATCCTAGTTTCCGGCAAACTCAGGCAAAACAACCGCTTAGTCTGTATAATCCGGATCGCGCCGTTTTCAGCGGTAGGCGCCAATCATGAAATCACCGGCGCATATGGCTTAACGCTTCTCTGACCTGGCCAGTTGCCACTTCGGCATGATCTTGTTTTGCCTGACTGATGGCTTCTTCGAGAAGTTTGATGGATGCCGCCAAATGCTGATTGTTCTCAGGTGAAGTTTTATAGGCCGCCTGAGCATGTGTAAGACTCTCCTGCGCATGCTCGAGCAATGCATCGGTATGACCGGCACGGCCATGAATTTCCGCATCTTCTGCATGGCTGATTGCACTGTTGAGGTGTTCCTGAGCGTCGGATGCCATTGTCAGCGAAGCAACACCGAGCAATACGCTGATAATCATTATTTTATGAGTTAACTTCATAGTGTCTCCTGGTTTTTGAACTGTTCCGAGTTTTGACAAGTTATTCAATCGATGTGACTGGTGGCGCTCGGAGAAGTTTTGGGTAAGGAATCGGTGCAGCGGTTTTTTGTGCTTTCTTAACGGTTCATCAAGGTATTGAGTATGTGGTAGTTAACCCATCCCTGAGCAGGCGCGATGCCTTTTATTTGAGTAAATGGTTGAGAGGGTTCGCCCAAGTCGGATAATACCGATACTGCGCCGTCGAAATTTTGAGCATGAGTGTAGCCGCTGACGGTGATCAACGTGGTGAGATCGGCCGCAAGCGCTGCTTTCAATCCATTTTCGGAATCCTCGATGGCGATGCATTGTTGCGGAGTCATTCCGAGTTGATCCAACACCCAGTGATAAATATCCGGGGCGGGTTTTTTCAGTGGAACGATATCACCAGCGCCGATCACATCGAACCAGCCAATCGATTCTTCACCCAATGTCGATTTTAACAGGGCAGTAACATTGTCCATGGTGGTGGTGGTTGCGATTGCAAGCTTGATGCGTTGTTGACGTAACTCATCGATCAATCGCGCAACTCCGGGGCGCAGCGGTATACTGCCGGATTCCATCAAGGCTTCAAAAAATTTGGTTTTCGTTTTATGCAAGCTGGCAATCCAGTCCGAAAGATCCGGTCTTTCGAGCGCAGCGGGTGCGTATGTTTCCATGTAATGACGAATCCGCTCTTTTCCGCCGGTGACTTCCAATAGCTGACCATATAGATCAATGTCCCAATTCCAGTCCAGATTGAATTGCTTGAAGGCGGCATTGAAAGCGAGACGATGCCCATCCTGTTCCGTGTCGGCCAGAGTGCCATCGACATCAAATAATACTGCGCGGAGTTTATTTTCTTTATTCATGATGTTTAAATGTTGATTATTGAGAGCATGCCAGATCAGTGATGACTGGCACGTTGTAATCTGTCAATGATTGCCAGCCAGTCAGGGTGATCGGGAGGTGCTTCAACCAGCAGATAATCAAAACCTGCCTGATCAAAATGGCGTAATGTAGCATAAAGTTGCCGCCCATACAGAACCGGGTCGCGCGGCATTGAATGGATCTGGATCGAAGCATGGGCGCGGAGTGCGCCGAGCTCGATTTCCGACCAGGTCATGATCAGGACGCGCAGGTTCTGAATACCCAATGCGGATACGTGTTGCCCGATCAGTTCGGTAGAATGGATACGTAACGGAGTAGCGGGGGCATAATGCGACGGCAGGGATCCCGATGTGCGTATGGCTGGATCGGCCGTGGTTGAAATGAAGGGGCTTTCCAATGCGGTTTCCAGTGCTGATAATGTGATGCCGCCAGGGCGCAGGATATGAGGCAGGCGATCATGAAAGCTGACGATCGTGCTCTCCAATCCTACTTCGCAGGCACCGCCATCGAGTATGAGATCCACAGTCGATCCCAATTCTTGCCGGACATGCTCAGCAGTGGTTGGGCTGATGCGGCCGAATCGATTAGCGGACGGCGCGGCCAGCGCTTTTTGCGGGCCCAGCGCATTCAATAGGGCCAGGGCAATCGGATGTGCGGGCATGCGTAGGCCCACGGTATGTTGTCCACCGGTGACGCAATCCGGAATCCGGCTGCTGCGCTGTAGAATGAGCGTCAATGGCCCCGGCCAGAAATGATGTGCTAATGTCCAGGCTGATTCCGGTATTTCTTCTGCCCAATACGATAACTGCGAAATATTTCCGATATGCACGATCAGTGGGTGCTCAGCAGGTCTTTGTTTTATTGAATAAATTTTCTTGATTGCGGCAGGGTTGGTGACATCTGCGCCAAGACCGTAGACGGTTTCAGTCGGGAAAGCCACTGTTCCGCCGGCACGCAAGCGGGCGGCGGCTTCCTCGATAAGCGCTTGCTGCGGCTCAGAAAATGCGGTTGAGAAATGAGCAGGTCGTGTGGATTTCATTGTTGGGAATTGTTAGTCGTTGGCTCAGGTTCAGGCATAACATCATGGCGTGCCGTCGCGCCATTCATAACCGAGCAAGCCTTGCATGATGCGAACGATGTAGAAGCTGAGCCAATTCAAGGCATAGCTACGCCAAGAATAAATATGCTTGCTTGCCGCCGTAACGACCGTCGATTCCTGTGCAATCGCTGTTTTCAAGCTGGTTCTCAGTTGAGTGGCGAATCGATGATCTTCTATGATTACATTGGCCTCGCGCGCTAGCAGCAAGCTGAAAGGATCAATGTTGGAAGAACCGATCGTAGCCCAATATTGATCAACGACGGCTACCTTGGCGTGCAGATAGCTGCGATTGTATTCGTAAATGATCACTCCCGCTTTCGACAAATTTTCATACAATGCTTGAGTAGCATGGTGCTGCAGGAAATATTCGATTCTGCCCTGCAGTAGAAGCTCGACACGAACACCACGACGTGCGGCGTCTTTGAGTGCAGTGCTGAATTTTCTGCCGGGCAGGAAATACGCATTGGCGATGATGATTTCAGATCGGGCCTGATTGATGGCATCCAAATAGGCGTGCTCAATGTCATGGCGATGACGCCAATTATCGCGTATGACCAACGCGGCTTTTTGCTGGCCCGAGGGTTGGGTGCTCGGTTTGATATCCGTGCGGTGGGTCCAGCGCTTCTTGAGATGCGCCCAGGCGACGATCAGCCATAAATGTTTCACAGCCTTATGGATCCTTGCGAGTAAAGGGCCCTGTATGGCAACGGCATAATCGAAGCGCGGCAGGAGATGTTCCGGGTTGTGCCGGTCGTCGATGATATTGATACCGCCAATGAAAGCGGTTTGAGCGTCAATTACGGTCAATTTACGATGCATTCTTCGCAAACGGTGGCGGCGCGGCATTGAAAAAATAAATTCTGGCCGAAAGATCAGCACCTTGACACCGGCATTGAGCAGATTGCGTATGATAGGCTGAGAAAGGTTTTGCGAGCCAAAACCATCCAGCAGAAGATAGACCGATACACCTCGTCCGGCGGCGCGCATGAGCGCCTCAGCAATTCTGCGTCCGACCGCATCATACTCAAAAATATACGTTTCCAGGTGTATTTCCACTTGCGCGTCATCGATTGCAGCTTCCAGGTGGGGAAAATATTCATCGCCATTGCATAGCAAATGAATTTGGTTATTTTCAACAAAATCGAGCGTTTTCATTATTTGTGTGTCGTACCCCGATCATCCCCATCGCATATCTTAATATCAGATCTTTCGTGCCAAATGCCCGCAGCAAGGATCAGTACGGCTTCGGACACTGGTGAAACCGGTTACGAGATTTTCAGCATTCTGTCGAGTGCCAGCTTCGCCAATCCGGCTTCTTCTTGAGGAACCTTGATCTGATTGACGACATTGCCATTTACCAAATTTTCGAGTGTCCAGGCCAAATGCTGCGGATCGATTCGCGCCATGGTCGAGCACATGCATACCATCGGTGACATGAATTGGACGATCTTATCCTGGGACTTGAATTCTTCGGTAATCCTGCTGACCAGATTCAATTCAGTGCCGACCAGCCAGCGAGTTCCGCTTTTTGCGGCTGCAATGGTCTTGATGATGTATTCCGTCGAGCCGACATAGTCGGATAATTTGCATACTTCAAAGCTGCATTCCGGATGCGAAATGACGATGCCATTGGGGTATTGATTGCGAAAGCGAATGATATGCTGCGGCTGAAACATTTGATGAACGGAACAATGGCCTTTCCATAACAGAATTTTCGCTTTTTTGATTTGTTCCGGCATCAACCCGCCCATCGGCTCATCGAAATTCCATACTGCCATGTCCTCGAGCGGAATGCCCAACTGATGACCGCTCCAGCGACCTAAATGCTGGTCGGGAAAGAAGAGCACCTTTTCCCGCCGTTCGAATGCCCATTGCAGGACTTTGCCGGCGTTGCTGGAGGTGCAGACGATGCCTTCATGTGTGCCGCAGAACGCCTTGAGGTCTGCGGCGGAATTGATATACGTCACTGGGGTGATAATTTCATCGGGGTCAAATATTCCGGACAGTTCCTGCCACGCGCGCTCCACTTTCGACAAGCTGGCCATGTCAGCCATCGAGCAACCTGCTGACATGTCAGGCAAAATGGCGATTTGCTCAGGACTTGACAGCATGTCCGCAACTTCGACCATGAAATGAACGCCGCAAAACACCAGATAATCTGCATCGGTCTGACCCGCCAGGAAAGACAATTTCAAAGAGTCGCCGGTCAAGTCGGCATGGCGGTATACATCGGCCCGTTGATAGTGATGGGCCAAGATAACCGCGCGCTTTCCCAACGATTGTTTGGCGGCAATGATCCGTTGCGCGCAGGCATCGTCTTGTAATTGATCATACTGTTCAAATTCTAAAGCGTTTGTTTGCATTGCTATCGTTAATCGTTAAATAATCAAATGACACACGTTACCATACTTAAATATAGATTCAAGTTGGAAATTTAAAGGCTTATCAAAAAATAGCGACCGGATCTATTCGACAAATGCAGATTGGAGTTCTGGTATAATTCTGTCGATCCAAAGTTTGGTCAATAAGATCAGCCTGATATTCGCATCAAGCGGCCTGACACCATGATAAGCAGCCAGTAATTTAAATGATCAATCGCCCACATATTAGCTTTCCTTTGATTGTGCTTGTCGTACTGGCGTTATTGACCGTTTGGTTGGATCGCATCACTCATCCACCTGAACACGCTAAAGATGGCGATCTGTACCGTAATCCAGATTATATCGTCGAGGATCTATCGGGTATTCGAATGGAATATGACCAGGAAATTCATAGAAAATTTACTGCCCGCAAACTATTTCATTATCTGAGCGAGAACGTTACCCTGATGGAACAGGTGAGCTTTATCAGTACACAGCCTGATAAACCGCCGATCCATTTGCAAGCAGATCGCGCTGAAGTAAAAAATAAAGGTGAAAATATTTTTCTGAAGGAAAATGTCACAGCAATTCGAGGTACAGACCAGGAAAAAGGCAAGATCATATTGAAGACCGATTTTTTGCACCTTATTCCGCACCAGAGCCTGGTGACTACCGATCAGCCAGTGATCATTTCGCGAATGAATACCACGATTCATGGCACCGGCCTGGAGCTCAATAATGAAACCGGGATGATACAACTCCTTCAACAAGTCAAAGCAGTCAATCGCAAATGATCAGAAAAATGAAATTATTTTTTGTGATAACCGCATTATTGTTCGCTCAATCCGCATTTGCTGAAAAAGCCGATCGGAAGAAACCCGTGTATTTGGAAGCTGATCGAGCCACCGTGGAAGATGTCAATCGCAAAGAATCGAGTCGGATCAGTATTTTTACCGGGAATGTGATTCTGACTCAAGGAACGATGCGGATTCTTGCCGATAAATTGGTCATGAAGGAAGATTTGGATGGTTTTAAGCACGCGACGGCGACTGGAGACCTGGTCAGTTTTCGCCAGAAACGCGATGGCCTGGATGAATATGTCGAAGGCTGGAGTCAACGTGTTGAGTACGATAGCAAGACCGATAAGATTGAGTTATTTCGGCAGGCAAGATTGAAGCGGGGCGTTGATGAAGTGCAGGGTGATTATATTTCGTATGACATGAATACCGAATTTTTCAAAGTGATCGGAAGCAAGGAACGCGGGGTTGAGACGGGTCCCGATAAGCGAGTTCGCATCACTATTCAACCAAAAAATAAATCGGAGTGAATGCTGACGCTGAATGGACAGCAAGGCTAATTCCAGGCAATGAGCGAATTAAAGGCCAGTAATTTAAAAAAGCGCTACAAATCACGAACCGTGGTGCAGGATGTTTCCTTTTCGGTGCATAGTGGCGAAGTGGTTGGTCTGTTGGGTCCGAATGGCGCCGGAAAAACAACCTGTTTCTACATGATTGTTGGTCTGGTGCCGTTGGATGATGGCGGAATTTATCTGGATGACCAGGATCTGAGCCGGTTGCCCATTCATCAACGGGCCAAGCTTGGATTGAGCTATTTACCTCAAGAAGCATCCATTTTCAGACGTTTAACTGTCGAGGAAAATATTTTTGCAGTCCTGGAATTGCAGAAATGGGATGAGGATACAAAACAGCGGCATTTAGATGGTCTATTACATGATTTGCATATCAGTCATTTGCGTAATAATTCTGCCATCAGTTTATCGGGCGGAGAACGCCGCCGAGTCGAGATAGCCCGTGCCTTGGCTTCGCAACCGCGTTTCATTCTTCTCGATGAGCCGTTCGCAGGTGTTGATCCCATTGCGGTGGTCGACATCCAGAAAGTCATCGCTTTTCTCAAAGAACGGCAAATTGGTGTGCTGATCACCGATCATAATGTGCGCGAGACCTTGGGAATCTGTGATCGAGCTTACATTATCAGTGAAGGTCATGTTCTGGCTAATGGGAAGCCCGAGGAAATTATCGATAATGAGCAAGTGAGAGAAGTGTACTTGGGAGAGCATTTTCGATTGTAACGAAGCGGGTCACTTGGTAAAAATTATTTTTCTTCTGAATCTTGAAACAGACACTGCAATTAAAGCTATCGCAGCAATTGAAGCTGACTCCCCAATTACAGCAATCGATTCGGTTGCTGCAGTTGTCGACGCTTGAGCTGAACCAGGAAATCGAGCGGATTGTGCAGGAAAACCCCTTGCTGGAATTAGGCGAAGATTGGAACACGCCCACAGCCGACATTTCTGCATCTGACACGCTCTCTACTGATGCCTCAAACTTTGAGAATACGCCTGAAACACCCGAAACCACAGAGGAAACCGTTACCTCTGAAGAGCATACTCAGCAAGAGTTGGAATGGCCAGAAGACCATTTTAGTGCTGAAAGCGCTTCTCACGATGAGGATTATGAGGGCCCTCAGATCCCAGCCCAGCCAATTACGCTACGTGAACATTTGACCCTGCAGGTTTCTTGCCTTCATCAGGTTTCTGATCGTGAAAAAAGAATCATCGGCGTGCTGATCGATAGTCTGGATGATGATGGTTATCTGCTCCAGCCGCTGGATGAACTTCTGGAAATGCTGCCTTCCGAGCTCGGCATTAATTTAAGTGATCTGCAAAGTGCACTCAAGCATTTGCAGCGTTTGGATCCACCCGGGGTGGGCGCGCGCGATCTGCAGGAATGTCTGGTTTTGCAATTACAGATGCTACCGGAGCATGTCGATCATCGTGATCAAGCGCTCATTGTAGTACAAGAGCACTTGAAATTATTGGCGGCGCATGACTTCGCGCAAATCAAAAAGTTGCTGGGGTGCGATGATGAATGCCTGCGGACTATTCAGAAATTGATCATGCATTTGAATCCCAAGCCAGGAGCCGAATTCGATTCTCAAAGTGAACGTTACATCGTGCCGGACATTATCGTCACCAAACAGCAGGGGACATGGATGGCCAATCTTAACTTCGATGCGCTACCGAAGCTCAGCATCAATCGCCTGTATGCTAACATACTGAAACAAGCTCACGATAATTCCGCACGAAGTTTGGCTAATCAGCTTAACGAAGCGAAGTGGTTGATCAGGAACGTTCAACAACGTTCCAACACCATTTTGCGCGTGGCCAGGGCTATTATTGAGCGGCAGCAGCAATTTCTCGAGCATGGGGAAGTTGCCATGCGTCCTTTGGTGTTACGAGAAATCGCGGAAGTATTGAAGTTGCACGAATCGACTGTATCGCGCGTAACGACTCAGAAATTCATGCACACCCCACGGGGAATTTTTGAGCTTAAATATTTTTTTGGCAGTTATGTGTCTACCGATTCAGGAGGGGCTTGTTCAGCTACGGCTATACGTGCGTTGATCAGGCAATTGGTACAACAGGAAAATTCAAAAAAACCCCTGAGTGATAACAAAATTGCAACCATACTGGAACAACAAGGTATTGTTGTCGCTCGTCGGACTATTGCGAAATATCGAGAGTCGCTACAAATTCCTGCAGCAAATCTTCGCAAATCATTTTAATTAGAATAAAGGAAGAATATGAATCTCAAACTTACTGGCAATCATGTGGAAATTACCGAATCAATGCGTGAATATGTCATTTCAAAGATCAGTAAAATTACACGTCATTTTGACCATGTCATTGATGTCAGCGTTATTTTATCGGTAGAAAAACTAAAACAAAAAGCTGAAGCCAATGTTCACGTAAGGGGAAAAGATATTTTTGTCGAGACCGACAGTGAAGATATGTATGCCTCCATTGACAGCCTGGTAGACAAACTGGACCGGCAAATACTCAAGCACAAGGAAAAGAATCTTGAACGCCGTAATCACGGCGCACTCAAAGATCAGGATTTCGAGCAATAAGAAATCATACGCATACCATCGTGGCTTGGCAGCGCATCGGCGATACGCCGTAAGATTTCTTTTTAGCATTTGATTGAGTCGATCTTTTTCATGAATTTAATTTCGCAATTATTACCACCATCCAACGTCATCGTTGATCTGGATGTCGCCAGTAAGAAACGAGTGTTTGAGCAAGCCGGTTTGCTATTTGAAAATACCAATCAGATTGCTCGCAGCCAGGTATTTGATAGCTTGTTTGCCCGCGAGAAACTGGGATCTACCGGTCTGGGTCAGGGCGTGGCCATCCCTCATGGTCGAATCAAGGGTTTGCGCGAGGCGGTGGCGGCTTTGGTAACGATGAAGGAAGCCATCCCATTCGATGCGCCTGATGGCCAGCCGGTAAATATCGCGTGTATTTTGTTGGTGCCGGAGAAAGCGACCGACAAGCATCTGCAAATTTTAAGCGAACTGGCGCAGATGTTCAGTGACAAACAATTCCGCGATAACATCCTGCGCAGCAAGGATGCCACGGAAATCCACAAACTCATTGCTGATTGGGAACCGAATGTCACGAATTAGCATTGCGCAGCTATTTGAGGATAAGAAAGAAAAACTCGGTCTGAGTTGGATAGCGGGCCAAGAAGGCGGTGCCATCGAACTCAGCGATGATGAGATCGGCAAATCAGGGCAGGGGATGATTGGCCATTTGAATTTCATTCACCCGGATTGGATACAAGTGTTGAGTAGTGATGAAATTCACTATCTCAATAAACTTGAACCTGCTTCGCTTGAAAAAAAACTCAGCCAACTTACTCACAGTAATCTAGCGTGCTTGATTGTTGCCGATCATTCGGAAGTTCCTGACTCCATACTTCAGATGGCCAGCACCTCGAACATTCCCTTGTGGCGGTCGCCTCATCCCAGCCTGGAAATCATCTGGGTGATACGTACTTACCTGGGAAGCGTACTGGCTCCCTCGTGCAGTTTGCATGGCGTGCTTCTGGATGTGCTGGGCATGGGTGTGTTGATTACTGGCGAAAGCGGTGTGGGCAAGAGCGAACTGGCGCTGGAATTGATTAGCCGGGGTCATGGCTTGGTGGCGGATGATGTCGTCGAATTACGGCGCATTGCACCCGAGACACTGGAAGGCCGTTGTCCGCCGATGTTAAGGGATTATCTCGAAGTCCGGGGACTCGGCATGCTGAATATCCGCACGATTTTTGGCGAGACGGCAGTGCGGCGGCATAAGAACATGAAATTGATCGTTCATCTGCAGAATAGCGGCGGCACCGATGCCAGTCAATTAGAACGATTGCCGCTTAGTAATCTGAATGAGAACATCATGAGTGTCGATATCCGCAAGGTGATCATTCCAGTGGCGGCGGGGCGGAATCTGGCCGTTCTGGTCGAAGCTGCAGTACGGAACTATGTGCTGCAATTAAGGGGTATCGATAGCACCAAGGATTTTATTGAGCGCCATGATCAAGCCATGGAAAATGACTCAACCGACAAACACTAGGAAAGCGCTGAACAAAATGCCAGTGGCAGTCAAGCGCAGTAGTTTTTCAGAGTTTTTCTAGTAATTCATTTTGAGGTTCGCCTTCGTCTCGACGAACAAAATTCCAGGGATTTGGGCAAATGATGATGCAAAATCCGCAAATAATTACGCTGGCATTGACCGGTGCATCGGGAATGCCGTATGGAATTCGCCTGCTGGAACGCCTGCTGGCCGCCGATCGGCAAGTCTACCTGCTCTATTCCCAAGTGGCGCAGATCGTCGCGCAGCAGGAAATGGACATGAGTCTGCCATCACGTCCGCAGGAAGCCGAGTTGTTTTTTAATCAGCTTTATAATCTGCCTGAAGGACAGCTACGGATTTTCGGACGAGAGGAATGGTTTGCGCCGGTCGCGTCCGGTTCCAATCCAGCGGATGCGATGGTGATTTGTCCATGCAGTATGGGAGCGCTGGCGGCAATTGCGGCAGGGATGAGCCAGAAACTCATCGAGCGGGCGGCGGATGTGATGCTGAAGGAGAGTCGTCCGCTTATCATCGTGCCGCGCGAAACGCCTTTTTCAACCATACACCTGGAAAACATGCTCAAGCTTGCACGATGCGGGGTTACGATCTTGCCAGCCAATCCAGGTTTTTATCACCATCCGCAGACCATTCAGGATATGGTGGATTTCGTGGTGGCGCGCGTTCTTGACCATCTTGGCGTTGAACACGCCTTGATGCCACGATGGGGATCTGAGAGATAATCGCGTTTTACATGAGTCTCTCAGCAAACGCTTATTCGATCATTCCATGCCGAAGCCTGGCTCAACAGGTTCGTTTATTGGATGGGAATTGTGCTTTTCTGTTGATGACATCCTGCCCGATTGTTGTTCGTGACTTTTTTCGCATTTCCTCAGCGATTCATTCCTTATTCGGGGGATTTTGGCGCGGGATGTGGTGTTTTAAAAATACCGGCTTCGGTTACGATGTAATGCATTGCGATATCATGGGGTTGGGGGTGTACACTATCGAGCCGCTGCATCTCGAATGCAATGCCGATGGTCAGCGGTTGCGGATAATAGTCCGCCAACGTGCGATCAAAATAGCCACTGCCATAGCCCAGCCGGTAACCCTGCCGATCAAACCCCACCATGGGTATGCATACTGCATCGAGTTTGACAATGTGGGTATCGATGGGTACTGGAATGCCATATGCGCCGTTTTTCATGGGCGTATCAGATGACCATTCGCGGAAGCATAATGGACTGTTTCTGTCGATGACCTCGGGGAGGGCAAACACGGTGTCTTGTTGTCTCAATTGTTCGGCGAACTGCCGCGGATCATATTCACCGCGGAAGGGCCAATAAATTCCCAGCGTCAATCCCTGTGATACTGGCAGAAGTTGCATGAGCAGGGCGGAGATGGCTGCACTCCACTGGCGATGAACGGCTGGTGAGATTGCTTCGCGGGCTAGGATCAAGCGTTGGCGCTGCTGTTTTTTCCATTCCGACAAATTATCCATGGCTTACATCCGATAACACATTTTGCGTCAGCAATGTTCTGACCGGAGCAGGGATGGCTTGATCGAGCGCATCGATGGGGCTGATCCAGATGAACTGGTCGGTCTCGGCAGATGCATCGGTTATGACATGCAGCACCTGTGGATGAATACGGAGTTTAAAATGTGTGAACTGGTGATCGAGGATGGGAAGCGTGCGGGATGATTCGATGGCAAGTCCCCATTGACGCTGGCAAAAACTGAACACATCGCTGCCGGTTTCGATTTCAGGCAAGCACCATAATGCACCCCAGATACCGCTGGGAGGTCTTTTCTGCAGCAATACCTTCTGCTGCTGCATGAGGATCAAAAAGATAACTTCTTTTTGAGGCAGGGGTTTGCGGGTTCTGGGAGTCGGAAGCTGAGCGATGGTGTTCTCGGCGTGCGCGATGCAGTCTCGCTTGAGCGGGCACAGGCCACACAGAGGATTGCGGCGCGTGCAGACGATCGCACCTAGATCCATCAAAGCTTGCGTATAGGTTTCAATTTCACCCGCAAAATTATTGAGCGGTAACAGTTCTTCAGCTTTTTGCCATAATTGGTTCTGAATGACGGCATTGCCGGGATACCCGGAAATACCAAAATAACGTGCAAAAATCCGCTTGACGTTGCCATCGAGGATCGCTTCCCGTTTCCGAAATGCAAACACGGCGATGGCGGCGGCTGTTGAACGGCCGATGCCGGGAAGCTGCTGGATCACTTCGCGCGTATCAGGAAATTGTCCTTGATAGTCCTGCACGAGAATGCGCGCCGCCTGATGCAGATTGCGCGCGCGCGAGTAATAACCCAGACCGCTCCATAACGCCAGCACTGAATCCAGCGGGGCTTGAGCGAGATTGCGAATAGTGGGGAATTCCTGCAAGAATCGTTGGTAATAAGGAATCACCGTGGTGACCTGGGTTTGTTGCAACATGATTTCTGATAACCAGATCGTGTACGGATCGCGACTTTTTTGCCAAGGCAGGTGATGGCGACCGTGGTGTTCATGCCAATGGATTAATTGCTGTGCGACAGACGGCATCTTAGGGGTTGCACTGATGGTCAGGAGTGAATCGGACGTGATGAATCAATTGTTCAATGTCTTCATTCAGCGTTATATCGAAGAGCGATAAAAATGAAAAAAGAAGCAGAAGGATTGTGAGCGTCAATCGAACTTAACTTCGCTGAATTTGGCATTCGGATTGAGTACCTGCATTTTTGCCAGTTCAGTCAAGTCAATATGTTGACGTGTATCGCTATCGATCACCAAACATTCGCTTTTTTCAACTGAAGTGACGATGTCGATCGCCTTGCCTTCTATGGTGTGGCCATTTTTTAAAGTCAGCCTGACTTGATAACCATACATGCACGCAACTTCGACAAAATCGTGCAGTTCACATGAAATGATATCTTGAGTCATGGAAATTCCTCGGGTGAAAAGTTACACGTTATACGATACCTCGGTCACTGACAAGGCCGTGTGTGAGATTCAATGAGGCAGAACAGAGGAAGGGAAGGAGAAAATTCAGTGCAGCGGATCAAACAGCAGTGGTTAATCCTTTGGTTTATCCACGGCGCCAACGATGGTCATGACCTCGGTCGGCTGCAAATGCAGCAGTCTGGCAATATCGTCATAATCATCCGGCAAAGCGGCATCGTCCCATCCATTGGCGGAATGCCGGGCCAAATTGACCGCGTAATTCACATTGCGCACCCGCTGTTGGTTCGAGCAGCTCGGATCCATGACCGTCATCAGCAACTGAGGCAATTTCCATTTAACTGCGAGTTCATACTGCAATTGATTCAATGAGAAACCGAATATGCTTTCTTGTGCTGCTGCGCTGCGTATGGTTTTGTCCTGTTTTTGCATATTCTTTATTTTCAGCATGTCATCGGGTGCAAAGCACCACATCAGTATTTCCGAAATGTCATGCAATAGCGCGGTGATGCGAATTTCTTCGAAATGCAGATCATGCAAACGAACCGCCCAATCAAATGCATAGGATGATGCTACATGGGCGCGATGAGTGGTTTTCAATAGATATACCAGGTTATTCATATGACCACGGCCAAGAACTTCTTCGACCAGTGGTTTGGGCGATACCTTATTTAATGTCGTTTCCAATCCCAGCATCATGATCATTTGCTCGACTTCCACGACATCATGTTCCTGACAGCGGTGTTTGTGCTGCTGGAGATAACGCAAGAGCTTCGCCGTCATGAGCGGATCGTTTTTTACCACATGGGCAAGACTGCGGGCATTCAAATGCTTGTCATCCTGTTCCAGCAGGGTGATATTGCGTGCAGTTTGTCTGAGAACAGGAATTTCTGTTTTAGTCAGAAAACTGACCCACTCTGATAATTTGTTTTTAACGGGTAATCGCATGGTTGACTCCTGAGCTGGAATATCATGTGCTTTAAACGACATGACATTATGCGATCTTTAGATAATATTCAACGATTAGGCTGTGTTGACAGCCTTATAGGAATGGCTAGGATAAATTTGACGAAGCGTCTATTGCATTGCACGCTGTCCAAACGCCAGAGTACTTCAGAATCCTCAGAAGAACAATCGCTCCAGTTCAATACCAGGATCTTCAGCACGCATGAAAGCTTCGCCGACAAGAAATGTGCTGACTTGATTGCTGCGCATGAGTGCAACATCCGCGGGGGAATGAATACCGCTCTCGGTAACGACAATTTTATTTGACGGAATCTTATCCAGTAATTCCAGAGTGGTTTGCAAAGAGGTGCTGAAGGTATGCAAATTACGGTTATTGATGCCGAT
This sequence comes from Nitrosomonas sp. JL21, assembly GCF_009833095.1. Lineage (GTDB taxonomy): Bacteria > Pseudomonadota > Gammaproteobacteria > Burkholderiales > Nitrosomonadaceae > Nitrosomonas. The sequence continues at coordinate 26,223 of NZ_QRCB01000027.1, forward strand.
CAGTGGCGTGGTCAATTGCAGGGCCAGTTCCAGCTCCACTGCATCATGGACTTCTACCAGAACGGACATGTTCAAAGCATGGGCTAAAGATTCCAGTTTCTGCATATGCGCCAGGGAATCAGCAGGCGTATTGCGATGTTCCAATAAAAAGGCGCTGACGATCAATAAAATACAATCGGCATCCATGACACGGGCTTCCGCAACTTGGTAATCGTCCAGCATGAAATCCTTGCGCAATACCGGCAGTGAACAAGCGGAGCGTGCTTCCTGCAGATATTCCGCGCTTCCCATGAAAAACTGCCGGTCCGTCAACACGGATAGACAAGCAGCGCCATGCCGGGCGTAGGTTTTCGCTATCTCGGCAGGGGAAAATATCAAAGATTGTGTGTCGGTTTCCGAGGTACGGCCGCGCAATCGTCCTTTACTGGGGCTGGCTTGTTTGATTTCGGCAATGACCGCTGATTGTCCAGTGGCGATTTTATTGCGAATGGCGGCTACAAAATTGCGTGGACGGGAATTCATTCGCGCCTCATCGAGAAGAGAGGTATATGACGTTGCCGCTTTGGCTGCGTGAATTTCTTGCTTTTTTACTGCGAGAATTTTTTCTAAAATATCAGACATTAGAAGATTCGATAGCGTTTTTCTGGGTAAATTCCACAAGCTGCTGAAGCTTGTGCAGCGCGGCGCCACTTTCAATGGCTTGACGCGCTGCGTCGACGCCATCGTCGAGAGTACGGGTGAGTCCGGCGGCGTAAATAGCGGCGCCGGCATTCAATAGCACGATGTCCCGCGCTGGGCCGGGTACGTTTTCCAGTACCGACATCAGCATTTTTTTTGCATGCTTGCTATCATTGACTTGAATGGCTTCGATAGCGGCTGTTTTCAAACCGAAGTCTTCCGGCTTGATGGTATAGGTGGTGACTCTGTCATTTTTCAATTCGCCGATATGTGTTTCGCCGGTTATCGAGATCTCATCCAAGCCATCTTTGCCATGTACGATCAGTACGTGCTGACTGCCCAGTTGCTGCAGAACATGAGCCAAAGTTTCCACCAGTTCCGCGCTGAATACGCCCAGTACCTGCCGTTTGGCCTGCGCCGGATTGGTCAGCGGCCCAAGAATATTGAATAAGGTCTTGATGCCCAGCTCGCGCCGAACGGGTGCTGCATGTTTCATTGCGGCATGGTAATGAGGCGCAAACATGAAACCCACACCGATGTCCTGAATGCTTCGAGCAACTTGCTGAGGTGTCTGGTTCAAGTTAACGCCCAATGCTTCCAGCACATCGGCGCTCCCTGATTTGCTCGAAACGGATCTGCCGCCATGCTTGGCGACACGAGCGCCCGCAGCGGCCGCCACGAAGGCCGATGCGGTTGAGATATTGAAGGTGTGGGCGGCATCGCCTCCGGTGCCACAGGTGTCGACCAAATGTGCCTGTTCCGGAACCTCGACGCTAGTGGCCAGTTCCCGCATGACTCTGGCAGCAGCGGTAATTTCTTCGATAGTTTCATTTTTTACCCGCAACCCAATGATGATGCCGGCAATCAGAACGGGTGAAATCTCCCCCTGCATGATTTGCCGCATCAGCGATATCATCTCGTCATGTGCGAGGTGTTGATGAGCAATGATGCGATGCAGCGCTTGCTGGGGCGTCATTTGTTTACCTTGCTGGATTGTTTCACGGCGCGATGAAGAAAATTTTCCAGCATTTGATGGCCATGTTCGCTCAAGATCGATTCGGGATGAAACTGGATGCCTTCGATCGCCAGCGTCTTATGCCGTATTCCCATGATTTCGCCGTCTTCGGTCCATGCCGTAACCTCGAGGCAATCGGGCAACGTCGAACGTTCCACTACCAGTGAATGATAACGAGTGGCGATAAATGGATTGGGCAAGTTCTCGAAGACGCCGACATTATGATGAAAAATGGGTGAGGTTTTTCCATGCATGAGCTGCTTGGCATGGATAACCCGTCCGCCAAATGCCTGTCCAATGCTCTGGTGCCCCAAACAGACACCCAGCACCGGGATGTGCTGACTGAACTGATTGATCACTGCCAGCGATACTCCCGCTTCGTTAGGGGTGCAAGGCCCAGGGGAAATCACAATACGCGCAGGACTAAGCTGGGAAATTTTCTCTACGGTGATTTCGTCATTTCGATACACGACGACCTCTTCACCCAGCTCGGAAAAATATTGCACGAGGTTATAGGTAAAGGAGTCGTAGTTATCAATCATTAGTAACATATGAATCAACGCTGTGTTTGTAGTGGCTATTATTCTGTGCTGCTGATGAAGACTCACAGCATGGACGAATCTTCCTGAACTGACTGAATAAAAATAGCCGAATTTTACCAGTTCAACGGGTGCGAGTGTTGATTCATCGCATGACTGCGGTTGCGGGCATTTGATATTGCCCCGTTAATTCAGTAAAATAAGCGACTTTTCAAACCTTGCCTCATCAAAATCCTTGAGAGGCTTTACCCATAAGGAACCTATGCGACATTACGAAATAGTTTTTATTGTTCATCCTGATCAGAGTGAACAAGTCCCTGCAATGATCGAACGCTATCGTGGCATCGTTACCGCAAAGAATGGCAAAATCCATCGCGTCGAAGATTGGGGGCGCCGCCAACTTGCTTATTTGATTCAGAAAGTCCACAAAGCGCATTATGTCCTGATGAATATCGAATGTGACCAGGAAGCGTTGAATGATCTGGAACACGCGTTTAAATTCAGTGATGCGGTGCTCCGTCATCTGACCATCAGAACGAACGGCCCGGTTACGGAACCGTCGCCGATGATGCGTCAGGAAGAGCGAGCGAGCTCTACGGGTACGCAAAATCCCGATATAAGCGCGGATGATTCTGACTCGGATGATATCGCCGAAGAAGCGAGCGCTTCTGCATAAGCTAAGTAGCATTGGATTGCAATCACACCATTATTTGTGGAAGAATCAATAAATTAGGTATCTTGCGATATTCTCCGGCGGGTGTTGCCGTGATCGAATTTACCGTCGATCATTTATCTCGGCAAATTGAAGCCGGCGTGGCCCGGCAAATACGATGTGAAATTCATGCCGTCGCTCTCGGCCAGCTGGCAATGACGATTGCTGAATTCCAAATCGAGAGCAGACTTAAATTGACCGGTTTCCTCAATCGAAAGAGTCACAAGGATCATCAGCTCGTTTTGCATGCTCAGCAGGTTGCTCTTATATAAACAATACAATAGGAAATAAAATGACACGATTTACACGGCGTAAAGACAGCAAGGATAAAGAAAGAGACAAAAAAGCCAATCGCCCCTTGTTCAAGCGTAAGAAGTTTTGCCGCTTTAGCGCGGAAGGAATCAAGCAGGTGGATTATAAGGACATTGAAATATTGAAAGATTTCATCAGTGAGAATGGCAAGATCATTCCTGCGCGCATTACCGGCACTCGCGCCTTTTATCAACGCCAGCTCGGGACAGCCGTGGAAAGAGCGCGTTTTCTGGCGCTGTTGCCCTACACTGATCAGCATTAAGGAGTCATGACATGCAAATTATTTTGATGGAAAAGATTGCCAATCTTGGGCAATTAGGGGATATCGTCAATGTGAAGAGTGGCTTCGCACGCAATTATCTGATCCCGCAGGGAAAGGCCAAACGTGCCACGGAACAGGCGATTGCAGAATTTCAGACCAAACGGGCTGAACTTGAGAAAATTCAAGCAGCGTCGGTAGCTGCTGCGCAGGCGATTGCTGACAAATTGGATGGATTATTGGTGCAGATAACCCAGAAAACCGGCAATGATGGCAAATTATTCGGCTCGGTCAACAATGCAAATATTGCCGAGGCGCTCGCCGCGCAGGGTTTCGCTATCGAACGCGCGATGATACGTATGCCGCATGGCCAACTAAAACAAGTAGGAGATTATCCGCTGACCATTTCGCTGCACAGCGACGTGACGGCGACCATCACTGTATCCGTGCTGGGCGAAGCCATGCTGTAGCGTTTCTGAATGCCATTGTATAAAAAGGACTATTGAAATTTTGGTAGTCCTTTTTTTATTTTGCTGATCAGCTTGCGGTCAGCAAATGATAGAATCAAACGTTCTTCTCTTGGATTCCGCTCAGCCATGGCACAATCATCCATCAGTCTTTATCCAGATCAACTCGCAGATCCCTATAAAACGCCGCCGCACTCGATTGAGAGCGAGCAGTCCGTTCTCGGTGGGTTGATGCTCGATAACAGTGCCTGGGAGAAAGTGGCTGACGTCATTACCGATCACGATTTTTACCGTAACGATCATCGGCTGATCTATCATCATATCTGTAAATTGATTGATCAGAACAAGCCGGCGGATGTGATTACGGTAGCCGAATCTCTCGAAACGTCGGCCGAACTGCAAACGATCGGTGGACTCGCTTACATCGGCACCATCGTGCAAAACACGCCTTCAGCAGCAAACATCAAACGTTACGCCGAAATCGTCCGGGAACGCTCGATTATGCGCAATCTGGCGCAGATCGGCGTGCAGATTACCGATTCCGCCTATAATCCAATCGGCCGTACTGCGGCAGACTTGCTTGATGAAGCAGAGGCAAAGGTTTTTGAAATTGCTGAAGAAGGCGCGCGCGGCAAGCAAGGGTTCATCGATATTCAACCGTTGTTGAAACAGGTCGTTGAGCGGATCGAACTGCTCTACAATCAAGACAATCCTAGTAATGTGACCGGTATTGCGTCGGGTTTCTACGATCTGGATCAAAAGACCTCCGGACTTCAACCCGGCGATCTGATTATCGTCGCAGGCCGCCCATCGATGGGGAAAACGGCATTTTCATTGAATATCGCCGAGAATGTGGCGTTGGAATTGAACAAACCGGTCGCGGTGTTCAGCATGGAAATGGGAGGAGCGCAACTGGCGATGCGTATGCTGGGGTCTGTCGGCAAGCTCGATCAACATAAAGTGCGCACCGGCCGGTTGGATGATGAAGATTGGCCGAAGCTTACGCACGCGCTGGGCAAGTTGAATGAAGCACCCATATTCATCGATGAGACTGCTGCGTTGAATGCGCTGGAATTGAGGGCGCGCGCCCGGCGGTTGTACCGGCAATATGGCGAGCTGGGGTTGATCGTCGTCGACTATCTGCAACTCATGTCATCGAGTAGTCCTGGTGAAAATCGTGCCACTGAAATATCGGAAATTTCGCGTGCTTTGAAGGGCCTGGCGAAAGAATTGAAAGTGCCTGTGGTTGCATTGTCACAACTGAATCGAAGTCTGGAGCAGCGCCCGAATAAACGGCCGGTGATGTCTGATCTGCGCGAATCGGGAGCGATCGAACAGGACGCCGATGTCATTCTGTTCATTTACCGCGATGAGGTTTACAACCCCGATTCTGCGGACAAAGGTATCGCCGAGATCATCATTGGCAAGCAACGGAATGGGCCCATCGGCAAGGTGGATCTGACCTTCTTGGGCGAATACACCCGGTTTGAGAACTATGCCAGACCCGAATACTATTGATCTTGATCAGGCTTAGGGAATTGAGTTGGTTGTTACCGACTCATGGGAAGTGGAAGAAGCTGGGGTTCCGCCGGCAAAATGAGAGACCTTCGGCGCCGTCACACCGATATGAAAACGATTGATCGCTTCCTGGATGCGCTGATCTTCTCGGGTGATGCGCGCATGCTGTCGTAGATGGTCCAGCCAGGAATCGACCTGGAAGATCTCGATATAATGGCCAGGTGCAGCGAGATCCTCAAATACGCCCCAGGCAAACGCGCCATCCCGACGCCGGATGATTCCCAGTGATTGTATCGCCTGCAGAAAATCTGCCCGTCGGTCTATTGCAATGTTATATTCAATAGTCACCAGCACGGGGCCGCGATTTTTGTCCGGTTCTTCCGCGATGAGCGGGTGTGACCAATGATAAGACGGTGCAAGATCGGGTGGTTCCTGTGAACCGAGGCTGAATTTCCGCACCATCAACGCTGCGAGCACGGCGCCAGCAGCCGAAATCAGCATTGCAACCGGTGTGTTGGTATATGCGGCAACCCAGCCCCATAGCAAGCTGCCCAGCGTCATGCCGGCGAAAAATATCATGATATACAGGGATAACGCCCGTCCGCGAACCCAGGCTGGAACAGAAATCTGTGCGGCAACTTGCAGCGATGACAGGGTCGTGAGCCAAGCCGCGCCGCAAATCGCCATGACGACGCACAATGCCACTTCATTACGGATCGTCGCGATAGCCAGAGTAGTCAGCGCATAGACCGTGGTTGCGATAAACACCATGTGACCGCGAGTTGTCTGCGTGCGTATGCTGGGCAGCACGATAGCGGCAATGACCGCGCCGATTCCGGCAGAAGTCAATAAAAAACCATATGTTCCCGGGTTCCCCGCAAGCTCATGCCGCGCAATCAACGGCAGCAGAGCCCAGACGGAGCTTGCGAAGACAATGAAAGCGGTTGCACGAACCAGCACTGCACGAAAGGATGAGGCCATCCAGCTATAACGCAGTCCGGCCCGTAATGCCTGTAAGAAACGTTCGGACGGTAAAGCGTGCTCATCCGGCAGACGTTTCCAATACCATAACATGACGATCATGCCGATGAACGAAATCATATTGAGGCTATAAGCAACCCACGCGCCAAACTGAGCCAACACCAAACCGCCGATAGCAGGACCGATCGATCGTGATACATTCATCGACAGCGAATTCAGCACAACAGCTTGCGGTAGCAAGTTTCTGGGCACGAGTTCAGCAATGGCGGCGCTCAAGGCTGGCATTGCCATCGCCGTGCCCAATCCCAGGGCAAAAGTCAGAACCAGCAAACTCCAGGCATTCAATTGACCCGTTGCGGTGAGTACAGCCAGCATGGCCGCAGTCATCGTCATCCAGATTTGGGTGACGATCAGATAACGGCGGTGATCAATGGTATCGGTGAGCGCTCCCGCTATGAGTGCCAACATCACGACAGGTAGCGAAGTAGCCGCTTGCACCAGAGATACCATTACCGGAGAAGATGACAGATCGGTCATGACCCAGCCGGATGTGGTTGTGTTGATCCAGGTACCGATATTGGAACCTAATGATGCGAGCCAGAATATCCGGAATGCCGGAAGCTGTAAGGGTCCCCATGCGCCAGCAGGCGAGCCGGGCGAGGTATCAGCTCCAGAAGGTTGGCTCATCAGCGAAATGTCGGGCGTGAGGTGACGGGAAAATGAAGCCGGCCAGGCATCATACCCAACATGAACAACCCAGCGCGCCCCAGAAACCGTTTTGATCGGCGGCTGCCACGGCACTCTGGTAAGCGCGTCCATGCGCATGGCCATGCACAAGACAGCTATTGCCGCAGCCACAAGCCGTCGGCGCGAATGCGTGTACCGGTGCTGAGCCTGCTATTGACTTGGAGTAGCCGCCAAAGCGATTTACGGGCGACCAATCGGGCATCGCTGGCGGTAGCGGTGGCGCCAATCCGCTGAATTCATCAGCGGCGTAAACAATTTTGCCGTCAACCAGAGTCAGCACGGAAACCAATTGACGAATTTCATGGTCGGGAATTTCGAAATAATCTGCGGAAAGCACGGCCAGATCGGCATATTGGCCAGTTTTAATCTGTCCTTTCGCACCTTCTTCATTGGAGAACCAGGTATTTGCGTGGGTATAAAGGCGTAACGCGGTTTCACGGTCGATCAGATTTTCTTGAGGATATAGAGGCAGACCGCCGACAGTTTTGCCCGTGATCAGCCAGTACAGCGCATTCCATGGATCATAGCTGGCAACCCGGGTTGCATCGGTGCCTGCGCCGACGTTCACACCCATCTCCAGCATGCGCCGGTAGGGTGGCGTCCGCTCTGCTGCTTTGCGGCCGTAACGCTGCACGAAATATTCGCCTTGATACGCCATGCGATGCTGGATTGCTATGCCTCCGCCCAATTTGGCGATGCGCTCAAGGTTGCGGTCAGATACCGTTTCAGCATGATCAAAAAACCAGTGGAGGCCGTCAAAAGGAATCTCGCGGTTCACTTGCTCGAATACATCCAATGCTTGTGAAATCGTCTCATCATAGGTGGCATGCAGACGAAACGGCCAACGATGGCTGGCAAGGAGGCGCACAACGGCGCTCAGATCGTTTCCCATACCGGAAGGCAGATTCGGGCGCGGCATTCGGAAATCCTCGAAATCTGCTGCGGAGAAAACCAGCATTTCGCCGGCGCCATTGTGGCGGTAATAGCGATCGCCATATCCTGGTTGGATCATTTTGATCCATTTGGAAAAATCAGTGATTTCTTCGTTGGGCTTCTGCGTGAACAAATTGTAAGCAATCCGCAATGTCAGCTCGCCTGTCTTGTGCAGTTCTTCAATGACTTTGTAATCATCGGGATAATTCTGGTAGCCACCACCGGCATCGATGACGCTGGTTACGCCTAGGCGATTCATTTCGCGCATGAAATGGCGCGTGGAATTGATTTGGTACTCGTACGGCAATGACGGGCCCCGGGCCAGTGCTGAATAAAGAATCAGTGCATTGGGTTCCGCCAGCAACAGACCGGTGGGTTCGCCGTGGCTGTCCTTGGCGATCAACCCGCCCGGCGGATTGGGCGTCTCGCGATCGTAGCCGCAAGCGCGCAGCGCGGCGCGGTTCAGCAGGGCGCGGTCGTACAGATGCAATATGAAAACAGGCGTATCCGGCGCCACGGCATTGATTTCATCCAGCGTGGGCAAGCGTTTTTCTGCAAACTGCAGTTCGGAAAATCCCCCTACTACCCGCACCCATTGGGGCGCCGGCGTGCGCGCTGCCTGCTCTTTCAGGCGGCGCATCGCATCGGCCAGCGAAGGAAGGCCATCCCAGCGCAATTCCAGGTTATAGTTGAGTCCGCCGCGGATCAAGTGCAGGTGCGAATCAATCAATCCTGGAATGACACGGCGACGGTTAAGGTCGATGACATCCGTATCGTTGGCAGCCAGCCGCATGACCTCATCATCGCTAGCTACTGCAATGAATTGACCATTTGCGATCGCGACTGCGGTGGCGTGGGGATTCTGGCGGTCGAGCGTGGCGAATCGGCCGTTGCGCAGTATCAATTGGGCTTTTGGGTTCTGCATTGATGTTCCTCCAGAAGTTTCAGCAAGCACGCCAGCTTTCGAAAGCAATAAAGATGCTCCGGCTGCTTGCAGAATACGGCGCCGGTGTTGGTTTACCGCGCTGTTCCCCATGTTTCCTCGCCTTTGGAAATTGACTATTTATTTCTTGGTAATGGCGAAATAGCTCGTCATCAGGTTGCGGTAGTTAGGCAGATAGCTGGAAAATAAAGCGCCCAGGCCTTCGATATCATTACGCCAGTCACGGTGCAATTCACAAGCCACGCCAAACCAGCTCATCATCTGCACACCGGCTGACTGCATGCGCGCCCAGGCGGCATCACGGGTCACTTCATTGAAAGTGCCGGAGGCATCGGTAACTACAAATACTTCATAACCCTCCTCGATCGCGGATAACGCTGGAAAAGCAACACAGACTTCGGTCACCACACCGGCGATGATGAGCTGTTTGCGACCGGTTTTTTTGATCGCATTGACAAAATCCTCGTTATCCCAGGCATTGATATTGCCAGGGCGAGCGACATACGGCGCAGTAGGATGCATCTCCTTGATTTCCGGAACCAGCGGTCCATTCGGGCCGTCCTCAAAACTGGTGGTCAGGATGGTCGGCAACTTGAAATATTTGCCACAGGCTGTCAGGGCCAACACGTTATTCTTGAACTCATTTGGTGAAAAATCCTGTACCAGTGAAATCAGGCCTGCCTGATGATCCACCAATAGCAAAACAGCATCATCTTTAGAAAGCCGGTTGTATTTGAAAGTCTTGTTCATTATTGTGTTCCTTTCATTGGTTGTTGATTATGAGTTTTTAATACAGCGCATAGAAACGGTCACTGATGATCTTGCCATCCTTCCAGTGCTGAACCGCCACTTGATCAAACTTTTTGTGACCAAAATCTTTATGTTTGTATTCATAGTGCCATTCGGTCATCGTTACGTTTTCTCCTATGGCGGTCGATACAATTTCCGATTGGAGCCATGCTTCAACGCCTTCGAATAATTCGGATTCTCGTTCTTTGGCTTGCTTCAAGCCTTTCGCCACCACATCATTTTTCTCGATTACGATGCAATCGGGATGGTAATACTTATCCATCGATTCCAGAATTTCACCGTTGAGGATCATCCGATTCAGGTCGTTAAGTTTTTCTTCCAAGGTCATTTTTATTCCTAGTTCTTCGCTTTCTGTACGGCCTGAGCCTTGTCGTAACTCTCAATCAGCAGTCGATAGTGCAACATAGGATAATCTGCATAAAGATCAGCAAATGCCATTGCTTCTGGCCGATTCCATGTTACTTGCAGCTCAGAAATAACTGCGAGTGTATCGATAGGAATCACTCCCGCTTGTACAATGCGAGCAACAGTTAATTCTGTAGCCATTGTGCTCCAGTTGCCCGAAGCATCCACAACAGCATAGACTTTGTAGCCGTCAGCCACGGCGCTGATGGAAGGGAAGGCCATGCATACGCTGGTTAGCGTACCGGCAAGAATGAGCGTTTTACGCCCAGTGGCTTCAACCGCCTTAACAAAATCGGGGCTATCCCAAACATTGATTTCACCACGGCGCCCCACATACTGCGCGTGCGGAGCAGCTTGGTGGATTTCCGGAATCAATGGACCGTTCGGGCCATCCGGAACGGATGCGGAGGTAATCACCGGCATTTTGAGTATGGTTGCGACTTTGGCAAGTGCGATGGCATTGCGGCGCAAGTCTGATACCGGAATGTCCTTGACCAACTGGAATAGTCCGCTCTGGTGGTCGATCAGAAGCATCAGAGCTTCGTTGGGGTTGATGTGACTCATCGTATTTATTCTCCTGTGGTTTGATTAAATAAAAAAATTACCGCTTGAATGAGGCTGGCTGATTAAAACAATCTATGCCGTATGTGCTCGTGATATTTTTCCCATTTTGCCGCTCTGGTAGTCTATCTTGGCCTGGCGAATTTCCTCCGCAGTATTCATCACAAACGGGCCGCTGCCTGCGATCGGTTCGTCGATCGGTTCACCGCCCAATAACAGCGCGATGGTTTCGGGATCGCTGCTGATGCGGATATGATCGCCGGTTCGGTCAAACAGACCGACTTCCGCTGTATTGATAGTTTCAGAATTATTGACACGCACCGATCCCTTCAGCACTGCCAACAAGGTGTTGTAACCATCCGGCACGGCAAGGTCGATAGGTTGATTGCTGGTCAAACGCAAATCCCATACGTCCATCGGTGTGAAGGTGTGGGCTGGCCCAGTAGCTTCGCCGAATTTTCCTGCAATGACGCGCACCCGGCCTTTATTCTCCGGTAGATCGATGACAGGAATTTGACTAGCCAGGATACTTTGGTAGCGAGGTGGCGACATTTTGTCCTTGGCTGGCAAGTTGACCCACAATTGCACCATCTCCAGCACACCGCCATGTTGCGCAAATTCACGACCGTGGAATTCTTCATGAACCAGGCCGGAAGCAGCCGTCATCCATTGCACATCACCGGGGCCGATCTTGCCGCCACCACCGGAACTGTCACGATGCTCCACTTCACCGCTATACACGATAGTGACTGTTTCAAAACCGCGGTGTGGATGCTCTCCAACGCCGTGGCGCTGTTCGGTCGGCGAAAACTCCATCGGCCCGGCATAATCAAACAATAGGAAAGGACTGATCATCGAACCCAGTTCTGGATATGAAAACAAGGAACGTACCGGGAAACCGTCACCAACCCAGTGTTGCTGTACATTTCGTTGGGTGCGTATTAGTTTTTTGACAGATGCTTCAGGTTGTATCGTCGGCATGGCTTATTACTCTCCACAAGAAATTTATATTTACGTGATAGATTAATCCCATTAGCTTGGATTACAAGTACGCACAAACAGGATACCGTCAAAAAGGAGGTGAAAAATGCCCAGCAAAGCAGCTTATTGCTCGGTTGAAGTTACACTGAAAGTGATTGGGGGACGATGGAAGGTATTAATTATTAAGCAGCTATTAAACGGCACCATGCGATTTAATCAGCTGCAAAGAGATTTAGCAGGAATTACTCATCGCACCTTGAGCCGACAGTTGCGCGAGATGGAGGCAGATCAATTGGTTATCAGAAACGATTTCAACGAGATTCCTCCGCGCGTTGAATATTCGCTATCTCCGGTAGGGTATTCACTTAAAGCCATTCTGTTTGCGATGGATGAATGGGGAAGAAAATATCATGTTACGGTCAAATAATTCCGAGAACTTTATTTGTCTCTGGCATGAAATTTTTCCCATCCGCTCTGACTTAACTCTGTATTCGTATTGCATGCGGTTCAGTTGCATGCAACGCAGTAGCGCTATACAGTGACTATCGTGAGTAGCTTTCTCAGGTTTATCAATAAACAGGAAGATATCATGACAAAAATTCTCGGAATTACAGGAAGCCTGCGTAGTGGTTCGTTTAATACCGCTTTGTTGCGCACGGCTGCAGGGTTAATGCCAAGTGGCGTTACGCTGGAGATCGCAACACTCAAGGGTATCCCGCTCTATGACGGAGATGTCGAGGTCAATGAGGGTATTCCCGAAGCGGTTCTTGTGCTGCAAGAACAAATTGCTGCTGCCGATGGATTATTGCTCGCTACACCAGAGTACAACAATTCCATGCCGGGTGTATTCAAAAATGCGATCGACTGGCTATCGCGGCCACCCAGCGGTATTGCACGAATTTTTGGTGATCGTCCGGTTGCGGTGATCGGTGCGTCGCCTGGCGGATTCGGTACAGTTCTGTCCCAAAATGCTTGGCTTCCTGTATTACGAACATTAGGTATGCGTCCATGGTTTGGTGGGCGGCTACTCGTATCGCGGGCGCACCACGTTTTTAACGAATCAGGTGAGATGGTCGATGAAGCGGTGCGTAAGCAATTTCAAGATTTTCTTAATGGGTTTGCAGCGTTTGTTCAAGCCAGTAGCAAGTTGCGGAGCTGAAATTATTAACCCGATGTTAAGGTGAATCAGGAAGCCAGGGTGCCAGCAATGACTTGGCGTCGGATGAATTTGAACTAACAGTTGATCAATGCCTTAAAGGAAAGGGATTAGATTACTGGCGCATAAGCGTACAGGTCGTGGCCGAGGCAGTAACAATGATCAACCACTCGAAACAGCTGCGCTCTGCATCCCAATCTTTCCTAGGAGAACCATTATGGTGAATCGGAATATCACGCGCAGGCAATGTTTACTTGGGGCTTGTGGTTTGGGTTTGGGGATGGCTGTGGGTGTCAAAGCCGAAACACCTTCCTCCAACCCAATCAATGTGGAAAATGCGGAGCCTTACCCGCGTAACGCCAGTGAAGCGTTGGCGCGATTGAAAGATGGAAATCGACGGTTCATGGATGATAGGCCGCGTCATGCGCACGAAAATATTTCCTGGAGAAGTCTACTCGTCGAGACTCAAAGACCTTTCGCTACCATCCTGGGTTGCAGCGATTCGCGCGTGCCTCCCGAACTCATTTTCGACGCCGGATTTGGTGAGCTTTTCACGATACGGCTGGCCGGCAACATCATCTCGGAAGACGTGATCGGTTCTTTGCAATATGCCGTGGTTCATCTGCATATCCCGTTAATAGTCGTGCTGGGACATGAAGGTTGTGGAGCCGTTACCGCCACTGTGGAAGAGATGCTTGATAAGGTTAAGGAACCAGAACGTATTGAGTCGTTGATCCAATTGATCAAGCCCGGATTAAGCAAGCTCGATTTGAAGCAGAGCCATAGCGCTTTACTAAGCGCAGCCGTGGAGGCGAATGTTCGTTGGTCCATCCAGCAACTTTCTGCTCTTCCAGAAAGAAAACGGATCGTCGTAGAAAAACGCGCGATCCTGATGGGAGGCGTTTATGAGCTGGCGACGGGGCGCGTCCGTTTTCTTGATTAGATCGATGTGTTTAAGATATTTTTCATGACAACCTTAAGGGATTGATTTTTATCGTTCCGAAATGTGTGGTGTGCCCCATCTTGAAAAGTATATTTTCGAGTACTGGTTAACACTGCAATTTGCGCAGGCAATTAATCGGCACTTCCATAGGTTGTATTGATATTTCACAAGTCAGAGATATCCTATATGCCATCACATATTGTTATGGTCGGGGGAAAGCGTTTTCCACCAAATATCGATACTATACAAACTAATCCATCTTTGTATTACCCTCTTACGAGTCGAGCTTTGTAGGTATCAGAGGCTGATCTCTTTTTTTCGGTACCTCTTAGGAAACATTATGTAAGTAGCAAGTGGGTATGTTTTTTTTGAGATGAGCCATAACCTTGCTATATTTTCAGATTTAATCCGATGCATTTAGGAGGTGAGAATGTATCTGCCGAGCGATGAAGGAAAATGGAAAGTACTTGAGCATTCTCAAGCTGCCGTTGCCGTCAAGGAATTGAATGGTTGTGTGGAAACAGTCAGGGGCATCGATTCATTCCTTGAGTTGATTCCACCTTGGCAACTTCTCCGAACCAGAATCAAAAGCTCATCCCACACATCACTCCAAACAAAATTACTCGTCGAGTGTGTTCATCGTCGGGAGTTATCTTTCTATCCAGATAAAGAACTGTACCGGTTTTCTTGTGTGATCGATCAGATTAAGGCGTTGGCTGGTTATGAAAGGCTCGCCTACCTTTTTGCGGTCGGGCCTACTGGGCAAAACTCATCCGGTGAATCAAACAATTGGCTGTTACTCGACTGGGCTTCTGCAACGATTTTCTCGCTCAACAAACAAACTAACCTAGAGCTCACCAAACTGGAACCCGAAAAAATTCGGGATTACCTGATTTTCTTCTGCAACTTCCGGGGGAGCGATATGGATGAAGACGATACCATTGCGCCTTTCCTTATACCACCAACTATTGAAGACTTTGGTTGGGAAGATACACTGTCTACTCTCCAAGAAGTCGCGGAAAAACGGCACTGGAAGACTTTCCCGCTCAACTCAGCTAGTGATACTTCGACCGCCGATAGTCCTGACTTACCTGAAAAAAACGAAAATCAGAAACCGACTGGCGGCTGTATAGGAACATGCAGCGATGCTAAAACTGAGGTAATCAGCAAAAATAAAATTTATGAAGATATTAAAAAATTCTTTAACTTGACGAATGGAAATAATACTTCCCAGAATCCTCAATTAAATAAAGAAGAAAAAGACTCTAACCCAGTAGATTGTCATCATTTTGATGCCCTTGTTTGGCACAAGAATGAATTATTAGTTACCGAGTTTTCAGTTGATCTCAAAGAGGGAGTGGTTAGGGAATATAAAAATCCAATTCCAGTGGCGATGGAGCTGCCGATGCCACGTTGGGTTGTCAGGAAGGATGTGCATTTCATCCCGCTGCTTTGCCGCGAACAAAAACGGGAAAGTGTCACAGCGAAGGAATTGCTGGAACGTATTCAGAAACACATCACGGCACAGGCGTCACCTGTACGTTTGCGCGGCTTACGCGTGATAGAAGGCGTCAAGACTGCGGCAGAGTTTGCTGGGCCGGTAGTGCTGGAGAACGTCGAATTCATGGATGATGTCATTTTGGACGATGCCATTTTCAAGCATTCTCTGCATCTGATTGATTGCCGTTTCCTGCGCTGTTTAAGTGCAAAAAATACTGTTGTCGAAGGCGCAATTAATCTCAAAGACTCATATTTTTACGGTGCGGTTCAGGAAGTACCCGATATAGCAGATTCTATAGGCGAGAAATACTTGCCAACAATCGATCTGCAAAGTCTCAATGTGGAGAGCGGTTTTTTCGCAGATCGTGTGATCATTTTTGGCCGGGTTTCCGTTCAATGGGGAAGGATTCAGGGAGGAATGCGTGCTAGCGGTCTACAGGTATATCACAGAGGCAATGAGATAGATGGGAAAGCTGGATTGCTCGATTTCTCATATATGCAGGTCGACGGACCTTTGGATTTGCGCGGAGATATACGAACAAGCCGTGACCCAGACAGATTGCAGCGGACTATTATCCAAGGGAATGTAGTCATGCGGGGGCTTCGCAGTTATGACGTTCAACTGGATGGCCTACGCATCGATGGCGATCTCGATCTCCAGTCCTGCCACATCACCACTGCCTTGACGATGAATGTCGCCTCATGCAGTGATGGTGATGATTGTGAAGTTTTTTGGCGACCGTTTATCGACGGCAAATTTAGCGCCGAACGAGCTCAAATAGGGACAATGGATATTCGTGGGTGTTCCATTAAAAAATCGCTTAGGTTGATTGGCCTTAAACTAGCTGATTCCTTTTTTGCTAGACTAGACCGTCGCTTTCGGACACAAATAGGTGAAGACATTGTATTATCCGGCGCGGCGATAGGGGGCGATATCGACCTGGGCGGCGCGAAGATAGAACGCAATTTTGAGTATATTACCGGAAAGTGTGCTCTCCTGCGGATGAACCCTGAACCCTGGATGGAGCCTGGTAAGGGTCAGGATAAAGATATTCTTCATTTCTGCGAAACCATGGCAAGCGGTGTTTTTTTACAGGACCTTCACATCGACAGCGGCATGGATCTTACAGGTATCCAACTGAAGAGTTCAAACCAATCAGGCAACCACGGAAGTTCTTATGCCAGTGGCAGTTTTATTGCACACGGCATTCATTTGGGAGGTGGATTGCGTTTCTGGCGTGAAGATGGGCATCTGAGACTTCATGACCGCGTCGATCGGTTTTTATCCTCAATTAATAAAGAAAAAACCGAAGACTTAGGAAAGAGCATCGATGAGGCAATTAAAAAAATAAAGGCTTATATTTCCAATAACTTGGATTTGCGGGGCATTCATACGGCAGACTCGATCAATTTAGGGTGTTGTGAAGTGAAAGGGGATATTTGTCTGGAAAATGCCCATATAGGCGGTAGCCTGCGCGCCTACATTGAGGATGAGACTGAGGTATGTGAAGCTCAAAACTTCAAAGCCGATCTTGCTTATATCGATGGCGATGCAGATTTGCGTGGTATGAAAGTAGAGGGCAAACTGAGCGCGCATAATTTACAGGTCAACGGTAATGTACTGCTGGCTTGTCCAGATCTCAAAAAGAATGGTCAATGCGCGCAGATCGGAGATATGATCGATTTTGAAGGTATGCATACTGAAGCTCGCCTGGTGCTAAGCAGCAAGAATCTGATTCCCAAGGAAAACAATGAATCTAGTCGTATTATTCTGGCCAGATGTAATGTTGGGCAGCTCAGTATCCGAGATTTTAAGGGGGGCAAAACCAAGCCCGAATTTCCGCACTTTATGAATCTCTCGGCGATTCAGGTCGGTGATTGGTTCTTGGAAGAAAAAAAGCAAGTATTGGCATTACTTGAGAAAACAAAGCCATTCGACGCGGATAACTATATCGATATCGAGCACAGGCTTGCGCGGATCGGTGACAAGAAATTGGCTGATGAAGTTTATCGTACTATGAAAAACCATGTGAGTGATGAGAGTAGTCAGGTTGTTTCTGCAGATCTGTGGGAGCGCTTACTACAAGGACGCGATCGATTGCTGAATTGGCTTGTTAGGCTACCCGATTGGTTAAATAAGTTGTTTTCTGGTCATGGAACCCGTCCGGGATGGATGGTTGGTTGGTTAATTATTTGGATGTTGCCTGTTGTTTATGTCCTTAGCGATTTTCGCAATGTGGAGTTTGTGCTTACGGTTAATTGCTCGTATAAGGTTAATGAAGTGCAGCAGGCGGTTGGAGTTTCCTGCTCGAATAAAGTGAATGATGTGCAGCAGGTGGTCGGAGTTCCCTATTCGAATAATGAAAAATACGTTCTTAAAGAAAGTAGCTGGGATTTGGAGAAAGCGATCGGTTTGACCATGAGCTATGCCATTCCCTTTTATGGTAGTCGGCCGGATGTCGTGCGTGCCCGCTTGATCGGAGGAACTTGTTTCTGGTCACCAGGAGCATCCACAAACAGCCCGTGTAATGATCTTCCGATTTCACCTCATGGATTTGCAATGATTTTTTCAATTATCCAATTTATTTTATGGATTATGATTGCAGCCAATTTACCGACTATCATCCGCAGGCGACCGTGATGCCCGCACAAGCAGATATTATAAGCTTTCCGACATCAACCACATTGGCCTTCGTACCCAAGGCGCTGTGCACCAATCTCGATTCTCGTTAGTGCCAATCTGTGCCTTATTAGGGATTTTTTTGGGTTTCTTTAATGACTAGTAACGTGGTAAATCCGATGATTGTTTGTGAGCATAATTTTAATTAACAAATAGTTGAAACACGTATTGATCTGTAGATTTCAGGTGGGAAGTACTTAATTCTATTTAGTTTTGATTTTAAGAGTCACTTAAGAAAAAATACAATCAGTAGCAGAAGTTTGTAAGAAAATGACGATTTTCTAAAGGATGGCAAGTTTTGACACACGATCATCACGAACATAAACAGCATGGCGATGAGCATCACACGGGTAATCCGTCTGCAACGATTGATCCTGTCTGCGGCATGCAAGTCGACGTGCCTAACGCAAAATACTATGCGGAACATGGTGAACGGGCTTACTATTTTTGCTCGGCTTACTGCCGCGATAAATTCGTGACTGCGCCAGGTATCTACTTAGCCAGTAAGACTCCTGACGAAGAATCTCTGCCAGACGCGATTTATACCTGCCCTATGCATCCGCAAGTGCGGCAAATCGGGCCGGGAAGCTGTTCGATTTGCGGCATGGCGCTGGAACCGACCGAAGTATCGCTCGATGCTGCACCGAGCGAGGAACTCGTGGATATGACCCGCCGCTTCTGGATTGGTCTCCTATTAACCGCGCCGGTTTTCATCATGGAGATGGGCGGCCATCTGATCGGATTGACGCATTTAGTGTCACCCCAAACCTCCAATTGGTTGCAACTGTCATTGGCAACACCAGTGGTCTGGTGGGCGGGGTGGCCGTTTTTTGTGCGCGGCTGGCAATCGATCTCGAACCGCGCACTCAATATGTTCACACTCATTGCGATGGGTACCGGTGTGGCATGGATCTATAGCATTGTCGCAACCGTCGCACCCGGTCTCTTCCCTGATATTTTTCGCGGCGATGATGGTTCGGTCGCGGTTTATTTCGAAGCGGCGGCAGTCATCACCGTGCTGGTGCTATTAGGTCAGGTGCTGGAATTGCGCGCACGTGAACGCACGTCTGGTGCAATCAAAGCTTTGCTCAATTTGTCACCCACCACCGCTCGTCGTCTAGACGGGGGTGATGCCGAAGAGGAAATCAACCTGGATCAGGTAGTGGCAGGCGATCGATTGAGAGTACGGCCTGGCGACCGGGTGCCTGTCGATGGCCAAGTGATCGAAGGCAGTTCCAATATCGATGAATCGATGGTGACAGGTGAATCCATGCCGGTTCGCAAGCAATCCGGAGATCAGGTCATCGGCGGCACCATCAACGGCCAGGGCAGTTTTGTGATGCGCGCTGAGAAAGTTGGGCGTGACACCATGCTGGCGCAAATCGTCCGCATGGTATCGGAAGCGCAGCGCTCCCAAGCGCCGATTCAACGCTTGGCGGACATCGTTGCTGCCTGGTTCGTTCCGGCAGTGATTATAACTGCCATGCTGGCCTTCGCCGCCTGGGCGATCTGGGGGCCGCCGCCGGCCATGGCGCATGCACTGATCGCAGCCGTCAGTGTGCTCATCATCGCCTGCCCATGCGCATTGGGCCTGGCGACACCGATGTCGATCATGGTGGGCGTCGGACGGGGCGCGACTGCAGGTGTTCTGATCAAGAACGCTGAAGCATTGGAACGTATGGAAAAGATCGACACGATCGTGATCGACAAGACCGGTACGCTGACCGAAGGCCGGCCCAGAGTCACGGCAATCCGTCCTGCTGGCGGCAATATCGGTGAGGATGAACTGCTGCGCCTTGCGGCCAGTCTGGAGCAGGGCAGCGAGCACCCGTTGGCTGCCGCCATTGTAGCCGCAGCCAAGGAGCGCTCGATTGCGCTGGTTAAGGCGGCCGATTTCGATTCACCAGCTGGCAAAGGTGTGCTCGGCAGTGTCGATGGTCATCGGGTTGTGCTGGGTAACGCGAAATTTCTTGTGGAGCTGGATATTGATGCCCGGGTATTGGAAACGCAAACCGATGAACTGCGTCAGAATGGAGCCACCGTGATCTTCGTGGCGGTCGATGGCGTGATTGCAGGCATGATCGCCATTGCTGACCCGGTAAAGGGATCTACGCCTGCCGCTATCGATGCTTTGCATGCCGATGGCATCCGCATCGTCATGCTGACCGGAGACAACCGCACAACGGCTGAAGCGGTTGCCCGGCAACTGGGTATCGACGAAGTGGAAGCGGACGTGCTGCCTGATCAGAAAGCGGCAATCGTAACCCGATTGCGCCAACAAGGGCGAGTAGTTGCCATGGCGGGCGATGGCGTCAACGATGCGCCGGCTTTGGCCACCGCCGATGTCGGCATTGCCATGGGCACCGGCACCGATGTTGCGATTGAAAGCGCTGGCGTAACTTTGCTGCGCGGCGATTTGCTGGGAATTGTCCGGGCACGGCGTCTATCCGAAGCAACCATGCGTAACATACGCCAGAATCTGTTTTTTGCTTTTATCTACAATACGGCTGGTGTACCGATCGCAGCCGGCGTGCTTTTTCCATTCTTTGGCATCTTGTTGTCGCCGATTTTTGCGGCGGCAGCGATGTCGCTATCTTCGGTCAGCGTGATCGGCAATGCATTGCGATTACGCACGATAAAGCTGGAGTAGGTATGGAAAGGTAAATGGCGCTTCCGAATTGTTGATTTTTAAGCGATATAAAACGGATACTATTCAATTTCGGCAAAATTTCAGTTCATAACCTCATCAATCAGGAGACTTAGCATGGCAAAAGTTCTTGTTCTGTATTACAGCATGTATGGCCATATCGAAATCATGGCTCACGCGGTCGCTGAAGGCGTTCGCAGCGTCGAAAATACCGAGGTCGCCGTTAAGCGCGTCCCCGAGCTCATGTCGGAGGAGGTTGCACGTAGAGTTGGCGCGAAGCTTGATCAGGCAGCACCGATCGCGATGGCGGATGAATTGCCGGATTATGACGCCATTATCTTCGGCACGCCGACCCGTTTCGGCAATATGTGCGCGCAAATGCGCAATTTTCTTGATCAGACAGGCCGCATATGGCTGAATGGCGGCCTGATCGGTAAGGTAGGCAGCGTGTTCACATCCACGGGTACACAGCACGGCGGGCAGGAAACTACGATTACCTCATTTCATACCACTTTGCTCCATCATGGCATGATTATCGTGGGTGTCCCTTATTCCTGCCAGGAGATCATGAATATGAGTGAAATTACGGGTGGTTCACCTTATGGGGCAAGCACGCTGGCCGGCGGCGATGGCAAGCGCCAACCGTCCGGCAATGAAATCAAAGTTGCACATTTTCAAGGTGTTCACGTCGCGCAAGTGGCTAATAAATTGTCATCCTGATTCATGGGGTTTTGCTAGAATTTATAAGTTACCCAGGTGGTAAAGTAATCTACTTCCTTGGCTGCGTGTGCGGTTTTCAAAAAATCACTGGGAAAGAAATGCACATAACTTGCCAGGACGGTAACATGCGAAACTGGCTCCCAGGTTAGTACGAATGCGGGCGAGCTGCCCGAGTAATGCTTCTGATCGGCGGCGGAAGCAGGAGAAAAGATGGGTACGGTGGCGATGGAATAAATCGCATCATTGGCATTTTGCCGCCAGAAAAACCCCCAGTCGAAGGAAGCTTTTAGTTTTTCCATCAGTGAAAAGTTGAGCACGGGATGGATATGGATAAAATTGGATGGCCCACCCAAATCTGCCAGATTGAAATAAGCGCCGGTAGGAAATAGCGGATTGTAGGTGCCTAATGTAGATGACCTGCCATCTCCGCTGGTAATGTCCGCTCGCATGCCGATTTGAGGTTTTAACGGTAATTGCGAGAAACTGTAATGCGTATCGGAAGCAACCGCCCAAGCTCTAATATCATTTGAGCCGAACTGTCCGAATTGGCCGATGAATTCGAAGTTGTATCTCCAAGGTAAAGGATTGCCCCAAATTCTTGTACCCACCGTGTGCCTGACCTCGTGCCCTCTACCTTGTGCAAAAACGGCATGGCGATTATCGGAGCCTAAGTAATACAGATCGACATGACCGTCGGGTAATAGCGGCCAAGCGCTAGCTGCATAAATACCCCAGAGTGATTTATCCGGGTTACGGTCGTCGTCCAGTACGCCGGTCAAATTTCTGACGGGTTGGCCAAGGAAGCTATCCACCGACCAGTTTCCAAACTTAAACAATAGCTTGATGGCATCGAATGACCGTCGGTTATTGGGCGCCTCGCGGCCTGCGATCAGCCGCCCCGAGCCATATTCCAATTCTTGCCGACCAAAGCGCAAAGTCACCGAATGACTGCTGCCGAGCTTGGCGGTCAGATCCATAAACCCTTGATGGAGATCAAATGTATTTTCGTCTATGTCAGGTCTGGGGCCGGCTTTTCGCCAATCTTCCAGAGTGCTCATAAACTGGGTGAATATGCGGACATTTGCGCCCAGGTGCAAATCACCATGCAGCATATAACGCTGAAGCCAAGCATGATTGTTGCCGTGTGCGTCGGCAGATGCTTTACCATATCCTTCATTGTGGAAAAATTCGTAGCGTTGCCGCATTTCCCCGCCAATACTCAGATACCAATCTTCTTGACTGCCCAACGGTATGTACTTTGCCGGGCGCCAGAAGTCCGTGCTGTGAGGGGTGTTTCTCAGATAGCGATAGTCTTCCTGATAGCGCAGCGATTTATAATTGCCGCTGAGTGAATCCATTCCTTTTTTAGATACTTCATTCCGTTTATCTTCTTTACAGCAGGAATTGAATTCATGATCTGATTTTACCGATAATTTTTTTTCAAATGGCAGTGGTTCGCCGGCATTGGCGATTTTGACATCTTTGGCATTTGCCGAGCTTAAAAAAAAGGACGCATCAATAAAAAGCCATTCACCGTAAACCGCTATGAGTGCATGTAAAAACAAATAACCAAGAAATCGTGAATTCATAGAATTTAGTTTTCTGATTAAGCTATTGCTTTTTTTGTGGTTTCTTGGTATGCAGAAACTGAATGCCGGTGCGATCAATTTCTACAATGGGCGTGAATTGGTGCAATTTTCCTGATTTACCAATCGTGCAGTTATCCACAGAATCATTGTAGCACGCTGATATATCGTCATTTGTTTACTTGATGAGATGCAATACGAGGATATATGGGTTTTTAAAGGTAGAGGAGTGAAAGCAGGTTAGCCGTTCGTAGTATAAAAATATCAGGCCAAAGGTCAAATAAGCGTTTGCATGATTACGGATTGACAACTAAGCATCGATCATCCACGTCAGGTGTCTCGCTGTTGCCGTAAATAATTGCGCCATCCGCCTAAATGGCTGATATCTTCCGCTGCGCCGATCGCATGATGTTCGCACAGAAAGCCCTGGACCGTCTCACCGCTTGCCAAGCTCAACGTTCCGATTCCCAGTGGGGCGGGAATGCTGGCGATCAAGCTGCCTAATTCTCGCAGGGGTAACTCCCAGACTTCAACTTCGATTGCACAGCCTACTTGGCCAGGGTATACGCGAATCAAACCGGGGCGCCGCGGCGGGCCGCCCGGTAATGCATATAGCCGGTATTCGGGCGATGTGGTTGTACTGGCGATCAATCGGCCATGTCGGCTGGTCAATTGCCCATTCAAGGGCAAGCCGGATAAATGTGCGCCGCAGACCGCGATGCGTACCTGACCGGAATGCGATGCCGCAGAAAAATGCGCAGTGGCTGGAAATGGAATTCCGGTTGCCCCGAGCGGCAGGGAATACGCCTGCTGCAAGCGATGGGCCAGATGCAGCAACGGTTCATCCTGATGCGCTGGTGCAACCAATGTGATGCCAAATGGCAATCCATCCTGCTGAAAACCAGCCGGTACCGCGACCGCTGAATAATCTAGCAAATTCATGAAGTTAGTGTAATAGCCCAGATTGGTGTTGAGGCGGATGGGATCGTGCTGCAGCGCTTGAATGGTATAGATGGTTCCAGCGGTCGGGGTCAGCAGGCAGTCGATCATTGCCCACACTTGATTCGCCTGCCGTGCGATGTCGCGTAATTGATAAAAACCGTTGAAAGCATCGACCGCGGTATGTTGTTTGGCTGAGGCGATGATTTCCCGTACTGGCGAAATGACTTGGTTGTCGTGCCGATCAAAAAAGGGTTGAATGGCCGCATATCGTTCCGCAACCCACGGACCTTCATACAGAAGCCGTGCTGCTTGCAGAAACGGCTCGAAATCGATGTCGATGATTTCTCCGCCGAGTGCTTCAATCTGAGCGATTGCTTCTTTAAATAATCGTTCACTGTCGTGGTTGCCGAAAAAATTCAATTGCTGCGGACGCGGTATGCCGACGCGAAAATGCGCTGCATTGCCGAAATCAAAACCATGGCCTTCTCTGTCGCGGGAATAGCTATCTTCCTGCTCAAAACCAGCAGCGACCTCAAGAATGCGAGCTGCATCGGTTGCCGTATGCGTGAAAATGGATATTGTATCGAGGGAGCGGCAAGCCGAGACCATACCGATGGATGAAAACCATCCTTTAGTGGGCTTGTAGCCGATCAGGTTGTTGAACGCGGCGGGTACTCGGCCTGAGCCTGCAGTATCGGTGCCCAGGCTGAAACATACCTGCCCTTGGGCGACGGCCACGGCAGAACCTGAACTTGACCCTCCGGAAATATATGCAGGATCAAATGCGTTGCGGCAGACGCCATATGGAGACCGGGTGCCATTCAAGCCGGTAGCGAACTGATCGAGATTGGTCTTGCCGACCGGAATCGCCCCGGCATCGATCAATCGTTGCACCACTGTTGCAGATCGGGCGGGGAGATAGCCAAAGGCCGGACAAGCGGCAGTCGTAGGCACATCCACCAAATCGATATTATCCTTGATCGCAAACGGCACGCCATACAATGGCAATGCTTCCATTCCGAGCACTTCGACGTTGCGGGCATAACTTTTTAATGCCGCCAGCGGCAGGATCGAGATCCAGATGGCATTCTCGTCGTTTTGAATACTGTCATGCAGTGCTTCGACCATGTGCGTGGGCGTCAGTGTTTTAGTGGCATAGCGTTGCAGCAGCGATGGAATATCGCCCAGTGGCAGGAAATTGTCCATCAGCCTTTTCCTTCCTGCATGATGAACAATACCTGGCCTGCCGAGACATAGCTTCCTTGCTGGCAGAAGAGCTGCTGTACCGTACCGGTAACCGGGGAGTCGACCGGAAATTCCATTTTCATCGATTCGATCATCATCACCGTTTGACCTGCGCTGATCGATCCACCTTCATCAATCAGCATTTTCCAGATCGTGCCGGTCACCGGTGAGCTGATCGCGTGTGCACCGCTGGGCAGATCCAGCTCACTTTGCGCATCGGCTTCTTCAAGCGTGTCTTCATCCACATACTGCGATTGGCCCTGAGCTTCCCAGCGCTGACGCTCGGCTTCAAATGCCGCCTGTTGCTGGGTTTTGAAAGCGGCGATGCTGGTGGCATGTTGTTGCAGATAAGCGTTATATTGCCCGAGGTTCAACGTCGTTTGCTCGGTGCGCAGTTTGAAATGCCCGCTGATGAAATCCTTGCGCAATGTCAGTAGCTCGCTTTCACTGACGGGGTAAAAACGGATCTGGTCAAAAAAGCGCAGCAGCCACGGTTGGCCGTCCTTGAAATCGGCAGTCTGGCGGTAGCGATTCCACATTTGCACGGTACGGCCGACGAATTGATAGCCTCCCGGGCCTTCCATGCCATAGACGCATAAATAAGCGCCGCCGATGCCGACGGCATTTTCCGGCGTCCAGGTGCGAGCCGGATTGTATTTGGTCGTGACCAGCCGGTGGCGCGGATCCAGCGGCGTTGCTACCGGTGCGCCGAGATAAACATCCCCGAGTCCCATGACTAGGTAGCTGGCTGAAAATACAATGTGCCGGACGTCTTCGATGCTTTCCAGTCCATTGATGCGGCGGATGAATTCGATATTGCTTGGGCACCACGGCGCATCGCTGCGCACCGATTGCATGTACTTGTCGATTGCCTGCCGTGTTGCGGCATCATCCCAGGATAGGGGGAGATGAATGATGCGGGAAGGCACTTCCATGTCATCGATGGCAGGCAATTGGCTTTCCGCGGCAATCAACAGCTTGAGCAGATGATCACGGGTAATGCTGAGCGAGTCAAAATGGATCTGCAGCGAACGGATCCCCGGCGTCAAGTCGATAATGCCGTGCAATTCACCGTGATCGATGCGTTGCTGCAGCCAGATCATCAACGCATGCGCGCGAAAGCGCAGGTTCAGATCGAGAACCGGAGGGCCATACTCGATCAATAGATAATGATCGCCCGATTGCCGGTAAGTCACTTCTACCTGGGCATTGTTCGCCGCAATGCGATGCAATACAGGATCTTGCAAGGGCGCCGGATGTATATTGATGAGCGGTTCGCGATCTGCTTGCAACCGTTCAATCCATTGGTTCTGTTGTTTCTCGAGGCCGGGCGCCGGCTCAGCCGGTATCGCATGGAAACGGATGCTGTCGCCCGGTCTGAGCTGGCCGATTTTCCACAATTCAGCCTGGATGATCGTGACCGGGCAGACGAATCCACCCAGGCTGGGGCCATCCGGGCCGAGGATGATCGGCATGTCGCCGGTGAAATCGACTGCGCCGACGGCATAGGCATTGTCGTGAATATTAGAAGGGTGCAGCCCGGCTTCGCCGCCGTCAGTTCGTGCCCATTGCGGTTTCGGGCCGATCAGGCGCACGCCGGTGCGGCTGGAATTGTGATGCACTTTCCAATCAGCCGCAAAGAATTGCTCGATATCGGCTGCAGTGAAGAAATCCGGCGCGCCATGCGGCCCGTACAATACGGCGATTTCCCATTGATGGGAGTAATTCGGAATCAACGGCTGCGGCAGTTGCTGGGATACAAATGTTAAAGTAGCAGACACGGGCTCGACATGCAGTACGTCACCGGCGCGCAGCACGCGGCCTGCGTGGCCGCCGAATTGACCGAGCGTGAAGGTGGATTTGCTGCCGAGATAGTCGGGTACCTGAAAGCCGCCGTGCACTGCCAGATAAGCCCGGCTACCGGCTTGATCGATTTTGCCGAACTGCAGCAATGACCCTGCTGTGACGCGATGCGATCGCCACTGCGCCAACGGTTCACTGTCCAGTAATACTTCCATCGGCGCGCCGCAGATCGCAATGATGCTGTCGCAATTGAAGCGCAGCGTGGGGCCGGCCAGAGTGATTTCCAGTCCGGCACACGCCGGGGTATTATTCACCAATCGATTGGCAAGGCGGAAGGCCAGGCTGTCCATCGGTCCGGAGGGCGGTACACCGATGTTCCAATAGCCGGTGCGCCCGGGATAATCCTGGATCATGGTCTGGACACCGGCGCTCAGAACGTCAACCGTGTTAGGGTGATAATGGAAGCCATTCAGAAACTGCGTAGTCGATTGTCCGTTGCGGAAGGTCGTGCTGTGCAGAATCTGCTTCAGATAGTCGAGATTGGTTTCGATGCCATGCAGCGAGGTCTGATCCAGCGCGCTGATCAATCGGGAGATGGCCGTATCGCGATCCGGTGCATGCACGATGATTTTTGCCAGCATTGGATCGTAAAAAGCAGACACATCAATGCCTCGCTCGATCCACGTTTCAACGCGCGCATCGGCAGAAAATTCCGCTGCGGTCAGGGTGCCGCTCGACGGCTGAAAATCCTTGGCGGG
Organism: Nitrosomonas sp. JL21; assembly: GCF_009833095.1. GTDB lineage: Bacteria > Pseudomonadota > Gammaproteobacteria > Burkholderiales > Nitrosomonadaceae > Nitrosomonas. The sequence continues at coordinate 54,064 of NZ_QRCB01000027.1, forward strand.
ATTTTCAGCATACACGCGAACCTGGATCGAAGCGCCTTGAGACGTGACCGGTGCCGCATCGAGATTCATGAGATCCCCGGCAGCCTGCCGCACCATCCACTCGACCAGATCGACGCCGGTGACTTCTTCCGTGACGCCATGTTCGACCTGCAAGCGCGTGTTGACTTCGAGGAAATAGAATTGACCGGTGGCGGCGTCGAAAATAAATTCAACCGTGCCTGCAGACTGATAATTCACCGCCTTACCCAAACGTACTGCGGTCTCCAGCAATGCCTGGCGCAGCGGCGGTGCAAGATTAGGGGCGGGGGTTTCCTCGATGACTTTCTGATTGCGCCGCTGCATCGAGCAATCGCGCTCGCCCAGTGCGACGACATGACCCTGACCATCGCCGAAAATCTGCACTTCGATATGCCGCGCCTGAGAAACATATTTTTCCAGAAACAGGCCGGCATCCTTGAAATTATTCTGCGCCAGCGTTTTGACCGACTCATAGGCGCCGGTCAATTCTTCCTGATTCCAGCACAACCGCATGCCGATTCCACCGCCGCCGGCAGTGCTTTTCAACATGACCGGATAACCGATATGTTTGGCCTGATGACAAGCCGCGTCAAGATTCTCCAGTAGCTCACTTCCCGGCAGCAGTGGCACCTGATTTTCCAGCGCTATCGCGCGGGCAGTGTGCTTCAAGCCGAACGCGCGCATTTGCTGCGGCGTCGGGCCGATGAATGAGATGCCATGCGCGGCGCATTGCTCGGCAAAATCAGCTTTCTCGCTGAGAAAGCCGTAGCCGGGATGGATCGCTTGCGCGCCCGACTGACGCGCAACACCGAGAATTTTATCGGTGTTCAAATAACTGTCAGCCGCAACGCCGCTGCCGATGCAATACGCCTCATCGGCGTCGACCACATGCCGCGATAGCGCATCGGCTTCGGTATAGACGGCGATGCTGCGTATTCCCATGCGCCGCAATGTGCGAATGATGCGGCAGGCAATGGCGCCACGGTTGGCGATCAGGATGGTATGAAATATCATGTCCTTCTCCTTCTCCTTGGAAACTCTAAAGACTACTGCGGTCATACTGCGTCGAAACCAGGCTCAGAATGCTCATTTACACTCTCTGAGCTTCATTTTTTCATCTGATTTTGCCTTGTCTGACCTCTGCGCGTTACTTTTAAGAGCTTCCATTTTGCTGAAAATTGATCCGTTGGGGAGCGAAATCGATGAGTCACAGGGGTTATTGCCGGGAATCCCAGATCAGCAGGCGAATCGGGGTAGGATTGTACGCATTGCAGGGATTGTTCAATTGCGGGCAATTCGAAATCAATACCAATACGTCCATTTCTGCCCGCATTTCGACATATTTGCCGGGTGCCGAGATGCCGTCGACGAATTCCAGACCGCCTGCTTCAGTGACAGGCACATTCATGAAGAAATTGATATTGCTGGGAATGTCGCGTTTGCTCATGCCCAATTGTTCGCAGTGCGAATCATGCGCCAGCGCATGCAGAAAGTTGTCGCGGCAACTGTGCATTGGAAATTTGTCGAGCGCATAGCGGACGGTGTTGCTCTCCGCCGCGCAGGCACCGCCGAGGGTGTCATGCCGACCGCAGGTGTCGGCAGTGATTGTCAGCATCGCGTTGCCGAGATTGGAATACAGCTTGCTGCCAGTAGTCAGATACAACTTGTTTTGGGCGCGTATGGTATGGGTTGCGCTATAACGCTCAGCGGCATAGTGAGCGTTGTAGAATAATGTGTCGACCGCTTGATTGCCTTCCAGATCGACAATCCGGAAAATCTGGCCTTGACGGATGATTTGCGTCCACGGTTCACCGGCTGCGCAGATGCTATCGATCAGAGCCCGTTTGGGATCCAGTTGATCTAAATGAAGATTTTGTGTATTCATAGCGTACTCTCACAATAAAAATGTTTGGCGTTCTGTAATGCGCGCATATTTTCGGCGATTTGCAGGCACTCATTGACGGCGTCTGCAGGCGTATCGAACAATTCCAGATTAACTGCGCCAGGCTGATAAGATGGCCTGGGATCGAGCGGATGCGGCGCTGTGGACAGCACCACTAACGTGTTCATGATAAAACTCAGCTCGATCACATCGCCCGCTTTGCTGTGATTGGGATGGAACGTCAATTCACCGGCGCTGTTGGCGGTGACTTTGCTGAAAAAATTGATATTTGAAACGATATCGCGCAGCCCCAGTCCCCATTTGCCCAATTCGATCAATAGGCCATCCAGGGCGCTGCGATACATGGCGTTGCGGTGCTCCTGATAGCGGGCAGTGCCATATTTGTGGCGAATGAGCTCGTCGTCGCTCAGGCCGCAGACGGTATCGTTCCAGCCTGCCGAGTCCGCGGTGATGCAGCAGAAAATCCGGCCCATGTCGGAATGGCAGGCATGTCCCTTGGTCAGGCGAAACGTGTGCTGAGATTTCAGCGTATCCGCCATATTGTACCGCTCGAGCTTTTCTTCCTGATTGAAGAGCAATACTGCGGCATTGGCGCCGCCATTGACATCGATCAAGCGTAATGTGGTGCCGCGCCGGACAATGCCTGACCAATGGCATCCTCCCGGTATCGATTGCTTCCAAATGATTGTATCTTGTTGATTCATGATGAATTCCTTTCTAGGATCGTTTCTTGTCGCTGATCCAATGTTGGTAAAAGATGTACAACGTGGTGATGGCTAGAATACTGCCTAAGACCAGCGGCGTCGCCCATAATTGCCACCACGGGGCATCTGCCGATATGGCATACGGGCGCGGCCACGCAATGTTGATGACTTCAAACAGCGACCACAGGAATGCCAGAATATTGATCATTAGTCCCCAGGTACCCAGTTTTAATTCACCGAGTTGGGGATTCCATCGTCCCGAAAGTCTGGCAAATAATGCAAAACCAGTCGTGAATGCGAACATCGCATAGAGGCCGCCAGTACCGAAAGCGATGATGGTGGCTACGGCGTCGTCATTGAGCCCGAAAATCAATCCGCAACCGGCCAGAAGAACGGTAAAAAGAACTGCATTGCGTGGTGTTCTGCTGGTTGTGACTCTGCTCAAAATCCCCGGCATATTGCCTTCGCGTGCCATCGAAAACACAATCCGTGAGGTGTATTTGACCATCGAGGCGCCGCAGGCCAGAAAGGCGGTCATCACGATTGCTAAAAAAGGTTTCTCAAACCAATCACCTATACTGCTGGCGATGAGCGGCGTGACGGGATCGGAGGTATGGCTCGAATGCCTCAAGGTATCATCTTCAAAAGCCAGAATCAGCGCGGCCGAATTGAATAGCACGACTGTGCCGACCACCAGCAGCGACATGAAGATGGCGCGCGGCACCATGCGCTTGGGCTGATGGGTTTCTTCCGCTGTGGTCGAACAGGCATCGAAACCGATGAAAGCCCAGCCGGAAATCGCCAGCGCTGCCAGAAACGCGGCCATTTCACTTGGAGCGGTGCCGGTGCCCATATTTTGAAACAATGTGTCGATCGAATGATGGCGAAAGAAAAAGAATAATACCAGCGCAACGCCGAATGATCCGACTACTTCAGCATATACACCCAGTTTGATCACGACGTTGAAGATGCTGACCGGGGCCAAATTCAGCGCTGTACATAGAAGCAAGAATATAACCCCCCACAGCACCATGATACCGCCACCTTCATTCGGCAATCCGCTGAAGATTGCCAGCCAGAAGCCACCGGTATAGGCCGTGGTCGTGACCATGGCGATGGTGGAACAGATATAAATGACGCCGGCATAGTTTCCGGCAATCGCGCCGCCCAATTGCCGCGCCCATTTGTAAGCGCCACCGGCAATCGGAAATTGCGACGACAATTCCGCATACACCGTCGCGACCAACATTTGCATCAGCAGGCACACCGCCAGTGCGAGAAACCAACCGCCGCCAGCCACGACGGTTTGCACGCCGATGATCGCATACAGTCCAGCCACCGGCGACACGACTGCAAAACCCAGTGTGAAACTGTGCCACACGCTCATGCTGCGGCTGAGCATATCGCCAGTCGCGGGAATATCCTGCGAAAAAATGGTTTGTTTTGGTGAATCTGACATAACGAGCCTCCATCCAAAAGGGTTTGCCGAGATTGTAATGCACATGACGTCCATTACAGCTAATCTCCCGGGCTTTTTTCCCTCCGTGGAGTCCCGTTATCACGAGACCGGAAACTCTTGGACCAGACACCATAACGAGAATGGCCGGAACCCTAGTTTCACATTGATACTACCTAAAATTTCCCTCAGCGCATTGTATGTGCTCATTTCGAAAAAGGCAATCGATCAAATAATAAATTTCTGATCCCGCTACTATTGATAGGTTACTTAAGATTTAATAGCTGGTCCGATGCGTTGTACATGATGCGATTCGAGAATTTAGGAGTCTTGTCTGCTGCTCCACCTCCTGGCAAAGTCTGAAGGAAGCTTGGGTAATTCCTTTATTTGCTTGAATTTAAAATTGATGAGCACATGGTATTTTAATATTTTTCATTTATTATCAATTATTTATTTATTAAAATTCTTTTGGATTGGCAGTGAATATGCATTGAAGCAGATCGGGAGATGAAGTGAGTTACTAGAGTAATTTTGTGTTTACAAGATCTTAGGATTGGTAGAGTATTGAAGGATGAATAATCGGCTAATCTGTAATAGCTGAAAATTGTTCCGTCTCAAGAATAAATAACTCTTTTTCAAAAAGTTATCGTGAATTCTTAGTATATCCATAAGCATATTTTATTGAGTGCGTCATGGTTTATAGTAAACTCTGCGTTCGCTTGATAAAATTAATTTTTTAAAAAACTTAGATTATATTGTTAACTTAGGATTTTTCATGAATACCGAAGATTTTCGTCCCGAAAAGAAAGCCAAAATTTTTTATCCACCGCAACGTGTTTTGATGGGTCCCGGGCCATCGGATACGCATCCGCGCGTTCTCAATGCCATGGCCCGGCCGACGCTGGGCCATCTTGACCCTGTGTTCACTGAGATGATGGAAGAAATCAAGGGGTTGATGCGTTATGCGTTTCAGACCAAGAACCGGATGACTTTTCCGGTCTCGGGACCTGGATCGGTGGGGATGGAAATGTGCTTCGTCAATATGATCGTTCCGGGCGACAAGGTGATCGTTTGCCGCAATGGCGTATTTGGCGGCCGCATGATCGAGAATGTCGAGCGCCATGGTGGAGTGGCGGTCGTTGTCGATGATAAATGGGGTGAGCCAGTCGATCCGCAAAAAGTTGAAGATGCGTTGAAAAAGAATCCAGATGCCAAAATCGTTGCCTTCGTTCATGCGGAAACCTCGACTGGCGCCCAGTCCGATGCAAAGACGATATGTGAAATCGCACGCAAGCATGATTGCCTGACCATCGTGGATACCGTTACGTCATTGGGGGGAACGCCGATCAAAGTGGATGAATGGGGCATCGATGCAATTTATTCCGGCAGTCAGAAATGTTTGTCCTGCCCGCCAGGCTTGTCACCGGTCAGTTTTTCCGAACGCGTGACCGAGCTGGTGAAGAACCGCAAGGAAAAAGTTCATAGCTGGTTCATGGATATCAGTCTGTTGCTGAATTATTGGGGGTCGGCAGCGCGTACTTATCACCATACCGCACCGACCAATGCACTGTACGCATTGCATGAATCGTTGCTGATGCTGTCGGAGGAAGGACTGGAACATTCGTGGGCGCGCCATCGGCACAACTACGAAGCCTTGAAAGCCGGATTCGCTACGCTGGGCATGAATTACGTCGTTGCAGAGCAACATCGTTTGCCGCAGTTGAATTCAGTATTTATACCTGCAGGCGTGGATGAAAAAGAAGTGCGGCGTCGCCTGCTCGATGACTATAATCTGGAAATCGGCGCCGGTCTGGGCGATTTTGCCGGTAAAGTCTGGCGTTTTGGCTTGATGGGTACTTCCTGCCGCGTTGAGAATGTGATTTTCTGTCTCAATGCGCTGGAAAGCATTTTGTCTGATATGGGATTAAAAGTTGAGCGCGGCGCTGCTGCTTCGGCTGCGCATCAACGTTATGCAGCACATCCGATGTTTTGATGCATTGTCAAAATTAATCGGCATTTAGCTGTCTTACACCCTTTCCTTGTCGAAAAGATAAGGAAAGGGTGGATGTATTTACTGACCTCTCACGGATAATCCGGTCATTATGGGTGTGGATTTTCCCTTATCAGCTTTCACGGCACCGCTGCTCTCGTTTGGCATTGCTTTTTTTTCGATTCGCGGATTGATAAAAAGCGATACTGGCTGGGCGCTGGATCTTCCGAATTCACGTTCACTGCATTCCATACCTGTTCCACGCGTCGGTGGCTTGGGCTTGCTGTTTGCGGTCATGCTGAGCTGGATAGTATTTTCCGTGATCATTCCGATCGAAATTTGGGTGGGCATCAGCCTGCTGATTGCTATTTCTTTACTCGATGATATATGGCATTTGCCCGTTTGGAGCCGATTGCTGGTGCATTGCCTGGCGGCCTTCGGATTTTCGGCGATGCTGCTGATGCCTTTGCATGGATGGGTGATAGCTTTATGCGTCTCCTTAGCGATCATCTGGATGACTAATCTCTATAACTTCATGGATGGCTCAGATGGCTTGGCGGGAGGAATGACGGCGATCGGGTTTGGATATTATGGCGTGCTTGCGTATTGGATGGGCCATCATGATTTCGCAACTGCGAATTTCTGTGTTGCAGCTGCAGCACTGGCTTTTTTAGCGCACAATTTTCATCCCGCGCGGGTTTTTCTAGGGGATGCAGGCGCTATTCCGCTGGGATTCCTAGCCGCGGTATTTGGCATTCTGGGGTGGATGAGCCAGATATGGCCCATTTATGTGCCATTGCTGGTATTCTCTCCATTCATTGCCGACTCGACCGTTACGCTGATCAAACGATTGCTGCGCGGTGAAAATATCTGGCAGGCGCATCGCGAACATTATTATCAACGGATGATTGTGCATGGTTTCTGGCACCGCAAAACGGCAGTGCTGAGCTATGGGCTCATGCTGGCTGTGGGCGGAAGCGCAGTATGGGCAGGACACCAGGAATCGACGGTGCAATATTGGGTAGTGATCGCCTGGGGAGGGATTTATCTGATACTGATGTCTTTTGCGGATTGTAATCAGAAATGGCATTCCGATCGAGGATGATATGTTCGTGAGCAGATTTGGAATTCGCACACTGATTGCCATTGTGCACGATTTTGTCGCCGTTGCCGTCGCATGGTGGCTTGCTTATTTGTTCCGCTTTAATTTTGACATTCCTGCGCCGACGTTATCCTTTCTGCCGACTATATTACCGTGGGCTGTACTGACTCAAACGAGTTTCTTTTTCGGACTCGGACTGTACCGGGGATTATGGCGATATGCCAGTTTCCCTGATCTGAAACGAATCTTTGTAGCGGTGGTTGCCGGTACGGCGACAGTATTACTGATGTTCTTGATACTGGATGTTTTGGACGATATTCCAGGGTCGGTGATTTTGCTCGCTCCATTATTGTTATTGCTGATCATGGGCAGCAGCCGGCTGGCATATCGCGCCTGGAAAGAACATCGTTTGTACAGCCTCGAGAGTTATGAAGCCAAGCTGGTGCTGGTGATCGGAGCCGGCAACACGGCGGTGAATCTGGTCAAGGATCTGGCGCGAAGCCGGGACTGGCACGTCGTGGGCATGCTGGATGACGATCGCCGAAAACTGGGTTCTCGCTTGCTGGGTGTGCGGGTGCTCGGCAAGATCAATGAACTGCCGCATTGGGTGCAGCAACTGAACGTGGGACATGTCATCATCGCGATACCTTCCGTAGCTCACCGGATTCATCGTCATACCCTGGAAATGTGCGCTGAGATTGGAGTGAAAGTCATGACGGTGCCGTCTTACGCCGATTTGATCAGCGGCAAAGCCACAGTCTCGACGATCCGGGAAATCGAGTTGGATGATTTGCTCGGTCGTGAACCGGTGGTTCTCGATACCGATGGGTTGCATAGCTTGTTGACGGGAAAAGTCATCCTGGTCACGGGTGCCGGCGGATCGATCGGCTCAGAGCTATGCCGGCAGCTGATTGCGTATGATCCGGAGCGGATCGTGTTTCTGGAGCAGAATGAATTTGCGCTCTACTGCATCCAAGAAGAGCTCGCGCCGCGTTTTCCCAAGATCAAGATGTCCTTTGTTATCGGCGATATCAAAGATTATGCGCGCATGACTCAGATTTTTACGCAATTCAGGCCTTCGGTGGTTTTTCATGCCGCTGCGTATAAGCATGTACCGCTGATGGAGCAGGAAAATGCTTGTCAGGCATTGCTCAATAATGTGCTCGGCACCTATGTGTTGGCGCAGATTGCCATTAGTTACGGGGTAAGAAAATTCGTGTTGGTTTCAACCGATAAGGCGGTCAATCCGGTCAGTGTCATGGGGGCGAGCAAGCGATTGGCAGAAATGGTATGCCAGGCTTTGCAACAATCCATTTCCAAACATGCTTCACAGAATCAAGATGTGCAAATGCCTTCAACCTGTTTCGTAATGGTTCGATTTGGTAATGTGCTGGGTAGTACAGGCAGCGTCATTCCTAAATTTCGCGAGCAAATCGCCAAAGGTGGTCCCATCACCATTACGCATCCTGACATGACACGTTATTTCATGTCCATTCCGGAAGCTGCGCAGCTGGTATTGCAAGCGGGCTGGATGGGAGGAACGCGGGGAGGTGGCGAAATCTTCGTATTGGATATGGGTAATCCGGTCAAGATCATTGATCTGGCGAATGACCTGATTCATCTCTCGGGTCTGGGAGAAGACGATATTCGGATTATTTACAGCGGGCTGAGGCCTGGTGAAAAATTGCATGAGGAATTGCTGGCGACTGATGAAAACAGCCTGCCAACACCGCATGAGAAATTGCGGATTGCGCAAGCGCGTGAAGTGGATGAGCGTTGGCTGTCCGATTTGATCTTGTGGTTGGAACGGGTATCCGTGCTGAGTGACAAGGAAGTTCGCGAGCAGTTGACAAAATGGGTGCCGGAATATACCAACAAAGAATCGGTGCATCAAGGAAGCGCTGATTAATTGACTGCACGAGCGAATTGCTGCGTTGCACGGTACTCATTCCCTCGCCTATCAGATTGATATGTCTCGGTCGTTGCGTTCCGTGCGCCTCGCACTTCATCTCGTTCGTTGAATAATCAGCGCTTCCTTAAGAAATCAAGCTGTGCTAGATCTGTCTGTGGTGTGAGGAACGCATATGAGTGAGATTTTCGGTGATGCAGCCGTTTTCCAATACCACGATCCGGTCAATTTTCTTTAGCGTTGGAATATGGCGGCTAAAGACCAGTGTTGTGCGCTGGTGAGTGAGTTCATCCAAAGCGGAAAATAACCGACCCGAGTCCGGGGTATCGAGACCGAGTACCTCATCCAAAATCAGTATGGGGGGATTCTTCAGGAAATTGCGCGCGATAGCGATAAAGTAACGTTGCATCTGAGTGAGCTGGAATTTGTCTTTACCTACCGGCGTTTGCAAACCTTCCGGCATTTCCCGGATGAAGGCCATGGCGTGGGATGCTTGGGCGGCGGCAGTGATCGGGAGCTCATGTGCGCACCGCATTTTGCCATAGGCGATATTGCCGGCAATTTTGTCACTCAATAGCCGGCTATCTTTCATGATTATGCCAATATTGCTGTGCAGGCAATTCAGGATGATGTCATTTAAGGAATGATCATCAAGGGTCAGATTGCCGCTGCTGGGTTGTTGCATACGTAGTATCAGGTCGATCAATGTGTTTTTTTCCTCATCGGTATATCCTGTAAACACAATAGTTTCGCCTGGTTTAATGGTGAGATTGATGGGGCCGAGAATCGGTTTGGCAGCAGAATCTTTTTGTACGCGCAACTGCTTGAACTCCAATTTTCCTTGGATGCGTTTGAGGTATTGAGTGGCTGAATCTTCTTCGGAGACCCGATCCAGAAAAAGCCAGACAGACTCCATATCCGGTTGGGAATGCTGCAATGATTTAATGAGTTCCGCTGAGCGCCGGATCGGATTGATCAGTAATGATATCGCTGCAATCAAGGCGCCTGCGTCAGCAATCGTCAGGGAATGATCGAAAAGTTGCTGGGTAATGAAATATAGGGCTGCGACGATGATCAGCGCGGTCATCAACTCCGCGATCAGCTTGGAGAGGCTGCCAAGCGAGATTCGGCGCATTTCCTCTTGATCGAAGGATTGCGCGATCTTTCCAAGACGCTGGCTTTCCTGGGTTTGGCCGCCATTCAGGCGGATTTCACGATACTGCGTGATGGACTGGCAGACATGCCGGGATAGATTCTGGGTGGCGGCGCTATGATGCTGAGTGAGTTTGCTGAGCTGGCTGCGCGTCATTTGGGCGATCAACATTATCAACGGTGCGATAAACAGCAGCAGCACGGAAAATTCTTGATTGAGAAAAAAAAGGCATAGCATCAGTCCAACAATGACCAGGCCATCATGTATTCCAGCGGCGATATTTCGTATCGTGCCGTGAGCGACCTCATGAATCTGGGAAATCAAGGATTCGATTTCTTTGCCTACATTGAGTTGCCGGTAATAATCGATCGGCAGTGTCAAGAGTTTATCGAATAGCTCTATTCGAACATCAGCAACGAGACGGCTACTGACTGTGGCAACGGAATGGTTGCTCATATAATTGGCAATGCCGCGTACTGCCAATAGCACCAACAGAGCGATTAATGTGCTTTGCACGAGAGCCCGATCCTGCTTGATGAAAATACCGTCGAGCAATTGCTGGATGAATAATGGCAACACCGCTAGGGTAGTTACACCGACGAACATTGCGCATAAAGCCAGCGCTAATAGCTTCCAGTGAGGCGTAAGCCTGCCGAGTAATAGCCGATAAGGTCGTGAGCGCATCATAAAGAAGAATTTTACATGAACATCGAGTGGTTGATTGTAGTGCGCAGCTATCGGGTATGAACAGCAGATATAGTACAATCGCACTACTTTTCCATGAATAAGCCGAATCCACATTATTTCCGAATGCTTTCGATCATCGAATCTGAGTCTGAATCTTTATGCCAACGTCGAATACGTCATTTCTAATCCATCATGATCAGCAGGCCTTGCTGCCGCGGCGCAAAGGCATCGTACTCGCCGGTGGTTCCGGAACCCGGCTTTATCCCGTGACGCAGGTCGTGTCAAAGCAATTGCTGCCGGTGTTTGATAAGCCGATGATTTATTATCCGCTCAGCACGCTGATGCTGGCGGGAATTCGGGATATTCTGATCATTTCGACGCCCCGCGATGTGATTTGCTTTCAAGAGCTTCTGCGCGATGGCCATCAATGGGGGCTGAACATTTCCTATGCGGAGCAACCTTCTCCGGATGGCCTGGCGCAAGCCTTCATCATCGGTGAATCGTTCATTCAGAACGATTGTTCGGCGCTGGTACTGGGGGACAATATTTTTCATGGTCACGATTTTCATCATTTGCTGCTCAATGCGATGCGGCGTATCCAGGGCGCCAGTGTATTCGCTTACCATGTGCATGATCCGGAACGCTACGGCGTGGTGGAATTTGACCATCAGGGCAATGTAATCAATCTCGAGGAAAAGCCGCAGCAGCCCAAGTCGCACTATGCCGTTACGGGTCTCTATTTCTACGATTCGCAGGTAGTAGATTATGCCAAAAGCCTCAAGCCATCGTTTCGCAATGAATTGGAAATCACTGACTTAAATCGAATGTATCTGGAGCAATCTGCACTGAGCGTCGAAATCATGGGACGAGGCTATGCCTGGCTGGATACCGGGACACATGAATCATTGCTGGATGCCAGTCAGTTTGTTGCCACCATCGAACATCGACAAGGACTGAAAATTGCCTGTCCGGAAGAAATTGCTTTTCGTCAAGGTTGGATCGATGCCGCGCAATTGGAAAAATTGGCGATACCACTGGCAAAGAATGGATATGGGCAGTATTTGCAGGAAGTGCTCAAACGTGAATTTTAACGGTCATTTTTATCGAACTGTGTTATGCATTCTACTCAACTAGCTATTCCGGAAGTGTTTCTGTTCGAGCCGAGAGTGTTCAGTGATGATCGGGGGTTTTTTTTCGAAAGTTTCAATCAGCATGAATTTGAAGCGGCGGTCGGAAAAAAAATACATTTTGTGCAGAGCAATCACTCGTACTCGATCCGGCATGTGTTGCGCGGTTTGCACTATCAAATTCAGCAAGCGCAGGGGAAGCTGGTGCGTGTAGCTGCGGGCAGTGTGTTCGATGTTGCGGTGGATATTCGCCGCCAATCGCCGACATTTGGTCAATGGGTGGGTGAGATTCTCAGCGCTGAGAACAAAAAACAACTCTGGATCCCTGCCGGTTTTGCGCATGGGTTTATTGTGCTTTCCGATCACGCTGAATTCCTGTACAACACGACCGATTACTGGGCACCGCAACATGAACGCTGTATCGTGTGGAATGATGCTGAATTGGCGATCAATTGGCCGCTGGCCGGCATGCAACCAGTGCTGTCAGAAAAAGATGCGCGCGGTGTATGTTTTCATGATGCAGATGTGTACGAGTGATCATTTGGAATGGCCAAACAAAAATCAATCTATACCTGTACCGAGTGCGGTGGCCAGACGCTGAAATGGCAAGGGCAGTGTCCGCACTGCCAATCATGGAACACGTTGGTCGAAACCATAGACGAGAAACCCATAACACGTTTCAGTCCGATATCGAAGACTGGCCAGGTACAGAATCTGAGCACAATCGAGGCGCACGAGGAGCCGCGCTATCCGACCGGTTTGGAGGAACTTGATCGGGTTCTGGGGGGCGGTATCGTACAGGGTGGGGTAGTGCTGTTGGGTGGAGATCCCGGTATCGGCAAATCGACGTTATTGCTGCAGGCAGTTTCCTATATGTCAGCACACCATCAAGTGCTGTATGTCAGCGGTGAGGAATCGGCGCAACAAGTTGCTTTACGCGCCAAGCGTCTGGCGCTGAACGTCAACGCAGTGGATCTGCTGGCGGAAATTCAACTGGAAAAAATCCAATCGGTGCTCACCGAGCGCAAACCTGCGGTGGCGGTCATTGACTCGATCCAGACCATATATTCCGAAGTGCTGCAATCGGCGCCCGGATCGGTTGCTCAGGTGCGCGAGTGTGCCGCGCAATTGACGCGCCTGGCAAAGTCGAGCGGAACGTGCATCATCCTGGTCGGCCACGTGACCAAGGAAGGTGCGTTAGCGGGGCCGCGCGTGCTGGAGCATATGGTCGATACCGTGTTGTACTTCGAAGGCGATTTGCATTCGAGTTTTCGCATGATCCGCGCCTTCAAGAATCGCTTTGGCGCTGTCAACGAATTGGGTGTGTTTGCGATGGGAGAGAAAGGCTTGCGCGAAGTGAAGAACCCTTCGGCGTTGTTTCTTTCGCATCACGACGCTCAGGTTCCGGGGTCGTGCATCATGGTAACGCAAGAAGGCTCTCGTCCGTTGCTGGTAGAGATACAAGCCCTGGTCGACGAAGCCCATTCTCCTAATCCGCGGCGATTATGCGTGGGATTGGAGCAGAACCGTCTGGCGATGTTATTGGCAGTGCTGCATCGCCACGCCGGCATGGCGTGTTTTGACCAGGATGTTTTCGTCAATGCCGTCGGCGGCGTCAAAATCACTGAGCCGGGTGCGGATCTTGCGGTATTGCTCGCGATTGTTTCTTCATTGAAGAATAGGCCCTTGGCGGAAAAGATGGTGGTGATCGGCGAAATTGGCCTGGCCGGTGAGATCCGTCCGGTGCAACGCGGCCAGGAACGACTGAAGGAAGCCGCGAAACTCGGATTTAAACGCGCGCTCATTCCGACGGCTAACAAACCCAAACAACCTATCGGCGGTATGGATGTCATTGCCGTCCAGAGGGTTGCAGAAGCTGTCGCGCACATGGTTTGATGAGTTCGTGCTGAAATTGTTTTAGCGCTGCGCATGCAGGTTCAGATGTGGATCTTTCTTAAATAATCTTCTTTTATGCAGTTACAGGAATTGCATGATAGCGATCAATGAGCATCCTCCAACGACATAGATCAGCGGACTATCCCAGGTATGAGGAGAGAACGCTTCGGCCAGGGTGATCAGCAGCGGAAGCGTGACACATGCGGCGAGCAATTGGGCCGGATTGAAATAGGAATGGAATGCGATGACTGCGATCAACGTCGTTACGAATACGCAAGCGCTGCCCGCATAACTCCTCACATACCGTTGCTTGGTGAACAACGCATAGGTCGCGTATTTCCGTTGTCCAAAGCGTATGCCAATGGGCTCTGCCAAGCCGTCGCCGATGCCATTGGCGATAATAATGATCATCAGCAGCGGTAACATCTCATGACTTTCGAAATAGGCCAGCAGCGGAATGAGCACTGCATAACTGGCGATGAACTGCGTATATAGCCATAACAGAGTGTATGGCCTGTCTTCGGGTCTATCGAAGGAGCGGAACATGATCCAGAGGAGCTTGGATCGCTTGCGCAACGGTGCAGCAAAACAGCCCAGAAAAATGAATGCGCATACCATATCCATGAAGAACGTAATTGCACTATAAGGATATTCAATAACCAACGACAGCAACGTTGGCAGGAAGAAGAATGCAAAGTGGTTGATCTTGCGGGTGTAGTTGACCTTGACATTGTGTTCGACGACCAGTAATCCATTCAGGTAATGGATTAATAGTAACAAGACGTAGAAAGTGGCATGATGCAACCAATACGTTGAAGGAATGTCCATTTTTTGTCAGGAAGCGTTGAAAAACTGCTGTACTTTTTCATCCAGGTTTGCAACAGTCCGCGGTTCAGAATTCATTGGAGCTCCAATGCGTTTTTGATCAGCAGTATAGATCGGATGAATCCAGTGCAGGTAATTTCTGGGCTGGCTGTGGCAATTGAGAAAGTATCCGGTATTGCGTGACTCTGTGCATAAAAGGTCGATCAAATGAATAAGCAGCGGCAGCTTTGGATTCTGGGCGGATTATCAATTGTGGTCGTAGCGCTGGCTTGGCTGTTGCCATCTTTTTCGCAACCTGCCAATTATCATGACTTTGCAGACCGGCGCAGTTTTTTCGGCATTCCCAATTTCAATGATGTGATGTCCAACTTGGGGTTTTTTTTCAGTGCCGCAGCCGGAATAGTATTTTTATTCCAGATTTATCGTATGCCGGTACAACGATCGTTTGCGCATCTCAATGAGTCTTTGCCGTACTGGGTGTTGTTTCTGAGCGTGGGAATGGTGACCTTCGGTTCAATAGGTTATCACTTGGCGCCGGATAATGATCGGCTGGTGTGGGACCGATTGCCCATTGTCATTGCGCTTACCGCATTGTTATCGGCCACGCTGGTCGAGCGCATCGATCGCACGGCCGGTTTGTGGGCATTGCCGATTATGGCAATTCTGGCTGCTCTGAGTGCGGGGTATTGGTATTGGACTGAATTGCAAGGCAAGGGTAATCTGAACTTTTATATTGTGACTCAGTTTTACTCGATTACCATAATCCTCTGGATCAGCTCGCAGTTTCCTTCGCGGTACAGCCATGCCAATGATATTTATCTGGTAATTGCGCTGTACGGGGTAGCGAAGGTGGCTGAAATGCTGGATAAATCAATTTTTGTCTGGACTCAAGGGTATGTCAGCGGTCACACCCTCAAGCACCTCATTGCAGCCTATGCCGTTTACCGGATAGTGCAAATGTTGCAGCAACGGCGAGTCATTCAGCCAGAAACCGTTTCATGAACAAATATCCAAAGTATTTCTGGAATGCGCTGTTACGGTCATGCTGCGCTGAAATCGGGCTCAGTTTGCTTATTAGCTTCCCGTTAATTGCACGGATTGAACCTGCTTTCGCCGTGACTGATTCTCGCAAGCTAGCTATCGGCTTTCTATAGAGCGCTTTTATCCATCATTTGGATCGCGCAAATTGAAAACCTGATGACCCTGCTGATTTTCCACTATTGCCACGAAAAGACGAGTTGCCGCGATGGCCTTGATCGAATGGACGGCCCCGCTGTCCATTTTCGCTCCGACCTGATTCATGGCGCGTGCCAAAACCTGAACGGTTTTCCTGAGTTGCGAAAGGTGAGCGTTTGCGTTTTTGAAAAACATTGGGAGTGCTTTTGACACCATTATTCTGGAAGCGAGGCTTGATGCGAGGCTCCAATCCGGGAATAATGTGAGATGCAATGCGTTGACCGGTATAACGCTCAATTTTCGACAAATGCGCGCTATCTTTGACGGATGCAAACGAAACCGCGATGCCCGAGGCTCCCGCCCGGCCGGTGCGTCCGATGCGGTGCACATAATCCTCGGCGAATTTCGGCAAATCAAAATTGATGACATGGGTAATGTCGGCCACGTCGATTCCTCGCGCGGCGACATCGGTCGCTACGAGCACGCGCAATCCGCCGCTGCGCAGCCGGGTTAGGGTACGATTGCGTTCGCGCTGATTCATGTCGCCATGCAATGCCGCGGCGGCAATACCCTGAGCGTATAAATTATCCGCCAGCGTGTCGGCATCACGTTTAGTGGCAGTGAATACGATGGCTTGCTTCAGCTTCTCATCGCGCAATACATGATCCAATAAACGATTCTTGTGTGACATGTCATCGGCGTAATGCAAGCGCTGCTCGATGTTGTCGAGTTTGGTTTTGGACGACGCGACCTGGATGCGCTTCGGAGTATTCAAGAGTTTGGCGGCCACTTTGTCAATGGCATTGTCCAGAGTGGCTGAAAACAGGACGGTCTGGCGCGTGGTAGGGGTTGCCGAGGCAATACTTTCGACATCGTCAATGAAGCCCATATCCAGCATTCGATCCGCTTCATCGAGCACAAGCATCTGCAGGCGACTGAAGTCGATTCGGCCGCGTTGGATGTGATCGATCAATCGCCCCGGCGTTGCAACCAGGATGTCAACCGGCTGAGATAATAGTTTGTTCTGCAATGGATAAGGCATTCCGCCGAGAATGCTGACGACTTTGCTGCGAGGAAGGTATTTTCCGTATTTTTTAGTTGCGTCGGAGACTTGCAGAGCGAGTTCGCGTGTAGGCGTGAGGACCAGAATGCGCGGACCACGACCGTGAACTTTTGATGGTGTGGCTAACAAATGCAGCGCGGGCAGCATGAAAGCCGCAGTTTTTCCTGTACCTGTTTGCGCAGATGCCAGGATATCGTGCCCTGACAGCAATTCGGGAATTGCTTGCTTCTGAATGGGCGTAGGCGTGGTATATCCAGCATCATGAATGGCTTTGAGAATGGCAATATGTAAATTCAGATCTTCAAAAGACACGGTATTTTCCTAAAGAGTGGGAATAGGTGCGCAAACAGACAATATCTCTTTTAGACAATGCTTATCTCCGCCAGCGCAATTTAATAAAGTATCGCCGCTAACCAAGGTTGCAATAGTCATTTTCAGTAAAGAGTTGAAAAATCGAAGAGAGGTCAGGAACGATGTAACTAGCCAGTGCCAGTTACTATTACTGTTGATTGGGTACTTAAAAGCTCCGATCAACTAAGCGCGGAAGTATACTGGAACATAAAATAACCTGCAATTATTTATTTTTTAAACAGAAAAAAAGTAAGAAATAGTGTTGCGTCAGATTGAAATGCCCGTCATTGGATCGTGACTCGGGCATATTTGCGTTTGCCGACTTGTATGACGATCGTGTGGCCTCGCGCTATTTTGATCGATTTGTCACTGACTTTTTCATTATCGAGCTTGACGGCGCCTTGCTCGATCATGCGCATAGCCTCACTGGTGCTGGACGTGAGCGCTGCCTGCTTCAGAATATGGATGAGCGCAATGTCTTCCTCCTGTGCCTGGATTATTTTTTCGGCGATGTCATCCGGCAATGCGCCATGTTTAAAGCGGGTTTCGAAATCGACGAGGGCGTCGGTGGCGTCTTTAGGGGTATGAAAACGGGTGACAATTTCCTGAGCGAACAGGATCTTGATATCTCGAGGATTGCGGCCTGCGACAACTTCCTTTTGCCATGATTGAATCGTGCTCAGCGATTCAAACGAGAGGAGCTCCAGATAACGCCACATGAGCTGATCGGAGATCGACATGAGCTTGCCAAAGATTTCTTTCGGACTCTCGGTAATCCCGACATAATTATTCAATGATTTTGACATCTTGTTTACCCCATCCAGCCCTTCGAGCAAAGGCATGGTCAGGATACACTGTGGTGGCTGGCCAAAATGCTTCTGCAATTCCCGTCCCATCAGCAAATTGAATTTCTGATCAGTGCCGCCCAATTCAAGATCGGCTTTCAACGCCACCGAATCATATCCCTGGATCAGCGGGTAGAGAAATTCATGAATGGCGATGGCCTGATTGCTGCGGTAACGCTTGTCGAAATCATCTCGTTCCAGCATCCGTGCGACCGTATGCGTGGCAGCCAGCTTGATCAAATCCGCTGCATTGAGTTGATCCATCCAGCTTGAATTGAATACTACCTCGGTATGCTCAGGTTTTAGAATTTTAAAGACTTGCGCAGTGTAGGATTCGGCGTTTTGCGAGACCTGTTCGCGCGTAAGCGGCGGGCGAGTGGCATTCTTGCCGCTCGGATCGCCGATCATTCCGGTGAAATCACCGATCAAGAACAAGATGTGATGTCCCAGATCCTGCAATTGACGCAGTTTGTTCAACAGCACCGTATGACCCAGGTGTAAATCCGGCGCGGTTGGATCAAATCCCGCTTTAACCCGCATCGGCCGGCCTGACATGAGCTTTTTTTCTAACTCGGATTCGATCAAGAGTTCATGACTTCCACGTTTGAAGATGTCAATTTGAAGTTTTTCTGATGTATTCACTATATTGATAACATTTAGGTTTTTATTGTTCGGTCGGTTGCGGAAAATGACTTATCGCATTTTCAATTGTACCTTGGTACATGTTTTGATAATTTTTGTGTTAGACTCGCGCCTGTTTGCACATGATAAAGACTGGAGGCTCTTCATATATGCTATCTAAACCCTTTAGCAGTCAACAAAGGATTCTAGCTCAAAAATCATCAAAACTTACAAAAAAAACAATTCGCCTGCTGGTAGTTTTATCCAGCGTTCCACTGTTCGGAATAGTCACTGCATTTGGTATTGCGCCCAATTCTCCCTCGTTTGAAGATGTACAGGTGGAAGAAGTAGTCCTCGATCTATCGATTCCCGAAGCTGTTCAAGATACAGCCTCTTCAACGTTCTGGCATGAAGAAAATATTCGACGTGGCGATACGATTACCGCCATCCTGAATCGATTGGATATCAATGATCAGGATTCCACTGATTTTCTACAGGCAGCCCGCGGCAGTCGCGCGATGCGCCAACTGAAACCCGGCCAAACCATTTATGCTCAAAAGACGGCCGATGGCGAGTTGTTGACTCTTCGTTATCTATTCGGAAATGAAGAGCTGTTTTTGATGGAAAAAACCGATGACGAATTTAAAATGACTGAGCAAGCCATTGATTTGGATGCGCAGATTCATATGAAGTCAGGAGTGATCAATAGCTCATTATTTGCGTCCACGGACGGCGTGGGCATTCCCAATCGCATTGCTACACAGCTTACCGAAATATTTGCATCGGACATCGATTTTTACCGCGATGTGCGGCGGGGAGACAGATTCACCATCGTATATGAAACAACGTCGAGCAATGGTAAGAAGGCGAAGAATGGACGTGTATTGGCTGCAGAATTCGTGAATAAAGGTAAATCACATCAAGCAATCTATTTCAAAGCATCGAATGGTGCCGATGGTTATTATTCTCCCGAAGGCGAAAGCCTGCGCAAGGATTTCTTATTGTCACCGCTGGCTTTTTCGCGTGTCAGCTCGGGGTTCAACAAAGCCCGATTCCATCCCATTCTTAAGGAATGGCGAGCGCACAAAGGCATCGATTACGCGGCGCCTACCGGCACTCCTGTGAGAGCCACGTCGAATGGAATCGTTGCGTTTTCCGGTTCACAGCGAGGTTATGGGAATCTGGTGGTACTGAAGCACAATGGCAAATTCGAAACCGCATACGGCCATCTGTCGCGTTTTGCGAGCGGATTGACCAAAGGCAAGCGCGTGAACCAAGGTGAGGTGATCGGATATGTCGGTTCAACGGGGATGGCGACAGGGCCGCACTTGCACTATGAGTTGCGAGTTGATGGTTTGCAGCGCGATCCCACCAAATTAGCGTTGCCGACTGCGCCGCCTATTTCCAAGAAAGATATGAATGCGTTTCACATAACCACCCAATCATTGATGGCCCGTCTGAATATTATGCGAAATATTCATTACGCGGCGCTGGAATAACATAACCCAATGGAATGGATAGATTTCACCTCGACATCTATCCATTCACCTGTCAACGATCGAATGCAATCCATTGGGTAATTTTTAAGGATCTGATGCGCAGTTGAATTCCCAGTACTACATCGGCATCATGTCCGGGACGAGCTTGGATGGCGTCGATGCAGTGCTGGTAGATTTTAATCACGCCTCATCACTGATCCATAATTATTTTTACCCTTATGATGATGCGCTGCGAAAGGCGTTATTGTCATTGCATCACAGTGGTTATGATGAGCTCAATCGCGCGGCGCTTTTGAGCAATCACTTATCATCTTTGTATGCAAAAGCTGTTCACAATCTGCTGAAACAAGCAAAACTACATCCGCAAGAAGTTGCTGCGATTGGTTGTCACGGTCAGACCATCAGGCATTGCCCTGAAATTGATAAAAAATATACGATTCAGCTTGTGAATGCCGCGCTTTTGGCGGAGCTTACGCAGATTACGGTCGTTGCAGATTTCCGTAGCCGTGATATCGCCGCAGGCGGTCAAGGCGCGCCCCTTGTTCCTGCTTTTCATCAAGCACGGTTTGGAAATGTGAGCACGCATCGCGTCATCGTGAATATCGGCGGTATTGCAAATATCACCGATCTTGATCCACACAGTTCGACCATAGGTTTTGACTGCGGCCCTGGAAATATTTTAATGGATGCATGGTGCCAACGACATCTCGCACAACATTTCGATAAAGATGGGCAATGGGCAGCCCGCGGACACGTCATCCCAGAATTATTGTCCACGTTGTCGGACGATCCATTTTTCGCCTGCCTACCCCCTAAGAGCACTGGCAGAGAGTTGTTCAACCTCGAATGGGTACAGTGCCGCTTGCACGGCAATGAAAAACCTGAAGATGTGCAAGCCACATTATTGCAGTTGACGATTGAAGCTATTGTGCAATCCGTTCACGCTCATTGTTCCGAAGTTCGCGAAATTTATGTATGCGGTGGAGGAGCACAGAATACGTTGCTGATGCGTCGTTTGGCAGAAGCTTTTCCGGGAAAGAGGGTTGCACCGACGGATCAGTTGGGAATTGCCGCTGATTGGGTCGAAGCATTTGCCTTTGCGTGGCTTGGGCAGCAAACGATGATGCGCAAACCTGGCAATCTTCCGGCCGTCACGGGCGCCAAAGGAGAAAGGGTATTGGGCGCGATTTATCCCGCTTAACTCAGTGAGTCCTGCAGAAGTACTGTATTCGGATTGGTTGTACTGAACGGATATCAGCTCCAAAAATCCTCATTCACCCGAGTAAACTGCAAAATCTTCGCGGGACTCGGATGGCCTGGACGTTACGCGGAATCGTTGTCAGAGTTCGCGTATAAAATTCAAACGGGCAGGTGCTATACCGAAAATGATGAGCCGCAGCCGCATGTGCTGGTGGCACCAGGATTCTTGATGACAAATTGCGCACCCTTGAGATTTTCCTGATAATCGATCTCAGCGCCAATCAAATACTGAAAACTCATTGGATCCACCAGCAGCTTGACGCCCTGTTTTTCCATGATCATATCATCGTCATTGATGGTTTCATCAAAGGTAAAGCCATATTGAAAGCCGGAGCAGCCACCGCCGCTGATGAAAACTCTTAAATTAAGATTGTCGTTGCCTTCTTCCTCAATAAGCTGTTTCACTTTAGAAGCTGCACTATCGGTAAATGAAAGGGGCGTTGTATTTTCCATATCAGTCTCTGTCAGTACGTTTGAACCACAGTTTCTCAATTATCTCATTTTGGTGGAGGTGTATTCTTCGCTTTCCGAAGTCATGGGCTGTTGATTCGGCGCTGCAGAAATCAATGTGACCATTTTCTCTGTCTGCTTTTGCTTGGTTCCCGGGGCATCATAGTGAATCATCTTGCCTTCTACCGATGCGCCCAATTGAATCTCCAGAGAGCCATAATGAATATCACCGTAGACCTTGGCTTTCGTTTGTAGTTCCAAGTATCCACTCGCATATATCGGCCCGGATACGGTGCCATTGATGACGATATTGGTGACGCTGATCTTGCCGGTGATGCTGCCTTCATTGCTGAGAACCAAGGTGCTGTGGTCGTCATCGTTAGCGCTGACATTACCGATGATGTGCCCATCAACGCGTAAACCGCCGCTGAAAGTGATATCTCCGGTGATGCCGGTATTGACGCCGATCAGAGTATCGATATGATTATGAAGTTTTCTTTTATTTTTACGACCGAACATGGCGAGTTCCTTCACGGTGCTGGTTGTGTAGTTTGGGTCAATATTACCTTTTTATTGTCATTTTGTTCATAAATCTGCACTTGCAGACTTTCTACGATGGCATCCGTGGGTACTTTGAAGCTCTCATCCAGCCGATGCAGGAATTTGAAGTTGATTGGAAAATTTTCCTGCGAAGTGCTGCTGATCAACGGAATAGTCTTGCTCTGATTGTTTTGTTGCAGCGTGACGTGGAATTTTAAGTTTCCTTTGAAATCGCTGGGCCGTTCTCCACCTTGAATGAGCGTCAGTGCATAGCGATATTTTCCAGGTGTTTCAGTTTCTTTCACATTGAATTGATGAATTGAAATTCCGCTTTTGGTATTGCCAGCCATCAAGTGCTGAAAAAACACCAGCTTTTCTTTCAAAGAATCATTCTCATGGGCTAGCGATTTGATTTGCTGGCCAAGATTCTCATTGGCGGTCGTGCTGATTTGGATTTGATGGATCAGATCGCCCATCTGGGTGCACAATTGTTGCTTCTTGTTTTGCCGACACGTTGCGGCATCATAGTCCAGCACCATTTTTTCTTCGTTCCATACATGCTGCGGTTGTACAGAATAGCGGCCGGCCTCGTACATTCCCCATGATAGCGATAACAACAATAAACAACAGACGACCGTGAGCATGATGCGGTAGGGCCATGATAGATGAGTGCGCACCACAACCCGAGGTGACAGAATTCTGGGAGTTTTCTGGAACAGCTTTTTCAACGGTAGTGCTCTAGGTAAGAAATCAATCGGTTCAATAGGATGAATTGCCCAACCTGATCGATATGGAATGAATGGCATTGATCATATCAATGTTGTAAGCATCGGTAAACGTTTTGTTATTCCGGAGGTGAGAATAATGAGTCTGTGCGTCACACATTTACGATTCTGGCCTGTAGGAAAACAGCATGTAAGAGGATGGGGATCTGAAAAATTACAATGCTAATATGCAGTGTGAAATCAGGCTCAAATTCCATATTCATCACTCGTCAATTGCACGTTATGATTGTATTTTTTCTTGTCCGATCGGGATTTGCCGTTTTATTTGGAGTGTCTTCAGAGTTTCTCCGGGAGTTTTATTATGGCAATAGGGGAACCTGGTTGATTCCGAGTGTTTCTGGCAAACCAAACATGATATTCATGTTCTGAATAGCTTGGCCAGCAGCGCCTTTAACGAGGTTATCGGTAACTGACAATATCACGACAGTATCGTGGCCTTGCGGTTGATGCACTGCAATGCGGCAGAGGTTGGAACCTCGTACTGAACGGGTTTCCGGATGTTTGCCGGCGGGCAATACATCGACGAAAGCCTCCTGTTGATAGCGCTTCTCATACAATGCTTGCAAGTCGATCTGCTTGCTCAACCGCGCATAAAGCGTGGCATGAATGCCGCGAATCATGGGCACCAGATGAGGAACAAAGGTCAACCCCACCGGACGCTTGGCTACGTTAGAAAGACCTTGTCTGATTTCAGGAAGGTGGCGATGTCCAGGTACGCCATACGCTTTGAAATTATCGGAAGCTTCGGCAAGCAAGGTATGCACTTCGGCTTTTCTGCCCGCACCAGAAACGCCCGATTTTACATCGGCAATGAGATGATCGGTATTGATGATGCCCGCTTCGATGAGTGGCAGAAAACCTAATTGGACGGCGGTCGGGTAGCAGCCCGGATTGGCGATGAGCTGAGCATTCTTGATATGCGCTCGATTGATTTCTGGCAATCCATAGACGGCCTCGGCGACTCGTGCAGGGCAGGCATGCTTCATGCCGTACCATTTTTCCCACTCTGCGACATCCTTGATGCGAAAGTCGGCTGCTAAATCAATGATCTTGACACCGGCCGCCAGCAAAGACTCGGCTTGTTGCATGGCAATGCCATTGGGTGTGGCGAAAAATACCAAGTCGCATTTCTGTAATTTTGCATCGGCCGGATCACTGAACTGAAGATCAAGGTGACCTCTCAGGTTAGTGAACAATTCCGCCACCTTCATGCCGGCTTCGCTGCGCGAGGTGATTGCCTTGATTCTTACCTTGGAGTGTTGCACCAGCAATCGCAGCAACTCCACACCGGTATAGCCGGTTCCACCCACAATGCCAACATTAATCATATGAACTCCTGTCGTTTTTCAGGTTTAGTATTCTATAGAACAAATAAAAAAGCCGCTTTCAAGGCGGCTTTTTGAGTGTCTTGGGTAAACCAAGGCGTTATCGTTTAGAGAATTGCTTGCGCCGCCGCGCTTTACGCAAACCAACTTTTTTGCGCTCTACTTCGCGCGCATCTCGAGTCACCAAACCAGCTTTGCTCAGAGGTGATTTGAGGGCTGCATCATAATCGATCAACGCTCGCGTAATGCCATGACGAACAGCCCCAGCCTGACCAGATTCGCCTCCGCCATGAATATTCACCATAATATCAAATGTATTGACATGATTGGTAAGCTCCAAGGGTTGCTTAACAATCATGCGCCCCGTTTTACGGGAAAAATAATCATCGATCGGCTTATTATTGATGACGATTGCGCCCGTACCAGGTTTGATGAATACACGTGCGACTGCGCTTTTGCGTCGACCGGTTCCGTAATTGTATTGAGTTGCCATAGATATATATTACGCTCTGATTTCGAGAGGTTTAGGTTGTTGAGCGGCATGCGGATGAGTATCGCCCGCATAGATTTTGAGCTTCTTGATCATCGCATATCCCAGCGGCCCTTTAGGGAGCATGCCTTTCACGGCTTTTTTAAGGGGGCGACCAGGAAAACGCGCCTGCATTTTCTTCAGAGGAGTCTCATAGATTCCTCCTGGATAACCGGTATGGCGATAATAGATTTTATCGTCCAGTTTGTTTCCGGTGACGCGTATTTTGTCGACATTCACGACGATGATATAGTCACCGGTATCGACATGCGGCGTGTAAATGGGTTTGTGCTTGCCACGCAAGCGGTGCGCAATCTGCGAGGCAAGACGACCCAATACCAGATTAGTCGCATCAATAACAAACCAATCATGGTTCACTTCATGTGGTTTGGCTGAAAATGTTTTCACGAAAACCCATCCTGCATATTCAAAAAGAGCCCGGAATTCTAAGTCAGACATTTGCAAAAGTCAAATTGGGAGCGCGTTATTTTGTCCGCGGTTAGTTTACCCTGCCGAAGAGAGAACGATCAGAAGGAGCGCAATGGTGAAATTGAACAGTAATATATTTATCGATGATGGATTTTGGATCAATCGCCGCTATAATCTCTTGCTGTGATGAGCCACGTAATTCCGATCCAATCAAACCATTCAATCATGTGCCGAGAGATCTTCCGTGAAAGAAAAATCTGAGACTAATCTGCCTGCTGAATCAGCGGCGCCCACGAATTTTATTCGCAACATCATTGATGAAGATAACCGTACCGGCAAATGGAACGGCCGCGTGGAAACGCGGTTTCCGCCGGAGCCGAATGGCTATTTGCATATTGGCCATGCCAAGAGTATTTGCCTGAATTTCGGTATTGCGCATGACTATGACGGCATATGTCACTTACGCTTTGACGATACCAATCCGGAAAAAGAAGCTCAGGAGTATGTCGATTCGATTTGCGACAGCGTTTCATGGTTGGGCTTCGATTGGGGTCAGCATTTGTATTATTCTTCCGATTACTTTGACCGGCTGTACGAATTTGCCGAGTACCTGATCCATCAAGGAAAAGCCTATGTCGAGAGCCTTTCGGCGGATGAAATCCGGGAATTTCGCGGCACATTGACCCGTCCTGGTCAGAATAGCCCGTTTCGCGATCGCCCCATCGCAGAAAATTTGGATTTGTTTCGCCGCATGAAAGCGGGAGAATTCCCGGATGGCCGCTATGTGCTGAGAGCCAGGATCGACATGGCGTCGCCCAACATCAACATGCGTGATCCGGTCATTTACCGCATCCGCCATGTGCACCATCAACGCACCGGCAATCGGTGGTGCATTTATCCGATGTACGATTACACGCATTGCATATCCGATGCTTTGGAGAAGATTACGCATTCGCTCTGCACGCTGGAATTTGAGGACCATCGGCCGTTGTATGACTGGGTGCTCGATCAACTCGTGGATCAGGTGCCCTGCCATCCGCAGCAGATCGAATTTGCCCGGCTCAATCTGACGTACACCGTGATGAGCAAGCGCAAGCTGATCGAATTGGTTGAAAATAAGCTCGTCGACGGCTGGGATGACCCTCGCCTGAGCACCTTGGCCGGCGTGCGCCGCCGCGGCTTCACGCCCCGCGCCATTCGCCTGTTCGTGGAGCGCATCGGCATCAGCAAGGCGGATTCCTGGATCGACATGAGCGTGCTGGAAGATTGCCTGCGTGAAGATCTGAATGAACATGCCCCGCGCCGGATAGCGGTTTTGAAACCCTTGAAGCTGATCATCGACAATTACCCGGAAAATCGTCATGAGGATTGCTTTGCGCCCAATCATCCGCAAAAGCCGGAATGGGGAAAACGCATCCTGCCGTTTTCCAGAACTCTGTACATCGAACGCGACGATTTCATGGAAACGCCTGTGAAAGGTTATTTCCGTTTGTCTCCCGGTGCCGAAGTGCGATTGCGTTACGCCTTCATCGTCAAATGCGTGAGTATTGAAAAAAATTCTCATGGGGACATCGAAGCCATTCATTGCACCTACGATCCCGATACCAAGAGTGGCACGGCAGGTGCCGAAAGCCGCAAAGTAAAAGGCAACATTCATTGGCTATCGGCGCAGTATGCGCACGAGGCTGAAGTGCGCCTGTATGACCGATTGTTCACTGATCCGTATCCGGACAGTGGCGATAAGGATTACAAAACCTCGTTGAACCCTGATTCAAAAAAAATTATTACCGCATATGTGGAAGCAGCCTTATGCGGTGCCGAGCCCGAGCAAAGCTTTCAGTTCGAGCGCAATGGTTATTTTGTCGCCGATCGCATTGACATGAAATCTGAAAAACCGGTATTCAACCGCGCCGTGACCTTGCGCGATTCATGGGGGAAAGTAGCGAGTGCTTAGCCGGCTTGCGGCGTTGCTATCGCAGTATCCAGACATTCAATTGGCGCTGTTGTTCGGCTCGCAAGCAACCGGAACTGCACGAGCGGATAGTGATATCGATCTGGGCATTCTGATGTCGGTACCCCTCAGCGCGGATTTCAAATTGCAACTCATGGAGAACATAGGCGCAGAATTTGGGCGGCCAGTCGATATCGTCGATTTATATCACGTACCGGAGCCCATCACTGGCCAGGCGTTCAAGGGTAAACGCATAATCGGTGACGATACCACCTATGCAAACCTGCTCTATCGTCATTTGTTGAATGTTGCCGATTTTTTACCCTTGCATCAAAGAATTTTGACCGAGCGACGGAACCGATGGATCAAGTGATCATTACCGAGAAACTGGAATCATTGCGACGCTGCATTCAACGCATTGACGATAAAAAACCGGAGAGCGTCAACCAATTGATTCAGGATATTGATTTACAAGATATTCTGGTGCTCAACCTTACGCGTGCAATCCAGTTATGCGTCGACATCGGCAGTCACATCATCAGCTCGGTAGGTCAATTCTCACCGCAGACGATGGGAGAGGTTTTCACCACACTGCATGAATTAGGCGCTATTTCGCCAGAAACTCGTGATCAATTAAAAAAATCGATCGGTTTCAGAAACATTGCCGTGCATAACTATGAAGCGATCAATTGGGAAATCGTATATGCGATTAGCCAGAATTCCGTCCAGGATTTCCGCCGCTTTGCGCAGGAAATTTGCCGATATGCGGCGTTCTAACTACAAATTTAATCAATATAAAACACTCCCCGTTCCCGCACGATTTCCCAATCTGATGCGCCTGTTTTGCGGCATGCGCCATAGCGGAACGACGGGGGCAGGAGCGGAAACTCGAAGCGCAGATCATAAAACCAGGCGCAATGGCCATGTTGTGAATGATCCATTCGATCCAGCACCGGAAATTGAGCAAAAGAGCGGAATGGCGCAAAAGCCGGGCTGAACCAGGCTTCCTCGATCAATGCCGCATCTGCGCTGTCGGTTCCAAATTGGGTGCGGATGCGCCAGTTATTTTCGCCACTGGGATGGTAGGCGGCCGCCATGTTCGGCAGCCACCAACCATCAGTTTCCCTACGCAACTCATTCCTGGACTGCCGCAAATTCATATCCGCAACATGATACCTATCATGCTGGCGGATGATGAGCTTCCAATGAAATGGCGACAATGGCTGCGGCAGAACGCTGATCTGTACCGAGTGCAAATTCTTCGAGTGGATGTAGTTTTGCGCCAGGGCGGTGGCCTGTTGCTGCAAAGTCCATAAAAAAAACACATACCCGCATAAACCCACGAGAGCCAGAATCGCCGGCAATCTCCAGCGCCGGTAGCGCCAGGATGCAGCCAGCCCTATCAGAATGATCAGTGTAAACCAAGGATCGATGACGAATGCCAGCGGCACTGAATATCGTGCGGTGGAAAACGGTGCAAGCAACATCAGCCCATATGAAGTGATCAAGTCGCCAGCAATGTGAATGGCAATGCCGAGGCACGCCGGTAGGTAAAATGATTGCCAGGTATAGTGTTTGCGAACAAGCCGTGAGAACAACCACGCCAATAACCATGCCCAAAAAGGCAACAGAATGACAGAGTGGGTCGGCCCTTGGTGCCAGTTCAGATACGTGAGCGTGTTGATCCAACGCAGGATCAGATCGATATCGGGAAACGCTGCCGCGACGAGACTCGCCATGATTTGCAGCCGTAACGGCAGAACTGCCTGTTGAGATCGCGGACATGGAGCGGGTCGTGCCGCTGCCCGCGCCAGCAGAGCGCCGCTCAGCGCATGCGTAAGTGGATCCACGGCTATTGTCAGCCGGATCTTGCCTGCATCTTGACGGTGATTGGTTCCACCTGTGCAGTAGATGGATTTACAGCAGTGGAAAATTCAGGTGCGGAGGTCGGCCCGGTTGCAGTGTCTACAGGCGACTCCTGAGAAGCGGAGCCGTACACGCGGCGATCCAGCGATTCGGCCCGCCGAAGAGCCTGCGCCAGAAAATCGCGCGTGCGCTGCGAATTTTCGGATGCGTCTCGCATCCAGTGCGTGAAGGCTGCCAGATAAATGGCGGTCAGCGCGGTTTCCTCCAAGGCGCGGCGTATGAACATGGCATCGCGGTGTGCGGCTTCGCGCATCCATTGTACCGTGCGGCTGATGCGCATGATGGCAGGGATCTGGATGTGCAGATGGCCGGGTTCCAGTTTGGCGCCAATCATCTGACGCGTGACATGGCGATGTTCGGTCAGGGCATCCAGCCAGGCCATGATGAGATGATGCAACCGTTCGCGGGGAGATAAGGACAGGAATTCGATGGTTTCCGCTGTCTGCAGCATGCGGCTATCGGCCCGGTCGAACCAGGCGTCGACCAAATCCTCTTTCTCGCGGAAAAACACACGAATATCATCCAGAGAAATATCCAGTTCTGCGGCGACATCGAACAATCGCACCGCTTCCCAGTTTGAGCGTTCCGCAATGGCAACGGCTTTATCCACAATTGCCCCGCGTAAATCAAGTGTGCTTTTTTTCATCTTGACTCTCCACTTAGCGTTAACAGGAGTGGCGTGATGCAATGCCGTTTTTACTATACCATACCCAAAAAAATCATAAAAATATTACGTTACCCAACCTGGTCCGGATGAATTTCGGCATCGGGCGGTTTCAATCCGGCCACGCTGGGTTGCAGGCGATGCTTATCCCATAACGGCACGCCAAATACTTCATGGATGAAGTAATACGCTACCGGAACGCCAAGGATCATTCCCCATAAGCCGAAGCTGTGATAAGCGATCAACAGTATGATCAGCACCAGGACTGGATTGAGCTTGAGATGCTTGCCGTAAATCAATGGATTGAGACCATACGCTTCGATGATGTGAATGATGGTAATCATCGCCACGACTGCGATGGCCAGCGTCAGCCCACCGGTATTCAATGCGACCAGCACCATCGGCGCGGTGGAAATGAATACGCCCAGCACCGGGATGAAGCTACACACGAAAACGATCAGCGATAACAGCGCAACGGACGGGATGCCGAGGACCATCAAACCGATCAATGTCAGCAGCGTATTGACACAGGCGATCATGGCCTGTGCCTGAATGGCGCGGCCCACCACATAGGCGAATCGAATCACAGGTTGCGCGGTTTCCTGATAGAAATCCTTCAGGCGGGAATCGTGCAGACTTTTCATCAGCCCGCCGAGCCGGATGCTATCGAACAGAATCAGGAAACTGAACAGCAATGCCAGCAGCATCGTACCGGTCGCCTGATAAAGATACTTGATGAGTTTGGGCAGTTCTTCCTTGACTTTGTCCAATTGCGTGGTCAGCAGAAAATTGATCAGCAGTTCCGCTTCCTTGTCGTGATATTTCCTGAGTTCTGCACGTTCGCTGTCAGTGACGTCGGCAGGATTCTTTTCGTCCAACTGATCAGGGGGAGGCAAATTGAGCGTCAGTCGATACAGGGAAAGCGCTCTGTCAATCGCTTTCAGATTGTTTTCATCCATGGTGCTGCGCACATAGCCATACAAGGAACGCTCGATGCCCGGATATTTGCCGAAAACATCCCGTTCCAATTCCATTACTTTGGTTTGCACTTCATGGAAATTGCCGATGAATCGGGTTGCCTCACCGACAACGCTCGGTGTCACATAGCGGAAAAAACTACCCAGCACCAGCAGGAAAAAGATGTATACCAGCACCAAGGATGCGCGATGCGGGAGTTTCAATTTGTTTCGGCCGAAATGAACCAGGGGCGTGGCGATGAACGTGAGTACGAAGGTGATGAAGATCAGCCCGAAAAAGTCGCGCAGTTGCCATAATAAACCGATCAGGATCAGCCAAATCAGGATGCGGCGATTGGCTTCATAAAAATTGTCGAAGCTAAATGACATTATCTAATTCTCTGTAGTGTAAGCGTTGATCGAGGGTCGTAATGCGGGCTCGATGGAATAGGTTATGAGTATTTCACAAGGTACGGCGTTATTCAAACTCTTATGTTGTTTCCGGCATGGTTTAGGTTGCAAAGGGACGGCTGGATGAGCTTGGGTATAAATAAGTCCGCTCATGAAAGGGGCGGCAACAGTTGAATGCATCGGCATTGCGTTGCTTGATGAAAAATTAAAGGAATGCGCGAATAAAGCTGCTGCTTGAGTATTCCGATCGAATGATTGATACAGTGGCTAAGGATGCTTTCAGTTCATCGGCATGAGTATGGGGGATATTTTTTCTCGACCATAGAAGAAGAAGGAGGAGGGATACAGTCGAAAGAATCAATAACCTCATGTGATGACTGAAAGCAGGGCTCATTATGAACAAGATATAAGTATTTGAGAATGTGGCAAATTGTCGCATGCCGTTTTTTTTGCGTGAAAGCTGCCAATAATCAACCCGAAAAAAACCCTAAAGGAAGCTGAAAAAAATGGCAAGACATAATCAAACAAAGCGATACCCTGTGAGATTTTATCCGAGCCATTGAGGTAAGAAAAAAGGCGGAGCCGAAGCTCCGCCTTGCGCCCTGCATAGTAGCCGTAGAGAACGGTTTTCGCAGAATTCTTCTTAGAGGATGAAGTCGGTAGTGCCGGCAAAATCCAGAGTGGTCAAGTTGGTGCCTACCAGGATAATATCGCCAGTTCCGGCTCCACCGCTACCAGAGGCCGAAGTCAGGTCGATGCGTATATCCGCTCCGACTTGCGTGGTCAATGCTTGAATCTGGGCAAGCGATAATCCGAAATTGCTCAGATCGATGCGATCGTCGCCGGCATCATCGAAGTCCAGAATCGTCGATTCTGCAGAGGCTGTGGTGACAACGAACGTATCCGTGCCTGCGCTGCCGCGGTAATTGGTTGCTAAGGCGTTGGAAACCGTTATTGTATCGTTGCCGCTGCCGCCATTGATTTCTTCGATGCTGGTGAGC
>NZ_QRCB01000028.1 GCF_009833095.1 Nitrosomonas sp. JL21
TACTCCGCTGCTTGCGGCGGGGTGCTTTATTGAGTTTCAAGAATAAGTTCCTCGGGTTGTTTCTTCCAGTGCCCCTCAGATTCTTTTAGATGCAGCTCAAAGTTAACTGATTCACCACTAAACTTTGTCAGCCATCGTTTAGTAAAGCTCCAGAGCGATTCGATACCGTTGATATGGTAATGTCCAGCCCGAACAAACTGATTATCACCATGCGATAGCCCGAAAATACTTGGGGTATCCGACAACTACTAAACCATTGTAGTCACGTGGCAGAAAGTATCGAAAGTAATCTTAAACAGGAACCGTATTTACCGGCGGAGCTATCAAGCGCCTCATGCGGCACAGCAAAATGTACTGCAGTATCCTCATGTTTTATAACAGACGTCGATTGCGTTCATACTTGGATACAAAAAACCGGATCCATATTAGATAATGCAGTCACAAGATATTTGCCCAGAGAGCGATACATCTGATTTGCACAGCGGCAAGGAAAGAAGCGGTGTTTTTGGCGTATCTTGTGGCGATGCCTCGCCATCTCTTAAGGTGCAGAAAAGCATTCTCGACAAGATGCCGCAATTTATACAGTTCTTTATCGTAAAACCTTTGTGTTCTACGGTTTTTCTTTGGAGGGATTAGGGCTTCCATGCCCTGTTTTCTTGCCTGTTCAATGATCGTATCGCTGTCATAACCGTGATCCGCCAGCAAATAATCCGCATCAAACCCCTCGATCAGGCGACCAGCCTGCGCGCAATCCGCTGTGGTACCTTGCGTAATAAAAACTCTGACCGGCATACCATGCGCATCCACGGCCAGATGTATCTTGCTGTTGAGCCCCCTTTTGTGCGGCTCATGTCCTGATTTCCGCCTCTGGCCCCGGCAGCATGGGGATGAACCTTGCAATGACTGGTATCGATCATCAGCCATTCGTAATCCGGATCGTCAATCAGAACTTCCAGTAATCTTTCCCACATGCCCTTGTCGCGCCAACGAATAAAACGGCGATGCGTATTGCTCCAATCACCGTAATCCGGTGGTAAATCCCGCCACGGTGCACCTGTGCGCATAATCCAGAAAACAGCATTGATGAACTGACGATTATCTCTGGCTATTCCTCCCCAGCTACCTTGGCGGCCTGGCAAATGTACCTCAAGCCGTGACCAAACTTCGTCTGATATGTCATGTCTGCGATGGGAATGGGTCATATGAAATCCTTTCGTTTTTTACAAGAATCTCATATTCCTTATTTCGTGACTACACTATTTAGGGAGAAACGGAAAATTGAAAAAAGTCGCTTAACGGGTCTGTTCGTTTTTACTTGATAAAGCAGAAGTCAAATTTTGTTTAATCATCGCACTGATAATTTCTGTTATGAGAGTCTTATTTGCTATGTTTAGACCCATTCTAACTTCTCAAAATCCATATCGAAATGCAAAAGGAAATTTTTGGACGCTATCACTATGCAATATAAAAAAAATATTTATTGATTTCCTGTCTTGAAATTATAAAAGATAGAACTTATTATAATCAGCACTCTTAAATGGTGAGTGCTAATATTGATTTTTTATCATTGATATTCGAATTCCTCAATTGAGGAATTCATCAAACCAAATATTTATAAATTTCAACTTATTAATTTCAATAGGAGAAACGGCATGAAAATTCGTCCATTGCACGATCGTGTAATTGTCAAAAGATTGGAAGATGAGCGTAAAACCGCGTCAGGTATTGTTATTCCCGATAGTGCTGCAGAAAAGCCGGATCAAGGTGAAATCGTAGCTGTAGGTAAAGGTAAAGTTGGAGAAGATGGAAAAGTGCGTTCTCTGGAAGTTAAAGTGGGTGATAAGGTATTGTTTGGAAAGTATGCTGGTCAATCCGTGAAAGTTCAAGGAGAGGAACTTTTGGTAATGCGGGAAGAAGATATCATGGGTGTAATTGAAGGTTAATCATATCAATCCGATCGGTTTACTAAACGATATTTGAGTATTTAGGAGAATAGTTATGTCAGCAAAAGAAGTGAAATTTGGTGATTCGGCCCGTCATAGAATGGTAGCAGGAGTTAATGTTCTGGCTGATGCCGTAAAAGTTACATTAGGACCAAAAGGCCGAAATGTGGTATTGGATCGTTCATATGGTGCCCCAACAATTACCAAAGACGGCGTCTCAGTTGCTAAAGAAATCGAACTGAAAGATAAGTTTGAGAATATGGGTGCTCAGATGCTGAAAGAAGTGGCGAGTAAAACGTCAGATGTGGCTGGTGACGGCACAACGACCGCAACTGTGTTGGCGCAGTCTATTGTTAAAGAAGGCATGAAGTATGTGGCTGCGGGTATGAATCCGATGGATCTGAAACGCGGTATTGATAAAGCAGTAGCATCTGCTGTCGGTGAATTGAAAAAGCTTTCGAAACCTTGTGCGACTGCTAAAGAAATTGCACAAGTTGGAAGTATTTCGGCCAATTCTGATACCGAAATAGGTAAGATCATCGCCGATGCTATGGATAAAGTGGGTAAAGAAGGTGTGATCACCGTAGAGGATGGATCGGGATTACAAAACGAATTGGAAGTTGTTGAGGGTATGCAATTTGATCGTGGATATCTGTCACCCTATTTTGTCAGCAGTGCCGAAAAACAGATTGCTTTACTAGATAACCCTTTCATTTTGCTGCATGACAAGAAAATTTCCAATATTCGCGATTTGTTACCAGTACTGGAGCAGGTTGCCAAAGCTGGCAAACCCTTACTGATCATAGCAGAGGATGTCGATGGCGAAGCGCTTGCAACCCTGGTTGTCAATAATATTCGTGGCATTCTCAAAACGTGTGCTGTGAAGGCCCCGGGCTTCGGTGATCGTCGCAAAGCGATGCTTGAGGATATTGCGATTTTAACGGGTGCAACCGTAATTGCTGAAGAAGTAGGCTTAACGTTGGAAAAAGCCACCCTGAATGATTTGGGTCAAGCCAAACGAGTGGAAGTTGGCAAGGAAAATACCACTATTATTGATGGCGCAGGCGATGCTGCCAATATTGAAGGTCGTGTCAAGCAAATACGCACCCAAATTGACGAAGCCAGCAGTGATTATGATCGTGAAAAACTCCAAGAACGCGTTGCTAAATTGGCCGGTGGTGTTGCTCTCATTAAAGTAGGTGCTGCAACTGAAGTGGAAATGAAAGAGAAAAAAGCTCGCGTTGAAGATGCACTGCATGCTACACGTGCGGCAGTTGAAGAAGGCGTGATTCCTGGTGGGGGTGTGGCATTGCTCCGAACCATTTCAGTTGTTAAAAACACCAAAGGCGATAATCACGACCAAGACGCCGGCATCAAGATTGTTTTGCGTGCGCTCGAAGAACCATTGCGTCAAATTGTGACAAACTGTGGTGATGAGCCGTCAGTAGTGGTAAACAAAGTAACCGAAGGGCAAGGTAATTTTGGATACAATGCGGCCACCGGTGAGTATGGCGATTTGGTCGGAATGGGTGTTCTGGATCCTACCAAAGTGACGCGCTCCGCTTTGCAGAATGCAGCCTCAGTTGCAAGCTTGATGTTAACTACCGATGCCATGGTTGCCGAGTTGCCGAAGGAAGATGCCGCGCCTGCGGGAGGCATGGGTGGAATGGGCGGTATGGGTGGAATGGGCGGTATGGATATGTAAGCGATTCGCTTCATAACCAGAACGTGTCAAATTCAAAACAGATCCCGGTATCTACTCGGGATCTGTTTTTTTGTCTTCATTGCTGATAATCGCGAATAGAGGGATTTATGGGTGGTTTAATTTTTTTCTCAATGCGTCCAATCATGATAAATTTCACTTATGGAAGAAATAAAAAATTACGCCCCTTCTGAAAATCTCTTAGAAGATCGTGTGATTCTAGTCACCGGTGCTGGGCAGGGATTAGGACGCGCAGCAGCATTGACTTATGCACAACATGGAGCGACAGTGATTTTGCATGGGCGCAAAGTCGAAAAGTTGGAGCGTGTCTATGATGAAATTGAAGCGATGGGAAAATCGCAAGCGTTAATTTATCCTCTTAACCTCGAGCAAGCCGAAGAAAAAGATTTCTTTGCGCTGTCAGAAGCGATATCGCAGCAGTTGGGTCGATTGGATGGGATATTGCATAATGCTGCATTTCTCTATAGCTTGAGCCCGATTGAAAATCAAACAATTGCACAATGGAAGACGCTGTTGCAAGTGAATTTAATTGCTCCTTTTGCCTTAACCAAAGCATGTTTGCCTTTGCTCAAATCTGCTCCTGATGCCAGTGTCATCATGACATCAAATTCCAGCGGGCATAAACCCTCGGCCTATTGGGGAGGATTCTCGGTTGCAAAGGCGGGTACTGAGGCCCTTGCCAAAGTATTAGCTGATGAGTGGGAATCGATGACAAACCTGAGAATTAATACCTTGATACCGGGTATCGTTAATTCGCCCCAGCGTATTAAAACTCATCCTGGTGAAGTCAAGCAAACGATGCGGCAGCCTGAGGATTTAATGAATGCCTATTTGTATCTGATGGGACCGGATAGCAGAAGTGTGCGAGGGCAAATCATGGTTTGTCAAGGTAATTGAATGATCCTGGCTGCGATTTGGAGCATTAGAAGGTATAATCAGCGCATTTGAATAGAAGCGAAAGTGGCGGAATTGGTAGACGCACCAGATTTAGGTTCTGACGCCGAAAGGTGTGGGGGTTCGAGTCCCCCCTTTCGCACCAAATATTTATCTTCTGTTTTATTAAAGAGTTACTTTCTTGACGCTTTGCATATGCAACGATCGTCAAAAAGAGTCTTAAAAATTTCATCATTTAAGGATTTTAATGGCATCAATCATAGAAAATCTAGAAGGGCTGGAGCGTCGCTTCGATATTCTAATTTCTTCCGATCAATTGCAGAACGAGGTGGAAAAACGCTTAAAGCAACTGTCGAGAACAACGAAGTTACATGGTTTCCGGCCAGGCAAAATTCCATTAAAAATGATCACGCAAATGTATGGCACACAAGTTCAACAAGATGTGCTGAATGATGCAGTGCACAAAGAATTTAGAGAAACCGTCAAAGATCAGAATTTACGTGTTGCCGGGTATCCAAAGTTTGAGACAAAGCCATCGACCACGGAGAATGCTTATGCCTTTAGCGCAACATTTGAAGTGTATCCAGAAATAATCATTGGGGATGTTAGTCAACAAAGCCTGCAGCGACCTCATGTAACAGTAGCTGATGCCGATATTGATAAAACTCTTGAGATGGTTCGCAAACAGCATGTCGCGTATAAACCAGTCGATCGTCCGGTGGAAATGGGTGATCGAGTAAAAATTGATTTTCATGGCGTCATTGACGGCAGCGAATTTGCAGGGGGAAAAGCCAATGACGTTGAGTTAGTAATTGGAAAAGGAAGATTTCTCAAGGATTTCGAGACAGCTCTGATGGGTATGAAAGTGGGGGAGAATAAATCATTTGAAGTTGTTTTTCCTGAAGACTATCATGGCAAAGAAATAGCTGGAAAAACCGCTACTTTTGAAGTGAATTTGAAAACAATCGATGAACCTGAATTACCGGCGATAGATGCCAATTTTGCCAAGGAACTCGGTATTCAAGATGGTGATCTCAAAAAATTGCGCGAAGGAATTCAGCAGGATTTGGAACGTGAAGTCACTAAACGGATCAAATCGAAAGTTAAAGAACAAGTGATGCAGTTACTTCTCGATACTGCACAAGTAATGGCTCCGAATGTGTTGGTTAATCAAGAAGCTGAACGTTTGATGCAAGACGCTAAAAATAATCTTGAGGCCCGTGGAATGGATACGAATGGAATTCCATTTACCTCTGAATCTTTTAAAGAAAGAGCTGAATATCGCGTCAAGTTAGGGTTGATTCTTGCTGAGCTCGTAAAGGTACATGCATTGAAGGCTTCGCGCGAACAAGTTCGCGCTATCATTGAGGATGCGGCGCAAAGCTACGAGAATCCGGAACAAGTGATTAAATGGCATTATGCTTCTTCAGATCGTTTGCAAGAAGCTGAATCATTGGCTTTGGAAGAAAATGTTGTAAATTGGGTACTAGGTAAAATAAATCTGGTCGATAAACCATTAACGTTTGATGAACTGATGGGGATTTCATGAAATGATGCAACAACCTGATAGTATGCGAGATCTAGAACCCAGAAATTTGGGATTGATCCCGATGGTAATTGAAACCAGTGGGCGAGGAGAGCGTGCGTATGACATTTATTCGCGTTTATTAAAAGAGAGAGTCGTCTTTTTAGTTGGTCCGGTTACTGAAAGTAGTGCGAATCTGGTTGTCGCTCAATTTTTATTTTTAGAATCTGAAAATTCAGAAAAGGATATCCATTTTTATATCAACTCACCGGGGGGTATGGTGTCAGCCGGTTTGGCTATTTATGACACGATGCAATATATCAAGCCGGATGTGAGTACGCTATGCATTGGCCAGGCGGCCAGTATGGGCGCATTGTTATTAACGGCGGGTGCCAAAGGGAAGCGGTATTGTTTGCCCAATTCACGTGTCATGATCCATCAACCTCTGGGCGGTTTTCAGGGTCAAGCTTCTGACATTGAAATCCATGCGCGTGAGATTCTATTTCTTAAAGGCCGATTAAACGAGATTATGGCCAAGCATACAGGACGACCAGTGTCGGATATTCAAAAAGATACTGATCGTGATAATTTTATGAGTGCAACTGAATCAGTAAATTATGGTTTGGTTGATGCAGTATTGGCACAAAGAGAAGATGGCGCGGGTTAGAGTTGAATCATTTTAACGACGGGTGTTAACACTTGATTACTGTGGGATATTAATATGCCAGACAAAGCTAGTAGTGAGAAACTTCTTTATTGTTCGTTTTGCGGCAAGAGTCAACATGAAGTAAGAAAGCTCATTGCAGGTCCCTCCGTATTTATCTGCGATGAATGCATTGACCTGTGTAATGATATTATCCGTGAAGAAATGCAAGGTGACGAAGCCACTAAACTGGTTAAATCCACTTTGCCCGTACCTCGTGAAATCTGCCAGATACTTGATCAATATGTGATTGGGCAGGAGTCTGCAAAAAAAATTCTGTCTGTTGCGGTCTATAATCATTATAAACGTTTGAGAAATGTTACGAAGGTCGATGAAACAGATGAAATCGAGCTTTCAAAAAGTAATATTTTGCTGGTTGGCCCCACGGGTTCCGGTAAAACGCTGTTGGCGCAAACATTGGCAAGATTGCTCGATGTGCCTTTCATCATGGCGGATGCCACTGCTTTGACTGAAGCCGGTTACGTTGGCGAAGACGTTGAAAACATCATTCAAAAATTGCTGCAGAAATGTAATTATGATGCTGAGAAAGCACAACGAGGCATCGTCTACATTGATGAGATTGATAAAATTTCACGCAAATCGGACAATCCATCGATTACTCGGGACGTTTCAGGAGAAGGCGTGCAGCAAGCGTTGCTGAAATTGATTGAAGGCACCGTTGCTATGGTTCCGCCTCAAGGAGGAAGGAAACATCCCAACCAGGAATTTATTCAAGTTGATACCACTAATATTCTGTTTATTTGCGGTGGAGCGTTCGATGGTCTTGATAAAGTGATCAGATCACGTACTGAAAAAGGCGGAATTGGTTTCGGAGTGGATGTCAAGAGTCACTCGAAGAAAGATATCAATAAGGTTCTGCAACAGGTCGAGCCTGAGGATCTGGTTAAGTTTGGCTTGATTCCGGAATTCGTCGGACGCTTGCCGGTTGTTGCCACATTAGAAGAGTTGAATGAAGCCGCCCTGATTCAAATTCTGACAGAACCTAAGAATGCACTTGTTAAGCAATATTGGAAAATGTTCAATATGGAAGGCGGGGTTGATTTGGAATTTCGAGAAGCGGCTCTCAAAGCAATAGCTCGCAGAGCCCTGACCCGCAAAACCGGTGCGCGCGGATTGCGTTCGATTCTGGAAGAGATCTTGTTGGATATTATGTATGATCTCCCATCCTTGGAAAATATTTCTAAGGTTGTGATTGATTACAATTCTGTTAATGACGATATTAAACCAATCTTGATTTATTCTGATCAACCCAAGGTTGCAAAGCGTTCCAAGTAAAAATTTGTGAAGTGATGACTTCGCATTTGAAGCGGTACTCATAAATGCGAGAATTTCCCCCCTATTTTAGTTGTTTTCATTTAATAAAGATGTGCTAGTGTATTATTTGAATACTTCCAGTCTTGAATTTCAGATAGGTATTCATACTTAGGCATTATTCGCACACACTCTAACTTTATAGATGAGTAAATTATGACTTCTTTGGATGAAAACCCCGAACAGTTAATTTTGCCTCTGTTACCACTGCGTGATGTTGTAGTGTTTCCGCATATGGTTATCCCTTTATTCGTAGGAAGGCAAAAATCCATTAAAGCGCTTGAACTTGCGATGGAGTCGAATAAAAATATTCTGCTCGTTGCTCAGAAAATTGCATCTAAAGATGATCCGGCGCCAGAGGATCTTTACGATGTATGCAGTGTTGCAAGCTTATTGCAAATGCTCAAATTACCCGATGGAACTGTCAAAGTTCTAGTAGAAGGTAATTATCGCGCCAGAATTCTAGAACTGATTGATTCGGAAAGTCATTTTGTAGGTAGAGCATCGCATGTTCAATCAGATACTGACAATAATCCCGAAGCGGAAGCAATGCGTCGCGCGATTCTGACTCAGTTTGATCAATACGTGAAACTCAACAAGAAGATTCCTCCCGAAATTATTACTTCGCTGAGCGGTATCGACGACGCCGGGCGGTTAGCAGATACCATTGCCGCGTATTTGCCCTTAAAATTGGAGCAAAAGCAAGAAGTACTGGAAATTTTTGATATTCCCAAGCGCCTTGAACATCTGTTGGGCTTGTTGGAAACCGAACTGGACATACTTCAGGTTGAGAAGCGGATTCGTGGCAGAGTCAAACGTCAGATGGAAAAAAGTCAGCGCGACTATTATCTGAATGAACAAGTCAAGGCTATCCAAAAAGAGCTGGGCGAGGGTGAAGATGGCGCAGATTTAGAAGAGATTGAAAAGAAAATCAAATCTGCACAAATGCCGAAAGAGGCCTTGGCGAAAGCAGAATCAGAATTGAAGAAACTTCGGTTGATGTCCCCGATGTCAGCCGAAGCCACCGTAGTGCGTAATTACATTGATGCGTTGGTGGCATTGCCGTGGAAAAAGAAGAGCAAGATCAATAACGACTTGAAAGCCGCCGAAGCTGCACTGGAAAAGGATCACTATGGTCTGGAAAAAGTTAAGGAACGAATTGTTGAATACTTAGCGGTACAGCAACGTGTCAATAAGATGAAGGCACCGATTTTGTGCCTCGTAGGTCCTCCCGGTGTCGGTAAGACTTCATTGGGTCAGTCAATTGCGCACGCTACCAACAGGAAATTTGTTCGCATGTCTCTGGGTGGCGTTCGGGACGAAGCCGAAATTCGCGGACATCGGCGCACTTATATTGGTTCCATGCCCGGTAAGATTCTGCATAACATGAGCAAGGTAGGTGTCAAAAATCCATTATTTTTATTGGATGAAGTCGATAAGATGGGTATGGATTTTCGTGGTGATCCATCTTCTGCGTTATTGGAGGTGCTTGATCCTGAGCAAAATAATACCTTTGTCGATCATTACGTCGAGGTTGAATATGACCTGTCCGATGTGATGTTCGTAGCCACCGCGAATACGTTGAATATTCCTCCGGCATTACTCGACCGCATGGAAGTCATTCAACTGTCGGGCTATACGGAAGATGAGAAACTCAATATTGCCACGCGTTATCTGCTAACAAAACAAATGCAGAATCATGGCCTGAAGGAAAATGAACTGGTTGTGTCCAATTCGGCGCTCCAGGATATTGCCCGTTATTACACCAGAGAAGCGGGTGTACGTGCTTTCGAGCGGGAAATTTCAAAAATTTGCCGGAAAGCCGTGAAAATCATGCTGCTCAAGAAAGGCAAGAGTAAGGTAGTGGTTACGTCTCGTAATTTGGATAAATTCCTGGGTGTAAGGCGTTATACCTACGGTATAGCCGAGGAAAAAAACCAAGTGGGACAAGTCACGGGATTGGCATGGACGGAAGTGGGTGGCGAGTTATTGACCATAGAGGCTGTTGTGCTGCCTGGTAAAGGGAAGACCATTACCACCGGCAAGCTGGGTGAAGTCATGCAGGAATCCATCCAGGCTGCGTTGTCTGTAGTGCGTGGTCGCTCTCACTCATTAGGAATACCGGAGGATTTTTATCAAAAAAATGATATTCATGTTCATTTGCCGGAAGGGGCAACGCCCAAAGATGGACCCAGTGCGGGAATCGGTATTTGCGTAGCGATGGTGTCCGTGCTGACAAATATTGCAGTCAGGGCCGATGTGGCAATGACTGGAGAGATTACCCTGCGAGGAGAAGTTCTT
Source organism: Nitrosomonas sp. JL21 (assembly GCF_009833095.1). GTDB lineage: Bacteria > Pseudomonadota > Gammaproteobacteria > Burkholderiales > Nitrosomonadaceae > Nitrosomonas. The sequence continues at coordinate 10,422 of NZ_QRCB01000028.1, forward strand.
CCTATTGGCGGGTTGAAGGAAAAATTGTTGGCAGCGCATCGCGGCGGAATCAAAGCCGTTATTATTCCCGAAAAGAACATGAAGGATCTTGCTGATATACCCGCGAATGTGAAGAATCAATTGACGATTCATCCTGTCAAGTGGATCGACCAAGTGTTGGATTTGGCGTTGGAGCATAAACCGGAATTGCTGCCCGTTCCGATTGCGCAAGCGCCCATTCAAGCAGCGACAGAGGATAAATTGATTGAAAATGTGATCAAGCACTGATTTTTATAGCGCCAGTGCTTTACTGAATAAAAAGGGAATCCTGCGGATTCCCTTTTTTCATGGCATTTTTCGGAAACTCTATGTAATTCAGAACAAGCAGTGATGAATAATGTCGCGTACCCTGTGACTGAAGAATAGCTGAGAATAACCTTTCAACTGCACAAGGCTTGCGTGAGCGATTTCACTTCTTCTTCGGAATTCTTGAGAATGTCACTGAGCGTTTCTTGATCCGCCAATAAGTCGATATTACTGCTAATGTGATGACCTGCTTGCTGAGAGGGCAGCGCAAAGGGGGATTTAATCGGGGACAATTGGTCGGCGCACAGCAGCGTATCTCCCAGAGAAGTCGGTGGGAACGCCAAGTAGCCTTGCCACAAATAAACGATGCCTTCGATGATGGGTTCAGGAACGGATAGCGCTTTGAGGATGGCAGTTCCGATCTTTACTTCACATTCCACTTCCGTCTCATCCTCCAAGTCTTCATCGCTGTTCCAGGAGCTTGCGGCGTTTTCATCAACTAATCCGGGGTAATGTTTTTCCCGAGCTAACAGATAAAACCACGTGATTTCGTGGATAATGCCTGCAAACATCGCGGTATCAGGATCTTGATGTGTGATGCGCCTTGCAATGACCTGAGCAAGGGCTGCAACATGGGCAGAGTGTTGCCAAAGCTGGGTCACTAGTTCATTTTTTGCCTGAGATCCTGCAAGCTGCTGGACAACAACGGCGGTTGCAATATTGCGCACCGTTCTCATGCCGATTAGTGTGACCGCTGATCTTACGTCTGTGATTCTTTTTCCGGAACGGTTAAAAACGATGGAATTCGCAATCGCGACAATTTTAGTCGATAACAGCGGCTCGGCCTGAACGAGCCGAATGACAGCATCAAGACTGCAATCAGGGTCTTCCAAAGTTTTTTTGATCTTCATTGCAGTATTGGTCGATGTCGGAAAGATCAATCGACCTTGTTCGATTTCACTGGCCAATACACTCAAAATTGCGCTTTTTTCCATGAACACTCCCGTTGAGGCTGACTCAACCATACCTCTTCCATATTGATAACCTCAGGTTACCCTAAGCGATGGAGCAGTGATCAAAGAAAAAACATGCCGAATTAAAGCTATTTCTTCCTTATGACGCGTCATTAATGTCAGTGAGCGATTCAGCCGGGCTTATTTGAGGCTCAGGTTTGCTCGAACAAGCCTGATTCATGAGCTTGCTGATCGGCATGGTAACTAGAACGCACCATCGGCCCACAGGCGGCATGACTGAATCCCATGTCAAACGCTGCGCGCTCGAAGGCCTTAAAGTTTTCAGGGGATACGTAGCGCATGACCGGCAAATGACCGATGCTGGGCTGTAAATATTGCCCGATCGTCAGCATTTCGACGTTATGTTCACGCAGATCTCGCAATACGTCCATAATTTCCTCGTCGGTTTCGCCAAGTCCGAGCATGAGTCCCGATTTAGTGGGAATTTGAGGAAATTGCAATTTGAAATCCTTCAGGAGTTTAAGCGAATGCGCATAATCTGCCCCGGGCCGGCATTGCTTATACAGTCGCGGCACTGTCTCCAGATTATGATTGAGCACGTCGGGAGGGGAAACGGCCAGTTTTTCCAATGCAATTTCCAGCCGTCCACGGAAATCGGGTACCAGCGTTTCTATTCTGGTCTGCGGTGAATGCTGGCGTATTTCGCGGATACAATCGGCAAAGTGCTGTGCGCCACCGTCGCGCAGATCGTCCCGGTCAACGCTGGTGATGACGACATACTTTAATTTCATCGCGGCAATGGATTGCGCCAGATGAAGTGGCTCATTGGCATCCGGAGGCTTGGGTCTGCCGTGCGCGACATCACAGAATGGACAGCGACGGGTGCACAAATCGCCCAGTATCATGAATGTGGCGGTTCCTTTGCCGAAGCATTCACCGATGTTGGGGCATGAGGCTTCTTCACACACCGTATGTAATTTGTGCTCGCGTAACAATCTCTTGACTTCATAGAAATTTTCGCTATTGGATGAACGAACCCTGATCCAGGAGGGCTTGCGCAAAAGATCGCTGCGGGATTGAGGGGTGACTTTGATGGGGTTGCGCGCTGTTTTGTCTGCACCTTTCTGGCGAGTATCAGTCATGATGATGATTAAGAGGTCCTTTTAAAAGTTTTTTCTGTAATTGATTGGCCAATTGAAAACCGACCTGTTCCAGTGTGAAATCAACGCTAAAATCCCTGACTTGCGTGACACGTAATCCTTTATAACCACAGGGATTAATGTACGAAAAGGGTGTGAGATCCATATCGACATTCAATGCTATGCCATGATAGCAATAATTTTTCTTGATTTTCAGTCCCAGCGAGGCAATTTTGGCCTTATCGACATAAACACCGGGTGCTTCAACACGACCGGTTGCAGGGATTTGATACGTTTTTAGCACATCGATCACGGCATTCTCCATACTTCTGACGAGTTCGCGCACGGTCAATTTGAGACGGCGGATATCCAATAGTAAGTAAGCGATGATTTGCCCGGGCCCATGATAGGTTATTTGTCCGCCTCGATCTGTTTCTATCAGTGGAATTCCATGAGCATCCAATAGATGTTCGGGCTTGCCGGCGATGCCTTGAGTAAACACCGGCGGATGTTGCAACAACCAAATTTGATCCTGCGTTTCCGCGGTTCGACGCTCGGTAAATGATTTCATCGTCTGCCAGGTGGGCTGAAAATCGCACAAACCCAGCGATTTGACGATGAAATGCGGATCATCGATCGTTGGACCGGAAAAATTACCGGCAGGGTGATTCATAGCACCACGGCGATCAGCGGGTGATCGGACAACGCCCGATAGAGTGCGTCCAGTTGCATTCGTGACGTGGCGCGGATGGTACAGGTGAGACCTAGATACGTACCATTTTTACTGGTTCTGATCGACACCGTTTCGGCATCAAAATCCGGTGCGTGAACTTTAACAATGGCGACGACCGTCTGCACAAAGTCCTGTTCCGCTTTTCCCATGATTTTGATCGGAAAATCGCAGGGGTATTCGATGAGGGAAGCTTGTTCGGTCATATGCAGTAACACTCAATTGATGCTGAATTTCAGTTTGAACTAATGCCTTGCCGCACATCAAGCAAGCTGACCGCGCATCTGTGTGGCCTTGTAATGCTGATACAGAGTGTGCAATCGCGCGAAGATTTCTCCCGGTTTTCCGCTGCCGACGGGTTTATTGTCAAGCAACGTGATCGGCATGATTTCTTTGGTGGATGATGTCAGCAGAATTTCATCGGCATTGCGTACCTCAGATTCTGTAATTTCCCGGATTTCATGGGGAATTTGATTGCTCGCAGCCAGTTCCAGCACGACGTCGTAGGTAATTCCAGGCAGCATCAGATGACTTTTTGGGGGGGCCAGCAATACCTTATCCTTGACAATGAAAATGTTGCTGGCTGCGCCTTCAGTCAGGAACCCATCCCGGATCAGCACAGTTTCCAGTGCGCGCACGTCCGCGGCCAGCTGCCGTAACAGCACGTTTGGCAATAATGAAATGGCTTTGACATCACATCGTATCCAGCGGTTATCAAGCGCGGTGATCGCAGAAGCGCCGCTGGCAAGCAACTCAGAGGGCGGAGGCAGTAATGGATTGCTCATGATGAACACAGTGGGCGGAACATTCACCGGAAATGCATGATCCCGTTTAGCCACACCGCGGGTAATGTGCAAATAAATATACTGATCGTCGCCCTCATTTTGAGCGATGATTTGCTCCAAGATAGTTTTCCACTCTTCATTTTGAAATGGATTCTTCAGACGAATGCCGTCAAGGCTGTGTTGAAGCCGGTCAAGATGCTCCGCGAGCCGAAATAGCTTGCGTGAATACGCTGGAATCACCTCATACACACCGTCACCGAAAATAAAACCACGATCCAGAACCGGGATACATGCATCTTCGATAGGCATAAATTTACCGTTCAGATATATCATGGCGAGCCCTTTTCAATGAGTGTACAAAGTCAGCAGAAAATCAGTTGAGCAGCAGTTTAACACTGTCCCAGGTGCGGCCGAAGATATTAGCCACTCCAACTTCCTCCAGGGCAACTAATGGATAGGTTTCTATCAGCTTGTCGTCGAGCGTAAATTTGACCGTGCCTACTTCCTGCCCCCGTTGAACCGGAGCGATCAGCGGTTGCTTATATTCCATCGTGGCTTTGAGCCGATCGGACTGGCCTTTGGGCAATGTGAAATACACATCCCGGTCAAATCCTGCCTTCAATTCATTCTGTGCGCCTTTCCATAGATGAATCGTCGTTAATGAATCATTCTTTTTGTATAGCTGCAACGTATCGTAGGACTGAAATCCGTAATTCAGTAATCGCTGACTTTCCGCGCTGCGCGCATTGGCAGATTTGGCCCCGATGACCACCGAAATCAGCCGCCGTTTGTCGCGCATTGCAGAGGTGATCAAGCAAAAACCTGCATTTTTGGTCCAGCCGGTTTTCATGCCATCCACATGAGGGTCGATCCACAGCAGCCGGTTCCTGTTGGGTTGCGTAATATTGTTGTAGGTATATTCCTTCTGCGAATACAACGGATAGAATTCCGGAAAATCGCGGATGATCGCTGTTGCCAGCAAACTAAGGTCATAGGCTGTGGTGTAATGATTCGGATCCGGCAGGCCGGTGGAATTCGTGAAATGAGTATTCTTCATGCTCAGCCGCGCGGCTTCTTTGTTCATGATTCCGGCAAAATTGGCTTCCGATCCCGCGACAGCTTCCGCCAATGCGATACATGCGTCATTGCCGGATTGGACGATCATGCCGCGGATGAGCTCATCCACCGTGACTTGCTTGTTGGGTTCGATGAACATGCGCGAGCCAATCATTTTCCACGCGGTTTGAGACACGGGCACAGCCTGATTCAACTCCAATCGATGTTGTTTCAGTGCTGAAAACACCACATATGCCGTCATCAGTTTGGTCAGTGAAGCCGGCTCGATTTGCTCATGCGCATTTTGGCTGGCTAAGGTTTGTCCGGTCTGAAAATCAGAAAGCAAATAGGCTTTCGCTGCTATCGATAAGTTGTCTGCTTGGGCCAATGCTGAAGAAACAACACAATACAACAGCAGTGATAAGAATAAATGCTTCATGGGAGATAAGTAAAAAAAATACATTATATCGTGCTCTCAGAGAATCTTAAACCATCGGTTGGGAAGGAAGGACTATATTTTGGGAGTGTGCATCAGGTTGCGCCGGGCGGGCGTTCGATCACTCCTATGTGGAACCCCGGTTTGCCGTGGCGGCGTTCGTTGAAATAGCGCCGCAATGGATCATGAATGACCCGGAACGCCATTTCTTCCCATGGAATTTCGCTTTCATTCATCAATTTCACGTCCAGGCTCTCGATACCGGGTTTGAAATCCAGATCAAGGAGCTGGGCGCGAAACAGCACGTATACCTGACTGATATGCGGAAGGCTGTAGATGGCATATAAATTGCCGATCTCAACACGCGCATTGGCTTCTTCCAAGGTTTCACGAGCAGCGGCCTGGGCCAGTGTTTCGCTGTTTTCCATAAAACCTGCCGGTAATGTCCACCATCCCAATCGAGGCTCGATGGCGCGGCGACACAACAAAATTTTGTCTTCCCATTCAGGGATGCACCCTACCACGACTTTGGGGTTCTGATAATGAATGACATGGCAGACGGTACACACATAGCGTGGAAGAGAATCGCCTTCAGGTATCAATAATTCAACTGCGGCGCTGCAATTACTACAATATTTCATAGGAATCCATATTTTGATGAGGTAGAGTCAATATTGGGTCACGTCAAAATGCCGTGCCGCCAGCAAATTTCCCGAGTCATCCACGACTTCAACGCGCCAGGCGCCAAGTCGTTCATGATCCAATTGCTTGCGCGCATTCGTTCGCCAATTATTGGCGCGTATCCTCAATGGTAATTGGGAATCAAGTTTGTCGCCGTGATACCAATGGATGGTGACTTCCTGATCCTGAAGATCCCTTAAATGAAGATAAAAAAAAATTGGCTTGGACTCGCCAGGCTGTAATTGGATTGATTCGACGATATCCACCGGTTCACGCGCTTTGATGGCATGACTGAGCTGTGCCCGGAGAATTTCAGGCCGATCCGATGTTCGGTGCGAACTGATTTTGGCAGAGGCTGCGGGTTTTTTGCGCGGCATGATGATCGGTTTATGGATGGACGTGCCTGATTTTGGCTTTGCCGCAGGAACGCTCATCAATGGTGCAGCAGTGGTATCACCTTCGGCAGATGGCATTTTTGCGGGTGATTGATTCAAATCGGTGATGCTGGCATCATTGCCGAGCTCAGAATTGGGTTGACCGACTTCCGGCGCAACAGGGTTGTTTGGGGGGGAAGAAATCTGATGTTCAGCAGGTAAAGCTGCAGTTGCGGCAGGTTCTTCGCTGCTGCGGAAAATTAAATAGCTGATCAATACGATAACGCATAGCAGTCCGACTGCGACGATAGCGATTCTTCGCCAATCATAGGTTTGTTCGTAAGTGATTTCAGGTTCCGCCAAGTCGGGATAGAGTTGTTCAATGGCTTGAGGCGGTTGTTGTTGGATCTGGATGCGGATTTTTAATTTATTATCGTTCATAAGCGAGGCGGTTAGAAGATAGAAACATCTGAAAAGTGAATATCCGAGTTAATCTCCAGTATAAAGGATTTTAGAAAGTAACGACTGCCCTGCTGACTTGGATGACGAATTTTCTTAACGTTGAGACGAAACGGCAGGCAATCGATGGTTGATGACTATGCCAAGCGTCTTAGTGAAACACTAATGAATTCTGCAAACGCAGAAGCGATGAACACACGGAATGCAGCAACCGGGTCCTATCGACAAGATAGGCGAGTGAATGCCGCGCAATGAAGCGGTTCGCTCGTACAGTCAAATTAATCAGTGTAGTTTTCAGAGACTTCCACTTCGGTCACAGTGACAGAGTATGAATGAAGACATCGAGAATTTAAAATTGCGCATGCAGGTGTTGCGTACTGCGATTGAACTGCATAACTACCGCTATTATGTGCTGGACAATCCTACGTTACCGGATGCCGAATACGATCGAATGTTCCGGGAATTGCAGCAACTGGAGCACGATCATCCGCGACTGATCACAAACACTTCTCCGACGCAACGCATTGGAGCTGCCCCCGTCGCGGCCTTTTCTCAAATTACTCATCGTTTGCCCATGTTGTCCTTAAATAATGCTTTTGATGCAGCAGAAGTGGAAGCATTTGACCGGCGGGTTCGTGAAGGACTGGTCGTGGATAGTGTGGATTATGCGGTTGAGCCTAAATTTGATGGACTCGCCGTCAGTCTGTGCTATGAGTATGGTGTGTTCAAGACCGGCGCGACACGCGGTGATGGCTATACCGGCGAAGACATCACGTTGAATCTGAAAACCATCAAATCGATTCCGCTGTCGTTGCCAGTCATTCATCCTCCTGCTTTTCTAGAAGTGAGAGGAGAGGTGCTGATGCTGAAAGCGGATTTTTTGAAACTCAATCAGCGCCAACTGGCCAGGGGTGAAAAAGAGTTCGCCAATCCGCGCAATGCTGCCGCGGGTTCCTTGCGGCAACTGGATCCTGGTATTACCGCAAGCCGGCAATTGACGTTCTTTGCCTATGGGGTTGGATTATATGAAGATGAACACCTGCCGCATGATACCCATAGCACCCATAGCCAGGTGCTGAACTATCTCACCGGTTTGCATTTTCCGGTGGCCAGAGAATGCCGGGTTGTCTCCGGTTTGCCGGCATTATTGAATTATTTTGATGCCATTGCGGCGCAGCGTGAGCGCTTGCCGTATGCCATCGATGGCGTGGTGTATAAAGTCAATGTGCTGTCACAGCAAGAAAAATTAGGATTCGTGTCGCGTGCACCGCGATTTGCTATAGCCCATAAATTCCCGGCGGAAGAGGCGGTCACGGAACTGCTGGGTATCGATGTGCAGGTCGGCAGAACCGGGGCTCTGACGCCGGTGGCGCGCTTGAAGCCGGTATTCGTCGGCGGTGTGACGGTCACCAATGCGACCTTGCACAATGCCGATGAAATAGAGCGCAAGGATGTGCGCATCGGTGATATCGTGATCGTTCGCCGTGCCGGTGATGTGATCCCGGAAATCGTATCCGTGATCGTGGAGAAACGCCCCGTCAACGCGGGCAGTTTTACCATGCCTATCGTGTGTCCGGTGTGCGGCGCAAAGGCTGTGCGACTTCCGGGTGAGGCTGTGTCGCGTTGTACCGGCGGATTATTTTGTCCGGCGCAGCGCAAACAGGCGATTTTGCATTTTGCCTCGCGCCGTGCCATGGATATCGAAGGGCTGGGCGACAAATTGGTTGATCAAATCGTGGATCAAGCCATCGTGCGTACACCCGCGGACTTATATCGGTTAGGGCTCACAGCACTTGCCAATCTGGAGCGGATGGCGGAAAAATCCGCCAGTAATATGGTGCAAGCGATAGAACGTAGCAAACGCACCACGCTGGCGCGATTCATCTATGCATTGGGAATTCGGAACGTGGGTGAAGCGACTGCCAAGGATTTGGCGGCGCATCTCGGTTCTCTGGATCGCCTGATGCAGGCGAGCAGCGAGCAGTTGCAGCAGATCCCCGACATCGGGCCGATCGTGGCGCAGAGTATCGTGGATTTTTTTGCCGAAGCGCATAACCGCGAAGTCATCGAACAACTTCGCGCCTGTGGCGTGCATTGGGAAGAGCACGCGGGTATATCGGCATCTGTCGGCGCAATGGCGCCGCTCAACGGAAAAACCTTCGTTTTGACGGGTACATTGCCGACGATGAGCCGCGAAGCAGCCAAAGAAAAAATAGAAGCGCTGGGCGGTAAAGTCAGCGGCAGTGTTTCAAAAAAAACTGATTATGTCGTGGTCGGCATCGATCCCGGCAGCAAATATGACAAGGCTGTACATCTGGACGTGGCTATTCTGGATGAAGCTGGATTGGCTTCATTACTCGGATCATCGATCAGCTTGAAGGAATAAAATGACAGCGTTGAGCTGCCATTTTATCGGCTGAGTTGCCTGAATTACAACGTGTTGTCCTTTGAAAGCGTGAATGTGCCGGTTTGCTGACCGTTGAAAATGTAGTCATAGGTTCCGGCTGGCAAGCCATACACCTGCAGAGGAATCACTTTTTCGTCCGCCACAGGGTCTGCACATACCACAGCTGGGTAGATCCCATGATCCCTGTGCATCACAATCTCGAATGTGCTACCGACTCTTCGCTGATTAATCTGGCCATAGCGTATGCAACCATCTCCAAATTTTACTGTGGTTTTCAAAAATACTTGGATGGGTGAGGAATCGGTCACAATGATTTCCAATTTTTCAGGATTCATCAATCCTGCTTTCGCTATATCTTCCGTGGGAAAAGTGTTATAAAAATCAAGCAATTTCCACATCCCGGATGCATTATCAAACTGAAGCGTCGCATCGAGATAATGACCGGCTTGCTGCTCGGTATCTACACGTGGAATATAAAGCGTTCCATCATGATAAGTAGGATGTTCGATAATGGTTGGCAAATCCGCTGAAATAACCGGACTGCTCATCAACATCGTGGTGATAGCGAATGCGGGCAATAGGGACTGTAATTTCATTTTTATTATCTATCCTCTGCATTGAGCAAGTTGAAAACGATCGCTGCAAATGCGCCGCCAGTAAAGTCGGCAGAAATATGTATCCAGATGTTGTTCCAGTCCATCAAACCCATCAGCGGTGCGCCAATGGCCACGGCGGGGTTAAACGCGCCGCCGGATATTCCGCCGACCGAAAAGGCGCCGACCATGACAATAAAACCGATCGCTAGGCCGTAAAAGGAATTGCCGCTGGTGCCTTTGGCCGTGGCCACATTCAACACTACATAAGCAAGTGCGAAGGTAAACAAGAATTCGGAGAGCAACGATTTAGTGACGTCGATCGTGGCAGCGGCTGATCCTGGGCCTACCAGGAATTGGGCCGTGAAGGCTGCTGCTGCGGCTCCCGCGATCTGGGCAATCATATATACCGGGGTCTCGGCGATAGAGCATTTTCCTCGGATCAACACTGCCAACGTCACCGCAGGATTGTAATGAGCGCCGGAAATATGCCCGCCGGCATACACCATGACCATCAACACCGATCCGATCGCCAACGGCGCAATGACACCGGCATTGCCGGGAATGACGGTCAGACCGATCGTCAGAACCAGAAAGAACGTACCAATAAACTCGACGATAAATTTGTTCATACCGATTTCTCCTTTCAATGAGGTTTTTCATTTAATCATAAAACATTGACAGGTGTAAGAATTATTAACGAGAGCGGTAAATTTTGTAGGAAAAATGGATGGGTGCAGGTAACCAAAGATCATGAATAAGCGGGAGGAGCCTCAGGCCAGGCGGACTGAAGTGAAAAAGAGGTTCATGCCAAGCGAGTGAGAAAAGTTGGGCTTGATTTCCCGCGAAAAAATTGAGCGCGGTGGTTTCTCAGAGCTTGTTTAACCGATAGGGCCGGCAATTGCGAAACAACAATGATTTCCTTGCCGGACGATGCATTCCTTGTGCTGGATGTCGGTTTTCAATAAGGCAGTCAGGAAACTCAAATCCAAGGTGCAGAATACCGGGTGTTCTTCGGCCAATTGATAAAAAATGCAATTATGGGCGACGATTTCGATAGGATTGCCGATGCCGGGTTTCACGCTGGCGTCATAGCCCAGCTCCGACATTATTGCCGCGACTTCGCGAAGCTTGTCACTTAAAGATGAGTGCTTGGCTACACGTTCCTCGAATTCTATCGCCATGTGCTTACCTAAAGATTGTAAGCACGTTTGGAGTTCCTCTTCCCCGAGATTTTTATCGACCCACGAAAGCAGTAATTTCGCAATGAATGAATAGCGTCTATGGAAAAGCTCCAGACCTTTTGGAGACAGTGAGTAAATTTTGCTGGGCCTGCCGCCGGTACTGTCCAGCATGGCGCTCTGTATGAAACCGCTGCTTCCAAGATTTGAAAGGTGCTGATTAACGGCATTGCGGGAAATGGATAATATCCGCGATAGCTCATCGACGGTAAGCCCCTTACGATGACGCAGCAAAGCGGTGATCAACGACTGTTGGCTTTCGCCTAGAAATGGTAGAGCAGACATGCTAACTTTCTGTAAAGATTGATTTTGTTTCTTTTGACATATTTTTATTGCAAAAGTTATAACATATCAAGTAAAGTAAAAGTCCCTACAGTATAAGTTATAAAAAGGAGGAATTAATGCTTACGTATTTAATCATAGTCTTAGCAATCGCGGCTGTTGGCGGTGTGGTATTGGCTCTGAAAGTATTTGCTGGGCAGTTGGCGCCGTGGTCCTTATCGATTGTTCATGCTTTATTAGGGGCGACCGGCCTGGTCATGCTGATCATGCTTATCCTGGAAGGCTCGGGGGATAATCGCCTGACAGCCGCGTTGGGATTACTCGTCGTTGCTGCATTGGGCGGATTTTATCTGGCCTCGATTCATGTCAAAGGCAATGTTGCTCCCAAAAATGTCGTTCTCATTCATGCTGGTCTCGCAGTAGCGGGGTTTCTCACATTATTGAGCATGTTCCTTTAATCAAATACGAGACGAAACCATGAAACACCCTATCCACCCAATGTTGGTTCATTTCCCGATAGCGACCTGGTTTCTTGCCACGCTGGCCGACCTTGCCAGTCTGTTCACCAATGAACAAGTCGGTTGGGTAGCCGGGGTGTTGCTGGTTATTGGAACAATCACCGCATTGCTTGCCATGATTACCGGTCTAGTCGAGCTTGGAAAAATCGATGCGCAGAGCCCTGCCATGAAGATAGCCAACCAGCATATGGTATTGATCATGACGAGCTGGTCTTTTTACGCAGCGAGCTTATTTATGCGTCTGAACGGCACTGTACTCGAACAACCGGGCACTCTTGCCGTCATTCTATCGGTGGCGGGCTTCATCTTCCTGTGCAGTGCGGGATGGATGGGGGGCAAACTGGTCTATCAATATGGGGTGGGCATTCAACCTAGCCAGCAAGAACATTCTAAATGATCGCTGCTGATCATCTGATTCAGAAAATTGATTAACCGTCATAACAGTTTCTCTCCTATTCAACGGTAGCGCTCATTTTTTAAAGCCAGATGAGCCGTGAATCAACTTGTGCGGCTACGCAATCCCGGCTTCCTGCTGATGACTGCGGCTTATATATGCAAGTAGGTGCTCACGGTTGCCTCATTTTGCGTAAAATTCATCCTTACAAGCAGGAGCAGTCTGGATAATGAAGATATCGATTCTGTTTCCTTACCTTACCTTACCTTTTCAATGAGTGCAAAAATTTTTCATGATGAATGCTCATGAGGCAGAACAAATATTAGCAGGGGCGGAGCTTATCCATACCGAGTCAACGATCATGCAGACAGTGAAACGCTTGGCTGCAGACATCACGAAGGAATTATCCCAGCAACGGCCATTGATAATCTGTGTCATGCGCGGCGCAGTGGTATTTGCCGGGCAATTATTGCCGCAACTACGATTTCCGCTTGATTTCGATTATGTACATGTCACCCGCTATCACAACCGTATGCAAGGTGGCGAGATTCAATGGTTGGTTGCACCTCCCGCGGTCTTAAACGACCAGACTGTTCTGGTAGTGGATGACATTCTCGATGAAGGTATAACATTGGCGGCTATTCGCGAACAGATATTGAAAAATGGCGCGAAGGCATTTTATAGTGCGGTGCTGGTAGAAAAAGAAACGGCTGAGCCTAAACCATTTCAGGCTGATTTTGTCGGGCTAAGGGTGCCCGATCGGTATGTGTTTGGGTGCGGCATGGATATTCGAGGTGCATGGCGGAATTTGCCCGCCATTTATGCGGTAAAGGACTAACATGTTGGCAATCATTGGCGGCAGTGGGTTGACACAATTATCCTGTCTGGAAATATCCCATCGGCAGATTATCCGTACTCCCTATGGCGAACCTTCTGGGCCTCTGACATTTGGCAAGATAAGGGATCGGGATATTGTGTTTCTGGCCCGGCACGGCCACGGTCATACGATTCCGCCACATGCCATTAATTATCGTGCGAATCTCTGGGCGCTGCATTCTCTGCAGCCATCGCACGTGATCGCAGTGGCGTCGGTCGGAGGCATACACGCAGACCTGGCGCCGGGCCGTTTGGTGGTCCCCGATCAGATCATCGATTACACCTATGGGCGAGAGTTTACCTATTTTGGTGATAAAGACCAGCGTGTCCGGCATATTGATTTTACGCTGCCGTACAGTCAAATAACGCGCGTGCTATTGTTGCAGGCTGCCGAGCTTGCTCAAGAGGCCGTTGTCAAGGGCGGTGTCTATGCTGCGACGCAAGGGCCGCGGCTGGAAACGGCTGCGGAAATCAACCGGCTCGAACGCGACGGTGCGGATATGGTGGGGATGACCGGTATGCCGGAGACTGCACTGGCGAGAGAATTAGGGTTAAATTACGCTACCATCGCAGTGGTTGCCAATCATGCGGCTGGGCGGGGCACCAACGTCACCGCGATTCCGCTCAAGGAAATTTATGCTGTACTCGAAAAAGCGATGGTCGGTGTCAGAACTATTTTAGAACATGTGGTGAGTTGTCATGGCGATTAAACCAGTCCTTAAAATGGGTGAACCCGTGTTGTTGCAAGTGGCCAAGCCCGTAGAACGATTTGATACGCTCGAATTGCATAGCTTGATCAAAGACATGCAGGATACCATGGCGTCACTCCATGGCGCAGGCCTGGCTGCGCCGCAGATCGGCGTGAGCGTGCAAGTGGTGATTTTTGGATTTGACAAGAACCAGCGCTATCCCGATGCCGACGAAGTACCTTTTACGGTGTTGCTGAATCCACGCTTGACGCCGTTATCCGAAGAGCAGGAAGAAGGCTGGGAAGGCTGTCTGAGTGTTCCTGGCATGCGGGGAATGGTGCCGCGCTATACGCAGTTGCGATATCAAGGCGTGGATCAGTACGGCACACCTATCGACCGCACAGTCAGCGGCTTTCATGCCCGGGTCGTGCAACATGAATGCGACCATCTGCAAGGCATACTCTATCCGATGCGCATCAGGAATTTCCGGCAATTCGGATTCACCGATGTGCTGTTTCCTGGGCAAGTCGTGATTGACGATTAGGCTATGAAATGCAGGTAATCGATCGACTCATGGAGTCTGCAATAGACTGTGGATGATGCTCAAAAACATAATGACTCACAGAATGACTGACTAATATTTTGTGCTCCCTGAGACATATCCTGGTATGTGTTTGTCAGCTTTTACTACTGATGAGAGTGACCAATTCTGCCAAATCCGGCTTGATCACCACCAGCATGACTACCGCAAACAGGATCAGTACGGGAAATTCGTTGAACCAGCGGTAAAACACATGGCCGTGCCGGTTGGCATCATTTTTGAAAGCAGTGACGAACTTTCCACAGTAATAATGATAAATGATCAGCACCAGTACCAGCGCCAGCTTGGCGTGCAACCAACTTCCCGAAAAGCCATAACCCAGCCACAGCCATACGCCGAAAACCACTGTCAGCACAGCACCCGGCGTCATGATGCCATAATACAGCTTGCGTTCCATGATCTTGAAGCGTTCGTTGCCGGGTTGGTCTTCGCATAGGGCATGATAAACAAACAAGCGCGGCAGATAGAATAAACCGGCGAACCAAGTGACCATGAAAATAATATGCAGTGATTTTATCCAGAGCATTGTGATGTCTCTATGAATGATACGTGACAAAATTGCTATGATACTGGGCTTGAGGCCTTGATGCTATCCTTCTGCTGAGGTCGGCGAGAATATCGTAGGCAATAAGATTGGAAAGGATGACGATGAATCAACACTATCAGGAATTAGTTCAGAAGCTTGAAGAAATTTCCCATTTAAGTGGCGTCATGAGCACGCTTGGATGGGATCAGGAAGTGATGATGCCGATCGGTGCGAATGAAGCACGTGCCAAACAAATGTCGGCTTTGGCTGGGGTGCTGCATGAGCGTATGACGGATCCGGCGCTGGGCGATTGCTTGCGTGAACTTAGGGAAAAAAATACTGACACCTTGGGTACCGTGGAGCGGTGCAATATTCATGAGGCATTGCGCAGCTATGAGCTGGAAACCAAGGTACCGAAACAATTGGTGCAGGAATTGACGGAATTGAGTTCGCTTGGGCATGGTAATTGGGTCACGGCGCGACAGGAAAACCGCTTTGCCGATTTTGCACCCGTATTGAAGCGTTTCTTAAGCTTGAAGAAGGAATGGGCGCATTGCGTGGCGCCAGAATCGCAACCCTATGACGCCAATATTGATCTATTTGAGCGAGGCACGACGATGGCGATGATCACGCCGGTCTTTGATCGGTTGAAACAGGAGTTGATACCCTTCATTCATATCATTCAAGAACAAGTGAATCAACCGGATACATCGTTCTTGCAAGGCCATTTTGCAGTCGATCGACAGGAAGCGTTGGCGCGCAGAATCAGCCGGGATATTGGTTTCGATTTTGAAAAAGGACGCATGGATGTGTCGGTGCATCCTTTCTGCGGCGGTAGTCATCCGACGGATGTGCGTATTACGACGCGCTACAAAAAGAGTAATTTCATCGACTCATTGTATGCGGTCATTCATGAAACAGGCCATGCACTGTATGAACAAGGACGCCCTTATGCATGGGGCGATGTGCCGGCGTCAGAATCGCTCACGATGGGAATTCATGAGTCGCAATCACTGTTCTGGGAACGCATGATTGCGCAGGGCAAGCCTTTTTGCTCGCATTATTTTGCTGCGATTCGTGAGGTGTTTCCCGACAATTTCCAGAATGTGACGATCGATGCGTTTTATCGCGCGCTCAATACCTGCAAGCCGGATTTCATCCGGGTGGAAGCAGATGAAGTGACTTATCCGTTGCATATCATTCTGCGCTATGAAATCGAGCGCGGGCTGTTTGACGACACGATGCAGGTTGATGAGTTGCCGCAGATCTGGAATGAGCTGATGCAGAAGTATCTCGGAATCATTCCTCCTTCTGACGCGCTTGGCGTGTTGCAGGATTCACATTGGAGCAGCGGCGCTTTTGGGTATTTCCCTTCGTATACGCTGGGGGCGATGTACGCATGCCAGTTTTATAGGACGTTGCTGCGCGAGCAGCCGGATACCGAAGATCAGATTGCGGCAGGTAACTTTGCGCCCATCAAGGCTTGGTTGAATGACAAAATTCACCGTCAGGGCCGGCTACATACGCCTCAGGAACTGGTGCGGCAGGTGACTGGCGAGTCATTGAATCCTGATCATTTCATTGATCATTTGCAACATAAATACCGTGACATATACGGTTTGGGTTAGGCGGAAAATCGGCGCTTGGCTGTTGCTTTTGATTCTTTTTAGAGCTTCTTAGATGCGTTTGATTCTGGAAGAAGTATCCGCAACCTTGTGATTGCTTTCTATCCATTTTTTGACACGGTTGGCATCACCGATACGGGTATTTTTACCCCAGGAATTCAGTAGCACGATGACAGTGGGCTGGCCGGAAATATTGGCTTGCATCACCAAACAGCGTCCGGCTTCGCTCAGATAACCTGTTTTGGATACATTGATTGCCCAATCCTGATGGCGCACCAAGCTGTTGGAGTTGACGTACTGCAAGGGGCCGCGTTTATTGCTCGAGGAAACGATATGCTTGGACGTGGTGGAAAATTCGCGGATAACGGTATATTTATTGGATGCAGTCACGAGTTTTGCCAAATCGCGGGCCGTGGCCACATTATTGCTGTTCAGTCCAGTCGAATCGACGAATCGACTGTTGGTCATGCCGATTTGTTTGGCTTTATGATTCATTGCTTTGATGAATGCATTGATGCCGCCAGGATAAGCACGACCCAATGCAGCTGCCGCACGGTTTTCCGATGACATCAGCGCCAGGCGCAGCAATTCGTGGCGCGCATAACTGCTGCCGACCGGCAGGCGCGATGACGTGCGTTTCAGCGTATCGACATCTTCCTTGCTGATGGTGATCCGCTCATGCGGAGACAAGCGTGCATCCAGTGTGACCATCGCGGTCATGAGTTTGGTGATGGAAGCGATGGGCATTACTTTATCGGCATTTTTGTCATAGATGATTCGGGCATTATGCGCGTTGAAGACGATAGCCGCCTGTGATTTGAGATCCAGATTGTTTTTCTGGGCTAATGCGGCGTGAGGACATAACAATAGCGCACTAAAAAGCAGGATGGCTTGCTTCATTTGCTCTCATCTCCAATAGTTAGTAAAAATCTTCTGCAACAATCCGATCGGCCGGACGGTACTGCCAATCGATCAGATTCAAATCAAGATTTGCGATGTATTACGATATAATCGATCATTCAAATGAACGCTCACGCTGTGAAGCAGTTTGCAGCATAAAAATTTGCGCGTATTTTACGCCAGATTTGTACCGATATGAATAAGAATTAATGATAATAAATTTTTTATTTATAAAAGGTTATCTATTTAAATTAATCATCTTCATCAATTAATAGTACATAACTTATTGATAATAATATTTTATTATGTAAATATGTACTGAATACGTGTTTGAGCGATCGCGTTATTTACCTGCATGCAAAAAACCACACCACTTTTATTGCGTATGATCCGGCTGCTGCAATTATGCTGCCATGTGGCTTCAGGATATCTGCAATCCATTGTTTATCCGTATTTTCCCGTTTTTATTCAGCGCTCTATGATGCAGCGATGGTCTGAGCGCTTGTTGACCATTCTTAATATCAAATTGAAGTGTCAAGGGCGTGTGCCCGGCTGGGAGATTCCGCGGGCGTTATTCGCGGCCAACCATGTGTCGTGGCTGGATGTGTGCGTAGTAATGGCGGCGTGTCCGACCCGTTTCGTCGCTAAAGCGGAAATCAATGGATGGCCGTTATTGGGACTATTGAGTAAAAATGCCGGCACGCTTTTCATCGAGCGCTCGAAACGAAGCGATACCGTGCGCATCAATCGGCACATCAGTGATGTGTTGGAAACCAGTCAACGTGTCACTGTGTTTCCGGAAGGAACCACAACCAATGGCAAGCAGTTGTATCACTTTCATGCATCCTTATTGCAATCCGCAATTACCGCGGATGCATTGCTGTATCCCGTGGCTATTGGCTATCGCAATACGACTGGAGAAGTGTGCGAGGACGCTGCTTATATCGATTCATCCTTGTGGATATCGTTACAGAACATTCTTCGCCAACCCGGTATTGTCGTGGAGTTGACATTTAACGAGCCGATTGCGTGCGGCACCAAGAATCGACGCGAACTGGCACGATTGGCGGAAAGAGCGATCGCAGATACCTTGTCTTTGCCTATTCCCCACAAGAAAACTGAAAAACTTTCCGATCCTCCAGCCGAATAGCCGTCAACTGCCTGCCCCAGACACATCCTGTGTCGAGTGCAATCAAATTGTCTGTGATATGCAATCCAAGCGCCGACCAATGGCCGCAGATGACGATGTGATCCCGGCTGGCCCGTTGCGGATGGTCGAACCAAGGAACATAACCGGTCGGTAGTGATTGCGGATCTCCTTTGAACGCAAAATCCATGCGACCGTCGAGCGTACAGATACGCATCCGCGTCATGGCATTGATAATGACCCGCAAACGATCGTAGCCACTCGAGTTGTCTTGCCAATGATTGGGCTCGTTTCCGTACATGTGAGCCAGCAATTCCCGGCCGTTGTCGTGGCGCAATGCGACTTCCACTTCCTGGGCCAGTAGCTGTGCTTGGGTAATTGACCAGCCAGGTAACAGACCTGCATGGACCATCGCAAATTGATTTTCGACGTGAAATAGCTTTTGCTGGCGTAACCATGCCAATAATTCGTCCCGGTCAGGCGCGTCCAGAATGGACTGGATGGTGTCACTGGGATGGCTTTTCGCCATGCCGGCAGCAATCATCGATAAATGCAGATCATGGTTGCCTAGCACCATCAACATGCAATTTCCTGCCTGCTTGATATACCGCAATAGCGATAGAGAATCCGGCCCGCGATTGACGATGTCGCCGACCAGCCAAAGCTTGTCATGCACAGGATCGAACCGGATGATATCGAGCAGGTGGCGAAAGGCAGTAAAACAACCTTGCAAATCGCCAATGGCATATGTTGCCATGATTACGCGCTATTAAGTATGGTAGAGAAAGGGTGAAGGCAATCAGCGCAAACCCAATACATCCTGCATATCGAACAGGCCATTCGGCTTATCCGCCAGGAAACGCACTGCTCGCAATGCACCCATCGCAAATGTCATTCGACTGCTGGCTTTGTGCGAGATTTCCACGCGCTCGCCGATGCCAGCAAACATCGCCGTGTGATCACCGACGATATCGCCGGCGCGAATGGTCGCAAACCCGATGGTTTCAGGCTTGCGTTCACCAGTCACTCCTTCTCGACCATAGACGGCAACTTTGCTCAAATCGCGGTTAATGGCTTCCGCGATGACTTCCCCCATCCGCAGTGCTGTGCCCGAGGGAGCATCGACTTTATGCCGGTGATGCGCTTCGATGATTTCGATGTCATATCCTTCATTGAGGACTCTGGCTGCGATTTCCAGCAACTTGAACGTTACGTTGACGCCGACACTCATGTTGGGGGCGAAAACAATGGCGATGTCTCGAGCGGCATCTTGGAGTTGTTCCTTTTGTGCAGCAGAGAAGCCGGTGGTTCCGATGATCATTTTGACGCCAGACTCACGACAAACGGCGAGATGCGCGAGTGTGCCTTCCGGTCGGGTAAAGTCAATCAAGTGCTGGCAATTTTTCAAGGCAGTCGCAAAATCGCTGACAATGGGGACGCCACAGTGCGCTCCGATAAGCTCGCCGGCATCTTTTGATAAATAGGGGCTGTCGGTTCGTTCCAGGGCTGCCGCCAGTTGCATGTCAGGGGCTTGTGCAATGGCTTCCAGTAATGTGCGCCCCATGCGTCCAGAGCTGCCTGCAACGGCAATTTTTTGGTTAGTCATTTGGTAGTGTCTGTAGATTATTTATGAAGAGCTTATTTAGTGGTTGCGGTATCGACCTGAGCCGGTTCGGTTTTGGAATTGGCTGCAGCGGGTTGGGCTGTTGTCGGGTTCTTGGAGAATGTCAGGTGGTTCTCGATATGGACGATTTTGTCATTTTCAAAGAAAACGGTAAGCCGTTTTTGTTCGACCAAATTTCCTTTTTCGCGGAATATATACACATAATCCCAGCGGTTATCGCGAAACGTATCGACGATGAGTGGAGATCCCAGCACAAAAAGAACCTGAGATTTGGTCATGCCCGGTTTGAGCTTGTCCAGCATTTCTTCGGTGATGACATTGCCTTGCTGAACGTCGATCTTGTATAAAATAGGCGGAAGATACGAACACCCTGTCAAGAACAATAAAACCGTCAATACGAGAGTTTTTGCAATCATTTTGTTGATATTATCTGTTTCCAAAGTGCGCTGAGCACTATATGATACAGCAAATCATTTTCCTAACAGAGATAACCATGAGCAACTCCGGCGATCTGAAAAGCATAGGGCTTAGGAATAGTGGCCTTAAAACAACCCTGCCGCGTCTAAAGATTCTCAATCTGTTTGAGCAAAGCAGTGTGCGGCATATGTCTGCTGAAGACGTGTACAAGGTTCTTCTGAGCGAGGGCGAGGATATTGGATTGGCGACCGTTTATCGCGTTCTGACGCAATTCGAGCAAGCCGGTTTATTGGAACGCCACCATTTCGAAAGTGGCAAGGCAGTTTTTGAACTGAAGCGCGATGGTCATCATGATCATTTGGTATGTCTGCAGTGCGGACGGGTGGAAGAGTTTTATGATGCCGACATAGAAAAGCGTCAGATTGCCATCGCCAAGGAGCGTGGATTTAAATTGCAGGAGCATTCGTTGTCGCTGTACGCAGACTGCATCAAACCGGCGTGTCCGCATCGAAAATAACATCATGCCAACGCTTGCATCAGGCTGCGCTCGAGCAGTTGCTTTTCGTCGTTCTGCGCGAATGAGTCGCAGGTACTTGGGCGTATTTGTGTTGTTCATGGCTGGCTGGTTGCCGGCCCATGCTGTTCAGGCCAATTACTCATTTGATGAATGCATGACCAAGATCGGTTCTCAGGCAAAAACCGAAGGTATTTCGGATAAAACCGTTCAATACGTATTAGGCAAGGTAAAACATATCCCGCGCATCATCGAACTGGACCGGCGTCAACCTGAATTCACCCAGACATTTGCCAATTACTTCAATACCCGCATCAACGATGAACGAGTACAACGTGGCCGGGAGTTATTGGCTAAGCACCGCTCATTATTGGATAAGATTCATTCTGAAACTGGCGTGCCGGCGCAATTCCTTATTTCATTCTGGGGCCTGGAATCAAATTATGGCGGCCATTTTGGTGAATGGTCGGTAACGGATTCATTGGCAACACTTGCCTGTGATCCGCGCCGCAGCAGTTTTTTTACGCAGGAATTGCTGAATGCATTGCGTATCATCGATGCTGGCGATATTGCTCCAGAACGCATGATGGGTTCATGGGCCGGTGCGATGGGTCATATGCAGTTCATGCCGTCGACCTATCTCAGTTATGCAAAAGATATGGATGGGGATGGGCGGCGTGATCTATGGGGAAGTATTCCGGATGCTTTAGGGTCGGCGGCTAATTTTCTGCGCCAACTAGGCTGGGTTTCCGGGCTGAACTGGGGGCAAGAAGTTCGATTACCACCAGGCTTTGATTATTCGCTGGCAGGTAGGGGGCACATGCTCAGTCTGGCGGAATGGGTAACATTGGGTGTTACCACGACTTCTGGAGCGCCGCTGGATGCGTCGTCGGAACACAAGGCGACCTTGCTCGTTCCTGCTGGCCACCAAGGCCCGGCATTTCTAGTCACGCGGAATTTTCAAATTCTCATGCGCTGGAATCGGTCGGAATTCTATGCATTGTCGGTGGGTCATTTGGCTGATCGCATTGCCGGAGCGGGAGGATTACATCGCCCGCCCCAAGTGGAGACGGTAAAAATATCGCGCGAGCAGGTGCGTCAATTGCAAAAGGATCTATCAGCACTGGGGATTGATGCCGGGGAAGCGGATGGTGTCATGGGCAGTGCTACCCGTCAAGCCATCAGCCGCTTCCAGCAGAGCACACAGCGCATTGCCGATGGACATCTGGATGCGACATTGTTGCATGCGATTCGGGAAGCCGCGCGTACCCTAACACCTTGAGAATAATATTAAGTAAGCTTTGCAGAGAGTTGCAGGCTGAACATGCAGGCGCTCAAGCGACCAAGTGTTTAATCGCTTCTTGCTCAGCAATTAATTCCTGGTAACTAGCCTGCATTTTGTCTTGATCAGATTGACTGGTTTCCAGTCCCTGGACAATCTGATAGTGACCGTTCTTGCAGGTTACCGGAAAACTATACATGACGCCGCTTGGGATGCCATAACTACCGTTCGAGGGCACACCCATCGAGACCCAATTTCCCTCTGCAGTACCAAATACCCAGTCCTGTATATGATTGATGATCGCATTCGCTGCACTGGCGGCGCTTGATTTGCCGCGGCGTGCTTCGATGATGGCTGCGCCACGTTTTTGAACTGTCGGGATGAAGTGATTTTCGATCCAGGCTTGATCACCTAATAACGATAATACTTTGTCATTGCCGGCCATCGCATGACTTAGATCTGGAAATTGGGTATTGGAATGATTGCCCCATACGATCATGCGCTTGATGTCCGATACCGGAACGCGTAGTTTGAGCGCAACCTGCGATAAGGCGCGGTTATGGTCGAGCCGCAGCATTGCTGAAAAATTGCTGGGATCCAGATCAGGCGCATGCTTCATCGTGATATAGGCATTGGTATTGGCAGGATTTCCCACCACCAGCACCTTGACGCTGCGTTTGGCAGCGGCATTCAGCGCTCTGCCTTGTTCGATGAAAATCGGTCCGTTGGCCGCGAGAAGATCCTTGCGCTCCATATTTTCTCCCCTTGGACGTGCACCGACCAATAGGGCAATATCCGCATCATCAAAGGCTACTTCTGCATTATCGGTAGTGACAATACCGGCCAGTAAGGGAAAGGCGCAATCATACAGTTCCATCACGATGCCATCGAACATCGGTTGCGCATCAGTAATATCATGTAATTGCAGTATGACTGGTTGATCGTTGCCAAACATGTCACCTGCTGCAATGCGGTACAGCAGGTTGTAACAAATCTGTCCGGTTGCCCCAGTAACAGCAATACGAATAGGCGGTTTCATTTTTTCCAATCCTCGGAGAGCCGCTACTAGATTGATAAACCGGCGGCAAATATGGGAAAAAGTGATCGGATTATACTTGCAATCAGGCGCTCACGAAAGAGCAAGTTTTACCGAAGGTCGCGAAATCCAGATATCGCATTGATTGCATATTGAATATGGAAGGAGTGTTTTAGTTGGAAATTCTACTGAACGAAGACGCGCTTTGATTGCCTGTACTATTATCGGTGAGCGATCGGTTGAACCGGTGTTGCTCGTCGGAGAAAAAACTTACAGGAGAGCTTATGGAAAAATATGTGGATGGATTTGTGATACCCATTGCCCATAACAAATTAGAAGAATATACGCGTCTTGCAGAATTGGCTGGATCGATTTGGATGGAGCATGGTGCGCTGGCCTACACCGAATGTTGCGGGGATGATCTCAATCATGAAGGTTTGGTTTCATTCCATCAGGCTGCAAATGCAATCGAAGGCGAAACGATGATTTTCTCGTGGATCATATTCGAATCAAAAGAGCATCGCGATCGAGTCAATCAAGCGGTAATGAGCGATCCGCGTTTAAAGGAAATGATGAATCCTGATTCTGGTCCTTTCGATTGCAAGCGAATGGTATATGGCGGTTTTAAAACGATTGTCGATATGTAGCTCGTTTTTTGTCAAGCGAGCGCTTATGGATTCTTATTGATAAAGGAGAACGTTATGCGATATTTATCATTGATCTGGATTGCTGTGCTTTTTATGCTGGTGGCGACGCCTATCGTAGCCGATGAGAAAAAGAGCAATAAGCCGATGAGTTCTGAAGAAATGGTGGAAATCTACACAAAATTGGCAGCGCCTGGCGAACCACACCGATTATTGGCCAGTCTGGCCGGTAATTGGACGACCACAACCAAGGAATGGATGGATCCTCAAAAACAACCCACCGAATCAACCGGATCAGTTGAAGCCAAGATGATTTTAGGTGAGCGGTTTCTTCAGCAGCAGATCAGCGGCACTATGCATGGCAGACCCCATACCGGGATCTGGACCGTAGGATATGACAACTTGCTCAAACGTTATGTGTCGAGTTGGATCGATAGCATGAGCACGCAAATTTTCATGATGGATGGCACGGCCAGCGCTGACGGCAGGACGATAACCTTTACCGGACAACATGCCGAAGTGGGCGGTGGACACATGTCACATCGCGCTGTCTGGAAGATTGTGGATGGCAATAACCAGGAATTCGTCATGTACGGGGCTCATCATGGCGCAGCAGAAATGAAAATGATGGAAGTTGTGTATACCCGGAAAAATTAAGACTCGATGTGTGCTGGCTCTATAGGAGAATGCCCGTCCAAACCCACTGCGGCGAGCGATATTTTCGGAATGCTGGTGAGGACAAAACGGATGTAGGCCATTACTCCTCATGGTTCGATGATCAAGCTGAAGAAGCGGCAGAATTTTACACCGCTATTTTCAGCAACTCGACCATCAAAAAAGTAACTTATTATGGATACGCTGGTTTCGAGTTTCACGGTCGGCCTGCAGGTTTGGTCATGACGGTGGAATTCGAAATGGCCAAGCTTTCACGGCGGATCGACATTTGCTCCAATGAAGCCATCTCGGTTCAGGTGCCCTGCAAAACGCAATAAGAAGTGGATTATGGGGTGACTTGCTGGGCGATGGAACAAGCGAACAATCGCAACGTGCCATGAACGTGTTGCTGCGCATGAGAAACTCGAGATTGCAAAGCTTGAATCAGCGGATTTGGGATGACGCGTTTGTAATCGCCAGAAATCATTGAACGATCCAAGACCGCAAGATGCTCCCGGATCGCTGAGTTTGCTTGGAAAATACCTGAAAACAGGACGTGAGCTGAATGATAGTCAGGCATGTGGTTGCTCTCGGGCGGAGGCACTGGTTAACGATAGGGTGACGTGTTTCATTTGGCCATTCCGGTGCGTACGTTTATAATCCGCACACATTCAACCATCTTAATTTTGCGGAGCAATCGGCTCAGCAGTCGCTGACTGAGCCCGGCAATCCATGGCCACATGAATCCACATTTGAATCAACTACAACCTTATCCGTTTCAGAAATTACGGCAACTGATGGAAGGAATAACGCCCACCGCCGCACTGGAACCTATCCATCTGCAAATTGGCGAGCCGAAGCATGCCACTCCTGATTTCATCCGTCAGGCCATCATCGATCATCTGGATGGACTCTCGGTGTATCCCACGACACTTGGGGCGCCGGCACTGCGCAACAGCATTGCTAGTTGGCTGAAGCGGCGGTTTAATGGGCCTGCAATCAATCCGGAGACTGAAGTCATTCCCGTCAATGGCAGCCGCGAGGCGCTGTTTTCGTTTGCCCAGGCAGTCATTGACAGCAGCGTCCCCGATCCGGTGGTGGTGTGCCCCAATCCGTTCTACCAGATTTATGAAGGGGCTGCATTATTGGCGGGCGCTGTGCCGCATTTCATCAATACTTTTCCTGATAATCAGTTTAAGCTGGACTATGCGCAATTGCCCGATGCGGTATGGTCGCGGGTGCAGTTGGTGTATGTGTGTTCGCCCAATAATCCGACCGGTGGTGTCATGACGCTGGCGGATTGGCAGGAATTATTCGCATTGTCGGATCGTCATGGTTTCATCGTGGCTTCGGATGAGTGTTATTCGGAAATTTATTCGGATGAGGACAATCCGCCACTCGGTGCGTTGGAGGCTGCGCATCGGTTGGGGCGAAGCGGCTTCCCGCGACTGGTGGTCTTCAATAGCCTGTCCAAGCGCTCGAATGCGCCGGGATTACGCTCAGGGTTTGTGGCCGGTGATGCCCGGCTGTTGGAAAAATTCCTGTTGTATCGGACCTATCATGGTTCTGCAATGAGTCCGGTTGCGCAGGCAGCCAGTAGTGCAGCGTGGAATGATGAAACGCATGTGGTGGAAAACCGCCGCTTATATGCGCAAAAATTTTCTGAGGCCATCGAGATATTATCCGATGTCACAGCGGTCCAGATGCCGGATGCCGGCTTCTATCTGTGGATCAGAACGCCCATCAGCGATACCGAATTCACCCGCACACTCTATCAAGACTATAATGTGACCGTATTGCCGGGCAGCTATCTGGCGCGCAACGCGCAGGGCATGAATCCTGGCGAAAATTTCATCCGGGTTGCGCTGGTTGCTTCACCGCAGGAATGCGCCGAAGCGATGCGGAGAATGAAGTTATTTTTTGAGAAACTTGGGATTTGAGTATTCGAATCCAATTATTTAGGAAAAATTATGAATGAATTGAAAGCCATCATTGAAGAAGCATTTGATCGCCGTGCGGACATTACGCCACGCAATGTTGATGCCAGTCTGAAAGAGGCTGTTGCGCAGGTGCTCGCTCTGTTGGATGGTGGAAAACTGCGCGTCGCGGAGAAAAAGGATGGTGACTGGGTGACGCATCAGTGGATCAAGAAAGCCGTGCTGCTGTCTTTTCGTATCGAAGATAATAGCTTCATCAAAGGTGGTTTTTCCAATTATTTTGACAAAGTGCCCTCGAAGTTTGCAGATTACAGTTCGCGTGATTTTCGGGATGGCGGCTTCCGGGTCGTGCCGCCCGCGGCTGTGCGTAAAGGTTCATTCATCGCCAGCAATGTGGTGTTGATGCCTTCCTATGTCAATATCGGTGCCTATGTCGATGAAGGTACCATGGTGGACACGTGGGCAACGGTGGGGTCGTGTGCGCAAATCGGCAAGAATGTGCACTTGTCGGGTGGCGTTGGGATTGGCGGTGTGCTTGAGCCGGTGCAAGCGAATCCGACGATCATCGAAGACAATTGCTTCATCGGTGCCCGCTCGGAAATTGTCGAAGGCGTGATTGTGGGTGAGAACTCCGTCATTTCGATGGGCGTGTATATTGGCCAGAGCACGAAAATCTATAACCGCGAAACCGGTGAGATCAGTTATGGCCGTGTTCCGCCGGGATCGGTCGTGGTATCCGGCAATTTACCGGCCGAGAACGGGAAATACAGTCTTTATTGCGCAGTAATCGTGAAGCAGGTGGATGCCAAAACCCGCTCTAAAACGGGGATCAATGAGTTGCTGCGGGGTATTTGATCATCATCGTGAGTGCTGCCATAAAAAATCCCCATCACGGGGATTTTTTATGGATGTATGAATTGTGGTTAGTTTTTTACGATCTGATTGTCGACTTTCTTGACGCCATCGACGATCCAAGTGTGCATATTGACGCGGGTGAGCTGATCTTCATTACTGACTGTACCGCTCAGAGTCACTGTACCATCCTGGACTTTGATATCGATTTTCGAGCCTTGCAGGGCTGGATCGGATTGCACGGCGGTCGTGATGCGCGCAAAAATGGTCGAATCATCATAGACTGGCGCAGAAGGTGGAGGAGCCCATGATTTATGAGTCCGCTCCGCATAATTCTCGCAACCGGTCAGTATGATCGCGATCATGAAAAATAAGATTAACGTAAGTGATGTGTTGCGAATGTGCATAGCGATTTTCCTATTGATGTTTTTAGGGAAATTCGGAATAACTATTGCGCTTCGGTATGCCGCATGAACCTGTTATCGCTTGGCTTGATGGTCGCGCAACTTTTCAGAACTTCCTCAGTTGAACCAGTGTTGCAATGAAAACATTCTTGTTATTCGAGTGTGTATTTTAATTCTGGTTCTGGTTGTAAGAATACAGGATAGTGCGGATCATACCCCTATCGGCAGGCCGCACACAAGGCAGGAGATTCAGGAATAAAACACATCAATGAGTTGCTGTACAGGTGAGAACGGCAATTATGTGGATTGGGCATGCAAACGCTGCTGCAAAAAAGAACGGACTTGAATGCTCAGGTTTGGGGAAAGGCAATCGAATTCCTGCAGTCGCTCATTGTTCATGCTGCGCAGCCACGTCAGTTGGCGTTTGGCCAATTGCCGGGTAGCTGCGATTCCCATGTCGCGTAATTGCATCATATTGATTTGATCATTCAAATACAGATATGCCTGGCGATATCCGACGCAGCGCATCGACGGGGCTTCTGGAGTAAGAGAGGGAAATTGCCGCAGAATCGATACGAGTTCCTCGATTAGTCCGCCGTCCATCATGTCGTCAAAGCGCTCGGCGATGCGCCGATGTAGTTGACTGCGATCACTTGGTGTCAGCGCAATCGAGATGGCTTCAAAAGGGAAATCTGTCAGTCTGGGTGCTTTCAGGACTTGCGACATGGGTTGCTGGGTGAGATGACAGACTTCCAACGCCCGCTGAATACGTTGACTATCGGTGGGTTTGATGCGTGCGGCGGTTTCAGGATCCAATTCGATAAGTTTTTGATGCATTGCTGGCCAGCCAAGCTCTTCGGCCATGTTTTCCAGTTTGTGCCGTAGCTGCGGGTTGGCCGAGGGCAATACCGATAAGCCTTCCTGCAAGGCGCGGAAATACAGCATCGTTCCACCCACCAATATGGGAATTTTATTGCGACCTATGATTTCGTGCATGAGCGTCAATGCACTGCGGCGAAATTCCGCTGCTGAATAGTGTTGATCCGGATCGATCACATCGATAAGGTGATGGGGTATACGCGACAATGTGGTTTGATCAGGTTTGGCAGTGCCGATATTCATCAGGCGGAATACCTGAGCTGAGTCGACGCTGATGATCTCTACCGGAAAATGCGCTGCAATGTCCAAAGCGATTCTGCTTTTGCCGCTGGCGGTTGGACCCATGATAAAAATGGCGGGAGGGAAACTCATGTAAGGCGCCCGGTGTCAATATGTGTGAATGGGAGAATTCAAAAAAGGAATTTTAACGATCGCTAAAATACGGCGTGGTGTGAGGTGAATGCTCCCGTCAAATAGTCATTGGACAATCAGTAAAACTGGGCTAAACTTCGGCAGAACTAACTTACAGGAACAGAACATTGAATATCTTCGCGGCCATATTATTTCTCATTATAGTCTATAGCCTGGGATCGGCACTCTATTACATGTTTAAGGACAAGGGCAATTCCACTCGCATGGTCAAGTCGCTGAGCATTCGTGTCGGTTTGTCGCTTTTTCTATTTATCGTCATGATGATAGCTGCTCGATTGGATATGCTGTCTTCTCCGGAGTTTACTTACTGACCTGACCTATGTCAGGGGTGATTTTCGCGCATTCAAGAAAGTAGCGGTCGTCCTTGAAAGAGCTGTCAAAAGATGTGGTCATCATTGGCGCAGGCGCTGCAGGCATGATGTGCGCCATTGAAGCAGGAAAGCGCGGGCGCCGGGTGGTATTGATCGATCATGCCCGCAAGCTTGCGGAAAAAATCCGTATTTCTGGGGGCGGCCGGTGTAACTTCACCAATCGTCATGCCAAAGCGGAACACTTTATTTCGAATAACCCGCATTTTTGTCATTCTGCGCTTGCTCGTTTTACCCCACAGGATTTTATTGCGCTGCTTGAAAAGCATGGCATTCGCTATCACGAAAAAAAATTAGGTCAACTGTTTTGCGATGAGAGTTCGCAACACATCATCGAGATGCTGAAGAATGAATGTGATGATGCGGGTGTGCTATGGCACATGTCTTCTCAGGTTGAACGGATCGACCCGTGTTCAGCGAATGATGATTTTTCCTCCGCTACCGGACGGTTCCGGGTGACCACGGAACGCAATTCGATCACGGCGAGTTCTTTGGTAGTTGCTACGGGTGGATTGTCCATTCCACAGATTGGTGCCACGGCATTGGGATATCAGATCGCCAATCAATTTGGGATTAACGTGACGTCCCTACGACCTGGATTGGTGGGTTTAACGTTTGCAACTGAGGATTTTACGGCTTTTAAGGATATTCCAGGAGTATCGGTTGACGCTGAAGTAAGCTGCGAAGGTGTGAAGTTTCGCGAAAATGTGCTATTTACCCATCGAGGATTGAGCGGGCCTGCTATTCTACAAATTTCCTCTTACTGGCGTCCGGGCAACATGTTGCGCGTCAATTTGCTTCCTGCTGAAGATGCCGAACATATGATAGCTGCACATCAAGACAGTACCCGCGTGCTGACTAATGTGCTGGCCCAATATTTACCGAAACGGTTCGTGCAGGCATGGTGTTCAGCGGTTCTGGCGCCACTTTCACTACCGGTAAAACCGATGAGTCAGTATCGTGAGCATGAATTGCGCCATATCGTAGATCGCTTGCGGGATTGGCAAATTGCGCCAACCGGCACGGCCGGTTACAAAAAAGCGGAGGTTACGCTGGGTGGTGTGGATACTCATGAATTATCATCCAAGACCATGGAGTCCCGGTATGTTCCCGGCTTATATTTCATTGGTGAAGTCGTAGATGTGACTGGACATCTGGGAGGTTTTAATTTTCAATGGGCTTGGTCATCGGGTTACGCAGCGGGACAAGTGGTGTAGCCATGCAGTTTCCTGAGTGGTTCATTAATGATGCGGTGATGATTCAATTCAGTCCGATCAACAAATAGTATTCATTGGGTGACACTCAATTCGTTCCAATTTTTTAATGAGGTATTTATGCGTTGTCCAACATGCGGTGCGGAAAATCCAGAAGGGGTGCAATCCTGCGCGCAGTGCCACACCTCTTTGCCTGGGGATTCATCGTCGCGCAGCAATGAAAATTTCACACCTGCGTCTGCTCAAGGAAATTCTCAGCAGCCTGAGGTTCCGCATCCTTTCGACTCAGGGAATGAGTCTTCACAAGCTAAAAATACAGACCCATCCGATACTCATGTCAAACGGGTATCGCAGGGCGTCAATATCGGGATTATCATCGGTACGATATTCTTTCCTGTGATTGGTGTGGCAATGGGGTACACCTATCTTAAGAAAGACCATCCCGATGAGAGAAAAGCCGGAAGAAATTGGCTGATTCTTGGTGTGGTCATGTTTATAGTGAATATCATGCTGATCAGTGTGCTGAAAAGGTAATAAATACTTATTCGCTTCAGGAAGACCTTAAAATCAAGGAAACTTGAAGAGCGACTACTGCTCAGTAGGCGGGCTGCACTGGAATCCAGCTCGACGCGATCACCTGTCTTTCGTAGACGATATGCTCATGAATGGGTTGGTTTTAGCGGGCCGACGCTGTTCTTTGGCTGTGTTTGCCCTAGAACATGGGCTTGTTCGAGGTGGAATTAAAGCGATGGATACCCGCCAGGATTTCTGATTTTGCCGGCTCAACGCCATCCCAGCCTTGGATCTTGACCCATTTTCCTTCTTCCAGGTCTTTATAATGCGCAAAAAAATGGGCAATTTGCGAGCGGATCAACTGCGGTAAATCATCATGTGATTCGATATCTTTATAGAGATTGCAGAGTTTGTTGATAGGTACAGCGAGTAATTTGGCATCATCCCCGGCTTCATCGGACATTCTCAGCACCCCCAGGGGACGGCAACGGACAACCACGCCGGTGATGAGCGGCACCGGCGAAATCACCAACACATCGACCGGATCGCCATCGTCCGACAAAGTATGAGGAATATAACCATAATTGCACGGATAATGCATACAGGTTGACATGAACCGATCGACGAACATCGCGCCGGTTTTTTTATCGACTTCATATTTGATGGGATCAGCATTCATTGGGATTTCGATAATGACATTAAAGTCATTCGGAATATCCATGCCTGAGCCAACACGATCAAGGTTCATACTTGCTCCTGAGGAAAAAGAAGTGATAATACATGTCGTTGCGGATGGTGCCCGGGGCCGGAATCGAACCGGCATGGGCGGTTTAAGCCCGAGGGATTTTAAGTCCCTTGTGTCTACCTATTTCACCACCCGGGCGATTGAAACGGATTGCTATACAATTGGAATGGCAGAGTCAGGCGGCATTATACCCTGAAGCAGGTTTTTTTTGCATGCTTGTTAGGGAAGCACTGCTTAATTGGGCGAATGAGATGAAGCAATCGATCGCGGAACGTGGAAACGGGCATATTAATAGAATAGGCGATGGAGGGGGCGCCACCCCGAAAATAGCCCCTGGAATTCTCATTCATAGAAGGTAATATATTTCATGACTCCTCAGAGGAGATTAGTTATGACGCATCATCCAAAAAAACACCAGTCGATTCACCGGAACTGTCTAAAAGAATTCAACCAAAATAACTACTTTCTGAATCAATTCAAGGTCATTGTTTTTGTGTTGTGTTTTCAATTCGGTGCAGCTCACGTCTTTGCTGCAGAAACGCCTGAGAAGATTTCAACAGAGCAGGATCAAGAAAGTATCGCCCTGACGATATACAATGATAATCTGGCTCTAGTGAAGGACATGCGTAGCGTAGTGCTGGATATGGAGTTCAATCGCCTGGCTTGGCGTGACGTATCGGCAAAAATTCGTCCTGAAACCGCATTGTTGCGAAATATCACGGCGCCTTCAAAGTTTAAGTTATTGGAACAGAATTTTGATTTCGATCTGTTGACCCCTGCTAAGCTAGTGGAAAAATATGTCGGCAGGGAAATTACAGTGATCCGCACCAACCCTGCTACCGGCCAGGAAACCAGTGAATCGGCCATGGTTTTGTCCACCAATGAAGGCATTATTCTGAAATTTAATGATCGCATTGAAACAGGTGTGCCAGGGCGGCTGGTTTTTCCAGGAGTGCCTCATCATCTTCGCGACCAACCCACCTTGCTGCTATCGCTTCTGAGCCCCTCATCGGGCAAGC
This sequence comes from Nitrosomonas sp. JL21, assembly GCF_009833095.1. GTDB lineage: Bacteria > Pseudomonadota > Gammaproteobacteria > Burkholderiales > Nitrosomonadaceae > Nitrosomonas. The sequence goes on from NZ_QRCB01000028.1 coordinate 43,674, forward strand.
ACGAATTAGAACTGTCCTATTTGACCCATGGGTTATCCTGGCATGCCGACTATGTGGCGGCTTTGAACAACACCGAGGATCATCTGGATCTGAATGGCTTGGTCACTCTAACGAACCGGAGCGGGATCGCGTATCACGCTGCAAAACTGCAGCTGGTTGCCGGCGATGTGAATCAGGTTCAATCCGAGCCACCGCTTGCTCGGAAAATGATGGCTCTGACGGCAGAATCTGCCGATGTAGCGCAGATGAAGGCAGAGACATTTTTCGATTATCATCTGTATACCGTACCCTATCCGACGACACTGGCGGAAAATCAGACCAAGCAAATTGCGTTGATGTCAGCTACCCGTGTGCCCGTCAGCAAGGAGTACATATTGAAAGGCGCAGATTATTATTACGCAGGTAAACATGATTTGCTGCATCAGAAGCACGCTGTCCATGTGTTCATTCAGTTCCGTAATCAGGGCGAAGGAATGGGAATTCCTCTGCCTAAGGGTATTATTCGCGTGTATAAAAAAGATGCGCTCGATAATCAGCAATTCGTTGGTGAAGACCATATCAACCATACACCCAAGAACGAATTAGTTCGCCTCAAAATGGGGAATGCCTTTGATATCACCGCCGATCGAATACAAACCGATTTCAAGCAAATTGCAGGGACTCCGCGTTACGCCAGCATCTTTGAGACTGCTTACCAAATCACGTTAAAGAATGCCAAAAAGGAAAAAGTCATGGTAAAGGTTCAAGAACCGATGCCGGGAGACTGGGAAATGATTTCGGAATCCTTGCCGCATTCTAAACTGGGCGCCGGGCTGGTTGAGTGGAAAGTGACCATTGCTGCGGAGAGCGAAGCTCAACTCACTTATCGTGCACGCGTTAAATATTAGGCAAGCTCTGGAGACAGCGAGAAGGGGTCTAATAAGGCGAGATTGGAGGGAGATGCTCAGTTGGTTATAAGCTTTGAAAGAGAAGATCGAAACCTGAGTCACCAAGCGATTTTCAGCAATTTCTCTCCCCCCCGACTAATTGTATGGAGGCGGCTTTGATTCGAAAGCTCAGAGCATTATTCCACAACGCCGCCGTGCTGCCGGTTTATTTGAATAGCTCCGGATCAATGGTCAGCTTGTTGATAACCTTGCGAACACCCTCTACCGAATGGGCGAGGTCATGAATTCGTTCTTTTTCAGCGGCTGATTTCACTGCGCCGGTGAGTACCACAATTCCGCTGTTATCGGTATCAACCTTGATGTGCAGAGAATTAATTTCTTTTTCTGTCAGTATCTTGGCTTTAATTTGAGTCGTGATGGCTGAATCTTTGACAAATTCCCCTACGCTAGACTCTGAATCAGGGCTTTTATCTTCTGCCACGACTGATCCTGCTGCGAGAAAAGCGCCGACCAGCACCAAGCTTAAAAAGAATTTACTTTTTTCCATGATCTTTACTCCTGTGATTAAAATGTCAGTGTAACGATCCTTTCAAAGCATATCTGTTCGGTTTCTAACTCAACATTGTAGAAGATGGAATAGGTTTTTTTCGATCGATAAGGCGCGGAGGAAAACGGAGCTTGGGGTGTATTACATTACCAGCTTATGCTGCGAACTGCATTCTTTCTAATGTTCTGAAATTTAACGAAACCGAATGAGGGGCGCTGAAAATCCATTCAAAAACAACGGATGGAGGCGGGGGTCGGAATCGAACCGGCGTAGACGGCTTTGCAGGCCGCTGCATGACCACTCTGCCACCCCGCCATGAGATATGACTTTTAAACGATGTGTAATTTACGGAAAAAAGTAGGTGAGAAGCTACTCGTTTTTCAGCAAAAAATTCATCAGAACCATTCTGAATAAGAATGGAGCGGGAAACGAGGCTCGAACTCGCGACCCCAACCTTGGCAAGGTTGTGCTCTACCACTGAGCTATTCCCGCACTATGACGTTTCCGTGCGGACTAGACCACATCAGAAACAAAGGGTGGATTATAGAGATGCTGTGCGTTTTGTCAAGAAACGCAATTGCCTGTTTCTCTATCTTGAAAGGATACGATAAATGTGGATTTTAACCTCGAGAATTAGGGTTAAATCGAATAAATCCACTGTGTTGTTGCTCGTTTTCAAACAAATCAATGAATTGATTTCTTGTAAAATCAAGATCGCGAAAGTGCCAGGCTGGATGTGAATTTCTCTGCACTTACGCCAGAGACCGATGTGACGCTTACCACATGTTAATACTCCAATCGGTTTTCAATTAGCAAGATATTGTCTTTCCAAACTATTTTTGATGGGTGTATGCCGTTCATTCCTTACTGGCGCCTCTCGGGGTTCTACTTTTTTTATTTTGCTTTTATAGGTGCGTTTTCACCTTACTGGAGTCTGTATCTGCAGTCGCTGTCGTTTGATGCGTTACAGATTGGTGTGTTGATGTCATTGCTATTAGTTACGCGGATGTTTTCTCCCGCAGTATGGGGTTGGTTGGCTGACCATACGGGAAAACGGGTGCGTATTGTACAAATAGCTGCGGTCAGTGGTTTTTTGAGTTACTGCGGATTCTTCGTCGGTGATTCCTTTCTATGGGTTTTTCTGGTGATGTCGCTGATGAGTTTCTTCTGGAGCGCATCATTGCCTCTGATGGAGACGATCACACTGTCACATCTGGGGGATTTTACCGAGAAATATGGTCGCATTCGCTCGTGGGGCTCGGTTGGGTTTGTGCTGGCTGTGGTAGGGATCGGTTATCTGTTGGAGGAGATTGAAATCATTGGGCTTCTGTGGATAGTTCTGGGGCTCAAGGCGGGCATAGTGATATTTTCTTATCATATCCCAGAAAAAGATATCCTGCCCCATGCCGCCGGGCTGCATTCGGTACGCCAAATTTGCCTGCGCCCGAATGTGATGGCTTTTTTGTTATCGAGCTTATTAATGTTGTTCGCGCATGGCGCTTACTATACGTTTTTTTCCATTTATCTGGTTGAGCATGACTATGACAAAGGGTTTGTCGGATGGCTGTGGGCTATCGGGGTCATGTGCGAAATCGGCATTTTTTTCATCATGCCGTGGCTGATGCGGCGTTTCAGCTTGAAGCATATTCTGATGTTTAGCTTCTTATGCGCGATTCTCCGTTTCGTGCTGATAGGGCAATGCATCGAATGGCCGGTCATCATCGTATTTGCTCAAATTTTGCATGCAGTCACGTATGGTGCGCATCATGTCAGTGCGATGATGGTCATTCATCATTTTTTCCGTGGCCGTCATCAAGCCAAAGGACAGGCAATTTATACTTGTATGGCATATGGCGTGGGCGGTGCCCTGGGGGCCGTTTCGAGCGGCTATACCTGGGATTGGTTGGGCGCGGACACGACTTTCCTGATCAGCGCTGCAGCGGCATTAGCTGGAATGATGTTAATCATGCTGAAAATGAAATCATCCGATCAGTAAAGGGGCATTCAGCGCCAAGTGTGTTGTGCAAGTAAACTTTATGGGATAATTACGCGTTATTTCTCTATTCGAATACTTCTATTTGCATGAAACGAACGCTCTACGACAAGCTGTGGGATCAGCATGTGGTACATACAGAATCTGCTGATCCAAACAGCATGGCTTTGGTTTACATTGATCGCCATTTAGTTCATGAAGTGACCAGTCCGCAAGCTTTCGAGAGTTTAAAACTGGCTGGGCGGAAACCGTGGCGACTTAATTCCATTCTTGCAGTCGCCGATCACAATGTACCTACCACCGATCGCAGTCATGGTATTCACGATCCCATTTCGCGCCTGCAGGTCGATACGCTCGATCAGAATTGTGATGAACTGGGAATTACCGAATTCAAGATGCAGGATGTGCGTCAGGGTATCGTGCATGTGATTGGGCCCGAACAGGGCGCGACCCTTCCTGGGATGACGGTGGTCTGTGGCGATTCTCATACCAGTACGCATGGCGCATTTGGTTGTCTGGCATTCGGTATCGGTACCTCGGAAGTTGAACATGTATTGGCGACGCAATGTTTATTGATGAAAAAATCCAAGTCGATGCGTATTTCAGTTGAAGGTGAGCTGGGATTCGGCGTGACTGCTAAGGACATTGCACTGGCTATCATTGGCGAAATCGGCACGGCGGGTGGAACTGGATACGCGATCGAGTTTTCTGGCAGCGCTATACGCGCACTCTCGATGGAAGGCCGCATGACGCTGTGCAATATGGCAATCGAAGCAGGTGCGCGGGCCGGCATGGTGGCTGTGGATGACACCACGATCAAATACATCAAAGGACGGCCGTTCGCGCCCCGCGACGATCTGTGGGAGCAGGCAGTTCCTTATTGGCGTACGCTGCACAGCGATGCGGATGCCGTTTTTAACCGAACCGTAACATTAGAGGCCGCGGACATCAGCCCGCAAGTGACATGGGGAACTTCTCCGGAGATGGTGACGACGATCGATGGGAAAGTGCCTGATCCTGCGCTTATCGCTGATGAAGTCAAGCGCCACGACATGCAGCACGCGCTTGATTACATGGGGTTGCAGGCCAATACGCCAATTCAGCAGATTTATCTCGACAAGGTATTCATCGGGTCCTGCACCAATTCACGCATCGAGGATTTGCGGGCAGCGGCAGGGATTATCAACGGAAAGCATATTGCAGCCAATATCAAGCAAGCGTTGGTCGTGCCAGGATCTGGATTGGTTAAGCAACAGGCTGAACAAGAGGGGTTGGATAAGATTTTTCGTGCGGCAGGCTTTGAATGGCGCGAACCCGGCTGTTCCATGTGCTTGGCAATGAATGATGATCGTCTGGTGGCGGGGGAGCGTTGCGCTTCGACGTCGAATCGGAATTTCGAAGGCCGGCAAGGACCGGGCGGCAGGACTCACTTAGTAAGTCCTGTCATGGCCGCAGCGGCTGCGGTCGCCGGGCATTTTGTCGATGTGCGCGGGTTGAGCGGATTTGCAAAATGACCAGAAAAATTCAATCCGGCCCTTTCGAACTATTAATTATCACTTAACTCAATGAATAAATTCGATACCTTTACAGGATTGGTGGCGCCGTTGGATCGCGCCAATGTGGATACCGATGCCATCATTCCTAAGCAGTTTCTCAAATCAATCAAGCGCTCTGGATTTGGTCAGAATCTTTTTGATGAGTGGCGTTATCTGGATCATGGTGAACCGGGCATGGATTCGGCGCAACGGCAAATAAATCCGGAATTTGTGTTGAATCTACCGCGGTATCAGCGCGCAGAAATATTGTTGACGCGGGCAAATTTCGGTTGTGGCTCGAGCCGAGAGCATGCGCCTTGGTCACTTCAGGATTATGGATTCCGCGTCATTATCGCCCCGAGTTTTGCAGATATCTTCTTCAATAACTGCTTCAAGATCGGTCTGCTGCCCATCGTTCTCGATGCTGCGATCGTGGATCGTTTGTTTGAAGAAGTAAAGCAAAAAGAAGGGTATCGGCTTACGGTGGATTTGCAAAAACAGGCAGTTGTGACTGCTGACGATCAAAATTATGTGTTTGAAGTGGACGCGTTTCGTAAGCACTGCCTGCTGAATGGATTGGATGAGATTGGCCTGACATTGCAGCATGCGCAAAAAATCAAACAATTTGAACAAAAACGACGCACTGAGCAACCTTGGTTGTTTGCGTAGCGCATTATAAAAAAACAAGGATATGATGAAGATTGCTGTGTTGGCAGGCGATGGCATCGGGCCGGAAATCATTGCGCAGGCAGTGCGCGTATTGGATGCGTTGAAGAAAAATGGGCTGGATGTCGAGTTGGAGCATGGACTGATTGGTGGATGTGCAGTGGATGCTACCGGCGAGCCATACCCTGAAGCAACTCACCAATTGGCGAGTGAGGCAGACGCTGTCTTGCTGGGCGCAGTGGGCGGTCCGCAATATGATGCACTGCCCCGACATCAACGACCTGAACGAGGCTTGCTGGCCATTCGCAAAGCGCTGCATTTGTTTGCCAATTTGCGTCCGGCAATCTTGTATCCGGAACTGGCGAATGCTTCCAGCCTGAAATACGACGTCGTGGCTGGGCTGGACATTATGATCGTGCGGGAATTGACCGGTGACATTTATTTCGGTGAGCCGCGCGGTATCGAGATGCGCGACCATCAGCGCGTCGGTTTCAATACGATGATATACAGCGAAGCTGAAATACGTCGAATTGCGCATGTCGCTTTCAAAGCGGCGGCTAAGCGGCAACATCGGCTGTGCTCGGTTGACAAAATGAACGTGCTGGAATGCACGCAATTATGGCGCGATATCGTCATAGAAGTGGCAAAAGAGTATCCACAGGTTACGTTATCGCATATGCTGGTCGATAATGCTGCCATGCAATTGGTACGCAACCCCAAGCAGTTTGACGTCATCGTTACCGGCAATATGTTTGGTGATATTTTATCCGATGAAGCTTCGATGTTGACAGGATCGATCGGCATGCTGCCCTCGGCATCGCTGGATGAAAACAATAAAGGTTTGTATGAGCCGATTCATGGTTCTGCGCCGGACATTGCCGGTAAAGATATTGCTAATCCGCTCGCTACGATTTTGTCGGTTGCGATGATGCTGCGTTACACATTTAATCAGGAAGAAACTGCGCAGCGCATAGAGAATGCTGTCAAGAAAGTTTTGGCTGCTGGCTTCAGAACCAAGGATATCAACGAATCCGGCATGACATTGATAGGAACCAAGGCAATGGGCGATGCTGTGCTGTCATTCTTGTAATCATCGTGTTTCATGAGCAAAATTGATTGATGGTATTTTCAGATAAGCCGCGAAATTACCGCGTTATATCGCTGATGAAGATTTTATGAAGTGAATTAATATTCATAGGGAATCCCAAAAAAAGCGTGCGTGAACCAGGTAAAACGGAATTAGATTTAATATGAGCGGTTCGTGAATGAATCGCGGAATATGCCAAGCCTGAATTCAATGCAGCAAGATCGAACGCAATCGTTTTTCAGGATCACCCAAAAAGTTTTATTTGATTAATTGTTCGTCAATTTTAAGAGAAGATATACAAGATGAAACAAGTTGGTTTTGTGGGATGGCGAGGAATGGTAGGTTCCGTGCTCATGCAAAGAATGCGGGAAGAAGATGATTTTTCGCTGATTGATCCGGTCTTCTTCACGACATCGCAAAAAGGAGGTGCCGGTCCGGAAATTGGCAAAGTAATCCCTCCACTGAAGGATGCTTTCGACCTTGATCAATTGAGCTCGATGGATATCATCATTTCTTGCCAAGGCGGGGATTATACCCATCAAATTTTCAAGCAACTGCGTCAATCCGGCTGGCAGGGCTATTGGATAGATGCGGCTTCGGCCTTGCGCATGGAAAAAGATGCGGTGATCATTCTGGATCCGGTCAATAAGCCAGTCATTGAGCAAGCGCTGCACGATGGCGTGAAAAATTACATCGGTGGGAACTGCACCGTAAGCTTGATGTTGATGGCGGTGGGTGGTCTCTTTGAAAAGGGAATGGTGGATTGGATGAGCGCCATGACCTATCAGGCGGCATCCGGTGCCGGCGCGAAAAATATGCGTGAGCTGCTGCAGCAGATGGGAGAAGCGCATAGAGTCGCCAAGGATTTGCTGAACGATCCTGCATCCAATATTCTTGATATTGACCGGGAAGTCGCGGGAACATTACGTGATAAGAAATTCCCCACTGAAAACTTTGGTGTCCCTTTGGCGGGTAGCCTGATTCCGTGGATCGACAAAGAAGTCGCCAATGGTCAAAGCCGTGAAGAATGGAAGGGTCAGGCCGAAACCAATAAAATTCTTGGCCAGACTGACCGGCAGATACCCGTGGATGGGATTTGTGTCCGGGTCGGCGCAATGCGATGCCACAGTCAGGCATTAACCATTAAATTGAAGCAAGATGTACCCCTGGACGAAGTCGAAGAAATCATTGCTCAGTCGAACGATTGGGTGCATGTTGTTCCCAATGAACGTGAAGCCACCACGGCGCAATTGACACCAACCGCCGTGACCGGATCTTTGTCGATACCGGTGGGCCGCATGCGTAAATTGACGATGGGTGGGGAATATTTATCGGTCTTCACAGTGGGCGATCAACTGTTGTGGGGAGCTGCGGAACCCTTGCGTCGGATGCTACGGATACTGGTCGAGCACTAAGTGTGTTGAAAATTTACAACCCCCTCAGGTAATTACCAGCAAATTAGTAAATGAAAAAGGATATATCAGAATGAATTGACCTATAATTCGAGGCATAATCTCAATTTATGTGATTACCTTACAATGCTAGCCTGCCGATATTTATTTTTCTAAAAACTAAAGAGGGTATTTCAGTGTATAAGACTTCTTTTAGAGTAAGCTTGTTTGTAATCATTCTGATGTTGCCATGGGCTGCACTCCATGCAGCGGGCCTCGGCAAATTAACGCTTAATTCAGCGCTGGGACAACCGCTCAGTGCTGAAATCGACATCGTTACCGCCAGTAATGATGAGATTTCATCTCTAAAAGCCAGTATTGCATCGCGAGAGGCATTCACTCAAGCCGGCGTCAATTACGAGCCCAGCTTTTCAACCTACAAAATTTCAATCGAATCAAGAACCAATGGCAGTCCTTACATAAAGCTTACTTCACCGCAGGCAGTCAACGATCCCTTTCTTAACATTTTGCTAGAGTTGAACTGGGCCTCAGGTCGGCTCTTGCGCGAATATGCCGTGTTGTTGGATCCTGTCGAAGTAAACGCTCAGAATGTTGCGGCTCCCGTGGTAAGTTCCGCTCCAGTGGTTGCACAAACAAATTCAGAACAGACAGTCAACGATAAGAAAAGCCAGCAGCAAACAAGCAAACCCTCCAATCGCGCTGCAACTTCACTGAACAAGAATACCTATGGGCCTGTAGCGCGAGGTGACACCCTATCTTCCATTGCGCGCCAGGTTCTACCCGCTGGCGTCGATCTCAATCAGATGCTGGTAGCGCTCTATCGGGCGAATCGGGAAGCTTTCATTGCAAATAACATGAATTTGCTCCGGGTCGGCGCAGTATTGAGCATACCTGAAAAAAACGAAGTGGATGCAATAGATTCCTCAACTGCACGCTCAGAAATCAGAATGCAAGTTGCGGACTGGCATAACTATAAAAGCAGAATGTCTGCAACCTCGGGTGAGTCGGAGGCAGCAAGTATCCGTCAATCTGATCAAGGAAAAATCACTACTACGATTGATAAAAAATCGGTTTCATCTCGTGAAGCGCCGACAGAGGTATTGCGATTATCAAGCGGCTCTCAATTAGCGAGCAAAGAGGGGCAGAGTTCTGAGTCGGCGCTGGCAGACCGGTTGCGCATGATGGAGGAAGATGCGATTGCGCGTAATCTCGCGCTGAAAGAGGCGAACGAACGCGTGGCGATGCTGGAAAAGAGCATCGCGAATATGAAGCATCTGCTGGAATTGAAAGACTCAGTTCTGGCGCAAGCGCAGAGCAAGGCGGCAGGAGTGGTGTCTTCTCAAGAAGTCAAACAGGAATTGAAACCTCCAGTAAAAGCTGTGGAAACGACTGAGCCTGCTCCGGAAGCGAGTGCCGCAGTGACTACTGGCGCTTTACCTGAGCAAGAGCAAAACCCACCGGTGTCACAACCGCCTGTTCAAGCAGTTACCGATGCCAATGCGTTACAATCTCAGCCGGTTCCGGTGCAGGAAGAAGATGAGGATTCTCTGACCGACCAGATCTTTGCTCATATCGAGTATGTCGGAGCTGCCGCGATTGCGTTGTTATTGGTTGTTCTGTTGATTCTCAAGAAACGTCGGGACCGACTCAATGAAGAAGCAGAACTGGAGGAAGACAATTCCCATTTTTCTTCTGAGATGAAATCAAGAATGGCCACGATGGCTGCCGCCCAGGCAGCCTCCAGTCATGCCTTTGCGGGACAGGAAAAACTCGAAGATTCGATCGAGGAAGATCTGGATACTTATCCTGAAAAAGATGAGTATGAAGATGAACCTGCTAAAAATTTATATTCTACTGGGGCTTTGGGGGCTGCGGCGGCTTTCTCTCATCATGATTTTTCGGATGATGGCCGTGAAACTCGAGCAATGGTTGAAACTGATGCATCATCGGATACGTCTGCATATGATTTTTCGAGGGAAGGAGAAGCCGATACGGAGCCCGAATCATCTATCTCCATCGATGATGAAAAAGACTTCATGGCAAACCATCACGCAGTTATCGATGCTGAGAAAGAAGAGGCTTCTGCTGATTTTCCGAATGCGATTGATTTTGACCTAGCGGATGATGCGAATGAACCTCACAAAGATCTGGCTGATAGTCCATCAGTTGCCGGTCGTGGTCTGAAGAGTGGCATTGAGTTATCGGACGAACCGGTAGAACATTTGCCATCTATCGAAGCATCCGATTATGAGACTAGCGCGGATCTCGAGGAGGCTCAGCAGCCATTCACTTCTGAAGAACCGAATGAAATAGTTGTGGAGCAGGAAAATTCTCTTGAATATGAACCTGTGCGTCAGGATTTTGATCTGACGGACGATACTCATCCGAATGAGGAAACAGCGGAGAATCTTGCTGCTGGCGATTCTGATGAACCGAAGCTGGCAGTGAAAACGGATGACGTTGACCAATTCCAAGATGCTGAAGAGCAGGATACCTCATCTAAATCATCGTCAACCTTACCCGATCTTGGACTGGCGGATATCAGCCTGGATATGGAAGAGGATGCTGGTTCGATTGACGATAAAAACGAAGCAGCGGACTCAGGTGCCAAAAGCGAGCAATGGCAAGAAGTTGAGACGAAACTGGATCTGGCCAAGGCTTACCAGGAAATGGATGATAAAGAAGGGGCCAAAGAAATGCTAGAAGAGGTTATTCGTGATGGTGATGGAAAACAAAAGAAAGCGGCCAGAAAATTATTAAAGAGTTTGTAAATCGTGCAATGACGCCTGTTTCATTATTGCATGGTAGCGGATATGACACGGTATTCTGTTATTTGTGCGGATAGTTCTCGTTTTAGAATATGACGGCAGTCATTACTGTGGATGGCAAAGTCAACCTGAAGGCTGCTCGATACAGGATGCGCTTGAAGCTGCTGTATCGCGCATAGCACAGGAGAAAATTAGGGTCATCACCGCCGGACGCACGGATACAGGGGTTCATGCACTTTTCCAAGTCGTTCATTTCGACACTCAGGCGCAGCGTCCCATCACCGCCTGGGTGAGAGGCGTCAACGCATTGTTACCTGCTGATATTGCAGTGCTGTGCGCGACCGAGACATCCGATCAGTTTCATGCCCGATATAGCGCAGTCGAGCGGCGCTATTTGTACGTATTACTGAATCAATCGGTTCGACCAGCGATTCATCATGGCAGAGTGGGGTGGTATCACTCATCGCTCGAGCTTGAGAAAATGCAGATCGCAGCCAATTATCTCATTGGCCGACACGACTTCTCCGCTTTTCGTGCCGCTGAATGCCAAGCCAAATCACCTATCCGAACCATTACGCACTTGAACATTATTCAGCAAGGAAATTTCTTCCTGTTTGATCTGCGTGCAAACGCATTTTTGCATCATATGGTCAGAAATATCATTGGTTGCCTTGTGTATGTCGGCAAAGAAAAGTATCCTCCCGGGTGGATGCATGAGTTGCTGAGTAGTTGCAACCGTACCTACGCAGCCCCCACTTTTTCTCCTGCTGGTTTGTACTTGGCTGGAGTGAAATATGATAGCGGCTGGTCGATACCGGAAATTGCTGAAACACCGATTTTTCCAGACTTGTCGATGCCAATGAATAATTCAAGATGACGGCTGGTTTTTTATGTCGATACGCGTAAAAGTATGTGGAATTACTCGGAGCGAGGATGCAAGGATTGCAGTGCAATCCGGCGTTGATGCCATTGGCTTCGTTTTCTGGCCGCACAGTTCACGGTATATTGACCCTCATTCAGCACGCCAGATCTGTGCTGAAATCCCGCCCTTCGTATGTACCGTCGGTGTGTACGTCGATCCGGATATCCGCTGGGTGGAAGAGAGCGCTCGCGTTGCTCAGTTGAACTTGCTGCAGTTTCATGGTGATGAAACTCCTGAATTCTGTGCTCAATTCTCCCAACCCTATATCAAAGCAATTCGAGTCAGGCCTGAGACAGATTTGCTACAATACGCTCAACGCTATGCGAGCGCGCGAGGGTTGCTGCTTGATACCTATGCCGAAAATATGCCGGGAGGCACCGGTCATACTTTTGATTGGCAACTCTTCCCCAGGCAATTGCCTTTGCCGCTCATTCTTTCCGGTGGCTTGAATCCAGAGAATGTGACCGCAGCGATCAGACAAACTCAACCTTGGGGAGTCGATGTTTCCAGCGGTGTCGAAGCTGCAAAGGGAATCAAGGATGAAAAGAAAATTTTTGCTTTCATGCAAGGAGTCAAACAATTGTGAATGCTTATGATCTTCCCACAAGAAATGGCCATTTTGGGCCGTATGGAGGCATATTTGTCGCTGAAACATTGATTTCAGCATTGGAAGATCTGCGACAGCAGTATGAATTTTACCGTAACGATGCAGATTTCCAGGCCGAGTTTGCCTATGAATTAAAGCATTATGTTGGACGGCCGAGTCCCATCTATCACGCCAAAAGATGGTCGGAGCATCTGGGCGGAGCACAGATATTGTTGAAACGTGAAGATCTGAATCACACGGGAGCACACAAGATCAACAATACTATCGGACAGGCATTATTGGCGCGACGCATGGGCAAAAAACGCGTCATTGCTGAAACCGGAGCGGGTCAGCATGGCGTGGCAAGCGCCACGGTGGCGGCGCGCTACGGCATGGAATGTGTTGTCTATATGGGTTCCGAGGACGTCAAGCGTCAGGCGACCAACGTATATCGCATGAAACTTCTCGGCGCAACGGTCATTCCCGTGGAATCCGGATCGCGGACATTAAAGGATGCGCTGAATGAAGCCATGCGGGATTGGGTTACGAATGTCGAAAATACCTTCTACATCATCGGCACAGTGGCCGGGCCTCATCCTTATCCGATGATGGTCAGGGATTTTCAGGCTGTGATCGGCAATGAAGCGAAGATACAAATGCAAGAAGACTTCCAGCGTCAACCGGATGCGCTTATTGCATGTGTCGGCGGAGGATCGAATGCGATCGGATTATTTTATCCCTATATTGATGACGCTGATGTCCGCTTGATTGGTGTCGAGGCGGCCGGCAGGGGCATCGATACGCATCAGCATGCAGCGACGTTATCGACGGGTAAACCGGGGGTATTGCATGGCAATCGCACTTATCTTATTCAGGATGAACATGGTCAAATTGTGGAGACGCATTCCATTTCAGCCGGGCTTGATTATCCTGGCGTAGGTCCGGAACACGCATGGCTGAAAGATTCCGGACGCGCTGAATATGTCTCGATCACTGATGACGAAGCATTGGAAGCGTTTCATACGCTGTGCCGGTATGAAGGCATCATGCCAGCACTGGAGTCGAGCCATGCATTGGCGTATGCGGCCAAATTTGCACCTACCTTGCCGAAGGATGAGTTGTTGCTGGTTAATTTATCGGGCCGCGGTGACAAGGATATGGCGACAGTCGCCCAAATGTCCGGAATCGATCTTTAGCGGTTTCGATCACCGTCAGTATTGATCTCTTTTCTGAATAAAATTAAAAACGGATTGTATACATGAGTCTTTTTGATTATTTGAGGAATATTTTTGGAGGAGACGGTAATGTTCAAAATATCCACCGTATCGCTACAACCTTTGATGCTTTAAAAAAACAACATCGAAAAGCGCTCATTCCGTTTATCACGGCCGGTGACCCCGATCCTGGCACGACGGTTCGGTTGATGGATCAACTGGTTAAATCCGGTGCTGATATCATTGAGCTGGGCGTGCCGTTTTCCGATCCGATGGCGGATGGCCCAACGATCCAGAGATCGTCCGAGCGGGCCTTGAAACATCATGTCAGCCTGGAGAATGTGCTGGATATGGTGGCTGAATTCAGAACGACCAATAACAGCACGCCGGTGGTGCTGATGGGCTATGCGAATCCGGTTGAAGCATTGGGGTATGCGGCATTTGCGGCTAAAGCGAAAGCATGTGGTGTGGATGGCGTATTAATTGTTGATTATCCACCAGAAGAATCAGCAGAATGGGTAGCCTGTCTCGAGCAACATGGAATCGACGCGATCTTCCTATTGTCTCCGACCACCCCTCAAGCACGGATTGAGCAGGTGGCAAAAATGGCCAAGGGCTACGTCTACTATGTTTCGCTCAAAGGGGTCACGGGTGCTTCTCATCTTAATCTCCAGAATGTCAGTGACATGCTGGCGCAATTACGGCGAACCATTTTACTTCCAATCGGCGTCGGATTCGGGATACGTGATGGCGAAACAGCCCGGGCGGTGGCAGAGCTGGCCGATGCCGTAGTGGTCGGCAGCCGGATCATCGAGGAAATTGAGAAATCATCTGAAGCAGAGGTGTTGAACAATGTTGGAAATTTGTTGATGACATTGCGAACAGCAATCGATGAACAATAAGTAACCATTAATACGGATTAGGGAAGTCGCACTCATGAGTTGGTTTCAGAATATCATTCCACCAAAAATCAAACGTAAAGAAACTGGGGAAAAGAAAATGGTTCCTGAAGGTTTGTGGAGTAAATGCAGCACATGCGAAGCTGTTCTGTACTACACCGATTTGGCCAGGAATCTGAATGTATGTCCCAAGTGCGGTTATCATAATCGAATTTCTGCAAGAGCCCGCCTCGACTTGATGCTGGATGCCGACGGTCGGCAGGAGATCGGCGCCGAAGTGATTGCGACTGATATGCTCAAGTTCAAGGATAGCAAACGATATGTCGATCGTTTGATGCAAGCCAAGGAAAGCACGGAAGAAGATGATTCCTTGGTGGTGATGAAAGGAACCCTGAAACAGATGCCGGCGGTTGTTGCAGTGTTCGAATTCGGTTTTATGGGGGGCTCCATGGGTTCTGTGGTTGGAGAACGTTTCGTTCGGGGAGTCGAAATGTGTCTCGACCAGCATTTGCCATTCATTTGCTTCAGCGCAAGTGGCGGTGCGCGGATGCAGGAGGGATTATTTTCTTTGATGCAAATGGCGAAAACAACCGCTGCGCTGACGCGATTGAGTCATCATAAGTTACCGTTCATTTCTGTCTTAACCGACCCAACGATGGGGGGCGTATCGGCAAGTTTCGCTTTTCTGGGCGATGTGGTCATTGCCGAACCTGGCGCATTGATCGGTTTTGCGGGTCCGCGGGTGATCGAGCAAACCGTACGGCAAACACTTCCCGATGGCTTTCAACGTGCTGAGTTCTTGCTGCAACATGGTGCGATTGATATGATTGTGGATCGGCGGCACATGCGCGACAAGATCGTCAATCTATGTACGCAACTGATGCGTGTTCATGTTCCAACTTCGTAAATATTGTTGTTCTTGATACTTGGATATGCATGCACCCAAGACTGCAGACGATTCCCTAGCAGACTGGTTAATTTATCTTGAATCGCTCCACCCCAAAATCATCGACATGGGTTTGGAGCGCATCGATCAAGTCCGGCGGGCGCTCGATTTAACGCCTCAGTTTCCGATCATCATAGTCGGCGGCACCAATGGCAAAGGCTCGGTATGTACGATGCTCGAATCGATTCTCTGGCGTGCCGGTTACAAAGTTGGATGCTATACCTCGCCGCATTTGCTGCGTTATAACGAGCGTGTCAGGATCAACAAAACAGAAGTCGATGATGCCGGTTTTTGCCATGTATTTGAAAAAATCGAGGCGGCCAGGACTCAATGTCAGGTTTCACTGACATTCTTCGAATTCGGCACATTGGCCGCCGTGTCGTTATTCATCGACGCCGGTGTAGATGTGGCAATTCTGGAAGTGGGTCTCGGCGGACGCCTGGACGCCGTCAATATTTTTGAACCGGATTGTTCTATACTGACGAATGTTGATCTTGATCATCAAGAATACCTCGGTGATACGCGTGAAGAAATAGGATTTGAAAAAGCTGCGATTTTCAGAAACCTTACCCCTGCAATTTATGCCGAAACCGATGTTCCCAAATCTGTCAGCCGTCAGGTAGCGGCGATTGGAGCAAATTTTTTTCAGTTTTCGAAGGATTTCGGTTTTTTCAAAAAGAACCAGCAATGGGATTTCTGGGGGCCGAGAGGCTCACGCCGTTCTTTGCCATTGCCGGCATTGCGGGGCGACCGGCAATTGCACAATGCCAGTGCGTGTCTGGCGGCTCTGGATACGTTGAACGAAATGTTGCCGGTCAGCATGAATGCGATACGTCAGGGATTAACCGAAGCGGTAATACCCGGCAGGTTTCAGGTAATTTCAACGCAACCGTTGATTATTCTGGACGTCGCACATAATACCGGGGCTGCGGCGGTATTATCCGAAAATCTAACGGCAACCAAGCCCAGCGGGAAGACATACGCTGTTTTTTCGATGCTGCACGATAAAGATATTGGCGGGGTAGTCAGCCTGCTCAAAAACGATATCGACTATTGGCTGGTATCAACGTTATCCATATCTCGCGCAGCGTCGGCGGAGACGCTGGTGGAAGAGATTCGGAAAGCCGGTATTTCTTCAGAGAATGAAGCAGTTCGTCAGTTTGCGGATTGTGTAGCGGCATTTGTTTTTGCCTGTGAACGTGCCAGCAAAAATGATAGAATTTGCGTTTTTGGATCTTTCTATACGGTGAGTGACGTGTTGCGGTATCTGAATACTCATTAACCTACGTGACAATCGGATATTTCAAATGACTAAAAATATCAGCGAAGAAGAGCTTTTACTGAGAAAACGTGCAAGAAGGCGTTTGGTTGGGGCAATTGTTCTCGTCATTTTCTCCATCATTGTCCTGCCTCTGATTTTTGATGATCCCAAAATCGGTCATGAACCGCACGAAATAGCCATCAATTTACCCCCGTCCGGGAAAGACAATGATGCATCGCCAGCAGCGACCGTGGAAGATCAAACCGGGTCCGATCTTTCAGGTAGAACGGCTCCGTTCACGGATCAGGATGATCCATCCAAGACTGATCAACAGGATGGCGATGAAATTGCTGAATGGCTGAATGGCCGCAAACGAATTCCCATTCCGGGCGTTAAACCCAAAATTGAACCTAAGCAGATCACTGAAACGAAAGCGCCTGTAGCACAGTCCACGACAGCGAGTGCAGCTCATATTCCCTCAGTTGCCGGTGAGACTTCGAAAGGATTCGTAATCCAGCTTGGCGCATTTTCTGATCAATCAAAAGCCAGGCAGCAAGTTGAAAATCTCATTACAAACGGATTCAAGGCTTATACGGAAACACTTAAAACAGGTGGCACCGAGGTTACGCGCGTAAGAATTGGCTCATTTGCAAACCGTGCTGAAGCCGAGAATGAATTGAAGAAATTGAAGAAACTTGGATTTGACGGTGTGGTCGCTTCCAAGTAGATACAGATACTGTAAAAATTAGCCAATGGCTTTGTTCTGGCAGAATGATGAGTAATTTTTTCACTGAGAAAAAGGCCATAGCCATCTATCAATGACTGTTTTTGATTACATCGTTTGTGGAATTTTTCTAGTTTCCATTGCCTTGAGCATCCTTAGAGGGTTGGTTCGAGAGACCCTATCCATAGCGGGCTGGGTCGTAGCATTCATCATCGCGGGAGCTTATGCAGCAAATTTCGAACCCTTCATTCCCGCTGAAATATCAGGAGAGACGTTGAGAGTATCGATCGCTTTCGTCCTGGCATTTCTTTCGGTGTTATTGATGACGGCACTCCTCACGATGCTGCTGACGACATTGATAAAAGGAATTGGATTGGGATTTATCGATCGATTGCTGGGTTCGGTCTTTGGTTTTTTGAGAGCATTGATCATTGTTACGCTGATCGTCTTGATTGCCGGATTGACTACGATTCCTAATCAGATTTTTTGGCGCCAGGCTGCATTGAGCCGCCCGCTGGAGGCGATCGCGATACAGGTGTTGCCTTGGCTACCTGACGATTTATCAAAACGGATTAGTTATGAAAGAAAAGAAGGCGCTTCTTATCCCTGATTCCCAAAAGCGGGGAGTAGCCTTAAAATTGTCTTGTCTGATAGTGATATCGCTTAACTAAAAAGAGCAAAATTTACGGAGTTTTTCTATGTGTGGAATTCTCGGCATTGTCGCACAATCACCGGCCAATCAATTACTCTACGATGGGCTCTTAATGTTGCAGCACCGTGGACAGGATGCGAGTGGTATTGTAACGGCGCAAGGTAATACGTTCCATATGCACAAGGGTTGTGGCCTGGTGCGCGATGTATTTCGCACCCGAGATATGCGGGCGCTTACCGGAAACATGGGCATAGGTCACGTCCGTTATCCCACTGCAGGATCTGCGAGCTCGCCCGCCGAAGCACAGCCTTTTTATGTGAATTCTCCTTTTGGCATCGTCCTGGGTCACAATGGTAATTTAACGAACGCTTCACAATTGAGCGAGGAGTTGTTTAAAGCGGATTTGAGGCATGTCAATACCAACTCTGACTCGGAAGTGTTATTGAATGTGCTGGCGCATGAATTGCAGGCGAGTACACAAAATTATCAACTGGATCCTGATGCGATTTTTGCTGCAGTGTCCGGAGTTCACAAACGGTGTAAAGGTGCCTATGCCGCGGTTGCGATGATTGCCGGTTATGGCCTGCTGGCTTTTCGTGATCCACATGGCATACGACCTCTGGTCTTTGGCGTCATTGAGAATGAGCTGGGCAATGAATACTTAGTGGCGTCAGAAAGTGTTGCTTTGGATACGCTGGGCTTCAAGCTGATCCGTGATGTTAAGCCTGGGGAAGCGATTTTTATTGATGAGGCCGGAAACTTATACAATAAGCAGTGCGCCCCCAGTCATTCCTTGAATCCGTGCATTTTTGAGTATGTCTACTTGGCGCGTCCTGACTCGGTCATTGATGGCATTTCAGTCTATGAGACACGATTGAACATGGGCGAATCTCTGGCAGAGAAAATCAAGGCGTCGATGCATCATCTTGATATTGATGTGGTTATCCCGATACCGGACTCAAGCCGTCCGAGTGCCTTGCAGCTTGCCAATCAGCTGGGTGTGAATTTCCGCGAAGGATTCGTCAAGAATCGCTACGTGGGTCGAACGTTCATCATGCCGGGTCAGCAACAGCGCCGTAAATCGGTGCGGCAAAAATTGAATGCCATGAGTATCGAATTTCGTGGCAAGAATGTGATGCTTGTCGATGACTCAATCGTACGCGGTACGACGAGCCGTGAAATTGTTCAGATGGCCCGCGAAGCGGGAGCCAATAAAATCTTTTTTGCGTCGGCAGCTCCGCCCGTTCGGTATCCTAATGTGTATGGCATTGATATGCCCACCCGCCAAGAACTGATTGCCACTGACCGCGACAATGAAGAGATTTGCCGCGAAATTGGCGCTGATGATCTTATTTTCCAGGACTTGGAGGCTCTCAAGCTGGCAGTTTCCAAGTTATCGCCGAGTGTCAAAAAATTTGAAACCTCCTGCTTTGATGGCGTGTACATTACCGGAGATGTCACTTCTGAATATTTGCGTACGATCGAGCAACAACGAACCACTAATTCTCCGTTGTCGCGCGCTCGATCCAACACTCAACTCGATTTAAGTCTGGTGGTCTGAGCTTTACCATCTATGAGCACGCGCTTGTTCCAGAATGGCGGAAATAACGCCTGTAAATCAATATCTTTCTCAATCAGAGCGATTTCTCTATTCATACTTCCAGAGGTTCTATAGCCATGTCCGATCAATTGCGACCAGAAACACTCGCGCTTCATACCGGAATTCATCGCAGTCAATTCAATGAGCACTCTGAAGCGATGTATTTGACATCCAGTTTTGTTTTCGATAGCGCTGCTCAGGCTGCTGCGCGTTTTGCCGGGAATGAGGCCGGAAATATTTATTCGCGCTTTACAAACCCTACAGTAACTGCCTTTGAAGAACGTTTGGCGGTACTGGAAAACGCCGAGACTTGTATTGCCACGTCTTCGGGCATGTCGGCAATCTTGGCGTGTGTGATGGGTTTGTTATCGGCGGGTGATCATATCGTGGCGTCACGCAGCCTTTTTGGTGCAACAGTAAATCTGTTCAACAATATATTGAAGAAATTCAATATCGAGACTACCTTTGTATCAGCAACGGATGCGAGTGCATGGGAGAATGCTGTTCGGCCGAATACCAAGCTGTTCTTCTTGGAGACTCCGTCCAATCCGCTGACGGAAATTTCAGATATCGCCGAATTGGCACGGATAGCCAAAAAAGCCAATAGCTGGCTGGTGGTTGATAATTGCTTTTGTACTCCCATTTTGCAGAAACCGCTCGAGCTTGGCGCGGATATCGTGATTCATTCCGCAACCAAATATCTGGACGGTCAGGGTAGAGTGCTGGGCGGTGCCGTGCTGGGTCAACGGGATTTATTGATGGATGGCGGTATTTATGGTTTCTTGCGCACTGCCGGACCCACATTGAGCGCATTCAATGCCTGGGTGATTCTGAAAGGGTTGGAAACGCTCACCGTTCGTATGGAAACCCATGCGCGGAACGCTTTGCAAATGGCTCAGTGGCTCGAATCGCAGTCCAATGTCACGCGCGTGTTCTATCCCGGCTTGATGTCACACCCTCAGCATGACTTGGCGAAGCGCCAACAGCGATCTGGCGGAGGGATTGTGACGTTCGAAGTGAAGGGAGGCAAGGATGCGGCCTGGCATGTCATTGATTCGACGCGGCTGATCTCGATCACTGCAAATCTGGGCGATGCAAAAAGCACATTGACGCACCCAGCTACCACAACCCATGCGCGCATCAGTCAGGAGGCTCGTGATGCTGCCGGGATATCCGATGGATTGCTGCGAATCGCGGTTGGGTTGGAGGCGGTACAGGATCTGCAGGACGATTTGGCCCGCGGACTGTAAGAAGTCGTGTGAACAACGAGAAACTGGTTAAACCACCTCCGCCTTCTCGATAATCACGTCTTCAATTGGAACATTTTGATGTCCGGCGTGATCTCCGGTTTTTACCTTCTTGATTTTGTCAACGATATCCTGACCTTCGATGACTTTTCCGAAAACACAGTAACCGTAGCCCTGAGGCGTCGAGGATTTGTAATTCAAGAATCCATTGTTGGTTACATTAATGAAGAATTGAGCTGTTGCCGAATGTACATCGGCAGTACGGGCCATTGCGATGGTATAGGCGTCATTCTTCAATCCGTTGGCTGCTTCATTCTGGATCGGCACTTGGGTTTTTTTCTGTTTCATTCCCGGCTCGAACCCGCCCCCTTGAATCATGAAGTCATCAATGACGCGATGAAATAGCGTGTTATCGTAAAATCCGCTGCTCACGTAATTGAGGAAGTTATTAACGGTTTCTGGTGCTTTGCCACTATCGAGCTCAAGTGTGATGACACCATAATTGGTTTGTAATCTAACCATATCTGTCCTTTGATGATTTAGAATTTTTAGAAGCTTATGGATGATCCGCCAGCTTGGTCATCGTTTCAATAATTACCGTGCTTTTGGGGACATCAGTTGCGAAAGGACCCGCCGACCCTGTGGGTAGAGAAGCAATTTTCTGAACGACATCGATTCCACTGATGACTTTGCCAAATACGGTATAACCATAACCGCTTTGAGTAGGCGCTTTATGGTTCAGGAACTCGTTATTGGCAACATTAATGAAGAACTGTGCTGTTGCGGAATGGGGATCGGATGTTCGCGCCATCGCAAGGGAACCCATTTCATTTTTTAGACCATTCGCAGCTTCATTCTGGATGGGCGAACGGGTGGGTTTCTGTTTCAATGCCGTGTCGAAACCACCGCCCTGAATCATGAAGTTAGGGATGACGCGATGAAAAATCGTATTGTTATAAAATCTATCTTCTACATAGCGCATAAAATTTTCAACAGTCTTGGGGGCTTTATCAGGATAAAGCTCCAGAACCATATTTCCCATATTTGTTTTCATTTCGACTTTGATGCTTGTTGCGGCTGCATTCAAAGCGAACAAAAATAACATTAAAAAAGTTAAAAATCGGCAAAATTGCATGTGATTATTGAGCCCTGTTGGTGATGTAACGTGATAAAGGCAGAAGGGTTTCATAGCGGCGGTATGGTATACTCCCTCCACACTATGCGCTGTAAATCTAACCCTAATCTCTGGAAACTTCCGGATTCTATCAAGAAGTTAAGTAGTTCTACAATGTTATCTGATCATATCCTTGGTTATGCTTAAAATTTATAACTCAATTGTTCGAGAAAAACAAGATTTTGCTCCATTAGTACCCGGAGAAGTGAAAATATATGTCTGTGGCATGACGGTTTATGATTATTGTCATTTAGGGCATGCGAGAGTTCTGGTAGTTTTTGATACGGTTGTTCGGTGGTTTAAAGCACAGGGTTATGCAGTGCGCTATGTGCGCAATATTACCGATATCGATGACAAAATCATCAAGCGTGCGCAAGAGAATAATCAGTCCATCGAGGACTTGACGAATCGCTTTATTGATGCGATGAATCAGGATTCTGCGGCATTGGGTGTGATACAGCCTACCCATGAACCCCGCGCGACTGCGTATGTCATTGATATGATCAGTATGATCAGCACGTTGGTTGAAAAGAAACTGGCCTATCCGGCCAGAAATGGCGATGTGTATTACTCTGTCCGGGATTTTCCCAGCTACGGAAAACTTTCTGGCAAATCGCTCGAAGATTTGCGCGCCGGCGAGCGGGTTGACATCGATGTCAATAAAAAGGATCCACTTGATTTCGTGCTCTGGAAAGCGGCTAAGCCAGGGGAGCCAGCGTGGGATTCGCCGTGGGGGAAAGGGCGTCCGGGCTGGCACATCGAATGCTCAGCCATGAGCGAGCAATTACTCGGTATTCATTTTGATATTCATGGCGGTGGACAAGATTTGCAGTTTCCTCATCACGAAAATGAAATCGCGCAAAGTGAGGGCGCGCACGACCATCCATTTGTCAATTATTGGATGCATAATGGGTTTGTGCGCGTCGATAATGAGAAGATGTCAAAGTCACTCGGCAATTTCTTTACCGTTCGCGAAATTCTCAAGCATTATCAAGCAGAGGTGGTACGTTTTTTTATTTTGCGGGCCCATTATCGCAGTCCGTTAAATTATTCGGATCAGCATCTCAAGGATACCAAGCTCGCGCTCGATCGTTTGTATATTGCGCTTAAAGACGCCAATGCGTTAAATGGCAATGCGCCTATCAACTGGAATAATGTCCATGCGCAAAAATTCCAGACCGCCATGAACGATGACTTCAATACACCTGAAGCCATTGCCGTGCTGTTTGAGCTTGCCAGCGATGTGAATAAGTCAGGCTCAATGGAAAATGCAAACTTATTAAGAGCACTCGGAGGGTTACTGGGTTTACTTCAGCAGGATCCGCTGAGTTATTTGCAAAGCCAAGCCGTCGTCAGTGAATCGACGATGTGGACCAATGATGAAATCGAGCGGTTGATTCAGCAACGAATCTCTGCCCGCAAAGAAGGTCGCTATGCCGATGCTGATGTGATTCGCAAGAATTTTCTCGAGCAAGGAATTATTCTGGAAGATGGCCCTCAAGGAACCGCATGGCGGCGGCAGTAATCCGTTTCATGTCAAATCTTCCATAAATACAGCGTAGAGTTCGAGAAATCATTCAGGGGAATGCTCTTATAAGGCTCAATTCCTGGAATAGTGAACGTATTGCTGATGAGCAAACTGCCCGGACGCATTTCCCGACGCGCTTTTTGCCATAATGATTCCATCGGTACCGGCGATAAATACGCGTAGACCACATCATATTGCGAGAAATCGTGTTGCCAGAAATCTCCCCACACGATCTGACAACCTGAAACCGACAACATATTGCGCAGTCTGCTGATCAGGAATGGGATCGGAGCCGCTTCGATGCCGTAGAAACGGCCGTTCTTGTGTATTCCTGCTAAATTTTTCAACAAGCCGCCACAACCGCTTCCCACATCGATGAAGGAAAAATTCTTGTTCTGAGGAAGTAATGATTCAAGTGCGTCCGGCACATGCTTACTGGAAAGATAAAGCGGTACCTGCGTTTTATACGTTTTTCCATACACTAACCACATACCCATAAAAAGGACTAAAAACCAGAGCGGTGAAATATCGAGTGCGAGCGTTGCAATGGAAAGGGGTAAGAACAGCAAGTGTATGGGTATCCACCACAAAGGCATGCGCGCCAAAAAACTAACTAGGCTTGCCAGAAGGCCTTGCAGAGTTGCCCATTCGAATAAGCTGAATGTCAAAAATGACTGGAAGATCATGAACGCGAGCACGACGAGCGTTGAAGCGATTTGAATCGACAATGCCATCAACGATGAATTTTTGAATCGCAGCATCTCAATCACTCAGGACGATCATTCAAGGGAAAATATTTTAGGGTGTTTGCAATAACTCTTTATCAGGCTCATCCTGCACATCGATATCGACGGATGGGTTGTCCATGGTCACTGCTTTTTCGGCTTTTTCGTTCAGAACGACGATACTGATTCGGCGGTTGACCGGATTCAGCGGATCGATTTTGTCGAATAATACGGCCGAGGATAAACCGACCACTTTAAGAACTTTCTCTGTATCCATGCCGCCTGCAACGAGTTCACGGCGCGAGGCATTGGCACGGTCGGCGGAGAGTTCCCAGTTGCTGAATCCTTTATCTCCCGCAGGAAACGGCTTGGCATCGGTATGTCCTGAAAGGCTTATTTTATTGCTTACGTCATTGAGCATTTTACCGATCTCACGCAAGATGGTTTTGGTATAAGGCTGCAGTTCGGCTTTGCCCAAGGCGAACATTGGTCGATTCTGTTCATCGACGATTTGGATTCTCAATCCTTCGGTCGTGATATCCAATAACAATTGGTTTTCAAATTTTTTTAGGGCGGGATTCGCTTCAATGGCTTGCTCGATCCTCTTCTTCAGTCCTTCCAATTTCATTCGTTCAGCGCGTTCTCTCAAGATTTCCCTGGTTTTATCATCGATTTTATATTCCTCGATGGCCTTTTTTTCCTGACCGTCCTGGCGGGTAATATCGGTACCACCACCTTTGATAATGCTGGTAGCGTCTCCGCTCCCCGAGCCGCCGGACATGGCTACTTTCAATGGGGTTTTGAAATAGTCGGAGATTCCCTTCAATTGCGCCTTGGTTGTCGATCCGAGCAGCCACATGAGCAGGAAGAAAGCCATCATGGCGGTCACGAAATCGGCGTAGGCGATTTTCCATGCGCCGCCATGGTGGCCGCCGGCCACTTTCTTGATCCGCTTGATGACTATAGGGCGCTGAGAAAGATCATCAGCCATGACTAACCTCACACATTAAATTGAACGGTTGTTTTAATTGATTATTTTGATTTACTTTGCTTGACGTGTTCCTCCAATTCCATGAATGAAGGTCTTTCAGTGGAAAACAGTACTTTGCGACCAAATTCGACAGCAAGAACGGGTGAATAACCGTTCAAATTGGCCAGCAGGGTGATTTTGATGCATTCATACAATTTGCTGGATTCGTGCAGATTATGTTCCAGTTTGCCGGCAAGCGGCCCGACAAATCCATACGCCAGCAAAATTCCCAGGAAAGTACCGACCAAGGCTGCTGCAATCAGAATACCGAGTTCGGCGGGAGGCAAGTGAACAGACTCCATGGTATGCACCACCCCCATGACTGCAGCCACAATACCGAAAGCAGGCAATCCATCGCCCAATTTCGCGACCACATGGATAGGCACTTCGCCTTCTTGATGATGGGTTTCCAGTTCGCTATCCATGAGGCTTTCAATTTCCAGCGAATTGAGATTGCCGCCCACCATTAATCGCAAATAGTCGGTAATGAATTCTGTAATATGGTGATCGGCCAAGATATCCGGATACTTGGAAAAAATGGCGCTATTCGTAGGATCATCTACATCGGCTTCAATGGACATCAGCCCTTCCTTGCGAATTTTTCCCAACACCTCATAAAGCAGTGTCATGACGTTCATGTACAGTGCCTTGGTATATTTGGAAGCTTTGAAAACTGTCGGCAGGGCTTTCAGAGTCGCTTTAAGCGCTTTGCTTGAATTACCCACGATGAATGCGCCGATTGCGGCGCCTCCAATCATGATAAGCTCAACAGGCTGCCATAATGAAGCGATATGCCCCCCGGCTAATGCAAAACCACCAAAAACTGAAACGATAATGATAATGTAACCGACAATAACGAGCATCGTACTGACTCCCAGGAATGTAATGATTAAGCATTGATGGCAGATGATGGGAGAGAAGGTAGCATACCGTCGCGACATTCATTTTGAGAGATACGATGAATTTTCCCGGTATTTTCGGTTATTTTATTCAAATATTTTTTTATTCTTAATAATCATTGTCCTAAAGTGATAAAACGATACCGGAAATTCCAAATCACACGGCAGCGTGAGTGGAGGAATGTTGCTTTCGTGCAAGCTATAAAGCTGTGCTTGAAATCTGCGGATTTTAACGATGCAAAGCCTGCCAATAAGAAGAATACTGGCGTAATTGGAAAATCTACTACGGAATTTCTTCCCATCTGAGGCGTTGTGATCGTGATGAGAGAGGGGCTCAATAAAAAGCAGAACGCCGTTTGGCGGTCTGCTTTATATCATTGAAGTATATCCTAAGCTTGAAAACTGAATGAATGGGTTCTATAAATCAATGCCTTAGAATCATCGGATAACTACCGCATGTGCGCTTCAACAAATGTTGTTTCACGGTTGAAGTCATCCCAGATGAACGCAGGTTTGACAAACGGGGTCGTCGGAATGAAAAAAGTTGCGATATCGAACGCGCCACTCAGGGAACGGCCGATGGTATTAACGATACCCGTCAGAAAGCCGATGGTCATACCCTGCACAGCACCATCTCTTCTACTAATGATCATGATTGTTTTTGGTAATTCTCCGACGCCGGTCACGGCGTTGGCAAGACCATTACCCAGTTTTTCGACGACTTTGTCAGGATACTGGCTAGCCATTGCGGTACTCGGAATTATCAGCGCCATTAGGAACAGAACAAGCAGTGCTTGAAGGGTTTTTTTCATGGTAAATCCTCAATGATTAATGGGAGAAGATGATTTTACCCAACTCTCAGGAGTTTTTCAGAGCTTCCCTGATATTGCTATTCTTTCTGATTGATGGTCTGTTTCAGGATACTGGTCATTCTTTCCGCCTCACGTTCAATTTGATTTTCTGGATAATTTCTGGTCTGCAGCTCGTTTCTGATTCTGTAAGCAAATTCTAGGATCAGTAAATCCATCGTATTATTATCACCGCGCTGAGCTGCTTCCTGATACTCTACTTGAAACCGGTTGATGGCAGTCTTCATGGCTTCGTTATTAAGATTCAAGCGGGAAAGGGTCGACTCCAATTCATATTTCTGATTACTGGACAGTATCGCTTGATGCGCTTGGGAATCGGGTTCGGGTTGATAAGAAATATATCTGGGAATCAATACAGATATCATGATCAGCGCCACGCCAGAGCCCACCATTGCCGCCACGAATTTCCACAATTTGTATTCCTTGCCACGTAATTTGACGATATCGATTCGTTGCACGCCCAGCCTGGCTTGAACAGCTATTCCAACAAAAAATAGAATCGCGCCTATGGTCATAATAATCGGTACAATCGGATGCACAGTTTTTCTCCTATATTTTTTAAAGTCGAATCGCAGTTAGTACTGAGAAATCACCGGGCAGTTTTTTTATGGGACTCTAAAAAATGACTGCACTCGATCATTCTGCGTTGAAATCCTTTTCAAAATGCTCTTTCATTCCATGCTGATTGCATTTTTTACTCGATTTCGCCTTCTTTGAGTCGGCGCTCTTGTCTTTTGCAGAGTTTCCTGAAGATTGATAACTAGAGGCTAATCCACGATGAGATTTCAATGATAACGTTTTGCCCATATGATACTGAGTTATTTCCCATTTGATAAGGTGGTTAATGAGGTTGAGTGAATCTGGATGAGAAAGGGCCAATTACCTCTGCCAAAGATGAGTAGAAAGCAGGTATCATATGGGTTCAAAATTCAATAACTATTATTAATCATTAGGAGAAAATAAGAATGTCGCAAAAACACCCGGTTATCGCCGTTACCGGATCTTCAGGCGCAGGCACTTCAACGGTAAAATCCAGCTTTGAGCATATTTTTCGCCGGAAGAAGCTGAAAGCCGCCATTGTGGAAGGTGATAGCTTCCATCGCTATGATCGTGAATCCATGAAACAAGCGGTAGCAGAATCCGAAAAAGATGGAGGCCGCCCGATCAGTCATTTCGGCCCGGAAGCGAATGAATTCGAGAAGCTGGAAGCTCTGTTCAAAGAATATGGCGAGAGTGGCGGCGGTCAAACGCGTCTGTACTTGCATAATGATGAAGAAGCGAAGCCCTGGCAACAAAAAGCCGGGACATTCACACCATGGTCGCCGATTCCATCTGGCTCTGATTTGTTATTTTATGAAGGCCTGCATGGCGGAGCAAAAAGTGACACCGCAGATCTCGCACGGTATGTCGATTTGCTGGTTGGCGTGGTGCCAATCGTGAATCTGGAATGGATTCAGAAAATATTCCGCGATACGAATGCACGAGGGTATTCTGCCGAGGCCGTGACTCATACCATTTTGCGGCGCATGCATGATTATGTTCATTACATTACGCCGCAGTTTTCTCGCACGCATATCAATTTTCAGCGCGTACCGACGGTCGATACGTCCAATCCGTTTATTGCGCGCGAAATCCCGACACTGGATGAAAGCTTCGTGGTCATCCGTTTTAGAAATCCTGAAATGGCGGACTTTCCTTTTCTGTTGAATATGATTCATGATTCTTTCATGTCTCGCCCGAATTCTATTGTCGTTCCAGGCGGAAAAATGGGGATGGCGATTGAACTCATTCTGACACCGTTGATTCTTGATATTGTTGCCAAAAGTAAGTCATAACAGCTTCCAAAGCTCGGTTAATTCATGAATCGCGATAGTCGGTACCTACGGATGTATCGGATTCTGAATTAATCAACAATAAGTTTTTACCCTTGACGGTATTTCGTCATGGTTAACCCCTTCGTTTCCCGGTGATGATATGACTTCACTGCTTTCTGGTCTCAATCAACCTCAGCTGGAAGCGATCACGGTACCGCACCAATCAATATTGATACTGGCCGGTGCCGGCAGTGGTAAAACGCGCGTACTCACCACCCGGATCGCTTATCTGATTCAATCAGGCTTGGCAAGCCCGCACAGCATCCTGGCGGTTACTTTTACCAATAAGGCCGCAAAGGAGATGTTGACGCGAATTTCTGCCATGCTGCCGATCAACCCTCGGGGCATGTGGATCGGAACATTTCATGGTTTGTGTCACCGCATGTTGCGCGCGCATCATCAAGAGGCTGGGTTGCCAGCGACGTTCCAGATTCTTGATTCTGCTGACCAGTTAGCAATGATCAAGCGTATTCTGAAAGAGTTGTCGATAGATGAAAAAAGATTTTCACCTCGCCAAGTGCAATGGTTCATCAATGATGCCAAGGAAGCAGGGTTACGTGCTGCCTATGTGACTGTCGACGATGCGTTTTCACGCCGCATGCTCGAGTTTTATCAACTGTATGAGCAGCAATGTCAGAAAGAAGGCGCTGTAGATTTTGCTGAGTTATTGCTGCGGAGTTATGAATTGCTGAGCCGAAACGAGACCCTCTGTCATCATTATCAGGAACGCTTCCGGTATATTCTAGTGGACGAATTCCAAGATACCAACACCTTGCAATATGCATGGTTAAAATTATTAGCCGGCGCAGGCACTGGTCATGCTGCGGCGGTGTGTGTGGTCGGGGATGATGATCAAAGCATTTATGCCTTCCGTGGTGCCTATAGCGGTAACATGAGAGATTTTGAGCGTGATTTTGGTATTAGCAACATTATCAGGCTGGAACAGAATTATCGCTCGCATGGCAATATTCTCGATGCGGCCAATGCCCTGATCGAGAATAACAGCGACCGATTGGGTAAGAACCTCTGGACTGCCGAGGGAAAGGGCGAGCCTTTGCGGATCTATAATGCCCCGAACGATTTCGATGAAGCTGCGTTCATTGTTGATGAAGTCAAGTCTCTGCATGCAGAAGGTGTGGCCTTATCCGACATGGCGTTACTCTATCGTTCGAATGCGCAATCGCGGGTGCTCGAACATAGCTTGTTCAATGCCGCAATACCTTACCGGGTATATGGCGGAATGCGTTTCTTCGATCGCCAGGAAATCAAGCATGCGTTGGCTTATCTGCGTCTGATCGCTAACCCGAATGATGATAGTGCGTTATTGCGCGTGATCAATTTTCCAGCTCGCGGCATTGGTGCGCGTAGTCTCGAACAGTTGCTGGATGATGCTAAAACGCACGGTATCAGCTTGTGGGAGGCGGCAGTGAAAAAATGTGGCGGCGAAGAAGCTGTACTACGCGCTTCGTTTGAATCCGCTAAGGGAATTGCCAAGTTTGTTCATTTGATCCTGCTGATGCGGCAGAATTGTGATGCATTGCCATTGCCGCAGATCGTCGAATACATACTGGAACATAGTGAGTTATTGGCACATTATTCCAAGGAACGCGAAAGTGCTGAACGATTGGAAAATTTGAACGAATTGATCAATGCAGCCACTAGTTTCGTACACGAAGCCGAGATGGATAGTCTGGCGGAGTTCCTGGCGCATGCGTCGTTGGAAGCGGGCGAGCATCAGGCAGGGAGCGGCCAAGACGCATTACAGCTAATGACCGTTCATTCGGCCAAGGGACTGGAGTTCCACAGTGTATTCTTGAGCGGATTAGAAGAAGGGCTGTTTCCTCATGAGAACAGTCTTAATGAAATCAATGGCATCGCCGAGGAAAGGCGGTTGATGTATGTAGCGATGACTCGTGCTCGCCGCCGGTTATATTTAAGTTTTGCACAAAGTCGAATGTTGCATGGTCAGCTCCGCTATCACGTCGCATCGCGGTTTCTCGATGAAATACCTGCCAGCTGTGTGAAATGGTTGCAATCTTTGCCGCGGATGAATTTCAGTTCTCATGATGCGCGAGCCAATCAGTCAACTCCTTCATGGGATTCGCCGAAATTTTCCAGTCATGGTTGGAGAATAGGGCAAAACGTAGTACATGCCAAATTTGGGGCGGGGGTGATTACCCATTGTGAAGGTAGCGGCAGCGATGCGCGTGTCCAAGTCAATTTTGATCAAGTAGGAACGAAATGGTTATTACTTGAATATGCTAAATTAACAGCCATCTGAATGTCGTGAAAATGATGCTGCACCAAAATAGCAGCTTCAATCTTGAATTTTAGCTAATGATCTGTTCATCTTTAATATGTTTTTTATCCAATTCATGGACTTAAGCTGATTAGGTCAATCTCAATTTCGAATTTTCTTTACGATAATGTAGTTGAAAAAGTAAACCTGAGCTTTTTTGAATTTTTGCAGTGTCTGAATGGAAGAATACCTTCTTGTCTGGGTGTTGTGTAGTCCACACAAGAAGGCAATTATTTATGTTTCCTTAACCAATCTGTATCATTCGAGCAATGGAAGGCACTCCTGCTGCATCCCAAACAAAGAGCATATAAAATCCCGGCGGTGCGATATTCGCATTCAAAGGAGTACGAACCGTTACCGTGTTACCAGCTTGGGGGACTGACAAATCGAAGAAGCGTGCTTCATTGTTCAATGTATGAGTAACGGCACCTGCGCGGACTAAGGTGACGCGGGTGATGTTGCCTGTAGCTTCGACGGAAAAATTCTGGTTCCAACCAATTGATGAAGTTGGCGCATCGGTAATTTCCATCCGAGGAGCGAACTCTCCACTGCCATCGGTTTTGAACAAGTAAGGAGGATAATAAATTTCACCGTTGAGTTGTTTTAACGGGCCGGGAGCCCCCCCCCCTCCGGTAACGACTGTTCCATCCATTAGTAAGAGTGACGTTGAATGGTAAAGCCTTGCTGTCGCTGCAATTGCTGCAGGCATCCAGGTATTAGTAGCGGGATTCCAGAGTTCAGATTCGAGCACCATCCCCCCTAGATCGTTGCCAGTGGATGAACCTCCGTTGGCCCATACCCGACCATCGGGTAATACAGTAAGATTGCCGTATTGACGATCATAAGCCAGATTTCCGGATGCAGTTGCAACCGGCTGACCTGCTCCATTGATATCCACCACAAAGGATAAGCGGTTCTTACGAACAGAGAGCACGCGTCCTGGAGAAAACATGATGGTGGGCAAGAATGCTTGCCCTGCAGGAATCGATGCTGTGTATTTCGTAAGTGTGCCTGTTCCAGCGGTATTCAACTTGAACATGAACCCCGAGCCTGTCAAAACGAATATTTCTCCTTGAGGTTTTACCCATGCTCGTGGATAGTTCCATGACTCTCCACCGAGTTTCCCATAGGCAATATCACTGGTTGCAGTGCTGAGCGTTCGCCATTGTCCGTTTTTAGAACGTACCTCAGGGGTAGGCGAATAGGTGGCAACAGTAGCCGGAATGGTTGGGGAGCCTGCAAAGAGCCGATCATTCCGACCTCCAAGTACTGCATGATCGCCGGTGGGTAGTGTCACCAGGGTTGCATACCAGCGTTTGTATGCCATTTGTTGGCTTTGACGTATCAAAGAATCCGTGGCTGGATCAAAAATATTGACATCGCTGTTGGCATAGTTTCGCAGGGTGTTGACTCGTGCATCCCCTCCAACAAGCAGAGCCTCTCCCGTATCGGGAATATGCGCTTGCGCAGCACAGAAGATATCTGTCTGAGTTATGTTCGGTAATGTCTGAAAAGCGTTAGAACCGGTACCTGCTGTTGGGCTCCAAATGGCGTAATGCATGAGGCCGTTTTGCACCCCTGCAGGAGTTGTTCCATAAGCAAAAACGCGTCCATCCGGCATGAGCATCATCGCGATAGGAATGATAGGCCAATTATGAAGAGGTCCAAATACGCCTTTTAAATGCGCATCTGAGGCGATTGCAGCAGAAAAATGAGTAGTGAATAGGAAAAATGTTAAAACCGTAGACATAAAAAAATTTAAGCACCGGTTCCTTTGTCCTAAAAGAAAATCATTGAACATCATTAAAGCTCCTGAAATTGAAATTAACCCGAGAATCATTAATTCTCCGTATGGCATTCAAACATCGTGAAAATTTGATTCAGCTCTGCTGTTAGGCAAAAAAATTGTTTTTTTATTAAGCTCATAAAATATCCTTTGAGAGCGTTTTATACAGTGATAAATAACACTTACTTAAAATTTTAACTATAGGCTCTGGTTCAACAATTGTCATGGGTCAAACATACTCATTTCAAATGGAAAATATCCTACATTTTTATCGGAAAAGTAGGATGTTATCAGGTAAGGAATCGGATATGTTTTGCCTCGAGTTGGGCTTGGTAGTAAAAACGGGTAGTTTATCTGTCAATTCATCGGAATGAGCGGTAATTTGATAGCGCAGGTCATAAAATCGTGCTTCTCACATTGGATGTTGTTATTTGGCTACATTCTTCAACTTTCGAGTCAGATGATGTCCCATTCATGACATACTATGTGAGTTATAATTAATTGATTATATTGGAATTAAAATCCTGTGAATAATCCCGGTATTCCTATCCGTTGGATACGTGCTGCGTTGTTCCCTTCTTCATAAGCTAATAATTTTCCTTCCTTGTGCCAGAGTCGAAAAGCCAGTGCATAAGAAAGTACGCGGATTGGGTAATCGCGAGGCAATGTTTGCAGGTAAGGCTGAATGGTTGCGAAATCGGTAGCGTCATATTGCTGCATGATGAAGCGCAGTCCTCCATTGGCGGGGCCGATGTTATAAGCGAGCAATCCCAGAAAAAGATCATTTTTCATTTCTGCCAGATAATGTTTAAACGTTGCTGCTGCCACAAAGGCGTTATGTCGATGGTTTTCGAGCGAAATTTTTTCATTGCCAAGATATTTGCGGGCCTGCGATAAAACAATTTCGGGGATGCGAGTAATCTGAAACAACCCACGACCTCCGTCGTGACTGCTTCTGGGTATAAAAGAGGACTCGGTGGCTGCGATACCGAGTAATAAATGTACATCGATTTTAAATGCCTGCGCCGCATCATTTATAGCGGATCGAAATTCCGATGAGCGATTGATCATTGTCTGCAATTGGGTTGAATCATGTCGTCGATAGGCAGCATACACTTGGTGAGCGACGGTAATACGACCTGCTTCTGCCTTGCCGCCGACCAACGTACGAAAATGCCCATATGCCTGTGTGAATTGATCGTGATTGATGAGCCAGAGTGTCGATAAAACGACGATTATCGATAGGGTCGGTGCCAAAAGCTCTGCATGGGGTTGCGACCATTTTCTCAATTTCCACCAGCCGATCAGTAATAAACTGATAATTGTGATTAGTAGCAAAATGCCACTCGCAAATGGCAATACATGAGCAAGAAAGGTGGTGCCTGAAAACCGCTCTGCAAAATAGCCCACCAGCATGATGATGACGCAAACCGCTGTGATTCCCAAGCTGAAGATTTCAATACTGCTCAACAGTAGTTTATGCTGAAATCCAAGGGATCGCTTTTTCCTGATTCTTGTTTTCAATGTACTTTCATCAGGATGACTGCGTGATCGAGAGAGGTGTTTACGCTTCGGGCGGGGTTTTGTTTTTTTGGGTTCAGATGCGGTTTTGGGTGGATTTGTAGTATCGTTCATGGAATTGAAGTATCGAGGTTGCAACTGAATAAATCAATTTGAATTTCAGGGAAGCACTGAAAAACTTCTGTATTTGATCATGCTATGTTGGGATTTGATTTAACTTGCTCCTCACCATCGTTTTCTGAATGTCTTCGTCGATGAGTGGTTTCATCAATATGCCGTGGATATGGAATTGTATGAGAGTGTCTTAGTCTAAACGATATATCTATCATTTGGGTGGAGCGACGATGAAAAGTAGTCAATGGATTTTTGCAATTACTGCGTTATGTCTGGTGCTAGGGAGTGGAGGACTAGAAGCGCATGGCCACAGTCGCTTCAGTCTCGGTTTGGGTTATTACGGTCCCGGGTTTTATGGCGGGTATGGTTATGGAGGTTATGGAGGTTATGGATTTAACCGGTATGGGTTTGGGGGTTATGGTTACCCCTATTATTATCCTCCCATGTACTCCTACCCACCGACTGTGATTGTTCCTTCGACGCCTCCTGTTTACATTCAACAAGAAACTCAGCGAACGCCCCAGCCAACCAACTATTGGTATTATTGCCGGAATCCGGATGGTTATTATCCTTATGTCAAAGATTGCCCAGGTGGGTGGTTGCCGGTTTCTCCTCAACCACCAGGACAATAAGTACAAAGAGGCCATTAAAAAATGTATACACCAAGAGCGCTATCGTTTTTATTAATGACTGGACTGGTAGGAGCTTGTGTTCATATCCCGACCGGACCTAGTGTGATGACCTTGCCTGGCGCGGGTAAAAGCTTTGATCAGTTTCGGGCTGATGACTATGAATGTAAAGCTTATGCTTATCAGCAAATAGGCGGAGTCACTTCCCGACAAGCTTCTCAAGCAAGTGGTCTCGAAAGTGCTGCGATCGGAACCGGACTTGGCGCGGCTGCCGGCGCTGCCATTGCAGGAGGATCAGGTGCCGCCATTGGCGCCGGAACAGGTCTTTTAGCCGGCAGTGTCGTCGGTTCAGGCACTGCTTCCTCATCCGGTTATGTGAATCAGCAACGCTATGATATCAGCTACATACAATGCATGTATGCAAAAGGCCATCGGGTTCCGGTGTCGGGTAAAATTACCAGTGATCAGCCTGTCAATAGACCTGTGAGTCCGAGAATTTCGAACCCTCCGGCAAATTTTACGCCACCGCCACCGCCATCTGGGAATCCGCCGCCACCTCCTCCTCGTTAAGAGGTGAGTTCTGATCAGTTTTTGAAGTGAATGGTGCTGTTATAGTGTTTGGGAGAGTCTGAAATGATTGATCAAAAGAAAATAATTGAGCCGGAAAAAGTAGCGTGCGAAGTGTGTTTGAAAGAAATACCGATATCTGAAGCTACCAGTGTGAAAGCTACCGATTATATTGTGTATTATTGCGGTCTTGAATGTTACGACAAGTGGAAGAAACAGAAAGAGGTGTCACAAGAAGAGAGTAAATAATGCATATCTCTAATAGCTTCATTGTTCAGGAATGACGTAATCTTCCGTCAGCATTTCCAGTAAATGGCCATTCGGATCGCGAAAATAAACGCCACGGCCGCCATAATTGTGATTGATCGAACCATCATCATCATGAGCAGGACCGCTGCCATAGGTGATTTTTTCGGCTTGAATACGTGAAAAAATTTCATCAAACTCATGCTCAGAGACTTTAAACGCATAATGTAAGGATTGAAAGGTTTCGCGGTCGTCAAAATCCAGGCTCAACGTATCATTCACACGCACTACGATGAAATGCGAAAATGCACCGATATATTCGAATCCAAATATCCGGCTATAGAATTTAGCAGAGTCAATTTTATTGATGCAGGGCACAATCGTGTGATTCAGCGTAATGGCCATCGATATTCTCCATCCCAATATTAGTTCCTAGGTTCCGCAAAATGTTTGATAGATGCGCTCTGAAGGCGCAGGGGGAGTGCGTAGATCATTAAATTCGGGTAGATCGGCAAATGGATCGGCTACTGCTGCCAGCAACCGTTTCATTGGAGAAAGATCGCCGTGGTCCGAAGCTGCTGATAAGGCCTCTTCAACCCGATGATTACGGGGTATGATCGCAGGGTTGCTTTGCTGCATGATGTGATGGACGTTATCCATTGAGCCGGGCTGGCGTAATAATCTTGATTTCCATTTAGCATGCCAGGTCAAGAATTCTGCATTATGAGGTGCAATTTCCTCCGCTGGCCCATCAGCACTTAATGCACGAAAAAGATTCGTATAATCAGTTTTTTGCTGGGTCATCCAATTCAATAGAGTGGCGATGAGCTCTGCATCTCCAGCTTCTTCATTCAATAATCCTAATTTTCTCCGCATACCTGATATCCATTGGTTCTGGTAGTGTTGTGGGAATGCATGAATGGCTTCTTCCGCTAATGCTACTGCTTTATCCTGCGA
This sequence comes from Nitrosomonas sp. JL21, assembly GCF_009833095.1. Taxonomy (GTDB): domain Bacteria; phylum Pseudomonadota; class Gammaproteobacteria; order Burkholderiales; family Nitrosomonadaceae; genus Nitrosomonas. The sequence continues at coordinate 80,838 of NZ_QRCB01000028.1, forward strand.
GGAATCGAGCAATGGCAGCAAAGTTTCCGCAAAACGCGCAAGATTCCATTGCGCCATCAGCGGTTGATTGCTATAGCGATAGCGACCGTGCTGATCAATCGAGCTGAACACAGTAGTGGGGTCGTAGCTGTCGATGAATGCGCAAGGACCATAATCGATGGTCTCGCCACTGATACTCATATTATCGGTATTCATCACACCGTGAATGAAACCAACCAGCATCCATTGCGCGACCAACGAGGCTTGTCGTTCAATGACGTGATTCAAGAGGGACAAGTACGGATTCTCAGCATCCTTCAGATCAGAATAGTGTCGTTGAATGACATAATCGGCCAATATTTTGATGGCTGTGTCGTTTCCTTGTCCTGCTGCATATTGAAAAGTGCCGACACGAATATGGCTTGCCGCTACACGTGTAAGAATGGCACCGGGCAATGGTTTTTCTCGCATCACCCATTCCCCTGTCTTGACTACCGCAAGGCTTCGGGTGGTGGGGATATTTAATGCGTGCATGGCTTCACTGACGATATATTCGCGCAACATTGGGGCAAGCGCAGCACGACCGTCTCCACGCCGGGAAAAGGGTGTTTGACCAGAGCCCTTGAATTGAATATCAAACCGCTTTCCAGTTGGAGTCAAGTGTTCGCCCAACAATATCGCACGCCCGTCGCCGAGCATCGTGAAATGTCCGAACTGATGCCCCGCATAGGCTTGGGCAATTGGATGCGCAGGATCAGGCAAGACATTCCCTGAGAATAACGCTGCGGTTTCCTGCTCAGACAGCACACGAAGGTTCAATCCGAGCGATGCAGCCAGCGCATGATTGAGTACCACCACCTGAGGTGCTTGAACGGGTACCGGAGTCAGGCGTGCATAGAAGTAATCGGGTAAGCGTTCGTAACTGTGATCAAAATGCCAACCCACATTGGGGTTGACTGATTGCGTATTCGCTTCCGAATGTTTCGTTGCGGTATTATCTTTCATAAGTTTACTAGAAGTTGTTCCTGGTAAATCCAAAACAAAAAAGCCAGATAAAGTATCTGGCCTTTGATTGCGAAAATGCTATGTTCGATTCACATCGACATCTCTACAATTTCATTTGCGATCAGATCCGATTCTGCTATTTGGATTTGATCCAGAAGGATTTTGAGGGTTCACTCCCGATGGCAATCTCATGCCTTCTTCAGCCGTTTTTTCCTTGGCAGCCTTCTCTTTATCGATAATCAAATCAGATTTGAAATTCGGTCCAATACTTTCTCTATCGATAATTTTGTGATTGGGATGAAAATCCTTATCAAATGCAAGCGCATTGCCTGAAAGAAAAGCTGCACATACCGCAATTGCTACTGTTAATTGTTTTCCTTGAATCATAAAAGTCTCCTTTGTACGGTTTAACCATAACAATAACTGTTACCGTTTAATTTCTTGCCACAAGCACGTATAGCATATTTGTCATGGTAAGGCAATAAATCAGCCCTGGACTTATTGATGCAATTTCTTACGGTGATCTTGTTATTTCTCGTTAACATTCGCAAACGCTTAAAGTAATCAGTTAAGAGACAGTTTCATGATCAAAGCATGATTTTTGAAGGTTCTGTGGGTTAGTGAACACTTGTTGCGTAGCTTGTGAGCTACAATGAATTGATAGCTGAGCAATAAACAATCAGTAATAACAATAAAAGGAACTCGATGTATGCCATTTTCCAATCCGGTGGCCAGTCCATTTTCTGGCAATTCTTATGTCAATGGCCTGCTCTGGGGTAATCATTGGAATGATCCTGCTGCCGGGACGCGTTTAAAGGTATATATCGCCGGCAAGGGTGGTAATGAAATATTCGATTTCGGGGGCACTGCTGTTACGGCGCATACTGCTCCGAATGAAATTGCCGCATTCCAGCAGGCCATGCAATTGATCTCGAATGTTTGTAATATCACATTCATGACCGCAGTGAATCAGGCCGATGCCGACATCATCGTTGGGGCAGCCAATAATGCTGCAGTAGGCGGGGCGCTGGGCAATTCCATTCCTCCCGGCGAGGATGTCGGGCCTGCGGTAAACCAGCAAGGAGCCGCGATCATCAATTTTGATGTGTATTCTTCAAGTGATTATTCCAGTCTTCGCCAGGGTGGTTATGATTTTACTACGTTTATTCATGAGCTTGGTCATGCCGTAGGACTAAAACATCCGCATGATGCCGGAGGCGGCGGTCGGCCTAACTTTCAAGGTGTGATTGATCCGTTTGGAGATTATGGGGATTTCAATCTCAATCAGGGCGTTTATACGATGATGAGCTACAACGACGGCTGGCAGACGGCGCCAACCGGTCCGCTTGATCCAACGGTTATCTGGAAGTATGGGTATGAAGGTACACCGATGGCTTTCGATATTGCTGCATTACAGTTTTTGTATGGTGCCAATACCGGCTATCGGAGTGGTAATGATGTATATACGCTTCCTTCAGGGAACGCGGCCGGGACATTTTTTTCGTGTCTGTGGGATACGGGAGGAGTGGATACGATCCGCAACACATCGGTGAAATCTTCCATCATCGACTTACGCCCCGCGACACTCCAGCATGCGGTGGGCGGCGGGGGCTTCCTGTCGATGACGGAGGGCATCAGCGGAGGATTTACGATTGCCAATGGCGCCTTGATTGAGAATGCGAGCGGAGGTAGCGGTGTTGATACCATTATAGGGAATTGGACAGCCAATGTACTCACCGGGAATGGCGGCAATGACGTGCTCAACGGAATGGGCGGCGCAGACAGAATAATCGGTGGAATGGGAGGAGATACTCTGATCGGCGGCAGTGGCGCGGATGACTTTGTCTATACTGCGATAAATCAGAGCAACAGCCAATTCGACGTGATCAAGGATTTCGTCCATGGCGTGGATGATATCGATGTGGCTGCGATTGATGCGAATGGCGCCGCAGCAGGTAACGCCGCCTTCAGTTTTCGAGGAAATTCGGCATTTACCGGTACCGGTGCCGAAGTGCGATGGTTGAAAAATGCTCCAGCCAATACAACCAATATATTGTTTGATATCGACGGCAATCAAGTTGCCGATATGACAATCCGGTTGACGGGCTTGATTACGCTCGATGCCGGTGATTTCATTTTGTAACCTGCTGTGTTTCATGCAACGCTAAAATTTCTACCCCAATCATTACTCCTACCGGCAGTAGGAGATTTCACCAGCTAGCTATCAGGCAGCCCATGAATACGGAAATATGGTGAAGAAAGTAGGAGGTGGGTTGTTATTGGCGGCAATGTTGAGTTAATATCTCAACTGGTTAAGGAGAGTAGTAGTAAAGTGGTAAGTCAGTAAGGCTGAACACGAGGGTGATATTCATCATTCTGGATGGAAGTCTTGGTAAGTCGGAAAGTCGTATTCAATTCAAAATGGCTGTGAGAACTCTTTGCCATATCTCCACTCTCTAACGTCGGGAGCATGGTATGTAATTACCATTGCTAATCATTAAGCGGTTATCCTGGAAGCGATTTTATTGCCGGTATTCCTGAATATGTTCATCAGCATTCTAATTTCACAGCAAAATTGAAGTTAGGCCCACTCCGATAGTACTCGATTCACTTCGATAGCTGTCAAATCAATTTGTAGCTGATATTTTTTTCAAAGCAGATCAATTGACCTGGCTTGAAGAGCGAAGGTCCTTTATCACAGAAGAGGTTTTATTTATGACGTCACTATCACACATCAACGAGATTCGCTCGCATACCTCGCTTCGCGGTGTGGCAGCGTTAATTGTCGTCCTTGTCCATTTTCGATCTTTTTTTCATGCATCAATAGATCCTGATGAGGTGACTTTTTTTCTGTTGAAAGGCTATCTCTGGGTTGATTTTTTCTTTATTCTCAGCGGCTTCATACTGTCCTATATCTATGGTATTGAACATCCCGAGCGCCGGCCGGTGAGCGATATTACTCGTTATCTCATTGCACGCTTCGCGCGAATCTATCCTTTGCACTTCATATCGTTGCTAGTGGTATTCTTATTTTTTACAATGATTTCATTGGTGAGCTGGAATAAAAATGACGTCTTCTGTTGCTTGTTCGATGGGTCGTTCCGAGATGTCGAGTCCTTGATTGCTAATCTTTTTCTGATTCATGCCTGGGGGATGTTTGATTGGGTGACTTGGAACTTGCCGTCATGGTCGTTGAGCACCGAATTTTTTTGTTATTTGATATTTGCAGCACTATTGGCAATGGAGGGGCCAGTCCGCAAGCTGGCGCTACTCGCATTAGCGTGTATCGTATTGTTATATTATGGATTCTCTCTGGCTACCGGTATCGATATCGATGACAATTTCCGTCTTTCGGTCGTTCGGGCTGCATCCGCTTTTTCGATCGGTATCCTGCTATTCCTGGGGCGTCACATAGTTTCTGATTTGTCTGGAAAATGGCTTACATGCCTTCAGTTCTCGGCCATAGCTGCGCTTCTATCATCATTGCATTACGGTATGGCGGACGTTCTCTCCATCGCTTTGATGGCTTTAATTGTTCTGTTGACCTGGGAAGACCGCGGTTGGGTATGCCGTTGGTTGGCTAATCGGTATCTTCATACGATCGGGATATATTCGTATTCCATTTATATGTGGCATTACCTTCTCAAATTCATTGCTCAGGAGGATTGGGAAGCCTATACTGGGCTGCCGGTGCAAAGTAGTGTGATTGGGTCGATCATTTTTGTCATCTGCTTAGCAATTTTGGTCATTCCGATCTCGATCTGGAGCTATCGTTCATTAGAAATGCCCGCGCGTAAGTGGGTGAGTTTGCGTCTGGCATTTTTGTTGGAAACGAAAGATATGCCCGTGCGTATTAGAGGGGCTTCCTCTGCGGCTTTGGCAACTAATTGAAGTATTCGATGTAAAGTAGCTACTGAAAAGTAGCGAGCGAACAGAAAGCCGTAATTGGGTTCAAACGCGTAGTTCAAGAATGTTCAATGAACAGTAGAACCTAATTGTGAACGGCTTGGCAAATTCGAGAGGGGCATTTTTTCCGGCTTTTCTGAGATTGATCTTTATCAGAGTTCGGCGTAACCCATGCATCATGAGGAGGTTCATATGCGAAAAATTTTCCTGATAGCGTTGTTCAGCATATCGGTATTATCCGGTTGCGCCAAAAAAGGTGGCGGCGGCAGCGAACCATTGGTTCAGTGTAATGATGTGGCCAGTCGCGGTCATTTGAATGTCCTGTCGATCAATGTGCTGTTCAAAGAGACAGATACTCGTGATCAGCGCCTCGAGGCGATCGCTGAATTTGCTGAAAAAACTCCGGTTGATATTATTTTGCTGCAGGAAGTGGCTGGTGGTGCGCTGGTTCAAACTGACAATAGTGCAGAGGATCTGCAGAAAAAGCTGCGTGCTCGCAAGCGCGATTATGATTTATACACGGCTTTTGAAATTGGATTGCCCGGGGTGCTAGGTGTTGCGAATGCCATATTGAGCCGTTGCGAAATCGATTATCGCGTGACCAAGCGATTGCCCCACGCTACCGAATTGAATTTTCGAGGGCATGACATTAAATTACCGCGCAATGTTATGATGACGCGTATCAACATTCCTAATTATAAGTTACTGAACGTTTACAATACTCACCTTTGTTCGGCATGTACCGTGGATGAATTCGGTGCTCAGGTGGAGGAATTACTGCCCTTCATCGGTAAAGTGGAAGCCTCTTTCCCTCCCGGCAACCTTGCGGTTTTGGGAGGAGATTTCAATATCGACCGATTCCGCATCGATCCTTTTCCAGAGCGGCCTTTTTACGACAGGATCATCAATGCGGGTTTCATCGATGCCTATGCGCAGAATAAACCATTGGACAGTTTATGTGCCCATCCAAAACAACCCGATGCCCATTGCACAGTGGAAGTTTCCACATTAGATGCAGGAGGATCGGCCCGGCGCGTCGATTATATTTTTATGAATCAACCCAAAACCATCCGCGAAAGCCGGGTTGTTTTCAATACTGTTGTCGATCCAAGCCAGCCGAGCGTATCCGATCATGCCGGCGTATTCGTTTCGATTGCATTGCCTTAATTCCCAACCATAATCACTGATTCCGCGATATTTGACCGCAGTGATGAAGTCAACTCCAGCGCACTTGAGTCTGCCTCATGATAAAGCGCATATATACGATAATTTCCTGTAGGCAGGGTTTCAGGAAGAGTAAGGTTCAAAACGTTGTGGGTTTTATCGTTCGGACTGATTCTTCGCTTGAAGGGTTGCGGTACGGCGCTCAATGGCTCATTAGCTGAGCCGGTTAGATAGAATAATTGGCCATCAGGCATGCCAATACCCACCCATAAATCATACGTGACCGTGCGGGTTGACGAGGTTTCCACTACCGTAACCTGCAGAGGATTACCAGGTCGATAACTGGCAAGGATACCGTTAAAACTTAATTCACTGGAGCGAACGGCATCTTCAATGCGGTATATCGCTCCGTTATAATCTGCCAGATACATTTCTCCGTGCTCATCTTCGCCAAAACTACTGATGGTAAAATCGGTGTCCGCCAACAGAGCAGCGTCAAATCCGGTAGCTGAGGGTCTGAGTCCGGCTAATCGGCCCGAAGCAAAATCAGCAAAAAGATAAATACCGCGCATGCGTGGAAAGACTCCACCTCGATACACATGACCACCGGTGATCGAACGGTCTCCCGAACTATGGTCATACTCAAGAATCGGTAGAATCAGTCCGCTGGTATTGCAGGAGGCTTGCTGATAGCAATGATTGCCTTCCAGAATATTCCAGCCATAATTTTCTCCCCCGGGGCTAGCGGCGGGTTGAAAATTGATTTCTTCATACTGGTTCTGGCCGACATCGGCAATATAGAGATCACCGGTATCGCGATCGAACGAGAAACGCCAAGGATTGCGTAAACCGCTGGCCCAAATTTCCGGTCGTACGTTATCGACGCTGGCAAAGGGATTATTCGCAGGGATCGCGTAGGGTGAAACACCGGATTCAACATCAATTCTCAGCAATTTCCCGAGCAAAGACGAAAGATCCTGACCGGATCCAAGTGGATCGCCCCCACCTCCACCATCACCCATACCGATGTACAGCATGCCATCGGCTCCAAAAGCGATTTGACCGCCATTATGGTTAGCAAATGGTTGATCCATGGTCAAAATGACGCTTTCACTCGCAGGATCGGCAATATCGCCGGCACTGCTTACCGAAAAGCGCGATACCACCGTATTTCCCACGCCATTGGTATAGTTGACGTAAAAATAGCCTTTGGTCGAGAAATTCGGAGGAAAGGCGATACTGAGCAAGCCACGCTCGCCGCAACAACTGATCCGGTCACTGATATCAAGAAAGGGTGCCGGTTGAAGTACGCCATTGCTGAGTATACGTATACGCCCAGGTTGTTCGGTTATGAAAAGCCGACCACGACCATCGTTCGCATGGGTAATGTGCACCGGATTCTCCAGGCCATTGATGACTTGAATGACATTGGGTTCAGGCCAACCTGCAGCCCAACTGGAATTGCTCGAAACAAGCAAAATTAAGATCAGGAGCATATAGGCCATAAGTAATCCTTCCATGTACCGGTTGAACAGAATAGGAAAACTCGAGTTTCAACTGAGTAACCGTTGTTCATTATTTTCAAAGCAGTCTTAAGCTGTTTTGAGATCCGAAGAATTGTGCATGTTGGGCACGATAAGATTTCGGGAAAAAAACATGATTCTGGTCTGTTCGCAGCGATCGTGTGTACTGTGGTATGTCAAGGACGAGTAATCTTGATACGACCCGCGAATGTCAGCAGTATTTGCATATGAAGCAATCCAAAGCTGTGCAATCTGGGTCTTGATCAGATGAACGATATCTTGACGAGCCATATTCAAAGGTTGAGTTTGTTTTTCCCGAAGCCAAGATTCAAGGGAATTCCAGGGAGTTTCCAAATACACCAGCGTCTTGCTTGGAAGTGTGGGTAATACGGTTTGAATGAGATCAGCAACATCAAGCTGATAAAGCCGGATCAGTGAGCGATGCAATGAAATCCATTCGATTCGACGGACCAAATCAACCTTGTCGAAGCGCGCGTCGCATTTCCACGGTCCTTCGTGGCCGTGCTCATTTGCAGATTCCCATCGAATGCCTGAGCGATTTACTCGATTCAGGAAAAAGACTGAGAAACCGAGCTCCAAGGGGCTGTAATCGCCCGGTGAATTGAAAATGGCTTGTTGCCGATGCCATTCTTCGAGGGTTATTTTTGCATCGTGAATTGACTTGCATAACCCTTCCGGTTCATTGATAACGCTGTGCCAGAATGCGTAAATCAGGGGATTCGCTTCATTTAAATGGATGCGCGATGCATATCCATGCGTGAGTAGGTTGAGTGCTATCGCTGCGCTCCCTGCGTAGGGTTCGACGTACTCACCTCCTAGCAGATCGTTCTGTTCAAAAATCATTTTCATGAAGCCCGTCAATTTATCTCTTCCACCTGAATAACGGAGAGGTGTATTAAATTTCATAATGAACTCCACTGCAAAAATGATGCAAAAACTATCTTAGGTTTTGGAAGCTCTGAAAACGGTTGCGAGCGGCATTCAAGCCATGCGGAATTAGGATCATAAGCGCAGTTTTTGAATGACAATGAATATCCTGACTCAAATTTTGCAAGATCAAGCGTCGTAGTTTTTCAGAATCTCTTCGAAATGCCTCTGTTTTTTTATTATACATTTAGGATGACATCGGGAAACCCTATTTTCCAACGTTTCTAATTCGGCGGAAGTGCCTGACTTAAGAAATTGAAGAGAAAGCTCGCAATTATATGCGGCATCTAAATTATGATGTCGAATAAGATCAGGCAGGCGGGGTGATAGAACTGATGACTATTTCGCGTACTGCCTGACTGCGATATTCTAATCGGGAGGGAAAGCGTAAGAGCTTGAATCCGGCAGTCCGGCAAGCTTTTTCCACGAACCTGCTTCTTGCGCGTGCTTCTCGCTGTATGTGATCTCTTTCATCCAATTCAATGACTGCAATGATTGAAAGTGTCTGTTTTTCACAGAGTATGTAGTCAAAATGCTTGGGTAGGCTGGTATAGATTGCTGCGTTGCAGCTCTGCAGATTGAAAATTTCATTAGGGGTGAGTACGTCTGTGATGCGTACTTTTGCAAATATTTCATATTCTTTGGATAACGATTCTTTGAGTACCAGAAAAAAAGATTGTTCGGTGCTCGACAATATTTCTTCCAGAGACTCATATTTGAATCGCGCGGTTTTTCTGCGGAGTCTGAACGAGGTTAATGTTTTTATAAAAATTGCAATAATATTCATAGTTGACGATGCTTCATACGCTGAAATGAATCTATCGGCAAACGAGCGGAAATTTTTATAGAACTTCGATTCATCTTGTAATACAAATTGATTTTCAGTAGTGAGGCAAAAAATTCTCCAACGATATGAGCACTAAGTATTCCGTGGAAAAAGTATATGGTTCGAAAAATGTTGATAAGAGGACGTAATAAGGCAAAACTGGGATAGTAGGAGCGAGGATGATGTTTGCTTGAGGAGCCGGAAGAATTATTAAGGGGAGAGTAATCCTTCCGGCTTTTTGAAGAACATGTTTTGCTTGCACTTATCGTGCAAAAATTATTACGGTATCGTTTGTGAAGACTTGAGGATTAATTTACTCATTTTGCTGATTTATTTTTCAATATACTGATTCTTCTGATCGGGAGCGCCATTCGGCCATTTATTAAAGGGAAAGGGATGCTCTTCGCTGTTGAATGTTAAGAACTGAGTAATCTGATAAAGATAGGTGCTCAGATTCTGGCCAAATTTCAACAACTGCTCATTTGTATTGCCAGACAAAATAATAGTGATGAATTGGAAAATGATGATGGCAATGATGACGAATTTGGACACCCCGTAGATAATTATGAAAAATAACATGTACAGACCGCGCTGCCAGGTTTCATTTCTTTGTAACCTTTCCTTGATTTCTTCTTTCATTTTTTCTGTGAATGAGAACGAATATAATGAATCACTGTTGGATTGGGTGAATGGAATCGACAATGGTTCAAATTTTTCAATAAAATAACTCTAAATTTTATACTCTGAGGAGCAAGAAGTGAGAATGATTGCTTTGATCTTAATTACGTTGGGCTCATTGGGTGTGCTCGCTTCATGTACACAGACGGGCCGCATTCCTACGGATGCGCCCGAAGCCATTAAAAGAGCCATAACCCGCTGTGATCATGAAGCTCTGGCTAAGTATTATGACGATGCAGCTAAAGAGATGCGGTTGAAAGTCAAGGAACATCGAAAAATTCTCAAATCGTATGAATCGTTAACTGCTCGCCCTGAAGATGAAGTTTCAATGCTTCAAACCCAATGCCGAAGCTTGATCGAGGCATACGAACAAGCTTTGAAGGCCAATTTGGATATGGCTGATTTTCATCGATCCATAGCTGGGGAGATGAAATAATTCAGAATCTGAACAATTTTAACCTCCAAGTAGTTTAGAACTTATTTTATTATTTATCTTATCTTCATAAGAATCACTTGATTTCATTTCTTGCTGCCGAGTTTCTGCCTCAGCCGGTAAAGTATGATAGTCCTATCATTTGTGGCTGATATCGATTGCAATGCTTACCAAAACTCACGCCGAAGCTTCGATCTATCGGCTATCAAAGATCCCAGCAAATTACTAAGTAGTTTCTTAGATAAAAATAAGCATTTAGCCAATTCATTTATAAGCCATTAGCCAATTCATTTAATTATTGAAAAGCTTTAGTATTTCATCCAGTTAGCTCTCATAGACGAAATCTCCAATGAAGTGACTGAGGTATGTGCTGATCGAAGATTGGAGCGAGTCATCTACCGGAGCTATCAATTGATGTTGTTAAGCTATTCACGATATAGCTTAAGTGCTCATTAATAATAAGCCAGAAGTGATAACGCATGGATGGCTGATGAATTATAAAGGATATTTCTATGTGTGGAATAGTCGGTGCAATAGCGAGAAATAACGTGGTTCCTGTTCTACTAGAGGGATTATTGAAATTAGAGTATCGAGGATACGATTCTGCGGGTATGGCAGTGGCAGATGCGAATGGATTACAAAGATTACGCACGACCAACCGTGTTTCAGAATTGATGAAGCTGGCCAATATCGAAGGCACAGCGGGATCTGTCGGGATTGCCCATACACGATGGGCGACTCATGGAGTTCCTTGTGAGCGAAACGCTCACCCGCATTTTTCTGGAAAAGAGAGAAAAATTGCTGTGGTACATAACGGTATTATCGAAAACAATGAAGTCATCCGGCAACGGTTACAGAAAAAGGGATTTGAATTTTTATCCGATACCGATACAGAAGTTATTGCTCATCTCATTTCAGAATATTTGGAACAGACTGACGATTTATTAGAAGCCGTCTGCTTGGCTGTATCAAAACTGCAAGGCGCTTACGCGATTGTAGTGGTTGAAGAAAAGCGTCCCGATCGTATCATTGCAGCACGTAAAGGGGCGCCATTACTGCTCGGGCTTAGTGAGAATGGCAATTATGCTGCTTCAGACGCATCAGCCTTGTTGCAAGTGACCCGGCGCATGATTTATTTAGAAGAAGGGGATGTGGCAGAACTATCAAGCGATAATTACCGTATCCTGAATTGCGTTAAAGACATTCTCGGTAAGATTGTAACTCGACCCATTCGGGAAAGTAATTTAACCTCCGAAACCATTGAGCTGGGCAATTACAAGTACTTCATGCAGAAAGAAATATTTGAACAGCCGTTTGCAGTATCGGATACCTTGGAAATGGTTTTTAATGCCCAGTCAATTTCCCCTCGCTTATTTGGCACTGAAGCAGAAGCAATTTTTCGGGACACTACAGGTATTCTGATTTTGTCTTGCGGTACGAGTTATCACGCTGGGTTAGTTGCAAAATATTGGTTGGAATCAGTATCAGGGTTACCTTGCAACGTCGAAATTGCCAGTGAGTACCGCTATCGCGAACCCGTGTCGGATCCTAATACCTTGGTAGTGGCAATATCCCAATCAGGCGAAACTGCTGATACATTGGCAGCCATGGCGTATGCTAAATCGCGTGGGCATCGACATAGTCTGGCAATTTGCAACGTACCAGAAAGCGCATTGATAAGACAAGCTGACTTGCGCTTTCTTACTCGTGCAGGTCCAGAAATAGGTGTGGCCTCAACCAAAGCCTTCACTACCCAACTTGCAGTATTGACTTTATTGACGGCTGTTCTTGCGAAGCAGCGCAATAGGCTTTCAAAAGAGCTCGAGCAGAAAATGCTTACTGGCTTCAGGCACTTGCCTTCGGCAATAGAATTAACACTTCAGATTGAGTCACAAATAGAAAAATGGGCAGACAATTTTGCTCAAAAGCAACATGCATTGTTTCTTGGCCGAGGCATACATTATCCCATTGCGATGGAAGGTGCTCTCAAACTCAAGGAAATTTCATATATTCATGCCGAAGCCTATGCCGCCGGTGAACTGAAACACGGTCCTCTCGCGTTGGTAGACAAGGAAATGCCCATCATTGCCATTGCGCCCAACGATACGTTGCTAGAGAAACTCAAATCCAATCTGCAAGAAGTCCGTGCCAGGGGGGGGGAGTTGTATGTGATTTCAGATGCTGATTCTAGTATTCAAGAAAGTGAGGGAATGCATGTGATCCGGCTTGCAGAACATGCAGGCGTTTTCAGCCCGTTGCTTCATTCGATTCCTCTCCAGTTACTGGCTTACCATGTGGCTCTGAGAAAAGGAAATGATGTCGATAAGCCAAGGAATTTAGCTAAATCCGTAACAGTGGAATAAAGAGCTGACTAAATATTTCATTTAACGAAGACGCTCATTGACCGCTGAGAAAGCACTAAAAAAAGCGAGCAGCCATCATGTCAGGATGAAATTGGGTGAGACAGTGTATATGAATGATTAACGATACATGTCGAGCCTGATTTCAGTGTGGCATACCGAGCACAGTAGTTTTTTAGAGCTTCTCTAAATAAAAGATCAATCGTGCCGTTGCAAGGCTTTGTTTGCCGATGCTCAAATAGCGCATTTTTGTATTGTGCATGATGGTATTGAATAGGTAGCTCACAAGAAAATTGAAAGAACCGTTTGAGCAAGGTTTAGAGTTTAAATAGATATTCGAAAGACTCTATTTGATCAAGCCAGATAAAAGGAGTTTTTGATTTGAGTAACTATAGAAAGCTAATTTTATTTGGTAGTGGATTGATTCTTATTTTTGCTCTCATGTTTCATAAGGAAGAGCAATTAAAAGAATTATTTCAATTAGCTAAACCGGATCATATTTCAGTACTGTACCTGAGGTTGCTGTTGAATATTAGCCCTGAGGATGAAAATTTACGGATTGAGCTTGCTAATCAATACATCAATTTAGGGCAATATGAGAATGCCCGCGATGAACTGAATTTTCTAATATTGCAAAATGGACATACCGCCATTGACGCTCGGTTGTTGTTATTAGAAATCGATTTAAGCGATTATTTTCTGCTATCTAATCATGATGTTCGGCGAGAAATTGAGCTTGAAAAATTACAGGCCGGTATCACAGAAATAAGTAAGATTTCCATTCCAGTTGCACTATTTCCAAAAATTATAAAATTAAGTCTGGAGCTTAATCAGCCTTCAACCGCGGCGGATCTCTATTATCAATGGGCAGGTTCTGAGCCAAAGATCAACGGTAAGTTTGAGAAATTGAAAGAAGCTGCGCAGTGGTATATCGCTGCCGGTTTGCCCGACAAAGCAGCGGGAATCTACCATGAAAGCTATGAGCTGACAGAAGACGCTGCTCTTGCACGACAATTTGCACTGCTTACCCTTCAGACACTGCAATCAGCGGGTGATAGCAAGCTTGCTGTGGAGTATTTCCGAATATATCAGCAAAGATTTCCAGAAGACGCAGAATTATTAGAAGAAGCAATTAATATTTCTTTGAGAAATAACGCTCCTGAACAAGCATATGAATTTGGTTCGTTACGCTTGGCGCTTGACCCGGAAAATCCGGAGCAGCTCAGAAAACAGTATGACCGTGCGCTAGCGATTGGGAAAACCCAGCAGGCTTTGGCTCTAACTCAACGCTTGATTGAGATCGTTCCGAATGACGATAGCAGCCATGAGAGGCTGGCACAAATTGCTGAATGGTCTCAACAGCCCAAGCTTGCGGTAAAAGAATGGTTATGGCTGGCTAGAAAGAGAAAAGACACACCTGCTATTTTGAATACTCTTCGACTCTCGACACAACTCAATCTTCATAACATTACAATAGAAATGTTCGAGCGGTTGTCAAATATTCGAGAGTTATCTAAAGAGGAAATGAATAATTTATTATATGCATATGATAATATGCATAATTTATCGTCCAAACGATGAACCTTATTCAATTCCGAACTTTTGCTCGCTTTGCTACCACCCTGCAGATCATGGTAGGGCTTGGAATTTCGACTACTCTGCATGCTTCAGAAAATGCGATAGACCAGGTTCCTGACAACTTTGGCCAGGAAAAAATCAGAGCTCGTCAGATTGATTTTCTGCAATCTTATGTCAAACGTTATCCAGAAAATATTCAAGCCTGGGAAGCATTGGCGAGAACTCAGGAGAATGCTCAGCAAATCCCGCAGGCCATCGCGACGTGGCAATACATCGGAAAGCATTTTAATCGCATGACCGAAGCCGTAGGGAATCAAGCTCTGATACTCCGAAAAAATGGTCAGCCAGAGAAAGCGTTATCAATATTGCAATCTCATCAAGGCAATGCAACCGCCAAGGATCAGAGCTTCTGGGAAATTTTCGGAGATCTGGCTTGGGAATTGGAACAGACCGAGCATTCGCTTACTGCCTATCGAATTCTTTGGAAATCAGACAGCACCAATGCATTGGTACCAGAGCGTCTGATTCATCTGACGAGAAATATGGCGGGCAAAGCCGAGGAAGCGATAGCGGTTGGCGAAGAAGCTTATCAGCGTCTAGGTGACGCGCGCTGGTTATTGCTCGCAATGGATGTTGCCAATCAAACCGGTAGGATACCTGATCTGAAGCGTCTAATGAATAAAGCGGCCATCAATGAACAGCAATTTCAGAATGTGGAAATGTATTGGTTGATGCGCGCCCAACTTGAAATTCACAAAAAGAACCCGAGAGTCGCCACGAGTCATTATCAGAAAGCATTATCAATCAACCCCCAATCCGCAATCGCCAAGGAAGGGATTTTGTGGAATCTGATTGGACAAAATGACAAGCCTGCACTGGAATCCTACCTCAAAATGTGGCATCAGGAAGCCTTGCAGAATACTTCATTATGGGCTGTATATGCTATCGCGTTGACACAAATCGGTCAGAATAAAGAAGCCTTGGTTTGGTTTGAACGTAAGTTGCGGAACAAGCCCGACGATTACCTCTGGTTACTTACGTATGCCGATGTTCTGAATCGGGCCGGGTATGTCGATAAAGCATTACAGCAGCGTAAATATGCCTTGTTCCAGTTGAGGTCTCGTTTCAATCAGCTCGAGAGTAAATCAGATAGGGGCGTGAAGGATTTATTACGACCGGAATATTTAAGCTTGATCCGAGAGTTGGAAGGGTCAAAGCATGAGATTTCCACATTGAAAAATTTTCTGGCGAAGGGATATGAGGATCCTGCTGTTCAAGAATTACTCATCGCGGCTTATCTATCTCAGAAGAATATTTCTTCAGCACGTTATTGGTTGTTGGAAAATCATCTCGAAAGGCAAAATACCCCGACTTGGCAGAGACTCAGCCTTGCATTGGCGGAAAATGATCTTGCTACTGCCGACCATATACTCAGCAACGAGAGTGATAAGCTGACCGACCTGAATAAAATGGAAATATTGAAGCGTCTTAATCGAAATGATGAAGCTTTGGCGCTAACCTATAAGCTGCTTGATTTACATCGAGAACCCTCAGCATTGCAAGCCTATCTTTTTCAATCAAGGGATGATTTGGTAGTAAAAACCAGTAAACAGGCATCCGCAGGTTTTGATTACAGAAGCTTGGGGGATGTTACTTTCGCCGAAAGCCGCGCAAGAATCAGCTCACCATACTTGGGCGGTACGCTTGCTGCAGAATTCAAGGATACTGTGTTGGGTTCCACCCGATCTGATCTGATTCTACCTGTGCAGAATGAAGTCGACATCATGGCCGAGTACAGGCATCCCTTACGGGAAGGAACGTTTCAGGCAAATATGGGTGGAAATCTTAGGCAAGATGAATCTCTACCTTATGGTACATTCAGGATCAATCAGGATGTTACCAAAAGAATCAAAGCTAATTTCCGTTTTGGAATGAATGAGATGAGCCATGAGACTGGCGCATTTCGAGCCTTAGGCGCGAAAGACACCATCCTGCTGGGCTTATCGACGCAATTAACGCAACAAATGACGTTCACTGTGGAAGCTGATGGCCATCGTTATTCCACCCGAGAAGGAAGTAATCTTGGGAAAGGTTATAAGTTACAATCGATTCTGGGGGCATCTTTGCTCAATACCGGTACCTTGAATTGGCAAGTCAGGCTGCAAGGAGCATGGGAAAGTAACGATCTGGCTTCATCTCTTCCTTCTGAATTAAGGGGCCGGCTGGGAGCTTCGAGAGAAGAAGTGTTGACTTTGGTGCCAAAAAACTTTGGCACGATGGGCGCTGGAATGGTGTTTCGTTATGGACCCTCTGAACAGGGAATACTGAAGCGTCCTTTCTTCTTGGTGGATGCGTGGTCTGGCTGGGTATGGCCTGCCGATGCTCTGGGTTATAACGGACGGGTATCGATAGGAATTCCAATCTTGGGCCCCGATATGCTGAGCGTGGGAGGTTTTTATAGCAATATTCAAGGGGGTAGAACAAATCAGCCTTTTACAGGAATTGGCATTCAATATTCTCTTCGTTTTTGAGTTAATTGCATTGCAATTGGGTCGCGCAAAATCGAGTGTATTTGTTTGATCAAGGAAAATAAAGAAGCTAAAGAAGCGCTGAGAAGCGAGTAAGTATCAGCCGATCAAGGTGGATCGGGTTCAACAAAAAATGCAGTTCGCGAGCTTCATCAGGGATGCGGACTGATTTCAAACGCGGCATGACCAAACGCATTAGCTGTAAATGTTTTCCTTAGATAACGCAGTATCGAAAAACTTGTTTGTCTCAATCGATGTGCCCGAATCATACGGATCATTTCTGCTGAGGGGAATGAAACTCAAGCGATCAATTCATTCAAAAATTATTTTTTGAACAACGAGAAATTGAAAACAGCTAAACCAGTCCTTTATCTTTGAAAAGAAGTGCCAGTTGCAGGCGATTGGAGATATGCAATTTACTATAAATGCGATTAAGATAAACTCGTGCTGAGCCTTCTGAAATTCGCAGCTCACGCGCTGCTGACTTATTGTTGTGTCCGGTTGCGATTAACGTGGCGAGATTAATTTCGCGAGGAGACAATTGTGCAGAGATTGCTTGAAGTTCAGATTCACGCCGCAGAATTTGTTCAAACGCCGATCGCATGGCGCGGCGTTCCAGCCATTCGCCGCCCGCATGTACTTGCCGCAAGCACTGGCGAATGAGTGAAATGGGCATTTCTTTGAGTAAAATGCCTTTTACACCTGCTCTGATGAGATCGCAAGTTTCTGTTTTACTTAAAGCAGCTGTGTAGATGACGATTTTGGCAGTATTTCCTCCCGCTATCTGAACATCCTGGACGAGTTGAACACCCTCAATGCCGGGTAAATGAAAATCCATCAATATAATATCGGGTTGGGTCAATTTTATTGTCTCTACGATCTGATTTTCTGTGTTCAAACTGGCGACTATTTCGAATTCGTGATTACTTGTCAGTAAAGTATTCAATCCCAGCAATGCGATCGGATGCGAATCAACCAATACGAGGCGAATAGATTGAGTTGAGACAGCAGCTTGTAATTCTTTATTTAGCATATAAGTCTTATATATCAGTAATTAACACTGCGAGAATTGCGAGCGATAACAAATGAATTACTCATGTGTTTCGATCAGTAACATATACGGTTAAGCTATCCAAAGATTTAGCTGAAATATCGCTGGGCCTTACTCTAAGAACACCTGACATGGATTTGAGCTGCTGATCTAGTCGAATTCCTATTTCACAAAACAGCCAGAGACTAAGGTTATGGTTGAAGAGATAGAAAGAAGGCAGGAAAATTTCTCGAGTTAAAGAAGCTTCGAAAATGATTGCGAGCGACGTGCAAGCAGAGTGAAGCTGGTTGAAGAATTACGCATGATCAAGCATAGTATTTTCTAGATTTTCTTAAGGATACGTGAGTGAGTAACTAACTTACGTATCCTTGCTCTCTATTATTTGAATTTCTATGCTACAAAATGATATCCGTTCCCATCAGT
>NZ_QRCB01000029.1 GCF_009833095.1 Nitrosomonas sp. JL21
TGGCTGGAAATGACACGATCAGTGGAGGCGGGGGGAACGATCTTCTCAACGGCGGGTCTGGAACGAATATCCTGACCGGCGGCGCCGGCAACGATATTTTCCGCTTTACAGTGACAGGAAATACTGCCCGGATCACGGACTACAACGTGGCGAATGACACCCTACAATTGGAGAATGGCGTATTTACGGCATTGGCAGCAACAGGCGTTCTGCCGGCAGCCCAATTCCGGGTAGGCGCGCAAGCGCTGGATGGTAATGATCACGTCATCTACAACAATGCAACCGGGGCATTGATCTATGACGCCAACGGCAATGGCGCAGGCGCGGCGGTGCAGATCGCCACGCTGGGCGCCGGGCTGGGACTGACGCATTTGGATATCACAGTGATTTAAGGTGAATACGGATCGATGAGTTGAATGACCGTTTCATTAGCGAGATTAAACACCTTTTGAGGCATATCGATGACCTCAATCGATAACAATAATTTTTTGGAGAATTGTCATGGCGAATCCCGTTTTTACTTATGTTTCCAGCAATCCCTTCGGTTTGAGTAATACAGGTTTCCTTGCCCATCCTACTCTTGTCGATATCGATGGAGATAAAGATTTGGATGCTTTTATAGGGGATTATTATGGAGATATGCAATTTTTTAGAAATACTGGCACGATCAATACCCCCATTTTTGCACCGTCCATTACTAATCCGTTTGGTTTGAATAACACTGGTCTAAAGGCGAATCCTACTTTTGTTGATATCGATGGCGATGGAGATCTTGATGCCTTTATCGGAAAGAGCGATTATCCGGCCGGTGGCGATACACTATTCTTTAAAAACACGGGTAATGCCAGAAATCCAGCGTTTGCTGCTCCAGTTACCAATCCGTTTGGCTTAACGAGTGCGGGCAGTGCCGCTAGCCCCAGCTTTGCAGATATCGATGACGATGGGGATATGGATGCTTTTATAGGTACTTCAACGGGAAGTCTGCTATTTTTTAGAAATACTGGAACCTCGGAAAATCCCATCTTTGCTGCGCCTGTGACCAATCCCTTCGGTTTGAGTGATGTGGGTTCCAACGCCAACCCTGAGTTTGCTGATATAGACGGGGATGGTGATTTGGACGCCATCGTAGGAGGTTATGGCGGAACAGTTTTCTTTAGGAATACGGAAACAGCCAGTAATCCGGTATTTGTCAATATCGGTTCAAATTTGTATGGCTTGACGGATGTGGGGGGTGTTGAAAGTCCTGTGCTTGTTGATATCGATGGCGATGGGGATTTAGATGCTTTCGTGGGCGATAGCTATGCTTACCGGTTCAGTAATGGAGGTAATACCCATTTCATTGTCAACAATGGTTTGCTGGTGGCGAGCACGGCAGGCAACAATGTTTTGACCGGTACGCCTTCGTCCAACGATACCGCCACCTATGCATCGGCCGGCAGTGGAGTGAGCGTGTCACTGCTGATCACCACGCAACAGAACACGCTGGGTGCAGGCTTGGATACCCTGACCAATATCGAGAATCTGATAGGCAGCAAATTCAACGATGATTTAACGGGCGATACCAAGAGTAATACGCTGACCGGCGGTGCCGGCAACGATACGCTGAGGGGGTGGAACGGCGCTGACACCATGAATGGTGGCGCGGGCAAT
>NZ_QRCB01000030.1 GCF_009833095.1 Nitrosomonas sp. JL21
TCGTCGAGAATAATTCCTGTTGATGCGTTTGCTTGCCTTGCATTGATCTTTACCGGTGGTCGATAGTGAAGCTCCTTTTTATTATTAACTCGACGTAGTATTAGGGGGTTTTCAACAGGCTGTCTGAATTACTACACCTAAAATAAGTAACATTTGGTTTCCCTACAAGTTGTTAAGCTGTTTTTTATAAACAATAAAGATTCATAGAATTATTTCTACGTAATGTTGCTGATGGTCGTTTATTAAAGGAAGTCGGTATAGTGGTTGACCTGTTTCGTTTATATTCACATTGTCCACCGTAATGCCATCAAGTATTAAAAGATTCTCACGCTGACTTTTTTCTTTATTATTACGAATAGTGATGTGATAAAAGGTTTCTCTAAATCGATAATGAACCAGATACGATCTCCACTGATCCGGAATTCGTGGGGTTATGCGAAGGTGATCAACCTCTAAATGTAAGCCCAGCAGTGTTTCTACTGACAGTCGATACATCCAGCCAGCGGCTCCGGTATACCATGTCCAGCCTCCGCGCCCTATATGCGGTTCTATCGCATATATATCAGCGGACATCACATAGGGTTCAACTTTATAACGCTCAATCTCTGCTGGCGTACGGCCGTGATTGACGGGATTGAGTATAGCGAATAGTTCCCATGCTCGTTCTCGATCTCCTAATAAAGCAAATGCCATCGTAGACCAAATGGCGGCATGGGTATATTGGCCTCCATTTTCGCGGATTCCAGGTACATAACCTTTGATGTATCCTGGCTCTAAAGCTGATTTATCGAACGGTGGATCAAACAATTGAATTAATTTTTTATCTCGTCGAACCAGATATTTGTCCACTGCATTCATGGCTTGACGCGCACGCGCAGAATCTCCGCCTTTTGAAATTACTGCCCAGCTTTGACTGATTGAATCGATCTGACATTCATCGTTGCTGGATGAACCCAACGGTGTGCCATCATCAAAATATGCGCGCTTATACCAACCGCCATCCCAAGCATTGTTTTCAACATGTCGCTGTAATTGCTTGGCCTGTTCATTACAGATTTGGGCGAAAGCATCATCTCCGCGGTTTTGCGCCAAATCTGCAAATAAATGAAGATTTGTATATAAAAACCATGCTAACCAGACGCTTTCACCTTTGCCGTCTTGCCCTACCAGATTCATTCCATCGTTCCAGTCGCCACATCCCATCAATGGCAATTGATGCTGACCAAAACGTAAGCCATGCTTTATCGCACGTACACAATGTTCATAGAGACTAGCTGATTCTCCAGAACGTTGGGGTTGATCATAATAAGCTTCTTCTTCGGGATATAATTCGCGGCCTTCCAAGAAATGAATTGGCTCATCCAATATGCCGGTATCGCCAGTGGTTCGCACATAATGGTAGGTAACATAAGGTAACCACAGATAGTCATCGGAGAAATGAGTACGAACGCCTTGACCGTTAGGAGGGTGCCACCAGTGCTGTACGTCGCCTTGCGGAAATTGGCGTTCAGCGCACCGAATCAAATGCTCGCGTACGAGCCAGGGCGTTGCGTGAACCAGTGCCATACTATCCTGCAATTGATCACGAAAACCGTAAGCGCCACCCGATTGATAATAACCGCTGCGGCCCCAAAGCCTGCAAGACAAAGTTTGATAAATCAGCCAGCCATTCACCAGTACATCCAGCGCAGGCTCTGGCGTTTCTACATGGACTGCACCCAATGTATGATTCCAATATCCCCAAACTGCTTCCAATGCTTGCCGGGCGCCCGAGACTCCGCCATATTGTTGAATGAAATGTTGGGCTTCATCCGTATCATGAGCTGCACCGAATATGAATACGATTTCACGCTCTTGTCCTTCGGCCAGATCGATATGAGTCTGAATGGCTGCACAAGGGTCGAGGCCAGCTCCGGTTTTTCCAGATAACCGTTTACGACGCATCGCCATGGGATTCGATAATGAGCCATTCCGACCAATGAATTCTGTGCGATTTCCCGTTACTGAGCGTTCTTTCTCGCTCACTTTCGCGAACACAATTCGCTTGGCGTATTCGCGGCTATAGGCATTTCGAGCGAATAATGCACCGCTATGCGGATCCATTTCAGTCACGATGTGCATTATATTGGTATGGCGCCACTCACCCAGCACGAGTTCGAAGTAGCCGGTCAGCGACATTCGCCGTGGCCGTTTTGAATCATTGCGCAATTTGATGACCACGAATTTAACTGGAGCGTCCATTGAGACATAGGTATAGAGCTCGGACGAGATACCAACTTGGGAGTGTTCGAATGCGCTATATCCAAACCCATGCCGGCATACATATCCATGAGGACTACTGGTAAGTAGTGGCATCGGTGACCAGAAAACCCCAGTATCTTCATCACGCAGGTAGAACATCTCACCACTGGTATCGCTGATTGGATCATTATGCCAAGGCGTCAATCGAAATTCGTGAGCATTATTTACCCAAGTGTATGCGCTGCCGCGCTCGCTAACCACCATGCCAATATGAGGGCTGGCAATCACATTGGCCCACGGTGCGGGCGTATTTACACCTGAATCCAGCGTAATGACATATTCACGCCCATCAAGCGTAAACCCGCCAAAGCCGTTGTAAAAAAGCCGTTCGCGCTTTGGCGGAGGAAAGACAGGTTCAGGCACCGGCAGCAACCGGGGCTCCAATAGATCAGCGATGCGTTGAGACGACATACGCCGTTCCAATGGTTCGATCAAGGTATCGGCTGTGTCGCTGAATACGATCCGAGCGACCGTTTGAAGCAAGACTCTCTCATCCTCCGACAGTTCTTCGGTACGACGAACGAATACTCCTCCGGGCTTGTCAATGATCTGTGCCTCGGATCCAGCATTTATCAAGCCGATGATTTGATCGTGCAGCACTGCTCGGTAACCCGAGAAATCCTCATTTACGATGACCAGATCGGATGCTAATCCCTTCATTCGCCAGTAAGCATGTGCTTGCAGAGCTTGTCTTATCAATTCGATACGATTGAGATTGCCGATCCGTATCAATATGATGGGTAAATCTCCGGAGATCGCGAAGCGCCACAGGCCAGCTTGCCCCAATTGATTGCGGGCAATAATGCTTGGCGCGGTACGGCGGAAAAGTGTGCTGAAGATAACCGAGCTGGCAAGACGGCCATACATTTGCGCATCTGTTTCGGTTGCATTGAGACTACGCAGCACTTCCTGGCTGTGGAACCATGCCATTTCAAAGGCTCGATCTACGAAGTGCCGGTCACAATAATTTTCCAGCAACATCAGGGCGGCTTCACGTGTGCTCGCTATACCTGAGATGATTTGCACCGTAGCAGATTCGTTGGGCATCAAGGTAATGGTGCGACGAATTGCCATGATCGGATCCAGCACCGAACCGTCGGTATTCGACAGCAGAGACTGCCGGCTATTGGCAGTCAACGCTGCTGGATTGGCGACTGTTCGGCCACGGCCGATGAATTTGGCTCGATCTGTCTCATAGGATGATTCATCGATCATTACCCCAGGGGCTGCCAATAAATGAAACATCCAGGGTATCTGCTCGTTCGGCATCCGACGCCGGCGCGTGGCCAGAATGGCATGACGATCCGGAATAATTTCTGTTTGTACGAACAGATTACTAAACGCACGGTGTGCCAAGTCGGAGTTCAAAGGTGCCAACACCACCTCTGCATAGGTCGTGATTTCAATGTGACGAGTGCGGAAGGATTGGTTAGTCAGTGTGACACGACGAATTTCCACGTCATCTTCAGGCGAAACGCTGATCTCGGTATGTGTTTCGATGGCATAATCGCGGCGGCGATATTCCGCGCGCGCCTGCACGAAAATAGCTTCGTAGTGATCAGCTTTCTGTACCGTAGGCTGATATGCTGTGGACCAATATCGACCGGATTCTTGATCCCGTAAATAAATGAAAGTCCCCCAGCTATCGCAAGTCGCATCCTCGCGCCAGCGTGTGATGGCGATGTCATGCCATCGGCTGTAACCGCCCCCGGCATGTGTCGCCATGACGTGATAGCGTCCATTGGACAACAGATGAACTTCCGGTATCGGTGTATTCAGATCGGTAAACACCCGCATGATCGTGCCCGATTCTGCAATGGCTGGACGCGCAGCCGCTGTGACTTCCGCGGCGTGGGGATGCAAGGTGGCGCCTTTTTTCGGTACGCGCTCCTGCAATAACAGCGCTGTGGCCTGAATCAAAGGATCCGACATGAAGCGGCGTTGCATCGGAGAGTTGAGCAATACCTGTTCCAAGGCCAACAGGCTCATGCCCTGATGATGCGCCATGAAGGTACGGACAGTGACACAGGCTTTGCCGCGCGGCACACGCGATGGTGTGTAATCGGCGGCTTCGTAAAACCCATAGGCACCCACCAGTCCGATCGCGGCAAGCGTTTGCAGATTGTTGCAGGCTACCTGGGGCATGACCGTCAAGGCCAATGCAGAGGCGTACGGTGCAATGACCAGATCGTCTCCCAATCCTCGTTTGAAGCCGAGACCGGGGACACCGAACGCGCGATACTGGTAAATTTGCTGAACATCGGTTGCGTTATAGCAGGATTCAGAAATCCCCCAAGGCACATTGCGCTGTTCACCATATTCGACCTGACGTAATACCGCCGCTTTGCAGGTTTGCTCCAACAAGGTATTTTCGTAACTCGGCATGATCAGGCGCGGCATGAGATATTCAAACATCGAGCCGCTCCAGGAAATCAGGCTGATATCTCCGCCATGACTGGTCAGCAACCGACCCAGCGAATACCAATGCTTTTGTGGTAATTGCCCTTGTGCAATAAGTAAGAAACTGGCCAACCGAGCTTCGGACGCCAGCAGATCATAACAGGCTTGATCGCGTCGCCGTTCGCCCACGTCGTAGCCAATGGCGAGTAGGTCGCGCGATGTGTCATACAAAAATTCGAAATCCATGCGGGCCAGCTTACCGCAACGATCAATCAAACTATCGATCACTTCAATTCGCTGCACCGCAATTCTGGATGCCTTGACCGTTGCTTCTGCCGTTCTGTCGATCGATGTCTCAATCACTAATTCAGCCAGCGTCGGAATCGTGTCGAAGTGGTGGTGGGATTCCACCATCAAATGACGGAAATCTTGCTGAAATCCAGAAACTTGTTGATTAAATGCCCGCGCCCAATAATAGAGCTCGCCATCAATATCGATATCTGCTGGCAGACAGGCCATCGTTTCGTCACTGATGCGAAGTATCTCAGCCAACAGGTGATCAATGGTAGCCCATGCTTTTTGGGCCGGCTCATGAATTGTCAGGAGTTGAACATTTCGCTCCAATGCTTCCACTTTTCGCGCCAGTTCCGAATTCGGCGAGGCCGGAATGTGTTCGCCTAGTATTCGTAACGTATCCTGCAGACCATGAAAAATATTCATGGATATAATGGGTTGATCTTTAAGTTCGGCCAACCCGGCTTGCAACGTGAGCAAGCTACCGATGAGGTTGCCGCTATCAACTGAAGAAACATATTGCGGATGCAGCGGTTGCAATGTGCGAGTATCGTACCAATTGTAAAAATGACCGAGGTAGCGTTCCAGCTTTTCCATCGTTTCGACGGTTTTGCCAATACGTTGCAGAAATTCGTCGGTTGAAATATAGCCAAAATCATGCGCTGCCAGATGAGCCAGCAGTGACATGCCGATATTGGTCGGAGAGGTGCGGGTGGCAATGATGGGTGATGGATGTTCCTGGAAATTGTCGGGGGGGAGCCAGTGATCGTCAGGGCCGACGAATTGCGCAAAGAAACGCCAAGTCCTGCGCGCGGAAGTGCGCAAGAACAAGCGTTGATCGGCTGTCAACTGAGGCTCTGGCGTTACCAGGGGCTTACTGATCCACCAGCCGACCACGGGAGATAGCAACCACGCCAGTAAGACGGGTGCATAGAACACCGACTCAGCGCTTGTATTGCTCATCAGAACATATCCCAGCACTATCGCCAGGGCAGGCGCCGTCCACATTTCCAGCACAAAATCGAATAGCGTGGTGCTGGCATTGCGGCGTGTATAAGCGGGCAAATGCCACAACATCAACCCGCGCCGAGTGAACAGCATGCGCAATCCGGAGTATAGAATAGCGCCCAGATTGATTCTCGTGTCATAAGGCAACAGAGTCAACGTCAGCGCTGCAAGGATGAGCGGATGAGCTGTTGATTTGCTGGTCAAGTTCAAATGTACCCACCAGTCCCTTTCCGCCGGTTTACGTATGAATTGGATGGCTGCACCGAGTAGAATCGGCAGAAAGACTATACCGGCTACCCATACCATCCATAGCCAGGCTGGTCCGGGACCCAATAGCCAGCCACCGATCAGCAGAGCCAGCAAGGCGGGAGCAACCAGACTGCGGCGCAGATTATCGAATATTTTCCAAATCGACAAGGCAGTCAGGGGGTTCGGCTGCCGTCGTGCTTTCGATCCATTTGCACCCGCTGGCCCGGATACATGTGAAAACATCCAGCCGACCAGTTGCCAGTCTCCGCGTATCCAACGGTGCCGTCGGCTTGATTCGATCGCATAACTGGCAGGATGTTCTTCTATGAGATCGACATCCGTAACCAACGCTGAACGTGCATATCCGCTTTCCAATAAATCATGACTGAGGATAAGATTCTCGGGAAAACGCCCGTCGATGGCTTGCCGAAAAGCATTCACGTCGTAAATGCCCTTGCCGACGAATGATCCTTCGCCAAATATGTCCTGATAAACATCAGATACCTCGCGCGTATAAGGATCTATGCCCGATTCTCCCGCGAACCATGCAGTGAAGCGCGATTGACTTGCGCTGATCAGGCTGATCGATACGCGGGGCTGCAAAATCGCATACCCTTCAATGATCCGTCCTCGATCGGGATCGTATACCGGCCGATTCAGCGGATGAGCCATATTGCCGATCAGAGGCCAGGCCGATTCCCGAGGTAGTTGCGTGTCGGTATCCAATGTGATGACGTAACGGATCGATTCGAGAATCGATGGATCACCCACGATATCAGAAAAGGCGTTTTTTGCTTCTCCGCGCAGCAGGGCATTGAATTGTTCCAATTTGCCGCGCTTGCGCTCGTATCCCATCCAGACTTTCTCGTATGAATTCCAGACCCGTGGGCGGTGGAATAGATAGAAAATGTTCGGCCGGTCTTCATGGTAAGTTGCGTTTAGGGAATTTACGGCCTTACGGGCATACTCAAGCAACGCGTCATCCGTTGGTAAAGTGTGCTGCGGTGCATCGCGAAAGTCCGTCAATAGGGCAAAAAACAAATTAGGATCACGATTGCCGAGATAGCGGATTTCTAGCGCTTCGAGAAGTTTGTCGACATCTTGCTGAGTACTGAGCAAAGTGGGTACCACAACCATGGTGCGATGCGTCGGCGGAATGCCATCTGAAAAATCGAGCCGTGGCAGCGGGCGCGGCGGTAAGATGAGCGTGATCAGCATATTGACCAATGTAACTGCCATTGCTGAAGCACCGATAAGGCCAGTGAACGTAAAAAACCAGAAACGCCAGTCTCCTGGGCCGATATCCAGCGCAGACATTGCAAGTGCAGTTGCCAGGACAGTTATCAGCCCGATAACGCCCAGATAAAGACATAAGCTGTACTGTCGACACACACGGCAGATTCGTGCTCCCAATGGCAACCGATATTCAAGCGCGTGTTCCAGGGTAAGTCGGCCGTCGTCGATCAAGTAATAGCCGACATGCGCGGTGCGGTTGCCGGTACCGAACTGATCGGCTGCTGCGCGTGCCAATGCAATAACTTCGCGCGCTACTGCGAGCTCAGCTTTCGCGCTGTTTCTGGCGAGATCTTCGATAATATGCCGGTAGCGGTCACGCGTGGCGAAATCCTGCAATTTGTGCACGCCTGCAGGGTCTTCGCTCAATATATCTTCGACGATACTGAGCGATTCGACATAATCCCGCCAGTTCATGGTATCAATGAACCGCAAGCTACCAATACTGTTGGCGATCGATAATTGATTGGCCGCGGCAGTTCTGCCTGCCGCTTCGGATAGCTGGGTTGCAGTTACTCCTTGTTCAGAAAGTTTTTGTTCGACCCATGCCTGTACAAATGCTATGGTAGTTCCGTGAGCCTGAAGTCGAGCATAAAATTCTTCTACGAAAGGCGCAGTGAGCGGCACATCGGCATTGGCAAACTCAGCCAATAACTGGATCAGATGCTTGGGATCCTTTTCAGCGATGACCAGCATGCGGTCTGCCCATTTACTTGCCGCATCGAGCTCTTCGCGCCGGCGTGCAATCCGCAGAGCAACGCGGCGGATATTTTCCAACAGCGCCAACTGCAGCATGATCGGAAATGCCCATAATTCCCCCAGCTTCAACGGCTCGACCGTTTGATAGGCAGCAATGAACTGAGTGACATTATCCTTATCGATCCGGCCGTCCATATGTGAAATGAGCTGCAAGGCCAATTCATAAATCCGGGGAAAGCCGCCTGATGAGCCATTCTTCAATCGCGGCAACTGGCGGCTGTAGCCGCGGGGTAGATGCCGGCGAGCCTGGTTGATCTGTTGTTCGATGAGATAGAAATTATCGAGCAGCCACGATTCTGCTGGGAATATGCGCTGTCCCGGCGCGACAGCGGCCGTGACGATATCATAAGCTGCCCAAATGACCCGCTCGTTATCCGCTAATCGCGGTAATAAACGATCCGGTCCCGGATGGAGGTCGAGCGTGTGCGATTCCGCCAGCATCACGGCGTGACGCTTCAATTGTTCAATGCTGAATAACTCGGAACTCAATAATTCGGTTTCATGAACACTGCCGAGTCTATTCAAGAGGGAAAATCCGAACTCTTTCACAAACATACCCTCCTTGTTCGAATTTCGATAGCCAGCGTATGTTAACAATCCGAAAACGCTCGTGATTGTTTTGTGGTTATATTTCCTTCACTTAGAAGGATAATACTGAACAGCAGAGAAAAGCGTCTGTGCGCTATCGGACAGACAAAATGATCTCCTTTTCTCAATCAGACACATGTTGTTTATACTTCAATCGCCGGTTTTTTCAGAGCTTTCTCCGCGGATATCGGCTATTTATGGGTTCTCCACAGGATTCCGTTTTCATCGAGCGCTTGTACTCCAAATCGGGGTTATTCAGATTTTGACTGTTAGCCAGCGTGTGGCACGTCCAGCAGATATAATTTATCGAGCTCCAGAAGCGTATCTTCAAGCGTGTGGGTCACGATCTTTGCGCCCACGGCCTGTAGTTTATCGGAATTATTTTTCATCATTTCGGGATCGTCTATGCCCAGTCTGCTGGCGACGATCATGACTTCCGGGAATCGCGCCCGGATGCGTTTGCACAGATAAATCGTATGCGCCAGACTGCCCGGGTAAACTGAAGCGACCACGACGATGCCCGTCTTCAGCTGAACGATCTGGGCCAGGGTGTCCGTGGCTAATCCCAAGGAATTCATCTCATGCCAGTCGAAGTGATCATTCGATATCGATTTTCCTAACATCGTGACGGCCAGCTCATCCGTCGCATCGCGGGCAGGAATGGCCAGAATCACTTTACGTTCGGCCAGCTCAAGTTGTTCGTCAGTTTTTTCGACTGAATTTTTGTCTTCGGCTTCAATGACATTTTTCAAATTATCGATGAATTCTTTTTGTTCATCGATATCCATCGTGCCTTTACGAAAATCGATCCGGGCTTGCACTAATGCAGGGACAGCCAAATCATCAAGTACTTGCGGCAGGGTATGTTCGCTGTCTTCCAGCTCCTGCTCTATCAATCCGGTAGCCTCATCGACATCGTCTGCCAATAAGCGTTGATAGAAACGCTGACCAAGCGAAAGTGCCGGCCGGTCACCGAGCAGGGTGTCGAGAAAACTCAGGTAGGGAACATAGCGACCCAGTACCACGATGCAGACTGTCAAAGGGGAAGCCAGAATCAGTCCGATCGGCCCCCACAGCCAAGTCCAGAAGGCGACACAGACCAGCAAAGCCGCCTGAGATACGCCCATGCCACGGCCATACAGCAGGGGTTCAACAATCATATTGGTGATCAATTCCAATGCACAGAAAATCGCAATCACCTGGATTGCCAATGACCAGTCCGGTGAGATCAACAGGCTGAGCGTGATGGGCAGAATTGCTGTCAGCCAAGCGCCCAAATAAGGAATGTAGCGTAACAAGGCGCCGAAAAATCCCCATAATGCTGCGTAGGGGACGCCGATCAACCACAAACCGAGTCCGACAGTTACGCCATAGCCTAGATTAATCAGCAATTGCATCAGCAGATACCGGCTCACGCGTTCCCCGGCATCTTCAAATGCCCGGGTCGTGTGCACCAATTGCTCCACACCAATCAATGAAATGACGCGATCACGCAGATCTTCCCGATTCAGCAACATGAAACAGACGAGTACGATGATGAGACCGGCATTGGCCAGAGGCTCGAGCATCGGGCCGAAAACCGACCATAACTGCGACAGTTGGAACGGGCCGTCATTGATGACCCGTACGGGCTGAATCTCGATCTTTTCTTTCTCGGTGCTGGCAACCGGTAAAGTCTCTACCGAGTTATCCAGTTGCTCAGTGATGCGCTGGGTAATGACCTGTAATTTATCTAATAACCCATCCCGGTCGCGTTCATTGATCTGATGAAGTTTGGACAGGATATTGTCTTCGTATTGCGGATAAGCATCTAACAAGCTTCCGATCTGATTGGTGACTCCCCACAAAGCGCCCCCAATGCTGCTCAACGCAAGAGACGAAGCCAGAACTACCGCAACCACTCGAGCGATACCGTGCTGCTGCAGCCATGTTACTATGGGCGATAATAAGAAAGTGAGCAGAATGGAAAGCGCTACTGGGATTACGATGACTCTTGCCCAATAAAGAAAGCCCAGTACCAGCGCTAAAGCGATGAGCAACGATACGTTATTAGCGAGTTCAAGATTTTTTTTCATTGTTTTAAATTTGGAAAGATTGGTTTATTTTTATATCCATATCCACAAACATCCCTGACACATCATCAGTACACGATTTATGATCAATCCTTTCATTCTGGCCGCATTATTAGTGACGTATGGAACGAATGCTCTGGCCTTTGATATTAACCCCTTTAAAGAATACAACGGCGGCGCCGAACTAGTGCAAACTTTCGAGCAGCCTGCGCTGGAGATGATGGTGAGTTCGATCATCCATCCCGTGCATGAAGAACTGACAGTAAAGACATTATTTTTGGTCAGAGATTCACACATGCCGGGCGCCGAGTTGATCGATGATGATTTGATCAAGAAAGTCATCAGAGGCGCGCGCTGGAATGACGATCCGCTTCATTTTTTGCCCGAATATCCCCGTCAATGGTTGATGAATTTCGAGCGCGCCAGTGAACTTGCCGAGCAAGGTGGAATCAATGAGAATTTTGATTTGTTCTACCGGAGTCATCATGCCGATCTGCAATTCCTGCATGCGATGGCTTCCACTGAAACGGAGTCGGCTCAGTTGACGCGTAATGCGATACTGAGCTGGATCGAATTGACTTATAAGGTGGCGTCAGGATATATCCCTGTTCAGACACCTTTCAGGAAACTGGGAAATTTTCTGACGCCAAGAACGGCTCAGTTTGTGAAAAAATACTTTACCAAAAACGGCAGACGATTGAATTGGACGCCAGCCTATTTGTTTTCTCTCAAATGTACGCGGGAAGTGATGCCCCCGTCCGCGGTGGGAGTGCTGGACTGCGCCGATACGCCGTGGTTGCCGCCCAAACAGGATGTGCAGAATATCGCGCTCGGCAGTTTGTTGCATGTGATTCAGGATTCTTTCTCTGACAGTCACGTGACCCGCCACCCGGATTATGAGGGTAATTACTCGTTGATTCACGGACGTTCCGCAGTCCAGGCGTTCAATGCCTACCAGAAGCAGAGCATACGGCTGCACCGTGGAGCGGATTCCTATCCGCGCGATTTCGATCAGCCATTGCAGCAGCAAGGATTCAATCTGGAGGAGGTTTCAGCAGAGATCATTTCTTATGCGTTATCCGATCGGAAAAGAGCAAGGCATCAGAACCGTCATGCGATCGTTACCGCGAAATTGAAAAAAGGCTTGTTCAGGCTTCTGGAACCCAATGCCGAAGCAGGCTCGGGTAAATATAAATAATTCAGATAACTCAGTAAAACTGAATTCGATCACCCACTATGATATTTATTTTGAAAGGCGATGAATGATGAAATGGTTTGCCATCGTAAGTGTATTGATTCTGCTGATCGTATCGGTGAGATTCAGGAAATTTGCGCTGTCCGTGACGATGCTGCTAGTGTTTTGTGGCTTGATGGTATGGGTTTATCAGGAATATGAAGCTCATCAAGTCAGAAATAGAATTCTGCCGCCGGAATTGAGGCTGGAAAATGTATCATTCGCGCCCTTGAACAACGATTATGAAATGACCGGCCGGATTTTCAATGGCTCCGAGAAACATCCACTGAATGGTCTGCAGTTAAAATTAAGCGTGAAGGAATGCAATGATCATGAAGAGCTCAACTGCATCATTTTTTACGAAACTGAAGAATATGTCTATATTATGGTTCCGCCTAGGCAAGCAAGAGATTTTAAAAAAGTTATCACCTTGTACTCCAACCAAGCTATCAAAGGCCGGCTGGTCTGGAACTATTCAATCGTGTACGCAGATTCACATTGAATTCTACAGCCAAGCTCATCTTGAATATAAGCGCAATTCACAAATATCTGTCATGAGAACATTCTTTTTTTTGCTGTTGGGGGCTACGTTATCGTTGTTCGTGACTACGATCAGTGCAGATACTGATTTCTCGCTGCTCGAGCATCGCGGCATGTGTGATGCCTCCGCAGCCGTAGCGGTTGGGCCGGAAGTGTTCGTTGTCGCCAACGATGAAGACAACATCATCCGAATCTACCGCAATAACCGATCGGGCGAAGCATTGCATTCTTTCGATCTCAGTGCTTACTTGCATACGGATCCTAAGCACCCGGAAGCTGATATTGAAGGCGCGGCGTTGATTGGTAATCGCATTTATTGGATTACTTCGCATGGCGCTAACAAAGATGGCAAACAACGGCCCAATCGTCACCGTTTTTTTGCAACGGATATCAAAGTGAGCGGGACTTCCGTCGATTTGAAGCCCGTTGGCAAGCCCTTCCAGGGCTTGATCAAGGCCTTCAAGGATTTCGATGAATTGAATGAATATCAATTGGATAAAGCTGCTCGACATGCTCCGGAATCGGAACACGGATTGAACATCGAAGGATTGACGCAAACCCCGGACGGGGATTTGTTGATTGGGTTTCGAAATCCCATACCAGGCGGTAAAGCACTATTGGTTCCCCTGAAAAATCCCGATGAGGTTCTCATCAAAGGTAAATCACCAAAGTTTGGCAAACCGCTGCTTTTATCATTGAATGGACGGGGCATCCGGAGCATCGACTACTCTGTCTCCCGCAAAGCCTATTTCATCGTGGCAGGTCCCTACGATGACGATGGCACTTTCCAGCTTTATCAGTGGTCGGGGAACCCGATTGAGCCACCGGAATCATTGAACATTGATTTTCACGATTTGCATCCTGAAGCGCTTATGATCATGCCAGGCGTCACATCGAAGATTCATATTCTGAGCGATGATGGCTCAAAAAAAATCGCCGGCAAGCATTGCAAAGGTCTAACGCGCGTGCAGGACAAGAGTTTTCGCAGTCTCTGGATTGAAGCGAGATAAGTTATTTTGCCGAGAATTCTTTCCAGTGCGACCGCCGCGCCTGATTCCGTACAAATATTATGAATAGGAGATTGTGACAGGTTTCTGGTGAAGTTCGTTTAAAAGTATTGAACAGGCAGGAATAAGATACTTGCAGGAATCCGCTATGGCTCAAAGAACAGGCAGCGCTAATTTACCTCTGCATTATGGCCATGTTCCGCAATGGCTGGCCGATCGCATGACGCGGCTTGGGGTGGTTATGACTGAGGCGATCATTCATCATTACGGCCGCGATGAGGTGTTGCGGCGTTTTGCTCATCCTTTCTGGTTCCAATCTTTTGGCGCGGTCATGGGAATGGATTGGCATTCCTCAGGCATGACCACCAGTGTGATAGGTGCACTGAAGCGAGGGTTGGCGCCACGGGCGCGTGAATTGGGCATTCATGTTTGCGGAGGCCGGGGAAAATACTCCCGTCAAACACCACTGGAACTGGCCGCAATCGGACAGCGGGTCGGCCTGGATGGCGAGCAACTGGCGCAATCCAGCAGGTTGGTCGCTAAAGTGGACAGTGCAGCCATTCAAGACGGCTATGCCCTTTATCTGCATAGCTTCATTGTGACTGACGAGGG
Organism: Nitrosomonas sp. JL21; assembly: GCF_009833095.1. Taxonomy (GTDB): domain Bacteria; phylum Pseudomonadota; class Gammaproteobacteria; order Burkholderiales; family Nitrosomonadaceae; genus Nitrosomonas. Next base: position 14,358 of record NZ_QRCB01000030.1, read on the forward strand.
TAAATGGGCAGTCATTCAGCAGGGAATGAATGAAGTCACCAAGCAGGCCAGGCGCTACCATTGGCTTTCGGAAGATCTCAAAAGTTTTGTTGAAGCACCGCACACGGCAATCGAAGGACAGGCCCAGGGCAACATCATCAATCTCACCGATCATCGCGCTGAGAAATCCCGCAGCGGTCAAGTAGAACTTCTGCAATCCATGAGTCCTGAACGAATTGTCAATGAAATCATTCTTTTGAAACCACAATTGGTAAGGGCGACACGTCAGCAACAGCTTGCGCTGCCTCATCTGTGCATGCCCGATCATCATGAGGTTCGCAGTGCCGACATTTCTACCAAACGATTGCAGGCCACATTGATGGCTGCGGCGGAGCGTGGGCCGAAGGATTTTTCTGAATTGTTGTTAATACCCGGAATAGGGGCGAGAACTGTCCAGGCTTTGGCAATGGTGGCTGAAATATTGCACGGTGCTCCATATCGTTTTTCCGATCCGGCGCGATTCTCGTTGGCGCATGGTGGCAAGGATCGTCATCCTTTTCCCGTTCCGGTGCGGGTGTATGATGAAACGATCGGTGTATTGAAGTCGGCTCTTCTGAAAGCCAAGCTCGGACGCGAAGAAGAGTTGAACGCGATTCGCCGGCTTGATGAGCAGGTGCGCCGGCTGGAGAAGCATGTTCTTTCAGGGCCTTCGATCGATGAATTCATCCAGCATGAAAATGCTGTTTCGCGACAGTATGGCGGGCGAAGTGTAGGCAGTGCTGCACGCCCGGCCAGAACCGACGACTGACAGGGAGCAGTCGCTGATCATAATGGATTGGTGAGTTACCGAGCAGATGGGTAATTAAAATTTTGGCTGAATGACATTTCATGTGGCTCATTCCCAAGAGGCGAAAAATTCCCATGCATTGTTTTTATTGACTGTATCTCGCCTTCTTCATCCGCATAACTTTCAGATTCTGTCTGGGCAATTAATCGCCCCCAATCTTCCGGATATGGCTGAGAAGGCGCTCATGAAAAGCAAAATGAATAGTTATGGCAAAACCTGGCGTGTTTGGAATTTTGCTCCGTTTGGCAAACCTGGGAATCAATTACCGTTGGGTGAATCAGACTGGAATGGTCGTTCGATCGGGAAAGTGAAGAATTACCGGGACTTGTCCAGCAGCGAGATCAACGATTCAATGTAAGTAACGCTGCTAAGAAAGATGATCGAGTTGATTTAGTGCCACTTGCCCATCCACAATCTGGCGTGGATGCCCTGAAGGATAAATTTCCTCATCTCACTGCGCCAACTGTGCCGTTTGCGGGAGTGGAAGATGAGAACCTTCGCGAATGAGTATTGATGCTGGGGAAAAGAAATCAGTAGAAAAACGGACAGTCTTACTATCTGTCAGTCTTTTCAGACAGTGGCACTGGGTATTGCAATCTCAACTATAGTGAGAGGTTATTTCCGGATTTATTGCTTAAACGACGACGAAGTCGAATACGGAAAGGGCTGGCGCACCGGTTAAGTTGGCAATGACTACGGCTGCGCCTGCTCCGTTGCCATCTTGGTCGTAGGAAACATCTCCGGAAGCGGTATCATAGAGCACAAAGTCATTTGCATCCGCAGCGGCTACATCCGCACCTTTGACAAAGTTTTCAGGATCCAGAACGCCGACGTCCAAGTTTGAAAAAATTGTGTCATCCAGCCAGATGGTGTCATCCGCTGTCACATAGCCATTGATTTTGTCAGCATTGACGGGAGCGGCGGCGGTGTCAAATAAGTATTTATCCTTCCCTGCGGCACCAAATAAGGTATCTCTACCGATTCCGCCGTTGAGGATATCATCCCCTACATTGCCATTGAGGTTGTCATTGCCGGCACCGCCTAAGAGTTTGTCATGGCCATCTCCGCCGGATAATACATCATCGCCGGCATTGCCGGAGATCAGATCATTGCCGAGACCTCCCAGCGCGTTATCGTTGCCGCCTTGACCATTGATGACGTCGTCCCCTGCTAAGCCATTGATGGTATCAGCATTGGCAGTTCCATTCAGAATGGCAAATAATTGAAAATCAACTCCATTGTATTGCTGAGAGTTGTTGTCATTAAATCGCGTTCCATTGATAATCGCCATAATTAATATTTCCTTATGTTGAATGTTATAAAAATTACTTCAGGCCATAAAAAGAGGACTCATCAATTGCTTCCTGATGTGTTCTTTTTATGTATTTGAATATTAAGGGTGAAAAAAATAGGCGTATGTGCGCTGGCGCACATTGAGGGAAATTTTTCCACTTTTTAGGTTATCTGGGTACTCTGCCGTACAGACAATACTGTTTTTTTTTAGGAGCCTATAAGCTATTTTAAAATACTAGAAATTATTTTTTCTCATTCAAAGAAATTGGAAAATCCCAATCAACATTCGAGAACATCAAGATGAATATCAGCAAGCAGATCATAGTGTCAGTATGGGTTATCGCATCAATGGGTTTCTCCGTAAGTATTTTTTCAGCGGATGGTCCGCCTGCCTTGACTGGAGAGATAGCGGACAAGTTGCTGGATAGAGCTGATCAAGTGAAAAAAGGCGATATGGATGCACGTCGCATATCCGAAGAGCTTGGAAAACCGAATCCCGGTGACCTCGAGGAACACGTGCCTGATGACGTCAACAACTCCATTGATGAAAGTGTCGAGGAAAAAGAACCTGAAGCAGATCCGGCGTTAAAGACGACTCCGGAATAGCTGTAAGCAAATTGACCTTCAACAGATGAGGAAGGGGCGATAGACATGAATCTTTATGATAGAGATCGAATCAATAGACCAGAAGTATCCAAAGCCACTGATAAACTGAGCCGCTTGGCATGGTTGATGGATAGTTCCTTCCGTATTCCCGGTACCCAACTCAGAATCGGATGGGATGGCCTGATTGGTTTTATCCCTGGAATAGGTGATGCGCTTGGGGCACTCATTTCGAGTCATATTCTGACGCAAGCAGCGCACATGGGTGCACCCAAGTCGGTACTTCTAAAAATGGGCTTTAATATTGCTGCCGATGCACTTTTGGGTATCATTCCTGTAGTGGGAGATGTGTCCGATTTCGTATGGAAAGCCAATCAACGAAATGTCGAATTACTAAAAGATTATCTGGAACAGCCAGAACGAACAGTGGCGCATAGTCGTTTCTTTATCGGAACGCTCGGGGTATTGGTTTTCGGCGTGTTACTGTTTTTTGGTATGATAGCTTTCCTGTTGATGCGCTGGCTATGGTTGTCGGTTCAGGGAAGCTAGGAGAACTGCAGAAAGTACGGGCGACCTTCAAGTAAAGGCAATGCCGGGAATAATTCAGTAATTTCCTCGTTGCCTTATGAGCATCAATTAAATCAAACATTGTCTATTTTCGCCGTGCCAAGGGGAGCATGTTGATGAATACTTGGGATAATGGAATTCGCGGTAAACCGGGAGAAGGGATGTCGCATACCCTGAGTTTCGGAGGAGTGGGAAGTTTCTTTCGTGTTCCTTATCAAGTGGAGATGGCGGGGGTGGACGTAGCCGTAACCGGCGTACCGTTCGATATTGCCACGACCAACCGGCCGGGCGCCCGTTTGGGGCCTCGCGCCATTCGTAATGCATCGCTGTCATTGGCGTGGGAGCGTCCCTGGCCTTGGTCCATTGACCCAATGGCCGCGCTGCGGGTCATTGATTGCGGCGATTGCGAGCCAGCTGACGATGATTTGCTGAGTATCTTGCATATCGAAAAACACATCGCCGCGATTGTTAATTCCGGCGCGGCAGCGTTAGTGCTCGGAGGGGATCACTTCATCGCCTACCCCAGTTTACGGGCGCATGCCGCCGCCTATGGCCCGATCAGCTTGATCCATTTCGATGCGCATACCGATACCTGGCCATCGTCCGGTAACGGTGTGAATCACGGCACGATGTTTTATCAGGCGGCATTGGAGAACATCGTTAATCCTGCTTTGTCGACCCAGATCGGTATCCGTACCACCAATGATGACACACTTGGTTTTCATATTATTTCTGCAGCCGATGTGCATCAAACTTCTGGCCGCGATCTAGCCCGGCAGATCATCGAGCGCGTAGGGAGTTCTCCAGTTTATATTACTTTTGACATCGATTGTCTGGATCCGGCGTTTGCGCCCGGAACCGGTACGCCGGTGCCGGGAGGATTGTCAACTTTTCAAGCGCTGAACATTATTCGCGAGCTCAAAGGCATCAATCTCGTGGGAATGGATATCGTCGAAGTGGCGCCCGCTTATGATCATGCGGAAATCACTGCGCTCGCGGCGGCTCAGATCGCTATCGAGCTGTTATGTTTGTACGCAGAGAACCGGAAGGCAACACGGCGGAAAAATGACTGATGACAAGAGCTGACACAACAGCACCGCGGGAGTGGTCGGGTGCCGATTCACAAGTGCTGTATGCCATGGACAAGTGGGCCGATGGCTTTTATTCGGTGAATCAACACGGGCACGTTTCGGTTTGTCCGTTGGACGATCAGGAATTGCACATCGATATCATGGATGTGATCGATGCCGCCCGCTCGGAGGGTGCTTCACTGCCGATGCTGATTCGCTTCCAGGATGTGATTCGATCGCGAGTGCGACGCCTGAATCAGAGATTCCAGATGGCCATTCAGGACAGTGGTTATGCAGGTACTTACCGCAGCATCTATCCCATTAAGGTCAACCAATTGCAGGAAGTGGTGGCAGAAATTCTGGAAGCTGGCCGAGAATTCAATATTGGGCTGGAGTGCGGTTCCAAGGCGGAGTTACTGGCCGTATTGCCGCTGATCACTGACGAAACGTTGTTGCTTTGCAATGGGGTCAAAGACCGCCCGATGCTGTCGTTGATGTTGAATGCGCAGCAGATCGGGCAGCAAGTGATACCCATCATTGAGAAATACTCCGAGTTTGAGCAATTGCTGAATCTGGCTGATGCGCGTCAGTTCAAGCCGCGACTGGGCGTGCGATTGAAATTGAATACCACCGGATCAGGGCGCTGGTTTGAATCGGGTGGAGTCAGCTCCAAGTTTGGACTGACTGTTCCAGAACTGGTGAAACTGATACAAACGCTTGAAAACCGAGAAATGGCCGGACAACTGGAGCTGTTGCATTTTCATCTCGGTAGTCAGATTACCGATATCCAGGTACTGCGCAGCGCGGTCAAAGAGATCATGCAGATCTATGCGGATCTGATGTTACGGGGTCTGCAAATCAAGTATCTCGATGTCGGTGGCGGGCTCGGAGTGAATTACGGCGGTGATTATGATAATCCGGAATCTTCGATTAATTACGGATTACGGGAATACGCCAATGTCGTTGTGTATACGGTCAAGGAAATTTGTGATGAACGGCAAGTGCCCATGCCGCATCTGCTGTCGGAAAGCGGCCGCGCGCTTACCGCGCATCATTCCGTACTGGTAGTTCCTGTATTGGGTGTGCACAGGCCGGACAGTCCTCCAGTGGCTGAAGTACCAGTTGATTCGCCTGCTGTCGTGGCACGCATGGCGGCTGTCTATGAAGACGCACAGGCTGCCGAAAAAAATGGTGCGTTGCTGGAATGCTATCACGATGCCCAGGAGATCCGGGAAGAGACCGAGCAAATGGCACGCCTGGGTTATCTGTCGGTGGATCATATGGCGCAATCCGATAGCTTGTACTGGAGTATCTGCCGAGAAGTGCTGTGCAAGCTTGCTGCATCGGGCCAGACCCCGGTATCAGCTGAACAGATGGCGTTGGAGAAGCAGCTTACCGATATGTATCTGGGTGATTTTTCAGTATTCCACTCGATTATCGATCACTGGGCCATTGGCCAGATTTTTCCGGTCATGCCGTTGCACCGATTGCAGGAGAAACCCGAGCGTCGGGGGCAACTGGTCGATTTGACGTGTGATTCGGATGGTAAGGTGAGTCGTTATGTACTTTCAACAGGAACCAGCGAGTATTTGTTGCTGCATCATTTACGTCAGAATGAACCTTATTATCTGGGCATTTTTTTGGTCGGAGCCTATCAAGAAATATTAGGCGATGCTCATAATCTGTTTGGACGGGTAGACGAGGTGCACGTATATGCGAATACCGACGAAGCTAACGGTTTTTGGATCGAAGAACTGTTGAAGGGAATCAGCACCAAGGAAATGCTGAGCCAAGTGCAGTATTTTCCGAATGATCTGGAGCGGCGAATGTCGGAGTTCATCCGGCGGCAGATTAATGCTGGCCGTATCAAACCAGCCGAAGGGACTCGAATTCTGAATAATTATACGCGGCGTCTGGAAGAGACCACGTATTGTGAGATAGCACCCGCTGAATAAAAAAGAAGGCCAATGCAATTCAGCATTGACCTTCTTTAAGCCTACGAGAGTTTAGGCGTGAATCTTCTTCGAAGGAAGGCGTGTTCTGTTGCGTGACAGGCTACCGATCACTAAGTAACCGAGGAAAAATAAAGCTCCTAAAATAATATCAGCTTCTAACCAACTGAGTTGGGTTTCCATTAATGAGAGTGATGGTAAGTCTCCGAATACCATGAACACAATCAGAGGTAAAATTCCAAATAACACAAACGTGATTTTTGCAGCTTTAAAAATCATCTCTTGAGTGGGTTTCATGTCAATCTCCTAGGTGTTTGTATGAGATAACTGAATATAAGATAGCATACTTCACAGAAAGTTCACATTATTTTTATAAAAATTTCACATGAGGTGTATTTTAAAATCCACTGATGCATCTCAAGCAAGTATGAAATGTTATGAATCCGCTTTAAGTTAGAGGGGGTTAGAGGGTTTTCTGCTCAGATTATGGTATTTTAGTTCTGAATATTTATTTTCGTCTTTTTTCTTTAAGGCATTGATCAAAAGTGCAATAATTCCGCTTCATCTCATCCAATGCCGCAATTTTTATAGATCAGGGCAAATCTGCATTATTCATTTTAAAATTATCACGGTGTGATAAAAGCCTTATAGACCCTAGCGGCAGAAACGCCGAATACGAGATGGGCAGTGACTGTAATCCAATCCCGCGTTTCGATAAACCAAGGGAAGATCATGACGAATCCGTACATATTGATAAGAAATATTCCCAGACCAAACAAACCTCCAATGATCACTGAATTCTTTCTATCGAAACAATGAATCAGATAGGAAAGTCCTACTGCGTAAACAATCGAGAGGCTAAAGTGAATGCATGCTGCAATCAATGCAAGTTCCCAATCGAATGTGGCGGGTATTTGTAAAACCGCTTGCCCGAATATCATTGCGGCAGTAAATCTTATGTCTCGATACAAGATCGAAGGTAACGCATCCCAGAATAACCACCAGAGGATGATTTGCGCAGCAGTTGAAAATATTCCCGCCGCAATTCCTGCATAAAATATGGCTTTCCAATATTTAGTGAATTTGGGTGGGTTGACACATGGAGTGATCAATTGAATATTCTTTTTACTGTCATGGGGCGAAAGTTTCTCGTTCACGAAGAACTCCAGGGACATTCTGGAGAGCTACGCATTGGTTTTCGTGCGCTGAAATCCGGCTTAAAATGTTCATTTGCTGCTCGTAAACTGGGCTTTTTCATCTGATCCCAGCCTGACCGTGGATCGCTGCTTTTTAGAGATTTTCTGCTGAAATGATGATAAACCAGCGAGAAAAAAAGTAGCGCATAATAAATGAGCATTGTAAGCCTGGTAGCTTTTAAGTTCTTCTCGTCTCTAAAAATGTTTCCACCGCTCCGGGACGACGCAGCATTTTATCGACATCTCCCTGATGCATTTCTTCTGCAGCGATCATTCGACGCGCATATTCTTCAAGCATCACGAATTTATCATTGACCAGATCCAACAGTTCCTTATAAACCGTTAACGCTGTACGCTCATGTTCCAGCGATTCGCGCAATATGTCACCGATGTCGTGTTGATGGGTTTCCAATAATGGACCAATTGCCAAGGAGGGGTGAGCACCGAGATGAGTGATCATTTCGCCTGCCTCACGTGCATGCATTAATGATTCGTCAGCTTGTTCCTGCAGCCACGAAACGATGGGGATGCGATTGTAACCATAAATCATCAAGGCATAATGGGTATAACGCACGACACCAGCTAATTCAAGTTCGAGGATCTTGCTGAGGCAATTCAGCACAGCAGTCTTGTCGTAATTTTCATTCATTCTTTTTCTCCTTATATGATTCTCGATGAAACTGACGTCATAGCTCGTCTGTTCGAGGGACCTCAGGAATTGTATGTTTATCTTAATCTGATAGCTTTGTTTCTAAAGAGTGCCCCTAATTTCAAAAAATCTCGGCAAAAGCTTGCGTTTTTCATTGAAATGAGGCGTGATTTGCGCCCAGCCTCGAGTGCTTGAGAAATTGGCAGGTTTTGCAAAGGATGGTTTCGTTTGCAGGAGCTTAAAGCAAGTTTGCCCGTGCTCTGAGAATTTATATGGGATTGAATTCTTCTTGCACCGGCATGCATTCTTCAGCGCTCAGGTCAACGCTGAAATCGCCAGGACGCGTCTGAGGGATGAGATAAAAGAGCTATTCACACAACATGCAATTTGATTCGGCATATCCAAGTTGTGCGATGGATTAGCGGTCATCATTCAGTTTTTTTAACACTCATATCCGCCAGTTCCACCCGGTTTCTCCCGTTGTGCTTGGCTTGATACAAGGCTTCATCAGCTTTCTGCAGCAGCAGATGCTCATCCAATGTATCTTCCCCGGTGCTGACCGCCACACCCAGGCTGATGGTGGCTGGAACCAGGCGTTTATTGGTATGGATTTCTTTGCATGCGACGGCTTCGCGGAATCGTTCGGCGGCTTTGACCGCACCCTCCTGATCATACGGGCAGACAATGACCAGAAACTCTTCGCCGCCATAGCGCCCGAGATATTCGTGGGAGCGGGCCGATTTTCTGAGACGCTCGGCGATTTCACACAACACAGCATCGCCGGTGAGATGGCCGTAAGTATCATTGATCGCCTTGAAGTGATCGATGTCGATCATGATGAGGCCTACTGTCAATCCGCCCCGTTTTGCACGCAGAATCTGCTTGTGCAGAATATCAAAAATGGCCGGGCGATTGTAGAGACCGGTGAGCGCATCATGCGAGACTCGACGTTCCAAGGATTTATTTTGCGCGATCAATTGCTTGTTGAGTTTGACTCCTTTGTACAACTGCGTTTTTTCAATGATCAGCGCCAGGTGACTGGCAATTTGCAACGATAAATCCTTGTGCAGCTTTTTATAGATATTTTTCTTGCGGCATGAGAATAAGATGAAGCCAATCGGTTTGCCGGTCGCGATCAATGGGCAGATGAGGCAAGAATGTATGCCCTCCTTGAAGGCCGACTGCACCAGACTGGAGTCGGAATGCTGATCCAAATACTGGCTCAGATCATCGACGATGAGCATGTCATGCGTTTCGAGAAGCTTTTGTGCATGACTGTCAGCAACCGGAATCGAAAAACCGGTATTTAATTCGAGTATGTGGTAGTTGGCGCGCACCCAATGCAATTTCAGCTTGCTTTTGTCAGCCTCGAGCAGCACCAAGCTGACCCGGTCATAGGGTAGATGATCCTGAAAAGATTCATAGATGTGATTCAGAACATCAATCAGGCGAAGATTGAAATTGGATTCCACCAATATCTTATACAGAGATTGGGTTTTATCCGATTGTTTTTGCAAATGGGAAGACAATTTCTTGAGAGATTGACCCAGTCGGCCAATTTCGTCATCGCCGCAAGGAATCGTTACCGTGAAATCGCCGCTCGTCATCGCTTCAGCAGCTTTTTGCAATGCCAGGATTCGATCACTTTTTTTCATTGTTCATATCCGATCGAAATATCAATATCGATATATCAAGTGTATACCGTATAAGCCTTGCGGGCTAGGTAACTCGTCGACAGTGTGACTGCTTTGCGGATGATTAATTCAACATTGCCGGCAGCGGAGCGACAGCGACTGATGGCGACGGTAAATACTATCGTGCGAAGGTGAACTATTTTTGTAGGCGGTCATAACAACACAATGATCATTAGGCAATGTCAGTGCTAAAATCGAGTCATTGATTGTTGCGAACAAAGGATGGGGACAGAGGTACGATGATCGGAATTTTGATTCTTACTCATGAAGATTTAGGGGAGCATATGATACGGTGCGCAAGTCATGTGTTGGGCATGAATCCGCCGCAATTGGATTGTCTGAGCGTGTTCATTCAGGACACGCCCGAGACGGTACTGACAAAAGGGCGGGCATTGATCGAACAACTCGATAGCGGCGATGGTGTGCTGATTCTCAGCGATATGCTCGGCGCTACACCCTGTAACGTCGCCAGCCGTCTGGTGCAGCCCGGTAAAGTGGAGTGCATTGCCGGTGTGAATCTGCCCATGTTGGTGCGGGTGCTGACGTATCGTCATGAATCGCTGCCGGTTGTGGTCGAAAAAGGACTCAGCGGCGGTCAGGGCGGCGTGATGCAGATTGAGGCGGAGCCTTGTCATGCAAACTAGAGAAATCGAAATCGTCAACAAGCTGGGATTGCATGCGCGGGCATCGGCAAAATTGACCAAGCTTGCCAGTCAATTCAAATGCGAAGTCTGGGCGACAAAAAATAACCGGCGCGTCAACGCCAAGAGCATCATGGGCGTCATGACACTGGCCGCCAGCAAGGGTTCGCGCATCCGGCTCGAAACAACCGGTGACGACGAGGTTGAGGCGATGACGGCGCTGGTGGCATTGGTTGAAGATTATTTTGGTGAAGGCGAATGAGTTTTATCCTGCAAGGTATCGGCGTATCGGAAGGTATTGCAATCGGCCATGCGCACCTGGCTGCACCGGCTGCATTGGAAGTCATGCATTATCTCATTTCCAAGAGTCAGGTGGAGAAGGAAATTGCCCGTCTGGACAATGCCTTTGCCGTGGTACGGCAGGAATTCGAGGCGCTGCAAAAGTCGGTGACTGACGGTCATGCACGGGCTGAATTCAGCGCGTTTTTGGATTTGCACCTGATGATTCTGGATGACCCGATGCTCTCCGAGGCCACCCATAGCACGATCGCGCAGACGTTATGCAACGCCGAATGGGCGCTGACGCAGCAAATGCAAGAGTTATTGGCGCAATTTGAACAAATTGAGGATGCCTATTTGCGTGAGCGTAAAGCCGACGTCGTGCAAGTGGTCGAACGCGTGCTCAAGGCCATGCTGGGTTATCCGCGGCACTTGCCGGTCGCGACGAAACTGACGGGCGACAGTATTCTGGTCGCGCATGACCTGAGTCCTGCCGATGTGATGCAGTATAAACAGCATCAATTCACGGCTTTTCTCACCGATTTGGGCAGCCAGACGTCGCATACCGCCATCGTGGCGCGCAGCCTGAATATTCCGTCGGTAGTCGCGCTGCACTACGCACACCAGTTAATTCTCGAAAACGACGCGTTGATCGTCGATGGCACGCATGGCGTCATCATCGTCAATCCGGACAAGTATGTGCTCGATGAATATCGCCTGCGGCAAGAGCAACTGGAACTGGAGAAGCAGAAATTAAAGCGCCTCAAAAGCATCGCCGCAGTCACCCTGGATGGCACGCCGGTCGATCTGTATGCCAATATTGAATTGCCGGAAGACATCGAGCAGGTCAAAGAAAGCGGCGCGACGGGCATAGGTTTGTTCCGCAGCGAATTTCTGTTCCTGAATCGCAATGATTTGCCGGGAGAAGACGAGCAGTTCGAAGCATACCGCACCGTTGCGGTCAAAATGCACAAACAGCCGGTCACGATACGCACGTTCGATCTGGGTGCAGATAAAAGCCTGCGCGGCGCTGTGCAAGTTGCGGCTAACCCGGCATTGGGATTGCGAGCAATTCGCCTGAGCCTGGCCGAACCGAGAATGTTTCATATCCAGCTTCGTGCCATCTTGCGGGCATCCAAATTTGGAGATGTCCGCATTTTGATTCCGATGTTGTCGAATGTGAGCGAAATCGAGCAGACGTTGAATCATATCGAATATGCCAAGCAGACCTTGCGTGATGACGATATTCGCTTTGATGAGCATATCAAAGTCGGCGGCATGATCGAGATTCCAGCGGCTGCGCTGAGTCTGGATACGCTCATGCGAAAACTGGACTTCTTATCGATCGGAACCAATGATCTGATCCAATACACACTCGCGGTTGATCGGATCGACGATACCGTGGCGCATTTGTACGACCCTTTTCATCCCGCCATCCTGTGGTTGATTTCGCACGTCATTCAGAGCGCCAATCGCGCCAAAATACCCGTGTCATTGTGCGGTGAAATGGCGGGTGACAAACAGTTTACGCGACTGTTGCTGGGAATCGGATTGCAGCAGTTTTCGATGTACCCGGCGCAATTGCTGACCGTAAAAAATCAAATATTGAAGAGCCACTTGCCTGATATCGTTCCGTTAGTGAACAAGATCATCAAGGCAGATCACCCGCAGAAAATGGCTACATTGCTGACCAAACTGAATGACTAGAAGCTCGAAAGAAGACTGCACGATTGGATATCGCAAAGTCAGATGGAAACGCGCAGTTCCCGCGTAGTCGATGAGCATTATGTATTGACTCTGATGCAGTCGGACCAAGCGCAGTAGTTTTTCAGAGTTTCCCTAGTCCCGGTTCGTTCTTTGGCGATATAATCATTATCAATATGTTCAGTCGTTTCTTCGGAATTTCCTTACATTAAATGCAAGAACCAAAGTCAATGGGGGTGGTGACCCCCCAGTATGTGCAGATCGTCAAACCATTGCAGTTGAAAAGCGGGTACGTGCTCGATAGCTACCATCTGGTCTATGAAACCTATGGCCAGCTCAATGCAGCACGCTCCAATGCCGTGCTGATATGTCATGCGCTGTCGGGCAACCATCATGTGGCCGGGATCTATGCCGACAAGGAAAAGAGTTCTGGCTGGTGGGATAACATGGTCGGACCAGGCAAACCGATTGATACCGACCGTTTTTTTGTGATTGGTGTGAATAACCTGGGGGGCTGTCATGGCTCCACCGGCCCTGCGAGTATCGATACGCGGACAGGTAAGCCTTACGGTGCGAGTTTTCCGATGGTGACGGTTGAGGATTGGGTGGAAACGCAAGCACAGCTTGCCGATCACCTGGGTATTGAACAATTTGCGGCGGTTGTCGGTGGCAGCCTTGGCGGCATGCAGGCGTTGCAATGGACGCTGGATTATCCGGAAAGAGTTCGCCATGCGGTGGTGGTTGCGGCAGCGGCAAAATTGACGGCGCAGAATATCGCCTTCAATGATGTGGCGCGCCAGGCGATCATGACCGATCAGGAATTCTATGGTGGCAATTTTTATGCTTATGACACCTTGCCAAGACGAGGCTTACGGTTGGCGCGCATGCTCGGGCATATCACCTATCTGTCGGATGATTCTATGGCGGCGAAATTCGGCCGCAGCTTGCGTAAAGGCGAACTTTCGTTCGGTTTCGATGTGGAATTTGAGATCGAATCCTATCTACGTTATCAAGGTGATAAATTCGCCGATTTGTTCGATGCCAACACTTATTTGCTGATGACCAAGGCGCTGGATTATTTCAATCCAGCTGACTCCTACAATGGCGATTTAAGCGCGGCTTTCCGCGTCGCGATGGCGAATTTCCTGATTGTGTCGTTCACATCCGATTGGCGTTTTTCGCCGGAACGTTCGCGGGAAATTGTCAAAGCCTTGTTGGATAACAAAATCAATGTCAGCTACGCCGAAGTGACCACGACGCATGGCCACGATTCATTTTTGATGGAGGCGCCGTATTACCATCAGCTTGTGCGCGCTTATATGGACAATATTTCTATTTGAATGATCGAATTGACGAATCAACCATGAACGAGACCCTCAACCCTGCAACGAATACGTTACGACCCGACTTTGCTGCCATTGCCGAATGGATCAAGCCCGGCGCAAAAATATTGGACTTGGGCTGTGGCGATGGCTCGTTGTTGCGCTATCTGCGCGATACGCGCGATGTCTTTGGCTATGGCGTGGAGATTGATGACGATAATCTGCTGAAATGTTTTCACAATGGCATCAATGTCATCCAAAACGATCTGGAAGCTGGGTTGTCCGGTTTTGAATCGAATTCCTTCGATTATGTCATTTTGTCGCAAACCCTCCAGGCGATGCGCCATACCGAAGGCATTATTCAGGAAATGTTACGGGTAGGAAAGGAAGGCATCGTGTCATTTCCGAACTTTGGCTATTGGAGAAACCGCATGCAGGTGATCGCCGGACATATGCCGGTATCCGAGACACTGCCTTATTATTGGTACGATACGCCGAATATTCATTTGTGTACGCTCGGCGATTTCGAAGCGCTGTGCCACCAATGCAATGCCCGCATTCTAGAACGTCGCGTGCTGAGTGCACATAACCGTCCGGTTAATTTCTTCCCCAACTTGATGGGAATCCTGGCGTTTTACCGTTTCGAACGGCGGACGTAGCAACACTTTATTTTGGAAGATCTCAGGTTGAAGAGCGTGCAGCATTGGTTGCGAGACATTGCACATGTTCAAGCGCGCGCAGTTCCGCGGCGGTGAATCCCGCTTGTTGCCGGGCTTCGTAATGAAAAGGGCCGGCTATTTGCCCGCTGAAATGTTGAATGGCCAGTTCGCAAAAGGTATGCTCAGGATCCAGTCCACGCTCCCGACAAAGATAATTGAACCAGCGCGAGCCGATTGCCACGTGGCCGATTTCATCGCATAGGATGATTTCCAAAATCGCCACGGTTTTTTCGTCACCGACCTGTTGCAGGCGTTTGATGATGCCAGGCGTGACGTCCAGTCCGCGTGCTTCAAGAACGCGTGGTACGAGCGCCATGCGCATCAATGGATCAGTCGCTGTGCGCACAGCCATCTCCCATAAGCCATTGTGAGCGGGCCAATCGGCGTAGTCATATCCCAGCGCATTGAGCCGTTCACGCAATAATTCAAAGTGATGCGCTTCTTCAGTCGCCACAGCCACCCAGTCGCTATAAAATTGCTTAGGTAGATCGCGGAAACGATAGACCGCATCCCATGCCAAGTTGATCGCGTTGAATTCAATATGCGCAATCGCATGAATCAATATGGCCAGTCCGTCCGCAGCGCCCAGCCTGCGTTTGGGCACTTTACTCGGCAGCACTAATACCAGTTTGCTTGGGCGGCCCGGCTCCGCGATCGGCTTGGGTTGATCGGGCGCATGCAGAGAAAGCAAACCCTTATCCCATGCCTGGGCGGTTTGCCGAGTCAGCGCTATTTTTTCACTGATCCCGCAAGCGTTCACACATCGATCGGCGGCTTCAAATAAAGAATTCATGGATCAGTAAATGGAGTGAATGACCTGGTCAGGATTTATTGAAGGAATTAAATAGCAAACGATATTTTTCCTCGCTCTCGCACAGCGCACGCTCAGCACGTTTGCGTTCAGTAATGTCGTCGAAAATCACCGCGATAAGACGGCTACATGCATCACCGACACGATTGGCATTCGTATAATACCAGCGATCCAAATCAGCGTTATAGTCTTCACGAAGCTCAGGAACGCCGGTCGATGACACGCGATCATAATATTCAAACCAGTAATCCTCAAAATCCGGCATTAACTCCCGGACGCTCTGCCCAGGGTTCGGTTGAAAGCCGGTCAAACACGCGAAAGCTTTATTGACTTCGCGATAAAGGAGATCGACCAGCCGGCCTTCATCGTCTCTCACCGTTTCGATAATCGCAAATCCTGTGTTAATGGATTCAAACAACGACCGATATTTCTCTTCGCTCTCGCGCAGCGCCGATTCGGCCTTTTTACGCTCGGCTTCACGTTCTCCCAAGCGGATTTCGGTGCGCCGGCGTTCGATAAGATGGGCGGCCAGACCGGCATATAAGTCAGCCCACCCCAGTTCCCGCTCTGTCGGAATATGTGGCTCTCGGAAATGCACTGTCAGCACGCCCTGCAGTTCTTCATGGCGTGTTTTCAGCGGGGAACTGATGGCAGCTTTGTAATTGAGCGCTGCGGCAGTTGAAGCATGATCTGCAAATTGTGAATCCGATGTGAGATCGGTGACCACAATTCGGTGGCCAGTCCGAATTGTGGCAGCGCAGGTGGAATGAAAATCGCGGTCGATGGGGGGAATGGACGACAGGAGATCCAGACCAAACCCGCGTGTGGCAATGTAGCGCAAAACACCGGTTTCCGGATCATGAATTTGGATAGTGCCCTTATCCGCGCCGTGCAGACTAATGGCAGTATCCAGTACTTGGTAGAGCGCATCAGAGACATCCTTGCTGGATAGCAACTGATCAGACAACTCGCGCAGGCGAGAGATAGCATCCAGCTCCTCAGCGAGCGCCTCCTCGGCCTTTTTTTGTTCTGTAATATCCGCAAAAGTAATCGCAACACCTTTGATTTTTCCCTCAACACTAAAAGGCCTTATTTGGCGCTGATACCATTTGCCGGACTCTGTCTCGACTTCACTTTCCCGGCTTGCCTTGCCTTCCAATACAGCTTGGGCATCGGATAAAAATTTAGAATCTTTGAATTTGGGTCTCAAATCTGCAATCCGGCGACCTGTATCACTTTCATATAAGGGAAAAAGTTTTTTCATGGCCGGCGTAAACCAACGCACACGCAAACCTTGATCAAGAAAAAGCGTCATTACCGCACCGCTCGTCAGGATATGACGTTGCGTTTCAAGCTCTTCAACGTTGATGCTCAGTTGCTGATTGATCCGTGTGATTTCGTCGTTGCTGATATTGAGCTGATCATTAACCGTGCGCAATTCTTCGTTAAGCGCCTGCAATTCTTCACGAGAAGCATCCAGTTCTCCCATTGAAATGCGCAAAGCCTCGTTCCATTTTCCATTTTTATCTTCATCAGAGAAATTAGAGTTAGCATTTCTATCGGCGGATAGAAAGGAAATGAGAAGCCTTAAAGAACCATTTTCTCCCTGCGTAATAGGTGTAAGCATCAATCGTGCAGTAATAATTCCCTTACTTGACGATTGCAGCTCGCCTTCGATTGTTGTGGCGCATTGTTCAAGCAGCACGAATTTTCCACTGACCCTTATCCTCTCTCGCAAAGCCAACGGCACCATCTGGAGCAGATTGTACGTTGGCTGACCCGCAGGCAGTTTCAGAAATCCCTCTGTGCTTCCATGAATACGTAACACATTGAATTGCTCATCAACTAAAACGGATGGAAGATCGAATGTCTCGACAAGTGCCCTGTGAGCATTTTCTGCTGCCGAAATACGGCCTGTCTGGCGATCCAATCGCTTCTGCAACCGTTTTGGAAAGTTAACTTCCGCATCATAAAAAACCCCTGTTTTGCGATAAATACGCAATGCCGGAGATACTGCCTCAAATCCAGATTGCTTCGGTGAAAGAGACTCACCCTTGCCAAGAAATAAATATCCCCCAGGACGTAAAGCTGAATGCAAGAGATAAAGAACCTGTGTAATTGCACTCGGCTCTAGATAGATAAGCAAGTTACGGCATGTAATGAGATCGAGAGATGAAAATGGCGGGTCCGCCAGCAGGTTTTGCGGCGCAAACACCATTTTTTCTCGTAATGCTTTTTTCACCCGGTAACCGCCATCAACCGTGTAAAAATAATCTGACTTCAACTCTTCGGGAATAGCGTTCCCCGCATTGGCAGAAAAAATTCCTTGACTGGCCCGGGTAACGATTTCTGCCGAGGTATCAGTTGCAAAAATCTGAAAATCGATGGATGTGGATAACTTCTTATTTTCCTCATTCATCAACATAGCCAATGAATAAGCCTCTTCCCCTGTTGAGCAAGCAGGTGTCCACGCGCGAATAACATCAGTCGCATTTGCAACCGAAAAAAGCTCATGCAACACATCCTGCTTCAGCACATTCCATGCGTCCTCATCCCGGAAGAAAGACGTTACATGAATAGGAATTTTATGGATCAGTATTTCCAGCTCTACGACATCATCGGCTAGCAAAGCTTCATAGTCATTTAAATGATGGATCTGCCGCGCCTGCATCCGCCGATGCACACGCCACATGAGCGGTGCCAATTTATAACCTGTTAAATCAAATCCGGCATGACGATAAATATGATCGGCAATACGCTGCATTGTCTCCAACATATTACTGGTCCAGGCGGCTGTACCATTGAGTCTTTTATAATCTGGGTTCGGACACGCATATAACTCAAGTGCAATATCCACTATCGGAAGAATATGATTCGCCATACCCGTTTCGATAACCGCGAGCGGCATACTGTCAAACTCTGCGGTTGTGGGATCTTGAACGATGACCACTCCACCCGCTTGTCGTACACACAACGCACCCGCTGCACCATCCGATCCACTGCCTGAAAGGATGACGGCTGCCGCATATTTGCTTTTGTCACGCGCCAGACTTTCAAACAAAATATCGATGGTGTTGTTGCCAGCATGTGCGGAAGCCATCATAGGCCGACAGCGTAAAATACCATTTTCAATGGTCAATATATTTCCTGGCTTCGCGACATACACATGATCAGTCGCGGGAATAACGTCATCATCTGCGTCCTGAACGGTAAGCGTCGTGGACTTGGCGATCAGGCTTACCAGACGGCTCGGCTTTTCAGGTTGCAAGTGTTGTACAACAATAAAAGCAAGTCCATGACTTGGCACCAGAGTTTTAAACAAACTGAGCAGCGCTTCAACGCCGCCAGCCGATGCACCAATCGCTACAATAAAAGGATTAGGAAATTCCGATTTTTTCTTTAGTATTTTGGGCATATGCACTGCCTATGCATATCTTGAAAGGCCAACACGCGTGTGTACCATTTTGCGCTCCGTACTAGAAATCCTGAATACGTTCAATATGTCAAATCTAATGGCGTTAACCTAATCTCTATTCATCAGATAGAACAGCTTGTTTTGCATGTCATCATATAAATTTGGATTAATGGCTGACTAGAATGTTCATTTACGTTGCAGGACATGGAGAACAGTCGTTGTTGCCCAAGCGTGTAGTAACCTGAGCAAATCAAAGATCAAGATATTCGAGTGATCAAGTGGCAACACGACTGCTATTTTTTCTGTGAATC
Source organism: Nitrosomonas sp. JL21 (assembly GCF_009833095.1). GTDB lineage: Bacteria > Pseudomonadota > Gammaproteobacteria > Burkholderiales > Nitrosomonadaceae > Nitrosomonas. The sequence continues at coordinate 33,410 of NZ_QRCB01000030.1, forward strand.
AGGAAATAAACCACCGGTATGACCAGCAACGAAAACAGCGTTGAGGCAAAAATACCGAAGATAAAACTCCAGGCCAATCCGGAGAAGATCGGATCGAGAATGATCACGAAGGCGCCGAGCATCGCTGCGCCGGCGGTCAGGAAAATAGGACGCAGGCGGATTGCGCCGGCTTCGATCAGGGCATCCGGCAGAGTGATTCCTTCCCGGGAACGAATACGTTCGATGAAATCGACCAGAATAATGGAATTGCGCACGACGATTCCGGCCAGGGCGATCATGCCGATCATGGCCGTGGCGGTGAAATAGATCGGATTGGGATAGCCTTCGATCGGCGATGCCATGACCAGGTTGAGTAACCAGAAGCCAGGCATGATGCCGATGATCGTCAGCGGTATCGCGATCATCATCACCAGCGGCATCGTCAGCGAGGCGGTCTGGCCGACCAGCAGGATATAGATCATGATGAGCGCGGCTGCAAAGGCAAGGCCGAGGTCGCGAAAAACATCCACGGTGATTTTCCATTCGCCTTCTCCCGCGAGTTCCACGCTGTAGCCTTCCGGCAATGGCCGTTCGGCCAGAATATCCTGCAGATCAAAGATGGCCTCCACTGGACTGCGCCCTGCCATGTCGGCCACGACAAAATTTACCCGCTGCAAGTTCTTGTGATAGACAGGTTGATCTGTGTGCAACTGCACAGGCGTGACGATTTCACTCAACGGAATCAGATGACCCTGCGCGTTTTTTACCCGCAACGCCAGCAGATCGGAAACGGAAGAACGTAGCGTACGTGGCAGTTGCAGCACGATTTCAAGCGGTCTGCGCTCGGTGTCTGAGTGCACGATACCCACCACATGCCCGGCAGCAGCTATGCGCAGCGCTTCCGCAACCTGCGCCGTATTGATACCAGCCAAAGCGGCTTTTTCGCGATTGATCCGGAAATGAATCTTGTTATGGGATGCTTCCGAAAAATCATCCACATCGACAACACCCTCGATCGTTTCGATATCGCCGCGTACACGTTTGGTGACCTGCATCAGGTCCGCAGTGCTGGCTTCGGGTGGGCCATAGATTTCGGCGACCACACTGGCCAACACGGGCGGGCCGGGTGGGATTTCAACGATTTTCAGGTTGGCGCCGTATTGTTTGCCTATTTTTTCCACTTCAGGCCGGATGCGCAGCGCGATTTCATGTGATTGCTGTGCGCGCATGTCCTTGGGCAGTAAGTTAATCCGGACATCGCCCATATAACCGCCATTGCGCAGATAATAGCGGCGTACCATGCCATTGAAATCCTTCGGTGAAGGCACGCCGGTATACGTTTGATAATCGGTCACTTCATTGACAATGGCCAGATAGCTTCCTAGCGCTCGCGCAACTTCGTCGGTTTGTTCCAGCGTTGAGCCGCGCGGCATGTCAATCACAATCTGCAACTCGTTTTTGTTATCGAACGGCAGCAGTTTCAGCGGAACGGCGCGGGTAACCGCCAGCATGACCGACATTCCAAAGGCAACTAAAACGATCAGTAAGAAGACCCAGGCCCGGCGGGGCGTCACCAGCAGCGGGTACAGTATGGCGTGATAACTGCGGTAAATCAGCGTTTGCTTGAAGTCCTCGGGGGCTTCATGCTGCGGTTTGTGGTAATCGCTTTGCAACAGCTTATAGCTGGCCCAGGGCGTGACGGTAAAGGCCACGATCAGCGAAATGAGCATGGCTACGGGCACATTGAAGGCCATCGGCGCCATGTACGGACCCATCATGCCGGTAATGAAGAACATCGGTAGGAATGAAACGATAACGGTAAACGTGGCCAGAATGGTCGGGGGCCTGACTTCCTCGACGGCTGTCAGCAGGGCAGCCAGCGGTGATTCCTTGCGCATTTGATAGTGGCGGTGAATATTTTCGACATCGACGATCGGGTCATCCACCAACAGACCCAAAGACAGAATCAGTGCAAACAACGTGACCCGGTTGATCGTGTATCCGATCAGATAATCGAACAGCAACGTCAACGCCAGCGTCATCGGCACTGCAATTGACACGATGAATGCCTCTTTCGGCCCGAGCGAGAATGCCAGTAACGCCATGATGATCACGATGGCAAAACCCAGATGTTTCACGAGTTCGTTGACCTTGTGATTGGCGGTTTCGCCGTAGTTCCGCGTCACCGTCAGCAAAACATCCTGCGGCACGGTCGTGCCGTGCAGCTTACTGGCCATTGCCAGCACATCATTCGCCACTGTGACGGCATTGCTGCCTTTGCGCTTGGCAATGGCGATCGTCACCATCTGGCGTTCCTGTCCGGCCTGAGGCTGCGCACCGGATGCCCGGCCCGCCGTGACCATATTCTCCACCGCGGGACCGAAGCCAATGCGCGTGTAATGACTGACATCGGCCGGGCCGTCGATGATACGCGCGACATCGCGCAGATAAACTGGCCGGTTGTTGACGCTTTTGATGACGATGGCCTCGACTTCCGTTGCTGAGCTGAAATGTGGGCCAGCTTCCAGTAACATTTCCCGGTTGCCGCGTTCAAAACTGCCAGCCTGCAGATTGACATTGGTTTCGGCCAGTGCCCGCGCAATTTCGTTTAAGCTGACGTCATGTGCGGTCAATCGTGCAGGGTCGGCGTAGACTGACACGCGCCGCTGTTCACCGCCGACCACCCAGCTTTTGCCGACATCGTCGATCCCCCTGAACGCAACGATCAGTTCATCCGCAATGCGGCGCAAGGCCATGGAATCAAACTGACTGTTTTGCGACGACAGCGTCAACAAGACGATAGGCACATTGTCGATTTCGACCGGATTCACCTTCCAGCCGGTAACTCCCGGCGGAATCAGATGTTGATTGGACAACAACGTATTCCACGTTTTGATCAGACTGTTCTCGTAATTCTGGCCGACGTAGTAACGTACAGTGATCACCGCCGCTCCAGGCCGGGATACGGAATACACATATTCCACGCCTGCGACCTGCTTCAGCAAAACCTCAAGCGGTGTAGCAGCCAGCTTTTCCACTTCCTCACTCGAAGCACCGGGATACTCCAGCAATACATCCATCACCGGCACGACGATTTGCGGATCTTCTTCACGCGGCGTCAGTATCAGCGCCATCGCGCCCGCCAGCATCGACATGATCAGAAACAGTATCGAAAGCTGGGAAGTCGTGAAAACATTGACGATCCGGATCGTCAGCCCATGTTTGACGCTCGGTTCCGGGAGATTATCCATTACCGCATGTGCCGGGGATCGGCGATGATGGTTTCGCCGACCCGCAAGCCTGAAATGACCTCGATCCGGTCGCCGAAGGTTTTGCCCGTTCGGATATGACGTGCGATTTGCCGTCCATCCGCCAACACTCTGACGATTTCGAGTTGGCCGAGATATTGCACGGCACTGGCGGGTATCAGCAATGCCACATGCTCGTCGCAAGCCTGTTGAAGCCAGCCGAAATATCCTGGTTTCAAACCTTCGATGGCTGGTAATGCGATTTTGATCAATTGCGAGTGTGAGTGCGCATCGATTTCTGGAATGATTTCATCGATCGTGGCGCTAAAAATTTGACTGAAGGTGTCGATTCGTACCGCTGCACCTTCACCGGATTGAAATGCGCCGGCACAGGCGGCCGGCACTTCAACTTCAAGCCTGAGGCTGCGCGGTGCCTGTAGGGTTACGATCGGAACACCGGGCATTCCCATATCTCCTGGCTGTTTCAATCGCTTGACTATGGTGCCGTCAAAAGGTGCCAGCAAAACGGTGTCGGCCAATCGCGCCCTGATTTCATTCAACATGCTGCTTGCTTGATGGGCGCGTGCCTGTGCTTCCTTTGCCAGTGCAACCGCAGCGTCATGGTTCGCACGTGTTGCCGCCTCCTTTTCATACAGGCCGCTGATCCGCTGTTGATCCGCGCTGGCGCGGTTTGCCTGAGCATTTGCGCCGGTCAGCGCAGCAAGCGCTGCTTTCTCCTGCGCTCTCAGATCGCGCTCGTCAAGACGCGCAATGACATCGCCTTTTTTGACGGCGTCTCCGGCGTGGACTTTGATGTCGAGAATCCGGGCTGTCAATCTGGGCGCAATATCAGCAACGGTTCTCGACTTCACGACGCCCGGCCAGGACAAGACGTCGCCGACCTGCTGCGCGGTAACCGTGGCGGTATGAAAGGTGTGGGTTTCGTCCGGCTGCGGGCTCGTACCAGGCGACACTTTGCCGATAAAACCGCCCTGCATATAGATCAGCAGCACGATCAGGGTCAGCGTTACGACAACAATCGTGATGATTCTTTTGGGTATTTGTCGTTCATGGCTCAAAGACATAGGTAGTCCTTTATTTCCAATCGCCGACGGCTTTTTTTAATGCCATTTCCGCACTCAGTGCATCATAATGCGCTGCGATGAAACTGGATCGTGCTTTATTCCTGGCGACCTCGGATTCAATATAACGCGTGATGGTTGCCATTCCGGCGCGCCGTTCCTCATTCACCAGCCTTAATGCTTCTTCAGCAGCCTGCTGGGAGGTTTCAGCCACATGCAGCCGGGCTAGCGCTTCCTGCAACTTCAGAAAAGCGGTTTTGACTTCCTGCTCGATGCCGAGCCTGGTTTTTCGTTCCCGTTCGCGCATTTCTTTCACTTTTTGTTGCGCAGCACTGACCCGTTGTTTGATATTGAAACCTGAGAACAGATTCATTTCTACGGCGACTCCGACGGTGACATTGTCTTTTTGACCGGAAAATCCAGGGGATTGGCTGTTCTGGCCGTAACTGACATACGCATCAGCCTTGGGCAGATAGGCGCCCATCTCAACTTTGAGCTCGCGTTCACTGATTTCGACCTGCCGGGCTGCCGCCATGATTTCAGGGCGCCCGGTCAGGGCCAGTTCACGCATCTGATCGAATGATGCCGTCGGGCTGGGCCTGGTCAGTTTGGATGCGGGAGCGACTGAGAAAGCTGCAGAGTTTTCCAGTCCGAGCAAATTCGCCATGCTGATTTTGGACAGCTCGATCGCATTGGCGGCTCTGATTTCAGCTTCTTTCGCCTCGGCCAGTTTGACATCCAGTGACAACACCTCGGATTTCAGCGTAGTTCCTGCCTCAAACCGGATTTTGGTTTGTTTCAGTTCGCTGGAGAGGGCATGGATGGAGTCTTGCGCGACTTTCATCGCTTCCTGTGCCGTCAGGTAGGCATAATAAGAAACCGTGACCGCCTCCACCAGCGCATTTCTGACGGTCGAGCGCTCGAATTCGGCTGCATCGATGCCCAGTTCGGCTGCTTTACTTCTTTGGTAATCCTGTCCGCCCCGAAAAATTGAGAGTGTGCCGATGATTTCCGGGCGGAAATTCTGCCGATAGCCGGGACTGTTGATGCTCTGCATCGCATTGGCGTCAAAATCCCGTTGCGCGACGATCATCGCAAATACCTGCGCCGGGTTGTTGGAGTGCTCATAACTGGCGCGGGCGGAAATTTGCGGATAAAACGCGGAAAGTGCCATGCCCAGACGGGCTTCAGCCTGTTTGATGCGCTCGATGGCGATTTGCAGGTCTGGATTGTTTGTGAGCGCATAGTCGACAGCCTGATCGAGTGTATAAGTTTCCACAGCCGATTTTCTAGTGCTCGTTTCTGCGGCATCAACGCCGAAAATCGCGCTTCCGGTTACCGGCGAATCGGCTGCAGCGGCCGAAGCGACTGATATAGCGGTCAACATCAGGACTAATACCGGTTTATTTAGAATTATGTTTGGCATAACTTCACGCATGAGGGTTCGCCAGCAGCGGCTCACACCTGACCGGCACACTGCATTGGGCTTGAGGCAAATGGAGCAAGCGCACAATGCCTTATTCGTTTACTTTCCGTTGACTCGTGTCAGATTATCCGAAAGCGCTTCCCGGCTTGATACCGAGCTTTTTCAGAAACATCGCCATCGGACAGAATCCTGTGAATGCCGACTGCAACAGATTGGCGCCCACAAAAGCGGTAAACCACAACCAGTTTTGCGAATGAAAGTGTGCCAGCAACAGACTCGATAAAATAAAGCTGCCTGCAACTGCCATCACTGCTCTATCGAGTGTCATTCTATTCACCCCCTTCTCGTTCTTTTAGTCTCTTAAGACCCATCAGTTCAAGGATTAATTTTTCATAATAGGGTTCGGCGATACCCTTGCGTATTTTACGCATGAAATATTTCTCAAAACCGATCTTAGCCAAGTGTACCCATTTTCCTTCTGAAGACCACGTGGTATTGCGCGGCGGAATTTGCGGCTGCGCCAGAAAAGCCACGCCCGAATCGCCGAAATCGGCCAGGCATAAGGCATTCCATGTCGCCTTGTACGACGGTTCCTTGCCTACTAATTCTTCGCTGATATTATGAGCGACAGCCGTCACCATGGATTCAATCATGTAACCGGTTTTGGGCGCGCCAACCGGCAACGGTGTTTTTTCGATGGGCGGAATAGCGATACAGACACCCAGGGAATAAATGTTTTTATAAGCCGGATTGCGCTGATGTTCATCCACCAGAACGAAACCGCGCGGATTCACCAGACCTTGCGCTTTGACATGACGCACGGCATCGACACCGGTAAAGGCGGGTAACATCATGGAATGTTTAAAGGGCAGCTCATGTTTTTTCTTGTCATGACCGTCTTCGTCGACTTCAGTCACAAAAACCATCCCGGGTTCAATCTTGTCGACCCGTGCATTCGTTATCCATTTGATGGTCTTGTCGCGCAGAGCGCTTTCGAGCAAACCTTTGGTGTCGCCTACGCCGCCGAGTCCCAGGTGACCGATATAAGGTTCCGGGGTGATAAAGGTCATCGGCACTTTGTCGCGCATTTTCCTTTTACGCAATTCAGTTTCAAGAACCATCAGATACTCATACGCAGGACCGAAACAGGAAGCGCCCTGTACCGCTCCAACCACAATGGGGCCGGGATCTTCGACGAATCTGCGCCAGTCTTCCGCCGCAACGGCGGCATGGTCGACATGGCAGACCGATGACGTATAACCGCTCGGCCCCAGACCCGGAATCTCATCAAACGCCAAGCGCGGCCCGGTCGCAATGATCAGGAAATCATACTCCACTGCAGATTCATCCTCGAGTATCACCTGATTATTATCCGGATCGAGGGATGATGCCGCTTTCTGAATAAAAGTGATGCCTTTACTGCTCATGACCGGCGCCAGTTCAATTTTCAATGCTTCCGCAGTACGCCATCCGGGCGGAACCCAGACATTCGATGGTACAAAATGAAACGTGGGTGTATTGGAGATCAAGATCACTTCATGGCGGTTGCCGACAGCTTGCTTCATTTCGTAAGCCATCGGTACGCCGCCGATTCCCGCACCTAAAATAACAATACGCGCCATTCTGCCTCCTTGAACATTTTTGAATGTTATTCTCCTCATCCAGAGACGATCAGGTTGAGGTTCCTTTTACCGGCCCATCCTGTATCAAGCTTTTAAATTAAGAATAAAATAAAACTTTACAAAAAGAAATAATAATTATCCGGCAAACTCACATTATCCATATCGAATCAATTCAGAAAAGTGAGTCGGCGACGGAAAGTCGAGCAGAAATCAGCAAAGATAATGCAACTTGGATGTAGTCAACTTGAATAAGTTTTGAGCATGAAAATTCAGTTTGAATAATCCCGCTCTGTATGAAATACTCAATGCTTAATTTGAACAACCTCATGGTTACTAATTGCTGGGGTTTTGTTGATAACGTGTGCCATGCCCAATACCTCTCATAATCCAACGCTTCATGTTTCTTTGCCTGATGGACAGCCTGTGCTGCGCACCGTGCCTATGCCATCGGACACCAATTATGCCGGTGATATTTTTGGCGGCTGGATCATGTCGCAGGTGGATATGGCTGGCAGCATACCGGCGATTCGACGTGCGCGCGGCCGGGTTGCAACCGTGGCGGTCAATTCATTTGTATTCAAGCATCCGGTTTTTGTCGGAGATCTGGTCAGTCTCTATGCGGACATCATCCGGGTTGGCCATACATCGATTACCGTCAATGTGGCCGTCTATGCTCAACGCGGAGTGCGGGAAGGCGGCGAAGAAATTTGCATCAAAGTGACTGAAGCCGTACTCACGTACGTCGCCATTGACGCCAACCGGCGACCCAGAATGATTCCGCATGAGTAGGTGCGGCGTGCATCGAGAGTGATTGTCTCAGTGTTTTCCCCTGCAATTGGAATGTAAGAAGGTTGTGCGAGAAAGTGGATGGACATCCTGTCAATTCAAGGAAAAAAATCATCATGTCCCCCAATATCCAGCCATTCTTCGATCCGGTGACGGGGACGGTAAGCTATGTGGTCTATGATGAGCCGGAGGGAAACTGTGCCATCATCGATTCCGTGCTGGATTATGATCCAAAAGCGGGGAAAACGAACACCGCATCTGCGGATATGTTGATTGCATTCATCCAGGAGCAGCATCTTTCCGTGCAGTGGATTCTGGAAACGCATGCCCACGCCGATCATTTGACGGCTGCACACTATCTCGAACAAAAACTGGGCGGAAAAACTGCCATTGGCAGTCTTATTCCTGTCGTGCAGGACGTGTTCAAGACATTATTCAATATGGGACCCGAGTTTACAACCGATGGGAGTCAATTCGATCATCTGCTGTCGGATGGGGAAATATTCACTGTGGGTAAGCTCAGCGCTAAAGCTATTTCGGGGCCAGGACATACACCAGCAGATCTGGCCTATCAATTCGGCGATGCAATTTTTATCGGCGATACGCTGTTCATGCCGGATGTGGGCACGGCACGCGCTGATTTTCCTGGCGGCGATGCCCGCCAATTGTATCGTTCGATTCGAAAGCCACTGGATTTCCCTGCTGAAACAAGGCTGTTCATGTGTCACGACTATCCACCCAACAATCGTCCTCCCCAATGGCAAAGCACGGTCGCGCAAGAACGGCTGAACAACATTCATGTTCATGACGGAGTGACCGAAGATGATTTTGTAGCGATGCGCACTGCGCGAGATTCGACGCTGGAGATGCCGGTACTCATGCTGCCTGCAGTGCAGGTCAACGTTCGTGCCGGGCGTATGCCTCCTGCGGAGAATAATGGAATAAGCTATTTGAAAATACCGCTCAACGTCCTTTGAGATAATCACCACTCTCGCTCCGACTGCTGAGAGAGGATGGAAGGGGTTAAACTCCAGCCACCCCGCAGTAGAGCTTGAGGAATTCAGAAAAAACCTGGTGAAGTGCGTTCAAAAAATTAGATTCCATAGCTAAATGCTAAATGCTAAATGGACCTGAGTTCAACGTCACGACCAACCACCTAATAGCTTTTCAGATTTCCTCAAGAAGTCTTCAGTTGTCCTGCGATTTAAGACGGTGGAGATCCTCTTCCAGTGAAAAAGAAGAAAATCGCCATAATGATGCCAATGACGAATGCAATCCACGCTATTTGGGTGGCTGTGCCGGCAATGCCGGAAAACCCCAGCACCCCTGCAATGATTGCGATAATTAGAAATGTGACTGCCCAGCTAATCATGATTTTCTCCTTAATTATTTAAGTATCAAACAAAAGCAGTGAAGAGTCGGATTAGAGGAGCGGCTTCTTTCCACCTCTCGTCTGCACCGCTTTCAGGGTTAATCAATAGCCGCCTTTTTTATCCGACTTGGCAGGAACGTCCGGATTCGTTCCCGAGCAGTTGTCAGTACTGGCGTCATGACCAGAAGAATTTTTTTATGATCACTCCCCTCGCTTTTCTTATCGGGAAGCACGAAGTTGCGAGAGACGCTCGGAATCCTTGTCGTCAACGTTATTCTGCTTTTGTGAATATTCAGCCCAGCCGGTAGCAGCCAACCATTAACATCATGCCGTCGATATACGCTATGACTGACTTTTTGTTATCGTGGATCATGGGACAACTCCTTTTCGGTGGGTGATATTCAAGAAATTACGTATGAATACTCCTCCGGATTTGGCTGCCAGTCTGTTCGTCAACCCACATTGATTTTGTTCTGATCGGCGTGGTCTTGATTATTTTCTGATCGACAATGGCGCAGAGGCTGGGCCATGTAAAACCTCACCGTCGATGCCAAAACGCGAACCGTGGCAAGGGCAGTCCCACGACCGTTCTGCCGAATTGAAATGCACGATGCAACCCAAATGGGTACACACCGCAGAAAGAACATGAACTTTCCCTTCGGCGTCATGATAAACGGCCAGTTTGTCCGCGCCATCCTGAACAATTGCGCCTTCTTGCCGGGGAACCTCGCGGATCGAACTGACTTCTCCTCCTTTCACCCAGTCGCTATATTGACTCAGCGTATTGGCCTGTTCGGCGACAAACTCGAAGAATCCATGGGTGATTTTGCGTCCGGGGTCATACAGCGATGTCCAAGGATTTTTCCGTCCTAAAATAAGGTCAGTCACGATCATGCCACCCAGCGTGCAATGCGTCATTCCATTGCCGGAATCACCGCTGATCACGTATACATTGTCGTTATCCAGGGGGTTGCGACCTAGGAATGCCGCTCCATCGGCTGGCTCCATGATTTCGCCCGACCATCGATAGTCGACCGACTGCGCCATCGGGAAGCGTTCTCTGACCCATTGCTCAATCTCATCATAGCGGTGCTCAGGGTGCGGGTCTTGTCCCACTTTATGATCTCTACCTCCCACGAGGAGCATGTCATAGTCACATTCAGGGTTACGCAACTCCAGCCGGACATAGTAATAGGGGTCGCCGTTGTCCCACATGAGAATAGGCGGTAAAGCGTTCAATGGTACGCGAACGCCAATGACATAGGTGCGGTAGGCAGCCTGTTTGGTATGAAGGACTACCCTGTCGTTGAAAGGTGTGTTGGTAGCCACAACGACGGCTGGAGCTCTGATTTTTCCATGTTGCGTGCAAACAGTCTGATAGTTATCGTGATCTTCGATCTTCAACGCCCGAGTATTACCATAAATAGCTCCGCCATTGCGCACCAGGGCTTCTGCCAGGCCTTTCAAATACTTCAGCGGATCAAACTGGGCTTGATGAGGAAATCTGATACATGGGCCGGTGACGAAGGGTATGCCGGGTATCTGTTCGAGTTTCTCCACGGCAACGCCGACGCGACGTGCGGCGTCAAATTCTTGGTCGATATCCATATAATGACTTGACGATAGGGCGTATAAATACCCATCCACGCGCTGAAACGCACAGTCTATTTGCTCCATGCCGATGATCGACTCGACCGTATCCGTGGCTGCAGCATAACTGTTGGCGATGAGCGAGGCATGATCGGTACCAAACGACTCCTCTAGAGCGGCATACCACTCATCAGGTGGGAAAAAGTGAGCGGTGGTTCGTCCCGTTTCACCTGCGCCCAACGTGAATGCATCAATCAATATCACTTTTTTTTGCTGCTTTGAAAGAAGATAGGCAGCGGTAAGTCCCGCAATTCCCCCTCCGATTACGCAGACGTCGGCTTGCGCATTATTTTGAAGTGGGGAAAAGTCGGGAAAGGATACGGTAGCGTGCCAGATCGAGGTGGAAGCGCCATTCGTTATCGTAGGTTGCATATTTTCCTCATTGTGTTAAAGGGATGACATTGCCACCCCAACAGAGAAATAAAAAATTAATTCTAGTGCAAGAGCTATAGCACCATGATTATTAGAGAGAAATACTTTCCGACAATAATTTGTTTGCTCATAAAATTCAGTACGGCCGCGCACACTCTGAGTGACTTAGGAGAAAAGATCGGAAAAGATAAAACCAGTTAAGAAACGCTGATGAATTGGCTAATCACGCGAATCGCTTGGTTGGGCGGTCTTCATACCTTCGTCTGTCTTGTGAGTTGTCTTGGTGGCTGTATCTTTCATGCTTCCCTAAAATGGCATATCGATTGGAGCCGAATGGAGCAAATGCCGCCTCATTGAGAACAGCGCAAAGTCAAAATCCCATGCTCGAAAAGGATATAGTGCTGCATTCCTGCAGTTATGCCGGATCAAGCTGAACAGTTGACATTCATTAAGATATTGACGAATATTGATTTTAGGTTGTTATTGGAGAGATAAAATGAGCTTGCGTAGTAACTTGCGCGCATCGTCAGTCATTTGATGTTGTACTGGAGCAACACGTGTTTTTAGGCGTAAAATAGTTCGAAACCCGCATATGGGGGATTAAAAAACGTTGCAAAGTAATGACGGACGCTCAATCGATCCGATCAAACGGTCAATCGGTTGCGCTGCTTAAAGGACAGTTCTGGATTAAAAACAGGGGTCGACAAGATATCGGGCATTCAGGTTTTTAAAGAATGTATTGAATTGGGAAAATGTTTTATATATTCTTAGTCGTAAGCCCCTCCACTACCCGAACAAAGGAATATTTATGAACTCAACAAATAAAGCCTGGTACCTGGCAGGTTCCTCAGGTAAGCATAGGGTTGAGGTTTGTCCCACGGATGCTTGTCAGGTAGAAACGCTCGTCCGCTATTTGATGGAAGGCTTGCGCGACAATGAGGCGATGATTGTGATTGCCAAACCAAGTTTGAGGTCGACTGTACTCTCGCAGTTGGCTGTCTTGGGGTTGGATGTGCAAGCGATTAAAAACCATGGGCAAATCCGATTTTTTGATGCAGATTTTTTGATTTCTCGATTTACGATCGATGGCGTACTCGATGAGGAGTTTTTCCAGGAATATGTAGGTACCCATCTTGAAATTTTGCGTTTAAGGTTTGGAAAAGTAAGAATTTTTGGTGGTATGGTCGCTTTGTTATGGGGTCAAGGCAAGCACAGTGAAGCCATGCAACTGGAACAATATTGGTGCAATTTGTTGCAGCAACACGATGCAATGCTGCTGTGTTCCTATTCGCTCAGTCATATTGCGCCGTCTTCGTTTCAAGAAAGCCTGGATTTTATCTGTAAATGTCACAGCCATCTGATCCTGGAAGAAAAGGAAGGCGCCGACGTTCACAATAGCCAGGAAGTCATGGAGGTTTTGAAATCCGCTTGGGAGAATATGGTTAAAAATAGAGTTCAGACACAAACACCCGGCACGTATTCATCACCATTTTCAATGAATTGAACAGCAGCTTATTCAATTGAACTTTTTGCGTGCAAAGCAGGGCTTTTTCCGATTGCCGGTACTGGTAGTGGTACTCGGTATGATGAGTGAAAAAATCCATGCAGTTGATTCTACGCCGCTGGCGGATGCGGCTAAGGACAAGGCGGAGGTTCTCGAGGAAAAAGCGGCCTCGCAAACTACCGCCAAGCCGCCTCCAGCCCAACTCATTACCAAGCCGCAAGCGCAGGCGGTGGATCCTGCCGGGGATGAGCCATTGGAGGATGGAATCACATGTCTTGCCCGTACCATTTATTGGGAAGCCAGGGGCAGAGAAACAGCAACTATGGAACTCATCGCCAATGTCGTGATGAATCGGGTCGGTCATGACGGTTTCCCCAATACCATCTGTGGTGTTGTCAAGCAGGGTCACGAGCATGGCGCATGCCAGTTTTCATGGTGGTGTGATGGCCGTCCTGATGATGCCAAGGAAGACGAGCCCTACGCGATTGCCAAGGAAATAGCGCGCAAGGCGCTCAATCGTCAGCTCAATGACCGAACTCATGGTGCATTATATTTTCATCATCAGACCGTAGCTCCCGATTGGTCAAAGAAATACCTCAAAACGGTCGAGGTCGACCAATTCATTTTTTACAAACCCGCTGGCGGCAATGCTCAATAGATGAGATCGCTGAATTCATGAGTATTTTCATTTGTCGGCGATAGAAATACCCGTCAGCTTTGCCGCAGTATCTCAACTTCCACTATCCATCATTGTCGCTTCAATACTGATCCTGTTTTTTCTGCCATTTCGCTCTGCCTGAGCATCCTCCGTCTATCTCTCACTTTCTTTTGGTTTCCGGTCAATTAGCATTAAGTTGCGGCAAAGTTGGCTAGCGTACAGATTTCCATGATGCATTAGCGATAAGCTGGTTTCAAGGATAATGCTATTGGTCATTGTTTGAGCATATTTTGGGTTTTATATCACCATTTTGGAGAATCTTATGAAAGCTTTATCATTCTTTGTAAGTTTTTTACTCATCTCTTTGATGTCGTTGAACGTTCATGCGGCGAGCAATCTCGACCAAGCGATTCAACATTCCGAAGCTGCGCTCAAGTCAGAGAAAGGCACCTCAGTTGCAGAGCATGCAGCGGAAGCAAAAAAATATGCCCAAGCTGCAAAAAATGATAAGGATAAAGTCATTGAGGGTAAGCATCTGGACGAAGGGATCAAGTGCTTAAGTGATGCGATGAAAGAAGGGGAGAAAAATAACGCTGATGAAGCCAAGAAAGCGGTAAAGGATGCCATTGAGCATTTCAAGCAAGCTAGCAAATAATTTTCGAATCAATCGTCATCAATGCAATAAAAAAGAGGGGAGAAGCTGAGGCAGAAGTGCACTGCGAATCTATAAATATGACAAATTGAATGGTGAAGGAAATAATCACATGAAGAATAAATCATTATTTAATATCATTGGGTTAATGATGATAGTGAGTTCCTATCATGCATCGGCTTCATTTGGTCCATTTCCTAGAGTAGATCATTTAACGCAAGCTATCGTACAGACTTACTTTGCCATTCATGCATCCGATGCACAAACCATTGTTCAGCACGCCCGAATGGCCAGAGGTCATGCCCATACCATCAGAAGCGTTCACGATGACGAAGTAGATCGTTATCTGCTGGAACAGAGTATCAATAGTTTGAACATGGTCGTTGAAGAAGGCAATAACGGCAATTTAGAAGCTGCAAGAGCGGCGGCGCAGGCTGCACTGATCCTGATGACTCAGTCTGCAAAATGAAAATGGCGAAGATTCTGTGCTTTTCCTCTCTAAAATTTATGGAGAATCACCTGTGAAAGACATTCATTGCAATCGTTATATGATAGGTATGATCCTAACGGTAGTTGTTACCTTAGCTGCTTGTTCTGCAGAGAATCATCTCGAACAGGCAATCCAGCATACCAAGGCTGCCTCCCAGGCTAGGGAAGGAAAATCTGTTGTTAAGCATGCACAGAGCGCTAAAGACCACGCCACGGATGCCAAAAACGCTAAGCCAAACGAAAAGCATTCCCCAAATAGCAGCGAACATTTGGTCGAAGGAATCAGGAGTTTGGATCAGGCTATCGAAAAAGGTAATTTGGATGCTGTGGATTCAGCCAAGCAAGCTGCTGAGGATGCCTTGACTCATCTCCAACAAGCCAAAAAATGACTTGAATAGGGCAGTGCCGAGATTAGGAAGGTAGTAGGATTTATGCTTCCGATTATTGATTCAACAGATGATGCCCCCTCCTGGGGGCATTGTTACGTTTATCCTTAGATCAGAAGTGGCTGTTGATATCTCGATCCTGGAGGTACAGGGGGTAATAGCGATCGTATCGAGCTTTTACGTCATGCTGTGATTGATTTGTTTCTGCAGAAGGATCAATGTTTGCAGGCGTGTCATTTATGTGCGCGCCATCCAGAGCAGGCGTGCCGCCCTTCTTTTTATTAGTCAGCCAATGATGGATATGGGTTAAGACAGATTTAAATGAAATTGTTTTTTTCATCACCAACTCCCGTAATAGTCCTTTTAAAGTATTACATTATCATAATGAAACTGCGAGGTCTGTATGGAACCCCACAAAACCTGCTTGGATGATGGAAATGCAAAATCGACAGTAAGCCCGGGCAATAAGCGGATCAGGAGGGGAAAGGGAGCTGATGATTCCATATAGTGTTGAAGAAAAGAATTTCTGATAATACTCAACATTATTAGTCAGGTATGGGATTCAATAAGGCAATCCAAAACCATTCGCGCCGATCGGTGAATAATTGATCAATTTGAAATCCACTGGCTTCGAGCAAGGTATTCAAGCTCTCTTCATTGTATTTGTAAGAGTACTCAGTACGAATGGTTTCACCCGCATCGAAATGAATCAGCTGGTCGTTAATCATCACCTGATGGGTGACCAGAGACTCCAAGTGCATTTCGATCCGACTGATTTCTTCATTAAAGAATGCCAAATGGCGAAAATGTGAAATATTGAAAGTCGCATTCATCTCGCGGTTGAGATGTCGCAA
The DNA here is from genome assembly GCF_009833095.1 of Nitrosomonas sp. JL21. Classification (GTDB taxonomy): domain Bacteria; phylum Pseudomonadota; class Gammaproteobacteria; order Burkholderiales; family Nitrosomonadaceae; genus Nitrosomonas. The sequence goes on from NZ_QRCB01000030.1 coordinate 49,490, forward strand.
AATATTGAGATTGAATGCTGCCGTAAGTCCTAATCGATCATTGTAGGCAGCATGCAATATGTCGGGATTTTTGCGGCGATCGACTCCGAGAATCAGTTTTCCATCCGGCATGACGGTTTGCCGAATCTGTGCCAAGAAATCCGCTGCATCAGGAGGATGAAAATTGCCCACCGTGGAGCCTGGAAAAAAAGCAATATACCTCGCCTGATAGGGTAAATAGGGAAAATCGAATGGTTCGGTATAATCCGCACAGATAGGCAGAACTTGCAACAGGGGATGTTGCGCCGAGCGCTCAGCCGCGAGTTGCATAAGTTGCTCGCGGGAAACATCCAGAGGGACATAAGCGGTCAGAGTGGGTAACTGATCCAGCAGGAACTGCGCTTTTTCCCCTGAGCCACTGCCATAGTCGATCAAGACAGCATCTGCTCCAATGCGAGAAGCGAGTGCAGGTGCATATTGGCGTAGAATCGCCGTTTCCGTCCGGGTAGGATAATATTCCGGCAGTTTGCAGATTTCCTCAAATAGGCGTGCTCCAACAGCGTCATAGAACAAAGCGGAGGGCAGCGTTTTGGAAGAATTTTCAAGCCCTGATAAAGCTGCACTTTGCAGGGAATCCGACAATGATGATGCTCCGAATTCCAGCGACGTGTGGTGTGAATGAGGCAGCGTATTGTTCATCCATCTGCCGCCAAACGAAGGCCGGTGAACTGCCAACGAGCATCACTCGGGAAAAAATTTCGATAGGTTGTTCGTGTATGATTTGGTGGCGTCAGGCATGAAGAGCCACGCAGTACCCACTGATCGCACATGAACTTGCCGTTGTATTCACCCAGTACATCGCAGGAAGGATAAAAACCTGGGTAGGCGATGTAAGGACTCCGGGTCCATTGCCACACGTGGCCGAACAATTGCTGAGTATCTGTGTTGCGCCAGGCAGCAGACGGATGGAAATTGATGTGCTGTATGGCATGGTGTTGGGCATCATGCCTAGCAGCGAGAACCTCCCATTCTGCTTCTGTCGGCAATCGGTAGCCTGCCCAGCGTGCAAAAGCATCAGCTTCATAATAGCTGATGTGGCACACGGGCATCGAGGGAACGACAGGCATCTCACCACGCAGCGTGAATTCGCGCCATTGACCTTCTTGCTGTTCCCAATACAGAGGGGCTTGCCATTGTTGGGACTGCACCATTCTCCAACCATCACTCAACCATAACCCAGAGATTCGATAACCGCCATCCGCAATGAAAGCTTCATATTCCGCATTCGTAACTAGGGATTGTGCTAACTTCGCAGCTTGCAGGTAGGTTTTGTGTGCCGGCCGTTCATTGTCAAAGGTAAATTCTTCTTCTGCACCCCCGATGGTATACAAACCCTCATCAATGTGTTCCCAGCGCTGTCTTTGAAACGGGGGTTCCCGGGATGACACAGTGTCGTTCCGATACGCGGGACGTAACGGATTCGTCCACAGCACATGCTTGATATCGGTCAGAAGCAGTTCCTGATGTTGCTGCTCATGATGCAACCCCATTTCCAGTCGCCGCCACGCTGGATGTTGCAGATCATCACCAATCATTTCACATAAAATCTCAACAGCTTCATCGACATACATGCGATATGAAAACACTTCCGCGACCGTTGGGCGCGTAGCCAATCCCCGTAACGATCTGCAATGGCGCGCGCCGACCTGCTCATAATAGGAGTTGAAAAGAAAGGCATAACGCGAATCCAAGCTCTGATAGGAATGCAAATAAGGTTTTACGATGAAGGTCTCGAAAAACCAGGTGGTATGGGCTAAATGCCATTTCGTGGGGCTGACGTCGACCATACTGGAAACGACATAATCTTCCGTTTCCAACGGCGTGCACAGCGCCATCGTCTGCATCCGCACCGCCCGGAAACGTTCAATGAGAGGCAGCGATGCGCTTATATCATCAAGAAAAGGAGCATTCATATTTTTTGGGTAATAGTTTGTTTTATAAGGATTCAATGGTTGATGAGCTGCCCGGTTGAACCATGCTGATCAATCAGCAGACTAGACTACTCATGTCCTTGCTGCAGATAGAGTTGTATCCTGGTTATGTTCACTGCAGGTCAGCTATTGAAAATAAAAGCATTGTCTTTAGGCTTCATTCGTGAGTCTGTGCGATTTCCAACATAGGATTGTGGTTTTGTTATGTTTGTCATTGGCTGACAAATGAATTTAGAAGGCGGCACTGTAAGTATGTGCCATGGAAGGGAGAACGAAAGCAGTACTTTGCGTCTTCTGATATTTCCGATACTTCTATTTCTCTCCTTATTATTCTTGTTTGATCATAAGGATAGTGATCGCCGGAACTGTTGAAGCCGCTGAATGCTAAAAAATGAGATGGACAAACAGGCGAGTTTGTCACATGAAGAAGCGTGTCAGGCTATAATGGCCAAGATTGATATTTTTCTCTTTCCTGCTGGTGGAACAAAGGAAGAGTATCTATGGAAACTTTGATTCATTGATTGCACGAGTGAATTGCTTCGTTGTGCGGTACTCACTCTCCGCCTATCTTGTTGATATGTCTCGATTGCTGCGTTCCGTGCGCGCCTTCATCTCGTTCGCCGAATTAATCAGTGTTTCCCTAGGATTCATCAATAACAATAATTCTTCAACTTTCAATGGATCAAACAATTATGACTGTAATTACTTGCGATCCCAGAGAAAATCATCTCTTGTGTGCTCTTACAAATTCCGAATTGGAACAGCTAATGCCTCATCTCGAATTAGTGACTTTGTCTGTGGCTGAGGTCGTGTTCGAAGTGAATGAAAAATTGAACCATGTCTACTTCCCCGTTTCAATCATCGCCTCCATGTTATGTTGCCTGGAGGATGGGTCGACTGTGGAAGTAGCGATGGTGGGAAAGGAAGGTGTGTTGGGTTTCTCAGCATTTCTCGGTAAAAGCGAATCATCGACTCAGGTGATCATCAATCAATCCGGGCATGCTTATCGCATTTCCATCGATGCTTTGCAGAAGGTGCTCACTCGCAGCGGAGGGCGCCGGCAGGGAAATCTTCGAGAACTGGTGCTGCGCTATGCCGAATCAGTCTTTGTCCATATGGCACAAACCATTGCATGTACGCGCCGCCATGCCGTTGACCGTCAATTGTGCACGTGGTTGCTGATCAACTTTGATCGAGCAACGACCGAAACCTTATCGATAACACAAGCCTCGATTGGTTATATTCTTGGAGTCCGTCGCGAAACTATCACGGAAGCCGCGAGAAAATTGCACGATGAAGGAATGATTGACTATGGTAGGGGCTATATTGCCCTCAAGGATAGAGAGAAAATGGAAGCTGGCGCTTGCGAATGCTATGACATTAAAAAAGATGAAGCTGTGCGCTTGAGTGAAGATCTGGATTCGTTAAAAACGAAATCGAATAATCGCGAGCGGCGCACATTCTCATTGAACTTGACAGCGACTGTGAAGCAATCTGCGGAGTAAGCCTGCTGAGCTAGGTTTTAGCCCAGCTTTACCGTCGAGCGTGAACATACATTTTTCTCAGACGTTCTTTAACTTTAAGTTAGACAGCGTACATACCCTGGCAAGTAACTGCAGTAAATTGAAAGCGATGATTGGATTAATACGGATCGTTTTTTAAATTTATTGGAGATTTCAAGATGACTACTTCAAAAAGTAATCAGGGTACGAGTAATCGGGGCTTCGCTTCGATGGATGAAGACAAGCAGCGCGAAATTGCCTCGAAGGGAGGGCGTGCTGCCCATGCAAAAGGCACTGCGCATGAGTTTGATTCCGAAGAAGCGCGAGAAGCAGGTCACAAAGGCAGTCAAAGCAGATCGCACAGCGCTTCAAGCTCAAGCAGTAGAACCCGTAGTAGTTCAAAGTCTGACCGGGACGATGACAATGACTCAGGCAATCGGGGCGGGTCAAGATCAAGCTCCGGACGCGGTGGAAATGCTTCGTCGCATACTCGTGGCGAGTCTTCTGAGGATCACGCGCGGGCAGGCAGGCAAAGCCATAAAAATTCATGAAACTGCTGAATAAGTGCTGATGGGGAAGATATTTTCTTTTCCATCAGAACGATGACATGCTCAAGATGGCTCTCAAAGGCCGATATATGTCATTGAGGGACTCGAAATTCTTCAGATTTAGTTCGATTTGATTCAGCAATGCATTCGTACATCTTGCAGCAACGCTTGCTGTTCGATTGTATTTGCTTGCCAATCACGCCATCATTCCAAAGCTTTCTTTAATTTGGCACCGTAACCACTCGCGGTCTGAGTTTGTAGACAATCAACAGAACCATCCACAGTGTAAGAATAAAAGGTGAGGCCAGCACCGGCAAGCCGAGTGGAATGAATAAGCTCGTCAATACCGCCTGCCAAAAAACCGCCAACATCCCCGCTAAAGCTGTCAATAGCGCATTTCTAAGCGTAGGCTCAAGGAATACCGATCCCAGTGCAATCATGGTCAACACCGGATTAAATCCATAAAGTCCGGCTTCGACTGCCTTAGGATCCATTCCAATAGCCATGGGCAGCGCGACGCCAATGATGGCGCCGCCGATAGCCATGAATGCGCCGCGCCAAGTGGAGAGTGCAATGCCGATCAGCAGCGCCACGCCAACCTCAACCTGATCACTGAAAAGAATCTGACTGATCGACCGCGCGAACGCAAGCAGCCATGTTTCAAAAGGGATGGTGCTGAACTCGAGTGCAACATTTAAAGCCGGATCGGGCGGTGGATTGCCGGAAGCATGCATGAACAAGAATATCCAGCTAATCAGTACAAATGGCGACGTGGCTGCAGGAAGGCGGCAAAAATGAAGAAGTCGAGTCATCAGAAACCAGACGAGGCTTGACAGCATGGCGGCAATGACAATATAGAGCCAAAGCCAAGGCGTGTGCGGAAGGAATACGGATAGGCTGACGGCCGCCAGAATTCCGTTGAATCCATAGAGTCCGACCTGGATGTCTTCATTACAAAATCTAAGCGCATAGGCAGTAACGGTACTGCAGACCACTCCCAGAGTGGCGGCCATTCCTGCGGTCATTCCGCTCATATAGAATGCCGTCAAAACAAAGAATCCAGTTAAGGCATTGCCACAAAATACTACTTGCCCCGCACCTCGTAGCATGACCCGCACGGGTTCGGGTAACCTTCTGTCAATTTCCAGCGGCCAGTTCAAGATTCTCTATCTCCTACTGTTGAGGGTTTAATTCGGTCACGAAATAGAAGCGCTGCGCAGGATATCGTCGGCAGCCAGCCGTGCGATATGGGCAATGTTGCCTTGGCCCGTAACCATGGCGGTTACGATAGTGCCGTCGATCAATAAGCTCAATTTTTCCGTTGTCAAAGCAGGGTCGCTTATACCGCTGTCCGCGACCATCGCGCACAGTTTCGCGTTGATTTTTTCGCGGTGGCTGTTGGCAATCTCTTGTACCCAACTGTTGCTTTTGTCATGTTCGGCGACAGCATTAATGAAGACGCAACCGTAGAAATGCTCGCTTTCAAACCAATTGTGCATCAAATCGAACAGTGCCAAAACACGTTCCCGCGGCTGGCATGTTAGAGCAGTTAAATCAGTATCAAACCAACGGAACCACATCTTGGCTTCTGCTTCAAAAACCGCTCTGAGTAAGTTTTCTTTTGAGCCATAATGCATATAGAGAGCACGCCGAGACACCCCTGATTCTTCTATGATTCTGGCTATTCCGGTGGCATGGATACCTTCTTTGCAAAACAGACGGCACGCGGCTTGCAGTAATCTTTTTTTACTGTTTTCCTTGCGCGGATTTTTCTTAGGGCGGTCTTCCATGACAGGCTCGTTTAAAGTTGGTGCTTGATTTTCTGCACAATCCTTCCAGCCTCGAGGCGAATTTCACGCAGCAATCCGCTTAATGGATTGATTTGCCCAATGAAATAGAGTCGAGGCGCATCTTTGAATTCTTGATCACCTGCAATAACTGATCGATCATCCTTGTCGGCGATACCGGGAACCTGAACCAGTTTCGAAATGCCGGTGCGAAAACCGGTGCCGGCGATGATGACATCAGGTTCCAGCGCCACGAGGTCATTTTCTTCAGTTGGGGAAGTGTGGATATGGCGCAGCACATGGACGGATTTACCGGTGATTTTTTGAATGGGACCGACAATTTTAATTCGACCGGCGCGAACATCGTCGACGAACGGCCGGTAAAGAATGGGCACTACGTTGTTGATGGCGTATTGCTTGGAAAGCGGCAAATCAGGATAGGGCAGACCATGAGCACTCAGGTCACCTATCATGCTGTGTTGCAGAAAACGTAATAGGCCATCTACCCAGGCGGTAGGCCAGGATCGGGTCCATACGCCAATCCCTATCAATGGAATGCCATAAATGCTCTTCGGCAGGATATGCGGGGCAGTTCTTACCGATACCGTCACTGAACTGGCATGATCCGTTAGCTTGCTGGCAATTTCAGCAGCGGAATTGCCACTGCCGACGACTAATATATGCTTGCCCGAGAATGCTTGAGCGTTCTTGAATTTCGATGAATGAAGGATCTCGCCGGAAAATGTCTCTACCCCTTCCCAGTTGGGAATCACTGGGATACGGCATCCTCCAATCGCCATGACGACTGCTCGAGATTCAAAATGCTTGCCCTCCGTGCTGGTAATGAGCCAGATATCGCGCTGCCGGTCATAACTGACTTTGTCGATATCGATGTCGGTATGGACCGTAAACCCTCCGCGTGTCGGGAAAGTTTCCAATAAACGCACGACTTCTTCACGGGAAGGCCAGGAGCCTGCGGATAGCGGAAACTTGCTGCCGGATAGCGCAGAAAAATAGCGTCCGGAATTCAATCGTACTCCATCATAGTGATTGCGCCAGACATCGCCGACAACAGCGGTCCGCTCCACTACGAAGGGTTTGATACCCGCATTGACTAACTCATAAGCGACTGATAATCCTGCTGGACCTGCACCAATGACGGTTACATCATGAATATCGTTATTTTCCATGGATAATCCTTATGTGAACATCACCGCTGAACTCCCGAGATGCTGCAAATAATCGGATAGGGGGATGAAATCTAAACAAATTGGGGCTGGTGGGAAATGCCTTGCTGAATGACATACTCATCAAGGAGAGCTTGCTTTTGTGTCGGAATGATGATTGATTTCAACTTTCACTGGCACTGGCCGCAGGATGGTATCGGGTATCGGTGCCATTTTATACAGCTTTTGCAGGAGTTGAGTTACCTCTTTCTCCGGAGCATCGGTTTGTAAATCCACCACAACCTTAATATCCTCGAATCCGGGAGAGCCAGGTTCGACTGCAAAAGCTGCGCGAAAATTAACGCGCCCTGAAACGCTCAGACGCAGGTATTCGACGTTAATCGAAGCTGCTGATAGCCCGGCAATATAAGTAGCTACCAGGCATGAACCAACGGCAGTCAACAGCAAATCTTCCGGAGTGATTCCCATCCCTTCGCCGCCAAAATGATGAGGTTCATCAGCAAGCACCACTTGACCATCGGTGACATGCATGGTGGCATGGAATCCGCTATCCCATGCCACCGTGGTTCGAAACTCGGGCTTTGCGGTATCACCTGTAATGTCATTTCTGACGAGATTCAATATCGCTTGTGCTCGTTTTGGATCAATTCCATTGACGATGTCATTGTTTGAATGAGTCATCACTGAGTCTCCTAATAAAGGTCTGCATGAGCACCGAGTGCAAATGTCTTCGAATGATTTTTAGCATTTTATCCAAGGGCTCATGAAAAGTAAACCGATCGTTCTCGTTAATAAACTCTGATTGACGCGATTGAATCACTTCCGGTAAACGAATGTTGCGCGCTGAATAGTGCGCATCATCAGCTTCGGTAGTAGGGTATTTAAAGAGCCAGAGTCACAATAAGCTGTGTGGTATCGAAGAGATTAACCATCTGCATAAAAATGTTGCCATCTTTTTTGATGGTTTGCAGTGTTTCACTGAAATTGTTACTAGATTTTGCAGCGTCATGGGTTCGATTGAGCTTGAAAAGCTTTTGTTTTGATTGAAACTGGCGCAAAAATTGGATGATAGCGAATTCATCCACAAAAAATTCTTGAAAAAGATCTGTCCTGTGGATGGATACGAGGGGAGGAAGCTTAAGTCAGATGTGAACGAAAAGCTGTTGCCAAATGCTGGCCTCAGACCGATCAACAACGTTGTTGGGTGCATAAAACCGCCAATGTATTGGAAAAACTTCCCAAAGCCATGCAGCTCAAGGTCAAAGCAGCATTGCACAATATCTGGCAAGAAGAAACACGTGAAAAAGCTTATGAAGTATTTGAACTGTATAGCGCGTTTCAATCCGACATATCCAAAAGCCATGGAATGCCTGGCTAAAGATAAAGCTTCCATGCCGGCTTTCTACGATTATCCTGCCGAGAACTGGCAGCACATCAGAACGACTAATCCGGTTGAATCTGTATTTGTCACTGTCAGGTTGAGAACAGCCAAAACCAAGAGGTTAGCAATCTTTTGAAAAATTTTTAATCCTCACTCCTTGGGGCGAAGTCTGGTTGAAAACTGGCAATCTGAAGAGCGCTTTTAATACCTCGCTGCTTGCGGCAGGGTGCTTTATTAATATTGTGACATTTTTTCCTGGCACATCCTACCCGGGTATATCTACCCTTTACTTAATTATGTCAGCTTCAACTTTCGAAAAACTTCTTGAACTTCATTTTGCAATATGTCTTTTTTTGTTCGGTACGTATTAAAAAAAGCGTTTGTTCAAACTGAAATTACTCTATGATCTTGAGATGAGTTGTATAAAAGTGCATATATGAGTCATGCTTATTTTTTGAGCAACGTTTACAACTCAATTTATCGATAGGAGTTTGCGAACATGGCGACAACAATTTTTAATTTATCCAGTTTGGATGGAAGCAACGGTTTTCAATTAAATGGTTTTGGTGGAACTATTATTTCAGTCAGCAGCGTCGGAGATTTCAATGGTGACGGTTTTGATGACGTCATTTGTCGGCAATTCCGATAGTAGTCACGGTCTCTCGGGCGCTGGTTACGTGGTGTTTGGTAAAGCATCGGGTTTTGATGCCAACCTGAACGTATCTAAGCTTAACGGCAGCAACGGTTTTTCGTTGCTTGGCGAGAGCGCGCAATATGGTTCTCCAGGTTTTTGGGTGAGCAGTGCAGGAGATGTAAACGGCGATGGTTTTGACGATGTGATTGCCGGAGCTAGTGGCGCAAGTCCAGACGGCATAGTTTCCGGTTCGAGTTATGTGATATTTGGTAGAGCTGGGGGTTTCAGTGCCATGTTGGATTTATCCAATCTAGATGGTAGCAATGGGTTCCGTTTGGACGGTATGACAAAGTGGGATGAATCAGGAAAGTCAGTCAGCGGTTCCGGCGATATTAATAATGACGGCTTTGATGACATTATTATTGGTGCTCCATCAAACTCCCACGGCGATAATCTTGGGTCGAGTTATGTGGTCTTTGGTAAGGCTTCCAGTTTTAATGCCAAGATAAATTTAGCAAGTCTTGACGGTAGTAACGGTTTTCGTATGGATGCAGTGAAAGCAGGTGATGATTTTGGAAGTTCGATCAGCAACGCCGGAGATATCAATGAGGATGGTTTTGACGATGTGATTATCGGCACTTCTCAACTTTACACGCGCGAAGGCATAAGCTACGTAGTGTTTGGTAAGGCTGCCGGTTTTGATGCTGCGCTTGATCTTTCTAATTTGGATGGCAAAAATGGTTTCCGTCTTGATGGAGAATTTGCTGGTACAGGCAGGTCGGTTAGCAATGCGGGAGATGTTAATGGCGATGGCTTTGATGATTTGATCGTGGGTACTTTTGGGTTCAGTTATGTGGTGTTTGGCAAAGCTTCAGGTTTTGATGCTACATTTGATCTTTCGAAACTCAATGGTAACAATGGGTTCCGTTTGGCTGGTGCGGATTTTGATGTAGCGGGTGTTTCTGTGAGCAGTGCAGGGGATTTCAATGGCGACGGGTTAGATGATTTGATTATAGGAGCACCCAATGCTTACCAGTATGGTGTGACCACTCCAGCAGGTTCCAGTTATGTAGTGTTTGGCAAGAAGTCCGGTTTTACGGCCTCAATAAATTTGTCCGAATTAGACAAAGATAGTGGTTTTCGACTCTCTGGGGTGACAGGCTACGATTATTCGGGGAGTACGGTAAGTGATGCTGGAGATGTCAATGGCGACGGATTTGATGATTTAATCATTGGTGCAATGGGAATCACAAGCGGCTATATAGTATTTGGACGAAGCAGTTTTATCGATGATAATCTGATAGTGGGTACTCCGGGTGACGATGTCCTTCGAGGCACTCCAATAGCAGAGACTTTTGAATCTGGTGACGGCAATGATGTATTGATTGGTCGAGGCGGCGCGGATGTGTTTCATGGTGGAGCCGGGGTTGATCAGATCAAAGTGCCTGACCTCAATTTTGCATCCATCGACGGTGGAACGGGGAATGATATTCTGCATCTGGACGGCAAGGATCTGCATCTGGATTTAGAGAGCATCGGTGACAAAATTCAGGGTATAGAAACCATCTGTCTGTATGGCCGGGGCGACAATACGCTGACTTTGGCAGCCGATAGCGTGATCAACTTATCCGATACTTCTAATACTCTGACATTAAACGGCAATGCTGGGGATCTCGGAATAGTGCAAGATGAAGGCTGGGTTGACGGAGGAATAAAAGGTTTTTATCACTCTTATACGAATGATGATGCTGTACTGTTGGTAGGGGCAAATCTGGCGATTCATTTTGCGTGATTAAATCAATACATGTCATTTCGATACGAAAGAAACTCTATGGGGGAGTCAAAAATATTTTTTTACGTTCGAAATGACATCATTAAAAATGCTTCTGTCCAGATATTTCATCCTTCTACGCTTAAGGCTCGGCTTGTGGTGTTAAATAGAGGTTAGTAATTCAACGATCTATTGAAAAATATGGTTTTATGCCAAGGCCGATTTACATAGAAAAGGTTTGGGTATGTGCTTAAAGTAGAGCCTTGCCGTGCACGAACCTTATCAATGCGTTTGTTGCCTTGCATTGATTTTTTGCTAGACCTCGAAAAGTGAAGACTGTTTTATTATCTATTCAACGTATATCAGAGGTTTTTCAACAGACCGTCTGAATTACTACATTTTAGTATAATCGGCCCTGAACCATGTTGTTTCTCCTTAATATGAATACACCTCGATTGATATCGATATCGTTACCTGGGCAGGTTTTCTGGCGGAACAAAGGAGGGTCTTTCTTTTTTCATAAAATCCATTACTGCCATGAGATATCGTTTGGTGCGCATTTTTTTTCTTATTTTCGGACTCGTGATTGCGGTATCGTTGGTTTTTGTGTTTTTTAATTTTGACATTTTTTTTCCCTTATCATTGTTTATCCCATATGTCATTCACCACTTCTACTTCATACCGCGCTGTTCTGGTGGGATCGACGACGCCTTCATCAATTGCATTTTCCCATGCCTCCTTACAATAATCCTTGGAAGAGACACCCAGTATTTCTAATACAATCGGATACTCTGCAATGATGCGGCCCGAATTCTTATCACTGATCTGAACTTTTTTTAACATTGTTTCCTCCGCTGCATTCACCTTGATAATTCGCGTTAAAAATAATTATTTTGGAATGGCGTGTATCATTCGTCGGTACGGTTTCACACAAAGGCGATTCGGAGAGCGGTGACCTTTCCCTCTGAAATTTCATTATTAAATGCTTAGAGATGTTCAGCTCTCAATGATGGCCTGACTATTGTAAATTCCTCAAAATTTCCGCGCCGATATTCAAGTCGCTTGCTTCGCACGTATGAGCCTGACCGATGTCATCAATCAGTGGCAGACTGATTCTATTGCCGCACTCTCTGAAAGGAACCTCAATGGCGACCGATTTTTGTTGAAGAGGAAGGCTTCCGGTCAGCGTTGAGAGGTTTTGAGAAACCTCCGTCACGATGCCATCTCCTGAGTCGAAATCGATGAAGCTGGATAAAGTCGGTTGTCCAGTACCGATGATCGAAACATAAGAAACATTCGCTGGCAAGGGATGTGTATTCAGATCATTAAGAACAGCTAACGCTGTGCTATTGGGTTGCAAATCCTGAATCTCTGCACTGTCATTGTCGATTCCGGGCGCCAGCAGGTCACAAATTCCGACATCATCGATGAGGTTGAAGAGGTCGAAACGGGTATGACAGGCTTCCGCCCAGTAACTGCCTTGGTGCGGGGTACCGATGGTAATGAGTTTAATGACATCATCGCGATAGGAGAGTGGAGTCGTTGCTTCGGGTGTCCGGGCTATTCCCTGCAAGTATGCCCTGGCGGCTAAACCACCTGAGCTATGACCGATCAGCAGAACCTTGGTTGTTCCGGGATTGGCCGTTAACACTGCCTGTATAATGGCGGCCAGTTCGCCGCCCAGAAGATCCAGTGATAGTCCTTGATTATTGGAGAAATTGAGCGTGTAAAAATTTCCGCTGCCGCCGGTGCATTGGACAGCTTGGGTTGAATTTGACGGGCAGCTGAAATTAACTGTTTTCGTGGCGGGATCATAAGCGGGGATGCCGCCATATACCCAGCCACCATTCGCTGTTAAATAATCTCTGTAGGCGATCCAGGTATCCGACGAGGATGCCAAACCATGGATGAATATGACAGGGTAGGGCTTGGCCCCACATCCTGCTTCTTTCAAGAAAGTGGAAAATTCTCCCATATCTATCGGTACAGTCTGGTTGGGTCCCTGGTAATAGACATGATTGTCGGTACTGGAGACACCCACATAAGCGTTGGTAGCAGGGTAATAGCGATAAAGATAAGGGGACGAAAGTTGTAAGCCCATCACAGCCGGTGAAAACAACTGTGGATAAAATGTTTGGGCCCAGTTGAGCAGGCACTCGGTATCGGTTGACGCTGTTGTATCGTTTTGCGTGAGCGATTGAGCTTTGGCAGTTGTGCCATAGATCGTGATGAGAAGTAGGATTCCAAATATATATAAAATATTCTTTTTATTCATGTTATTCCTGATAAAAAACCCTGCCGATTATTAGTAATCGATCGCTTATCTTTTTCCTACATTTTGTACCTTGATTCCGATGAATCGGTCTGTACGGTAGCTCACACAACCTTGCTAATCGTGATTCAGTGTGCAAGCTGAATATTTGAATTCCTTGGATCTGAAGAATCGTGTTGCTTACTGACGAAGTGTTTCCTGATATGATAATGATAAGTTGGTAAGCTTTTATTTTTTTATCAAAAAATTCAAGTTACTTACTAATGAGTCCAGAAATTAACCAATCAAATAAACTATTGTTGGGTTACTGTGTCTGTGGATTTGTAATGCAGATATGTTCTGCCGAGCAATATGTTTTTTAACCAGGGTAATGAGAGGTATGAACGAATCAGAATTTAAAAAAGAGAATTGGGAAAGAGAATTGCTGGAAAATCTGGCGCTCGCCTCTTTAAAGGAACAACGTCGAACCCGGCTATGGGGAATTTTCTTCAAGTCTTTGACCTTTTTATATTTGTTTGCGCTGTTATTTGCGGCAACAGATTGGATCGATGAAGGAAAAGTACGGATTGCAGAAAAACACACCGCATTGATCGATGTACGAGGAGTCATCGTGCCCGATAGCGCCAGTAGCGCCGATAAAATCAATAGCAGTTTGCAATCGGCCTTTAAGGATAAAAATACTAAAGGGGTCATTTTGAGGATTAACAGTCCTGGCGGAAGCCCTGTTCAGGCCGGTTATATCAATGATGAAATAAAAAGGTTGCGAGCCAAGCATCCCGATATTCCTATCTATGCTGTCATTGGAGATGTATGTGCTTCCGGCGGCTATTATGTGGCTGTTGCGACTGATAAAATTTTTGTCGACAAAGCCAGTTTGGTGGGTTCCATCGGGGTACTAATGGATGGATTTGGTTTTGCTGGGACCATAGAAAAATTGGGCATCGAAAGGCGCTTGCTTACTGCAGGTGAGAATAAAGGTTTCCTGGATCCGTTTACACCGTTAGATCCAGTTCAGAAAGAACATGCCAAGACCTTGCTGAAAGAGATTCATGAGCAATTCATTACTGTTGTGCAACAAGGCAGAGGAACGCGACTGAAGGATGATCCGAAAATTTTCAGCGGGATCGTATGGACTGGGCAAAAAAGTATCGACTTGGGTCTTGCGGATGAGATGGGCGATGCTGAATATGTGGCACGTGAAATCGTAAAAGCAGAAACACTAATTGATTTTACTCCGAGAGAGGGGTTTTCAGATTTATTTGCAAAGCGGCTGGGTAAAGTTGCAATGGAGTTTCTGGCTCAAAGCGAACTCATGCTGAGGTAGATGCTTATTGAGATTGGATGATCATTCGAGTCATTGAAATCGACTTCAACTCATGAAGTGATCATAAAAATTTTCAAGGAATTACATCCTTATTCCACATTACATACCGGGCACAGTAGTTTTTTCGGAGTTTCAGTGAAGGAAGCTCTGATTAATTAGGTGCCCGAGCGCATTACTTCATCTCGTTCGCCAAATTAATCAGCTTTCCTTAACTATCAGTTACTTTGATTCGGAATTTCCAGCAGGTTCAGAATCTCTTGGTCCGTATGCAGAGGGAGGTGGTTTGTCCATCGGATAGCCGTCTAGACTTTTCTTTCCTTCGCATGCGCTTAATCCTAACATCGCGAGAGCCGCTAACATAATTGAAATTTTTAACATTTAATCTCCTCTGTTTCAGGTGGTTAATACTTGATCATCGCCCTTAAAAGCTCTTAGAGTGCCTTTGATTATACAGACTTGAGATAAATAATTAAATTTTTCTGAGGTACATACTTTCATCTACTTGATATTGAAGGTATGTAATGGAATTGAAAGGTATTAATATAAACAGCCGTCCATCAAGGGCGGCTGTTTCCTAATTGATAGGTTATGACGTTCTTAAGTAGATTTATCATTATTTTGGTGAGCTATCACGTTCATCCATAAAACTGGGTGGGTATTGGCCAGGTTTGGGTTCACCACATCCGGTAAGAAAGGCTGCTAAAAGAGCAGCCAGTATGATCGAGTATTTCATTTTTATCTCCTTTAACGATTTAAAAAAGTTTTAATGAAACTAAATTATGTTAATAAACTTATGGCCCATTCAAAAAATAGAAAGACCACACTCTTAATACCAGAATATGCGTATGCTGTCCAGGAAAAAACAAAAAAATTGTTTTTTTAAAACTATTTAGAAGTCATTTTAATGTTGAGATATCCACTAACATACCAATTGTAAAGTATTCTTTTTGATTCCTCGCACATATCAAAAAAAACAGGAAGCTCGTGATCGTCTGCGAGCTTGACGAGCTCTTTATAGCAAATTGGATTAACTTCGTAGCTTTCGCCATTGATATACAGCGTACGATTGCCACTCAGTAGTCTGCTTTTTAAGTTAAGTTGTATGCCATTTTCTTTTGCTTGCTGCAAAAAAATAACTTCTGGCAGTGGATGACTGGGTTGGTCAAAGAACACATGAGATTTGGGTTCGGAAAGATAAACTCCAAGGAAATTTTCAATATCCTCATGATTCCATTTTAATTTTTCTAAAATGGCGCTGACTTTCGTGTGGAGTGCTTGACTGATCAATGATGGATGTGACTGCAATTGAAGATCAGGATCAGAATACCATCCCTCTTCGATTTCGAGATGATCTTGCAGATAAACCAAGAATTGCGTAATGAGCTCTTGATGACTGGGTGCGCGAAAACCAATGGAATAAGTCATGCAGTCCCCTTCCTCAGCGATACCGTTATGAGCATATCGGGGAGGTAAGTACAGCATATCGCCAGGTTCTAATATCCATTCCTGCTCTGGTTGGAAATTCAGTAGAATTTTTAATGGCGCGTCAGCAATGATTTGTTGATCTTGTTGCGAAGATATTTGCCAGCGCCGCGATCCCATTCCTTGCAATAGAAAGACATCATACGAATCGAAATGCGGCCCAACCCCACCGCCGATAGGGGCGTAGCTCACCATTACATCATCTAATCGCGCATGTGGGATGAAGCGGAATTGGGTTAACAGATCTCGGGCGGATGAGAGGAAATGGTTAATGTCCTGGACCAATAAAGTCCAATTTTTCTGCGGTAATCGCGCCAATTCAGCCTGTCTGAAAGGCCCGTGTTTGAGATGCCATTTTTTATTTCTCTGGATCACAAGGCGAGACTGAGCGTCTTCCTGGCAAGCCAATTCTATCAACTCGCCGGGTGATAGTAGGCCAGTAAAATTCGGGAATGCTTGTCGAATCAGTAATGGTTGCTTTTGCCAGTAAGTGCGCAGAAAATCCTTGGGCGTTATTCCTGCCAGGGAGAGAGCATGAGGCTGATCAATCATAAATATCTAATAGTTTTAATGTGAAAGGATGGCGCTATCGGAGCTGTCTGCAATAATGAGCTTGAGAACCGATTGCGTATCATTGTCTGAGATTAGGCAATCGATCAGCAATAGGAATGAATTTCAGAGCTATGCCATTGTTGCACCAGCGCTCGCCCCTAGGTGGCGGGCCATCGTTGAAAACATGGCCTTGATGTCCTCCGCAGCGTATGCAATGGTATTCGATACGAAGGAAAATGAGGGTGAAATCCTGTTTGGTTTCGACGCACCCTGTAATCGGTTGAGTAAAACTGGGCCATCCAGTGCCGCTGTCATACTTATGCCGACTTTCAAACAATGGTAAATGGCATGCTGCGCACACATAGGTGCCATCTCGTTGTTCGTGATTGAGCTTGCTGCTGCCAGGTTCTTCAGTTTCTTCTTCAAATAACACGCGATAAGCTTCGGGCGAGACCAAGATCCGCCATTCTGTCTTCGGTTTGGTGAGGGGATCAAACACCCTGCTGTGGAGGTCATGAGTGACGACCTGTCCCTGCAAGAGTGAACTGGTAGAGCACCAGGAAACGATACCCATGTATTGAAGGAAAATGCGTCTTTTCATCGCGGATTGGTCATAAGTAGTTGCTGATATTTGAAATTTATTAGCGAAATGAGGCCAGGAATAAAGGAAAAAATTTATTAAAAGATCGGTGTAATCTTGAATGATGCTGTTGTGCAGGATGATCTATAAATCCTGTATCATCACGCTTTTAAGATGGTATCTTAACCCACATGAAAATCACCTTTTTGGAATTTGAGCAAAACATTGCAGAATTTGAGTCCAAAATTGAAGAATTGCGTTTTGCACAAGATGATTCTGCGCTGGATATTTCCGCTGAGATTGCGCGCTTACAATCAAAAAGCCTGTCGTTGACCAAAAATGTCTATTCGAAGCTGACGCCGTGGCAAATTTCACAAGTTGCTCGGCATCCTCAGCGGCCTTATACCCTCGACTATATCGATCATTTATTTACTGATTTTGAAGAATTGCATGGTGACCGGAATTTTGCCGATGACCACGCGATTGTTGGAGGATTGGCACGTTTCAATGGTCAAACCGTGATGGTGATTGGGCATCAGAAAGGAAGAGATACCCGTGAAAAGATTTACCGGAACTTTGGCATGCCCAAACCCGAAGGATACCGTAAGGCGCTGCGTTTAATGCGTCTGGCTGAGAAATTTTCCATTCCTCTCATAACATTCATTGATACCCCGGGCGCTTACCCCGGCATTGATGCAGAAGAGCGAGGACAATCCGAAGCGATCGGCAGAAATCTCTATGTCTTGGCGGAATTAAGAGTTCCGGTCATCTGCGTCATTATTGGAGAAGGAGGGTCGGGTGGTGCATTGGCTGTGGCGGTGGGAGATGTCATCCATATGCTGCAATATGCCACTTATTCTGTTATATCGCCGGAAGGTTGTGCTTCAATTTTATGGAAAAGTGCCGAGAAAGCACCCGAAGCGGCAGAAATCATGGGTATCACCGCAGACCGCCTGAAGGCGATGAACCTCGTTGATAGCATCGTTGCTGAACCTATCGGTGGAGCTCATCGTGATTATCCGGCCATCATGCAATCGGTGAGAACGGTGTTGCACGATTCGCTGCGTAAACTTCAACAAGAGCATTCGATCGAGACACTTCTGGAAAAACGGCTTCAGCGGCTCATGGCGTATGGTTCTTACAAGGAAGTCAAAGTCGAATAGTCCCGTATGTGATACGAAAGCGGTGTTGCTGCAGCATATCTACCCTGGTAACCGGCTGGCGATTGCATTGAGTGGCGGCGTTGATTCCGTAGTGTTGCTGCACGTGCTTGCCGAGCTATCCAAAGAAATGCATTTCATGCTCACTGCCGTGCATGTCAATCATGGCATCAGCGATAATGCCAGTCATTGGAGCAGGTTCTGCTGTGACCTGTGCCATACCTATCAAATTCCGATCCATGTGGCGTACGTGCACGTAAAAAAAGGTATCGGCCTCAGTCTGGAAGCCAGTGCACGCGAGCAACGCTATCGGGTTTTCGGTTATTTGCAGGCCGATTTTGTCGTGCTGGCTCAGCATCTCGATGATCAGGCTGAAACAATGTTGCTGCAATTATTCCGCGGCGCCGGTATCAAGGGTCTTAGCGCAATGCCGGAGGTTCGGAATCAGCAGGGTCACAATTCACCAAAAATCCTTCGCCCGTTGCTGGAAGTCTCGCGTAGCAGTATTGAAACGTATGCGCGGCAAAACGAATTAACGTGGATCACGGATGAAAGTAATGACGATACGACCTTTAATCGAAATTTCTTGCGCCACGATGTGCTTCCGGTCATTCGCAAGCGGTATCCGCGCTATCCTGAGATATTGCTGCGTAGCAGCCGTCATTTTTCAGAAGCCAATGAGCTTCTGGACGAACTGGCGCAGATCGATCGGGATTATTGCTTGGTCGCGGGTAAATTGCATATAGAAAGGTTGCGTGCATTCAGTTTGCCTCGGGCCAAGAATCTGTTGCGCTATACTCTGTTATCGCATGGCGCGGATCTGCCAAGCACGGCACGACTCAATGAAATTCTGAAGCAGCTTCAGGCATTATCGCCTGATCACCAATTTCATGTGAGCTTTGGCAACACAGAGATTCGCAGCTACCAAGGTGCTATTTATATCTTGTCGCGCCCAAAAGGTGCAGCAGAGTTCACGGAATTTCGCCGTCTGTGGCATGGCGAGGCATTACCGGATGTTCAACATACCCAGGGCGCCATTCGTTTCATCGAATCCAAGGGGCTAGGCATAAGCCCGCGGAAAATACTCGGTAAAACGATCGGCATTCGTCTGCGCAAGGGGGGGGAACGATTCATGCCGGCTTGTAACCGCCCGCGCCGAAGTCTGAAGAATCTGCTGCAGGAAGCGTCGATTCCGCCCTGGGAGCGCATGCGGATGCCTTTGCTGTTTTGTGATGAACGACTCGTTTGGGTGCCGGGCATCGGCATTGACTGTGAGTTTCAAGCAGAATCAGGGGAGCTGGGAATATTACCTGTCTGGAATTCATCATCGTGAAGGTCAGGCAATCTTGAGGATAGTGGTGGGTATGGAGCATATGATTTTTTTATTTTTTGAGGCAGCTCAATGATTCTAGTGACAGGCGGTGCGGGATTTATCGGGAGTAATTTTGTTATGAATTGGTTGGTCCAATCGGACGAACCCATCGTGAATCTGGATAAATTAACCTATGCGGGTAACTTGAAGAATCTGATTTCTCTGCAAGGAGATCACCGGCATCAGTTTGTCCAGGGAGACATTGGAGATGCGAATCTGGTCTCAAGTTTGTTGAAGCAGCATCAACCCCGGGCAATCATCAATTTTGCTGCGGAGAGTCACGTTGATCGGTCGATTCATGGGCCGGGAGATTTCATCCAAACCAATATACTCGGCACGTTCCGGTTATTGGAAGTCGTCCGAGGATACTGGGATGAATTGAATGCTTCTGCGAAACAGAATTTTCGTTTTCTGCATGTTTCGACCGACGAAGTGTATGGCTCATTATCTCGGGATGAGGCGGCGTTCACCGAAGAGCATCGCTATCAACCTAATAGTCCTTATTCAGCCAGCAAGGCTTCCAGCGATCATTTGGTGCGCGCTTATCATCACACCTATGGCTTGCCGGTTTTGACTACCAATTGTTCAAATAATTATGGGCCGTACCAGTTTCCCGAAAAACTGATCCCATTGATGATCGTTAATGCGTTGGCGGGAAAACCGCTGCCGGTATATGGCGATGGCCAGCAAATTCGGGATTGGTTATACGTGATCGATCATTGCGATGCCATTTGCCGCGTGTTGGAAGCGGGGAGGATAGGCGAAGTCTATAATATCGGCGGTTGGAACGAGAAACCGAATATCGAGATCATTCAAAAGATTTGTGATTTATTGCATGAATCCTACCCCGAATCCTCTTTTCAGCAGTTGATTACCTACGTCACGGATCGGCCAGGTCATGATCGTCGCTATGCCATCGATGCCTCGAAAATTGAGCGCGAGCTCAATTGGAAACCTGCTGAGACTTTCGATTCCGGCATACGTAAGACCATTCAATGGTATCTGCAGCATCCATCGTGGATCGCCGATGTACAAACGGGTGCATACCGGGAATGGATCGAAAAAAACTATGCGGGCGCGCGGTCATGAAAATTGTGCTTTTCGGTAAAAATGGTCAAGTGGGTTGGGAATTGCAACGAAGCCTGGCGCCGCTGGGAGAATTGATCGCAATCAGCGCTTCGGATCAGGCCTTCTGTGGCGATTTGACCAATTTGGCGGGTATTGCACAAACCATACGGCAAATTTCGCCGAATATCATCGTGAATGCCGCAGCGTATACTGCTGTCGACAAAGCCGAGCAAGAGTATGAATTGGCGCAGATCGTCAATTCAGAAGCACCCGGAGTGCTGGCCGAGGAAGCGCGGCGATCAAATGCAACATTGGTGCATTACTCGACAGATTATGTGTTTAGTGGTGACGGTAGTGAGCCTTATCGGGAGATAGATGCTGCTCAACCACTGAATGTGTACGGAAAAACCAAGCTTCAGGGCGAAAAGAATATCATTGCTTCCGGCTGCTCTTATTTTATTTTTCGTACTAGTTGGGTGTACTCGATCTACGGCAATAATTTTATCAAGACGATACTGCGCCTGGCGCAGCAACGCGACAGGTTGACAATTGTCGATGATCAAATCGGGTCGCCCACCGGATCGGAATTGATTGCGGATATCACCGCGCAGGCATTGCATTCGTTGCGCTATCAGCCCGAAGCTTCCGGTCTTTTTCATTTAGTGGCCCAAGGCTATACATCCTGGTTTGAGTATGCGCAATTCATCCTGGCTCATGCGCGGAGTGTGAATTTTCCATTGACGGTGCAATCCGAAGCAGTGCTGCCCATACCCAGCACTCAGTTTCCTTTGCCGGCCATGCGCCCTTTGAATTCGCGCCTGGCTACTCATAAACTTGAAGATCAGTTTCAGTTGAAGCTGCCGGCTTGGCAAGCGGGAGTAACTCGCGCATTAACGGAACTTTTTCACAAACAACATGTGTCATGAATTCGACGCTTCGTTATGGAGTTATGCGTTTTGATGATGATTTTTTTGAGTCTGGGTGGCACGCGTGTTGAAAATTTTATTGACAAAATTGGCCCAAAAACTTGCTTGAACGATCGGTTGGGTTCGTTATATACTGCTTCCCCCTAAGTAAGTTAAAAGAACTTTTATAAGGAAAATTAGATAATGAAATATACTCTTCTGGCTGCCTCCTTATTGGCTATGGCATTGTCTGCATGTGGAAAACCAAATCAAGCTCTACCTGAAACCGAGAAAGCAAATTACGAAAAACTCATGAGCGGCGGACAAGTTGAATGTCCTCATGGTCTTGACGGCAATGGCAATTGTTTGAAAGAAGGTGCTGATCCTCGTCCCTATGGCGGATCCAGCAAGCCCGGACACTAAGAATTAGAAATTCCCGTTGAGGGGAAAAAAGAAAACCGCCGGAAGGGCGGTTTTCTTTTTTTAAGGTGTAACTGGATGTTATTTGAGCTGCTCATGCAACAAGGTAAGTATGCGGCTGGCGGTGGCTGAACTGACAGCCGATCCATCCTCATTGGACAGCGTGACCCTGCTGGTATTGGTGCCAGTATTATTGATTTGAATGCGATATTTGGCGGCCTTCTCGTTTGCATCATCGCTGCGCCAAAACATGAGTCCCGACAAAATGCCTTCATCATCCCCTTTTTTCTTGATGTCCTTGTCGGGATTGAGATATCGCACGAAATAAATCCCTTCTGCGCGATTTCGATCCTCAACAGTAAAACCGATCCGGTCCAGCGCCAAGCCAACCCGTCGCCATGATCGATCAAATGCTTCATTGATGACCAGCGCATTTCCGGTTCCCGTCTCGATATAGGCCCGCTCTTGCGTAGTGCTTTGCCCGGTGGTCAATTCCAATTTGGCTTTTTCTTCTTCGACTCCGAAACGCATCATCAGGCGGGACAGCATCTCTGCTTCCAGATTTGGATCGGCTGGCTTCGGTTGCCAAATGGTGCGGTTGAGACTGCCTCCTTCGAGCACTTCGCTCATGCCGCGATGACTGATATATATCTCAGTGCTGCCATTCTCGTTCCGCTCAAGCCGGGTTCGAAATTTATCCCGTTCAGCGGTTGAGTAGATACTATCCAAAAAAGTGGACAAGAATGTTCTGATAAGATCGTGTGGAATCGTGGCGCGGTTTTCAGCCCAATCCGTTTCCATGATGCCGGCTTCAGGGACTTCTGTTTTGATCAAAAAACCAAGCTCTTGCCAGAATTCCTTGATGATGGGCCAGAGTACCTCAGGAGATTGCGGCACAACCAGCCAACGCTGCGTGCCTGCCCGTTCGATATGAACATTCTGTACGGATGACGGCAAGAAAGCAGTATTAGTCGTTTTGGATGGATTTCCCCGTTCGTTACTGTAGCTCGAAAACGTGGCAGTTCCCGAACCGCCCTCAGGGATCGCATAGCGCTCATCAATGGCAGGTTGAACGAGATCGGGGGGGATTTCTAGCGGCGGCAGTTTTCCAGCGGATTTATAATCGATCGTTTTGGTTTCAGGAAAGAGCTGGAATGTACCGCAGCCGGTGTTTGTCAAGGAAAGCATCAATACTAGAGACGACAAGGTCGCTTTTCGCCAGTGCATTGTTGACATCTTACTCCTTCGAGACGGGTATATTTGCGGATTGCATCGCTTCGAGAATAAGCGAGTGATACTGTTCGGATAACGGTGTGAGCGGTAAACGGATTCCATGCCCGATCAAGCCCATGCGCGCCACTGCCCATTTGACGGGAATCGGATTGGCTTCTACGAACAGATCGTTATGCAAACCTAACAGTTTGTTATTGAGCGCCCGTGCAGTATCGAGATCTCCCGCCTTGGCAGCAATGCACAGATCATGCATCAGCTTAGGCGCGACATTCGCCGTGACTGAGATAACGCCATGTCCTCCGAGCAATAACAGCGCCAGCGAACTGATGTCGTCGCCGCTATAAATCGAGAAATCTGTCGGGGCGCGCAGTAGCAGATCGGAACCTCGTCCAATATCGCCGGTGGCATCTTTGATGCCGACGATGTTGGGAATCTTAGCCAAACGCAATGCGGTATCGTTATGAATATCAGAAACCGTTCTGCCCGGAACATTATAAAGAATGTGTGGGATGTCGACGGCTTCGGCAATGGCTTTGAAATGCTGGTATAACCCTTCTTGGGTAGGCTTGTTGTAGTAGGGCGCGACAGAGAGACAGGCATCGACCCCCGAATTTTTCGCAAAAATCGATAAATCAATCGCTTCGCGTGTCGAATTGGCGCCCGTTCCGGCAATGACCGGTATGCGTCCGGCCACGTGATCAACCGCCGTCCGCATGAGCAGATGATGCTCATCGAAATCAACGGTTGGAGATTCACCGGTTGTGCCAACTACTACAACGCCATCGGTACCCTCGGCGATGTGAAAATCAAGAAGAGAGCGGAATCGTTCCAGATCCAATTCGCCATCTTCATGCATCGGCGTCACGATAGCCACTAAGCTACCTTTAAACATAGCAATCTATCCAATAAAAAAGCACATTTTACCCGAATCTTTTATGGCTTAAGCATATTCTCCGGCAATTCTGCTATTTTTTATGCCTGCGGCCCGAACAGCGGTCTTTTGAACGCACTCCCCACTAGGCTCTTCCTTCACTTGGAAAAATGAATGGCACCGTCGCTATAGTCGACTGTAATGGTATCCTTCGCCACAAATCTGCCCTCCAGAATTTCTTTCGCCAATGGATTCTCAATTTGAGCCTGAATCGCGCGTTTAAGTGGGCGGGCGCCAAACACTGGATCAAATCCAGCTTGAGAAATGGCGGCCAGGGCTGCGTCGCTGACTTCGAGCTTCATGTCCAGTTTTGCCAATCTCGTTTCCAGATAATGCAACTGGATTTTGGCGATCGATTGAATATGTTTGGCATCCAAAGCGTGAAACACAACCACCTCGTCGATACGATTGATGAACTCCGGGCGGAAGTGCATTTTCACTTCGCTCATCACGGCTTCCTTGATGGCTGAATACGGACTGCCTGCCATATCCTGGATCATTTGCGAACCGAGATTCGATGTCATTACGATGACGGTATTCTTGAAATCCACGGTACGCCCCTGACCATCCGTCATGCGGCCGTCATCCAGAACTTGGAGCAAGACATTGAATACATCGGGATGCGCTTTCTCGACCTCATCGAGCAATATCACGGCATAGGGTTTTCGGCGCACGAGTTCCGTCAAGTATCCGCCTTCTTCATAACCGACATAGCCCGGAGGCGCGCCGATCAGGCGCGCGACCGAATGTTTCTCCATGAATTCGGACATATCGACGCGTATCAAGTGATCTTCCGAATCAAACAAAAAGCCGGCCAGCGCTTTGCACAACTCGGTTTTTCCGACGCCAGTCGGTCCCAGGAACAAGAAAGAACCGTACGGACGGTTCGGATCGGCCAGTCCGGCACGTGAGCGCCGAATGGCGTCGGAGACCAATTTGACGGCTTCATCTTGACCGACGACGCGCTGATGCAGTTTTTGTTCCATCAGCAGCAGCTTCTCACGCTCGCCCTGCATCATCTTAGCGACGGGAATGCCCGTGGCGCGGGAAACAACTTCAGCAATTTCTTCTGCGCCCACTTGCGTGCGCAACAATTTAGGCGCATTCGCAGTCTTTGAGCTACTGCCTTGGGATTTTTGATCGTTCAACTGGGATTGCAGTTGCGCCTCCAATTGCGGCAACCGGCCATATTGCAATTCAGAAACCTTTTGCCAGTCTCCTTTGCGGGTTGCGGCTTCGATTTCCAATTTGAGCTTTTCCATTTCTTCCTTGATGTGCTGGGAGCCTTGCACTTGGAATTTCTCGGTCTTCCAGATTTCCTCTAAATCGGCATATTCGCGTTCTTTCTGTTTGATTTCATCTTCGAGCAATTGCAGACGCTTTTGGGAAGCTTCGTCCTTTTCTTTTTTGATTGCTTCGCGCTCGATTTTCAATTGAATCAAGCGCCGATCCAATTTGTCCAGTGCTTCAGGTTTGGAATCGATTTCCATCTTGATGCGGGCCGCGGCTTCGTCGATCAGATCGATCGCTTTATCCGGCAGGAAACGATCCGTGATGTAGCGATTGGATAATTCCGCTGCTGCCACGATTGCAGGGTCGGTGATATCCACGCCATGATGCAGCTCATATTTTTCTTGCAGGCCACGAAGAATCGCGATGGTGGCTTCTACCGAAGGTTCTTCTACCAGTACTTTCTGGAAGCGGCGTTCCAGCGCGGCGTCTTTCTCGATATATTTACGGTATTCATCCAGCGTGGTTGCGCCGACACAGTGCAATTCACCACGCGCCAGCGCTGGTTTGAGCATATTGCCCGCATCCATGGCGCCCTCGGCTTTGCCGGCGCCGACCATCGTATGCAATTCATCGATGAAGACAATGGTCTTTCCTTCGTCCTGCGCAAGTTCTTTCAGCACCGATTTGAGGCGCTCCTCAAATTCACCACGGTATTTCGCACCCGCTAACAGTGCAGCCATGTCCAATACCAGCACGCGCTTATCTTTCAGGCTTTCGGGTACTTCTCCATTAATGATGCGCTGCGCCAGCCCTTCGACGATGGCAGTCTTGCCTACGCCTGGCTCACCGATCAGCACAGGATTATTCTTGGTACGGCGTTGCAGCACTTGGATCGCTCGTCGAATTTCATCATCACGTCCGATGACTGGATCCAGTTTGCCTTGGCGCGCTCGCTCGGTCAGATCGAGGGTATATTTCTTCAGTGCTTCCCGACTGCCCTCAGCCTCGGCGCTGCTGACCTGTTCGCCGCCACGCACTGTGTTGATGGCGCGCTCCAGTGCTGCGTAGTTGGCGCCAAATTGCTTCAACAATGCGCCGATCTCGCCTTTGTCTTGCAGCACCGCCAACAGAAACATTTCCGATGCGATGAATTGATCATTGCGTTTCTGGGCTTCCTTGTCTGCCAAATTGAGCAGATTGTTTAAACCGCGGGAAAGCGTGACTTCTCCTCCCGAATGCTCGATTTTCGGTAATCGCTGTATCTGTTGCTTGAGATTATCCAGTAACGGAGTAGTGTTCACACCTGAGCGCTGCAGCAGAGAGACGGTGCTGCCATCTTCTTGCTGCAAGAGCGCGAGCAATAAGTGCTGAGGCTCGATCGTTGGATTATCCTGACCGACTGCAATGCTTTGTGCATCGGATAAGGCTTGTTGAAATTTGGTCGTGAGCTTGTCAAAGCGCATAAAGGTTCTCCCCGGAAAGGTTAATGGCTCGTACGTGGGGAATGATATCAAAATTTCAAGAGAAGAAATTTTGCTACTGCATGAACGGATTTATCGGATAGCGTGAATTTTGCTTGCTGAAGTTATTGATTTTTGAAGCATACTTTTAATCTGTGTGACCGGAACTGGCCGACTGAAGAAATAGCCTTGATAATGATTGCAATGATGAGTCATCAGGAGCTGCAGTTGCTCTGCTGTTTCGATACCTTCGGCGATAACCTCGATTTCCAAGCTGTGGGCCATTGCAATAATCGCGGCGACAATGGTGTGATCATTTTTGTCCGTAACGATATCCCGCACGAACGATCGATCTATCTTGAGGGTATGAATTGGAAAACGTTTCAGGTAGCTGAGACTGGAATAGCCCGTTCCAAAATCATCGATCGAGATATGAATGCCCATGTCGCTCAAGCATTTCAACGTTTCAACTACTTTCTCAATGTCGTCGATGAGCATGCTTTCGGTGATTTCCAACGTGATGTAGCGTGCTTCTGTCCCAGTTTCTTCCAGAATGCGAGAAATATTCTTGATCAATGACTTATCACGAAATTGCCTGCCTGAAAGGTTAATGGCCACTCTTGGTACCGAATACCCCTGACTTTTCCATGCCTTGATTTGCAGGCAGACCGTTTTGATCACCCATTCGCCAATTGGAATGATCAGGCCGGTTTCTTCAGCCAGGCCGATGAACTTATCGGGTGCAATCAATTGCTGCTGCGGATGCTGCCAGCGCAGTAATGCTTCTACGCTATGAAGCCGGTTCTCAGGCATATCCATCACCGGTTGATAAAATAAAACCAATTCGTTGCGTTCCAGGGCATGGCGAAGATCCAGGCTGAGCATGTGACGTTCATGCGCCGATTTATTAAGTTCATGGGTAAAGAATTGATAATTGTTGCGGCCGTTTTCCTTTGCATGATACATCGCTACGTCGCTGTTCTTTAATAAGTTCTCGGCATTTGTGCCATCGTTTGGAAATACAGCGATACCTATGCTGCCGCCAATATGTAGTTCATGGTGAAGAATAGGGTAGGGCCGAGTTAATGCATCAAGAATTTTTTGCGCTACTTTCGCGGCATCCAGAGATTCAGCTATTGAATTCAACACGACGATGAATTCATCGCCGCCTTGGCGCGCGACGGTATCTTCGTTACGCACGCAGGCCAGAAGCCGTTCTGCCACTGCTTTGAGCAGGAGGTCGCCAATATCATGACCGAGCGAGTCATTAATCATTTTGAAATGATCCAAATTAATGAACAGCACCGCCATGACTTTAGGATTGCGTGAATCCTGCGCCAGTGCCTGTTCGATGCGGTCCTGCAGCAATTGCCGATTGGGCAGACCGGTCAATGCATCGTGCGTCGTCATTTGCAGAATGCGTTGTTCAGCCTCCTTGCGCTCATACCAACGGCCGAGATCATGCGCGATGGCATCGACAAGATGTTGCTCCTGCGGCAGAAAGGATAGATTCTGTTGATATGCGACTTCCAATACACCGCATGTTTCTCCGTTGGAGATAATTTTAGCGCTTATCTTGCTGGGATGATTTCCGGTATTTCCGGCAGCCGCTATCTGTTTGCTGCCAAGCTCGATGATGGCAACGGTCAATTCGGGAAATTGCATGGCCAGCATCAGTGATTCCACGATGAGCTGGCAAAGTTCTTCGGTACTCAGTTCCTGTCTCATCGCGTTACGGATCATTTGCAGGCAGTGATTTTCCTTGAGACGTTCGTTCACCCCGAGGTCTTTTTGCTTGCGGGCTGCGATATCAACACTGGCAAAAAGATAACAATCAATTTTTCCGTGCACATTTTTCCAGGGAATAGTGATTGTTTCTACCCAATATAATTCTCCGGATTTATGGCGATTGCAGATTTCCTGAGGCCGCATCTCATTTTGGGTCGAGTTTTTTTGCAAGTCAGTCAGAAGGGAACAAGAACGCTGATGAGCGCACAATATCCGGTGATTTTTGCCGATCAGCTCTTCCCGGGTATAGCCGCTGATTTCACATAATTTATCGTTGACCTGCACAATATCGCCCTTGCTGTCGACGATGAAGATTGCCGCGAGCTTGCCTATGGCATTGACATACTCAAATTCTGGAGAAATTTTTTCTTCTCGCTGTTGAGCAAATGCCAATTGTTTCAACCGGCTGCTGGTTGCTTCGTGAGAATGAATGGCGTTTGTGGCAAACAATGAAGTCAGCCAGCGCAAGATGGCTATACCAGACACTATCCATACAACCAGAAATAGCGAAATCAGTGGAATGGGATTCGATAGATGGTTTTGCATTTCGCTTTCATCCATCTTAAGCACCACACCGATGCCATGGGAAACCGGTGCATGGACTGCGACTACAGTGTTTTGCCGGTCATCGGTCAAAAGTTGAATGCCTTGTTGCGCTTCCATCGCGAAGTGGAGGGGCATGGAGTTATCGGGGCGACGTTCCCAATGCTTGAACTGGATTCCAGCAAGATTCCGCTGAAAACAACCGATCTCGGAAACGACTTGCGAGGTTGAAACGCACAACGAAAATTCATCCGTTTTCCCAATTTGCGCGGCGTCTGAAAATATTCCAGTGAGCACAGTCAACGGCGCTTCGGTGACGATACGGCCAAGTTCTTGTAGATCGGCATTTCGAATAATTGCACTATTGCGCAAGATAAATTGCCCGTTCCAGATTAGATAGCTCTCGATGCCAGGGTCGGTATCGAGTTGAACGACATAATGGGAATGCTTGATAGCGGCTCCAGAACTCAACAATAGCTTGCCGTTGGCATCGTACATACGTATTGCGGACAAATGCTCCGCAGGCATGTTTCCGATAGTGTAATTTGAAGCTGCAATGCCGGGAATGCTGTAAGCATCTGGATAAGTAGATAACTGATTCTGTGTCAGAGCAATATGCCGCGTGATGGCCTGAGTGGTCGCCATCGCATGGGTAATGTGCGTGCCTATCAATTTGACGGTATGGTCGAAATCAGTCTGGAAATTTGAAAATACCAGCGCCTCCATTCGGGATTGCATGATCTTATAGACCGAAAAACCCGTCAGTACCATGAGAACCGTCAGTGTCAATCCGCTGATGGTTATCATCTTACGATCGTCGTAATTGGTAAAGAATTTATGCATTCTCAGAGGGTTGCTAAAATTTGGGATGACTTGTAATGACGCCGGGATTTAATCAAAGGTCAAAGATCGACGCACTATTATCGGTAAAGCCGATTTATTCTTAACGCTCAATTAAGGTGTGTTTTTACCCTTTATTCCCGTTCAATCAAAAATATCCGCCTGGGGCTTGCTTCGCGAGGACTGTGAGGATTGAAGGGCGATTCGCTGCTGCGCGATCGATGAGATCGTCAATCGCGCTAGTTCATGTTTTTCTGAGGAGGCTCTGGATAGGGATACAGAATATTGAGCGCCACACTTTTCCCGGCTGTTTCGACAATGCGCACATGTTCTCTCTTGAACTGCCGGGCATGTTGTAAGCCGCAGGAATGCGCTATCATATTGATTTCTTTGTTGACGTTCCTGGCATAGTTCGCAACACGCAGATATTTTTCTTCTACCACCAGGCCATTTTGCAAGCGTTCATCGTGTGTCGTGATGCCGGTGGGGCAGGTATTGAGATGGCAGCGCATTGCCTGTATGCAACCCAATGAGAACATGAAGCCCCGGGCAGTGTTTACGAAGTCTGCGCCTGCGCAAAGCGCCCAGGCGCCTTCAGCCGAAGTGACCAATTTTCCCGCGGCTATCACATAGATTCGGTTTTTCAGGCCGGATTGCAGCAATGAATCCACCACTCGCGGCAGAGCTTCCGCGATGGGCAAGCTGACGTGGTCAATCAAAGTCTGCGGTGCTGCGCCGCTGCCGCCTTCGCCGCCATCGATGGTCAGAAAATCCGGCGCATAGTCCAGTCCGCGGCGGTTGATGCTGTCGCACAATTCATTGATGAAATTCCATCCGCCGATCGCCGTTTTGATACCGACAGGTCGACCCGTCAGTTCGCGCAGCGCGTGAATCTTGTCGAGTAGCTCATCAATGTTATTGATATCCTTATGCCGGTTCGGGCTGATCGAGTCCATATGGACTGGGATTCCGCGGATCGCGGCGATCTCCGGGCCTACCTTAGTGGCGGGCAACAATCCGCCTTTGCCCGGTTTTGCGCCCTGGGAAAGCTTGATTTCGAAAGCTTTGACGACCTTGCCGAGTTCTTTGGCGCGCTGCGGCGAAAAATTGCCCAGTTCATCGCGTATACCGTACTTGGCCGTGCCGATTTGCATGATCACATCACAATCGCCTTCCAGGTGGTAGGGCGCCAATCCGCCTTCACCGGTATTCAGCCAGCAGCCTGCCTGCGCCGCTCCGAGCGACAATGCTCGCACGGCCGGTTTGGAAATCGCGCCATAGCTCATTCCGCTGATGTTGATGATCGATCTGGCCTCGAAAGGAAATTGGCAATAGCCTTGCCCGATGTGAAGAGAAGGCGTCGGAAGCTGGTCTTCTTCCTGGATCGGAAATGCGGCGTTCACGAAGATAATCGAACCCGGTTGACGCAGGTCATTTGTGGAACCGAAGCCGACCAGGCTGCCTTTATTCTTGGCGTTTTTATAAATCCACGCACGCGTGGCGCGGTTGAAGGGCATTTCATCCCGATCGTTGGCGAAAAAATATTGGCGGAAATATTTTCCCTGAAGCTCAAAAAAATAACGTAACCGGCCTATGACCGGATAATTCCGCAGAATCGAGTGTTTTTTCTGCGTCACATCCTGAATGAACCAAACAATGACGAAACCGACGGCAATTACGCTCAGCATCGTGGCGATGCTATGAATAATCAGATCAAATGCGCCAGACATCATCATTCTCCCATTCTGTTGCGGCTAATCGTTATACTACGCGGTTATGTAACATAACTTCCATAAGTGTACAGCCTGTGTGCACTATAATGCATGGTTTCATGGGCAGCTAGGGTGGATAAAATAAAAAAAGTGCACGATCTACACGATGAAATTCGTGACAATGTACAGCGCGCTTTGCGGGAAGATATCGGCAACGGTGATTTGACTGCATTGCTGATTCCGAGCGATAGAACCTTGAAAGCGACGGTAATCACGCGTGAAAATGCCGTATTATGCGGCACGCAATGGTTCGAAGCCTGTTTTACAGCATTAGCGCCTGAAATCACTATCGAATGGTTTTTCAAAGACGCTGACCGCGTGCAAGTAAACCAAATCCTATGCGAAATCACCGGCCCGGCCCGTGCCATGCTGACCGCCGAGCGCTCCGGGTTGAATTTCCTGCAATTATTGTCCGCGGTGGCGACACAAACCCGGCAGTTTGTCGATGCGATTGCCGGCACGAATACCGTGATTGTGGATACACGAAAAACCTTGCCTGGGTTGCGCTTGGCGCAGAAATACGCGGTGACCTGCGGCGGTGGCATGAATCACCGGGTCGGCCTGTATGACGGCATTCTGATCAAGGAAAATCACATCATCGCGGCCGGCGGTATTTTACCGGCACTGACTCATGCGCGCGAAATTGCCGCGCCGAACGTGTTCATCCAAATCGAAGTTGAAACAGTGCAGCAGTTGCAAGAAGCCATCGCCGCCGGCGCTACGATGGTATTGCTGGATAATTTCAGCTTGGCTCAACTGCGCGATGCTGTTGCCTGGACTCGTCAGCACGCAGGACAGAGGATTATCCTCGAAGCTTCCGGCAACATTACGCTTGAGAATGTACGGCAGGTGGCGGAAACCGGCGTCGATCGGATTTCGATCGGGGGATTGACGAAAAATATTCAGGCGGTGGATTTGTCGATGCGATTTGTGTGAATAGCTGGAATTAGCTTTCTACTTTCATACTATCAAATATTTTTTTCGCAAATGATTGCCCATCTTTTCCAAGGCTTTTAAATCATTCCGAAAAGCTGGCCAATCGGATTCGGTAAGAAAAACCGTGCGGATCCGATGATTTTCCTTAGGCTCTACATCGATTTTTAATAAACTCGGTTACTTCGTAATTGATTTTCTACTGCTTTACGCTAAAGATTGCAGCGCATTCTATTGAGATGACGCCGCAATCTTCATGTTGTAGGTAATTCTTATCTCACCAACTCAAGGCTGACCCGGGCGCGGCCTTTCTTGATGAAGCCGAGTTCCTTTGCCGCGCGCGACGTGACATCGATGATGTTCTTGTTGCGGCGTCTCATCCGGTCGTTGATCGTGACCACGACGCTTTGATTATTGGCCAGATTGGTGACTTTGACCTGCGAGCCATACGGGAACTTCTTATGAGCAGCGGTCAGTCCGTTTTGATCAAAAATGTCGCCATTGGCGGTTTTCCTGCCCTGGAATTTGTCGCTGTAGTGCACGGCGTTGCCTGTTTCGGCGAGGACGATGCCGGAACCGAGCGTGATAAATGCAATGACACCATAAAAAAGTAATGAAGCAAGCTGTGTTTTCATCATAAATCTTCTCTAAAAATGAGTTTAATAATAACGACTTGATTGATAGACTGAGGTTTCGGCAAAATTGATCGGCAGTTAAAAGAGGTTGTTGTGTTCTGGCGCTGCCGTGCTTGATTTTATCAATTCTATCAGAGACCTATTCTATCATTTATTTTCCATCGTACTGATAAACGCATTGGCTTCATTGATCGATTTTTCCATCGAAGCGATCAAATTGGAGACATCGGATTGGATATTGCCCAATTCTCCCTTCAGCGAAGCGATGGCGCGGGCATTCAGGTTGTGCTTGAGGTACATGACTTGATCGTGGAATACCGTCAGGATCGGCTGGATCTTGGCTTCGGCCTGTTTCATCGATTTGATCAATTGCTGGTAGTGTGCTTGCGTGGCATCGAGTTTTTTCTGGCTGTTCTGTTTCATCGACGCATTGTTGTATTGAGTGATTTCCTGTTTCCACTCAGTGAATAAGGCGTCGGATACGCTTTCGATATCGGCGATGCGGCTTTTGACTTCGTCGGCTTTGCTGACGCTGGCTTCATACGCATCATTCAAGCGCTTATAGGTATCTTCCAGGTCGCCGCCGCTGAAGTTGGTGGCGGCAGTGAATTGCTCGAGTGCCGACTTGAATTGTTCCTTGGTTTCCTGCTGTGTGTCGCGTGCCTTTTCAACGCGGTAAACCATCACATCCCGTTTCGGGATGCCGACTTTTTCCAGACCTTCGAGGTACATCGTGGAGCACGCTGCGAGGGCCACCAGTGACACCAGTAAAAATAAACGATTCAAAGCATTCATGTGGGTCTCCAAAAAGTCCGGTTGAGATTGTCAATTCTGAGAAGCATACTTTTCATACAGCTTTTTAGCGCAGGACGCCGCGGCGCAGGAGTTCCCAGGCGATAGTCAGTCCCCATAAAATCGGGTAGCGGCGCATGGTCGGCGTGACTTTGACTTGTACGCCGGTATGACGTTCTATTTTCCAGGCGGCGTATTCGACGCTATTGTTGAAAGTCAGCGTCGCTTTGGCTAAGCGCAAGATGGACAGCACTCTTCCCTGCCAGCGGCGCAAACGCCAGAGCCAGAGGGTTTTGCGTTGTGTTTCGGGATCGCTCAGGCAGCGGTATTTACCATTTTCCAGCTTTTCCAGAATGCCGGTCAGCATCGGACTGGCGACTTCAGTCAGACGAGTGAACGCGCTCAGATTGACGAGCGCCAGATGGTGTGCGCGCGATTCCTTTTCAGCGCGCAGCTCGGCGGCGTAGGTCAGCGTCAAGCAGCGCGTCCAGATGTCCTTGACATCATAAACGCCCGCTTCCAGTGCCGGAACGCCGGATTTCAGAAAAGTCACTACAGAATGCGCCGATGCCGAATTGATGCGCTCCTTGACGGCATTATTTCGACTGTAGAGCAATCGTGACGGTTGCGCAAAACGTGCCCATATATAGGGATGGAACCAGAATTGCGCGCCCTGTTCAAAATCGCCGATGGAAATGACCGCGTATTTGGCGCGTAGCATCTTACCCTGATGCGGTATTTCCAGATAAAACACATTCGGCGCCAGCCAGGTGTTCAGATTGGCCAGATACCGCTGCTGATAAGCCTTGTAATAACTATCGACCACGACATATAAGTCGACGATGCCCTCATCCAGGCTGATGTCGGAATGCAGGCAGGAACCATACAGCATCACGGCTTCGACCGATTCGCCAAAGCGCATGATCAAAGAATCCACCACAGGAATCAGGTCGGGAGATACCGGTTTGTTGCTCTCCCAGGCAACTTCATTGAGCAATCGAATGGGTAATGGCCCGGCCGAACCGGGTATGGAATGGGTCATGATATTCACAGTGTCCTTTAAAACTAAGAAGGTTATGGGATGTGTTGCGCTGATTCGCAACGGTTCTTGGAGGCTTTCCGAATGATACAATTCGCCATCCACGATGAATTCGTCATCAAAATACAGCGTCAGGGAATCCATGTTATGGCTATGGTAGCCGTCTGATTCTGTTAGGCTTCTGCCTTTTCCTGACAATAGCGGCCATAATGAACGCCAAAGGCGGCGAGGATGCTGGTCGACCAGCGTGACATGCAGCGGCGCCTGCTCTTGTCCCCAATAAGGCCGTAGGTTGAGCAGCAGGCAATCCAGCGCGCTGACCAGCGCGAACAGATAAGTGCCGTGCTGAACGCTGCCGTCAGCCTGCGTCAGAGTCAACTCAACCGGCGCCCATTCGGAGTGCTGGCGCCCGAGTAGCATGCCGCTGATCATCCCGATCAGAGATCGAAACATGATCAAAGCGGTGAAAATACTGCCGGTGACGCCGATTTGCTTGACCGGGCTGCGTGAAAATTTCACGCCGCGGGCGATCAATCCGACGGCGAAGAACATACCGTATATCGCGCCGATTCCTCTTTGTTCGATACGCAGCACGGGCCGATCGACCAGACCAGGCGCCGTAGGGTTGAGCAAGAAGTCATGCAAGCGCTCGATGGCCCGATCAGGTTTATCGCGTGCACCCAGGTCCAGCGGCGTCATGTTGGTGGTGCCGCCGGGGATGATCATCACCAATGGCCATTGATCAGGGGTCAATGCCGCGAATAGATGGCCGAGTATCGCGTGGGTGGTGCCATCGCCGGCGATGATGACCAGCACATCGATATTTGCTTTCAGTAATTGAGTGATCGCAGTTTTGAATGAGGCCGCATCCTGCGCTTGATGTATCAGCAGGCCGGGAATGTTATCCAATCCTCGTTGAATAGCCGGCATGCGCTTGCGCACTTGACCGCTCAGCGGATTGAGCAAACAGCCCACTTTGGCTGTTCCAGCGTGTAAGCGTTCAATCCGTGCTTGAAGTGTCATTAGATCCAGAAATGAGCTTAGTTAACAGAGATGGCAGAAGGTTTGGTCAAGTGGAGGGGAGCGCGGGTGAAAATTTTTACTGCCCATAGATCCCGGTCGCGCGCGGGATCGATATCCTCGAGCCACGATTTCAACGTTCCTTGCGTTTGTTTGGTTCGCCATCCGGTGAGCAAGCGCCAACCCAGAATGGCTGTAGAGATCAAATGCCAGATCACGACCAGCAGCAATCCAAGTGCAGGCTGGTCGATGAGCCATCCATACGTCAGCAGAATGAGATTGGGATTGCGCCGAGCGGTGATGAGGCGGTTGAAGGAATCGAGCTTTTCCCAGATGAACATGTCGAAATGCGCCAGCCAATAGTGAAAAATACCTTCACAAATCCGCCCGCCGACGTAGCCGATGAACATCAACACCATCAGTATGCCGAGGCCGCTGATGGGCGTGGCGGTAGTGGATAAGCCCACTCCCCATGCCAGATACCAGAGCGGCGGGTGAATGATATCCAATCCATGATCGAGAATGTCTCCCCAACGGCTTGACGTGACGGTCACGCGCGCCAGCTTGCCATCCACGGTGTCCAGAAAGGTCATGAGCCAACCCATCAACAAGCCGATAGCAAACCAGCCGAACCAGAAGGCGAATCCCGCCAGAACGGCAAATACGACGCTGGCATAGGTGACATGATTGGGTTGCCAGCCGTGCCGCACACATAGCTGGGTTACCCAGAATGCCGGGACTGGCCAGACCCATTTCGTAACGAGATCGGTGACGCCTTTGTACGAACCGGAAAACAGTTCATTTTCCAATAATGAGCGATTGGAGTCGCTGATCGGGAAAATATACGGCGGATCTTTTTTCTTGAGGTTTTTCTGAACGTCGATGTTCAGGTCGGATAAGTGGATGCGCGGAAGAATCAGCGATGCGAATTTGTGATGATGATCGGCGCTGCTGTTCAAATTTCTCAGGAGCGGAGCTGCCTGATTGCCATCTGAACGTATCGCCGCAGGACAGTCATCGTTACTGTTCAATACGACTTTCTTTTCCAAACCCAGTATCGCGCTGATGACCCGCGCATCGAACAAAAAATTGGCGTTAAGGAAAAGAACAGGCGCGGTGTCGGGAATCGTGTCGACAGCATTGACAAGCTTGATGTTTTGATGCGAGCTGAGCATGCGTTGCAAGCGTTCCCGACCCGTGAGCCCCCAAATTTTGGTGTCATTTTCACCGAAAATATAAATATATGTTGAAGTCGACATGAGATGAATGATTGCTGATTGATGGGATCTGGATTGAGTGTTCAATCGTCAGATGGCTAAGTCATAGAATCAATGGCGCCGCTGATGGGATTTTAGACAGTTTATGGTCACAATGACAGCTTATTCGCAGATTATTCCTTATAGAAGCTCTGAAAGACTACCGTACTTGATCATATTGCTTGGCATCGGGTTTGCGATATTCATTCATGCTTCGTCAACTGTGTTTTTCATCCGATGCCGCAATTTGCCTACTGAATATCCGCTATCGTGCCCGGAGCTTCGTCAAAAAGTTCTGCGTAACCACACATTCGCCACGATGATCATGGTTAAGCTCGGCACCAGTGCGATGGCGGCAGGGTTTACATGTAATATGAGCCCGACGTTGGCGATGATTTGATCAATCAGATACACGGCCACGCCGATCAAGGCCGCAAACACCAGTTTATTGCTCAGACCGGTGCGGATCGAGCCGAACACAAACGGAATGGAGAGCAGCAGCATCGCAATGGTCATGAACGCACTGCCGACTTTACGCCATAATGCTAGGGCATATGCATCGGCATCTTGGCTGGTGCTGCGCAGAAATTCAACATGGCGCACCAATTCCACCGGAGAAAGGCTTTCCGGCGGTTTGGTCAGTGTCAAGACATCTTCAGGATTCAGAAACGAGGGCCAATCCAGGAAATCGGCATGTTGTATCGTGATTTGATCGCCGGAAAACGTCCGGATGACGACATTATTCAATCTCCAGATGTCGTCATTAACGATGTCGGCAGACTCGGCCAATGTGTGGGTCTGCAAGAAACCTTCCTGATCGATCTGCAGGATTTCAATGCCGATGGCTTTTTTAGTGTGCAGCATATGACCGATGCGCAGGATGTTTTTTTCGTTTCGTGTCCAGATGCCCAGATTCTTGCCAAGCTCGGCACTTTGTTCCAGTGCAAGAGCGCGCAGGGTGATGGCTTTCTGTTGCAGTTGGGGTGCGACGAATTGTTCCAGCGCGGCTACGCTGAGCAGCAAAACCATGCCGATACTGAGCGGCGCCAGACTGATGCGCAGTGGAGATAGGCCGGCAACGCGCATGGCAATCAGCTCGGAATGCACCGCTAATTTTCCGAGCGCGATGACAGTGCCCAGCAAAGCCACGAAAGGCGCGATTTGAATAAATCTGCGCGGCAGGAGCAGGGCAGTGTACCAGAAGGCGTCGTGGACGCGGTAGGTGCCTCGACCGACATCATCGAGCTGATCGAGTAAATCGAAGAAACTGAATAACGGCAGAAGAATCGCAATGGCGATCATAAAACCGATCTGTACCTGATAGGCGATATAGCGATAAATGACCATGATCAGTGAGCCTGCCTTCGTTTCCTGATGATTATCGCATAAGTGGCGAGTCCGCACGCCATGAGCAATTCCAGCCACCATACGCCGGGTATACTGCCCACGACACCCTGTTCCACCCAGGTTTTGGCCAATCCCGCCAAATTGTAATAACCGGCGAACACCAGCGCTGCGATCAGATAGGTGCGATCGCTTTTATCCTGCCGCGGGGAGATGCGAATAAACGCAATTGCGATCAGCGCCAGCAGGATGGTGGCCAACGGGCGGGAAATTCGCCATTGCAGTTCGGCGATGTCGCGGGGTTGAGAGGACTCCCACAATGTCCGGGTCGCGGCGGCTTTGCGCCGGTAGTTCATGACATATTCGGTATCGATAAAATAAGTCATATCCTTGAATTGAATCACGTCATCGATGGTGGCGTTGCTGCTCAATCGATATACGATGCCATCGGATAACAGGATGTGGGGTCTATGATCGGCCGCGGTCGGCTGAACCTGCTGCGCGTGCTGGGCGAGGACGATTTCGCTGCCTTCCGGGCGTTTGATATAGTGAAAAATATCGTTCATCTGTTTGGCAGCATCATTCTTGCTGCGCACGTACACAATTCTGCCGGTGCGCTCGCTGCCATGGAAACGTCCGGCCTGAAAGCGATTGGTGTTCAGCTCGGCTTCCGCCTGAGCATCCAGAATATAACTTTCGGCATACGCCCATGGCCGTACATACGATGACAGCATGCCGCTGACGAATCCTACCGGAATGGCGACGGTCAATACCGTGAGCACGATTCGCGTACCGCTGATGCCGACCGAGCGGATGACATTCAGCTCCTGATCCTTGTTCAGTCTGCCCAAGCCCATGATGACTGAAATATACAACGCGATCGGAATCAGCACTTCCAATGCAATCAGCGTCTTCAGCAATACCAGCTTAAGTAATGCCGCGATGCCGAGTGTTTCGGTGACAGCGCCCGCCAATAAGCGGGCGCTGCTGAAACTGGCGAACAATCCGACAAGAATCAGAAGGACTACCGTGAAAGGCAGCAGTATTTCGCGTGCGATATATCGTTCAATCAGTTTCATGCATCGTCATTCGGTCAGCTTCGGCAGTCATTCGCTACGGTCAATCATTGCTGGTATCGCGGTATGCGGTTTGCCAGCCAGTATCGATTCAGCCAGGTGCAGATCCTCGATTTTATCGACATCGACACCGGCGCGGGGATCATCGAGCACGATGGCTTCAATGTCGACGCCTGCTTTTTGGGAAATGGCAGCTAGGGCGTGCTGCAGGGTCAAGCGCCCGAACAGATAGGAAAGAACAGTTCGCCACCCAAGAACTTGCGCGATGAGACGCCACGGGCGCTTGCGTAAATCCTCCGCTTGCCGCCAGAATCCGACCAGAGTCCGCCCTTGCGGTTTAAAGGTGAATAAATTGCAACCGCAGAACCCGCCATCACGCAGCTTTATCACAGTGCGCTTTGAATGGGGAAATGCAGCGGCGATATGCTGTTGCTCAATGGTGCCGGCAGTGGCGTCGGCGTTAGTTTCTATTGATTTGTGCAGGAAATCCCGCACGATGTCCGGTGTCAGCAGCGCATGATCAGCCGTGGTCACTAATACTGGCAGATTGCTTGGGATGTGATTGAGGCAGCTTTCGGCGCTGCGGCTCGGAGAGTCCAGATTGGGCAACCAGATGATTCGGCCAGCGGCGATGCGCCGTTCCAATTCCGGGCATTGCGCGTGCAGTGCTTGCGGCGGGCCGCATAACACAACGGTACCGATCAGATCGCAAGCCGCCAGCGCATCCAGAACGCGGATCACCATCGGTATGCCGCCGACGGGCGCGAACGCTTTGCAGGCCGCGCCGGTATAACGTGTGATAGGATCCTTATCGGTGCGATCGGCGGCTAGAACAATGGCGGCAAATTGCTGCCGAGCGCCTTCAAGCTCGTCATTCACAGTGTTTTTCCATAGATGCGATAGCGTTTGTAAGGTTTGCTGCCGATACTGTCGAGTATATTGCGCATGGCGACATTATCTTCCAGGATCCAGGACAATTCGACTTCCCGGATGCCATGTTCGATGCCGACCTGGCGTGGCGCATCGATGACCAGACACGCCAATGCCATGCCCGTCGGGGTATTATGAAATTCCTTGCGGACACCCATCAATGGAATGCGGGCAGTGCGAATGTCGTGATGTTTGATTTTTCTAATGAGTTTGAGCCAACCGAACGGAAACAAGCTGCCGTTCAGCTCGTGCAATACTTCATTGAGATTGGGGAGCCCGACCATGAACGCCGCCGGCTTGCCCTTGACTTCGGCAATCTGGATATACTCATCCGGTAACAATAGCCGCAAGCTGTTTCCCAGTTCTGCAAATTCTTCCTGGGTGAACGGAATGAATCCCCAGTTCTCGGACCAGGCGTCGTTGAAAATATCGCGCAGCACCTCCATTTCCGCCGCGAATTGATCGCGTTTCAATGTGCGTAACGTGATCCGGGACGAGAAACGGTTGATCAGCAACTGCATCACGCGGGGTATTTCAAAATCGACATTGATTTTATACGCCAGTAAATCCTTTACCGGCAAATAGCCCTGCTCTTCCAGTAACGGCGCATACCAGCGCGGAGAGTGCGGCATCATCACAACCGGCGGGGTATCGAAGCCATCGACCAGAATGCCGCATTCCTGGTTGATCGACAGATTGAACGGGCCAGTGATGCGGCGAATTTGCCGCGAGGCCAGCCACGCTTCGGCATGCAGCAACAGAGCGTTCAAGACTTCGGAATCATCGATGCATTCGAGCAGCCCGAAATGTCCGCTATCCGAACCATAACGCTCCTGATGCAAAGAGTCGATCTGGGCGCTGATCCGTCCCACGGGTTGACCGTTTTGATACGCTACCCATGCCTGCCACTCGCCGTGTTTAAAATAAGGATTGAAGCGGGAGAAATGAAATCGTCGCTCCAGTCGCAATGGAGGTACCCACATCGGGTCATTGGCATACACGTGCCAGGGCACATCGATGAATTTCCCCATGTCACGATAGGACATCACCGGGCGTACAACTAAAGCTTTATTACCAGTCATGCTGTCGGGGTGGTTGGTGGAAAATGAACAAGAGTGGAACTCAATAACCGATTCATTACAAGATTGCACATTATAGCCGCTAGAAATGGCTATTCATACTTTTTAGTGGAATGAGCGAGCTTGACCTAAAAGCGCTATGATTCGACGGCCTTCAGCGGTTTCTCGCGGGTGATGGATTGATAGCTGTTGAATGAATCCCCTCAGTCTGGCTGAGGGATTCATTAAAAGCAATTCTCGCAATGTCGCGGGAGCGCTCTTTCTGCGATGAGAAAGAGCGCTCCCGCTTGTCGGTTTAATCTCTGCGGGTACAATTCCCCGCTGCTTGCGGCGGGGTGCTTTATTCCTTTAGTGACCAGATATTGGTACTAAAGTTGGAGACCGACTGGTCATAGCCCGTGAG
>NZ_QRCB01000031.1 GCF_009833095.1 Nitrosomonas sp. JL21
TGCACGGTCATGTCACTCGCACGCTACAGGAAACCCAACGCGCATTATTGACGCCGGATGAATGCATGCGACTGCCCGGGCCCCTGAAAGACACAAACGGCAATATTACCAAACCAGGAGACATGATCGTTTATGTTGCAGGTTTCCCGGCGATCTATGGCACGCAAACTCTGTACTTTGAGGATGAAGCGTTTAGTGCGCGAGCTCAGGTGAGTCCACCAAAATTCAGCGATAAATTAACCGGCTCTTCAAGTAGCGCCGAATCATGGTCATCCATTTCCTGACAAAACTAACCAGAGGAATGGCCAAAGTGATTCTGATCTTGAGTATTGGATTGCTTGTACTGAGCATTGCTGCTAAATCAAGCGGAATCTATATCAATACCACACCGAGTCTACCTTTGGGGTTCTACAGAATTGTTGATGAACCCATTCAGAAAGGCACTCATGTCGCCTTTTGTCCACCACAAACTGATCTGTTTGATGATGCTCTCGCGAGAGGGTATATCGGTCGCGGTAATTGCCCAGGCGGCTATAGCCTGTTGCTCAAACGTGTCGTAGCAATGGCAGGAGATACCGTATTGATCGATCAGGCTGGCATTTTTGTGAATGGTGAACATTTACCCAATAGCGCTCAGTTAATAGCTGACGCTGAGGGATATTCATTGCCACAATTGCGGCTTCAAGCCGTACTGGAAGATTCCGAGTACCTGCTGCTATCCGATTTAAATCC
This sequence comes from Nitrosomonas sp. JL21, assembly GCF_009833095.1. Classification (GTDB taxonomy): domain Bacteria; phylum Pseudomonadota; class Gammaproteobacteria; order Burkholderiales; family Nitrosomonadaceae; genus Nitrosomonas. Next base: position 733 of record NZ_QRCB01000031.1, read on the forward strand.
ACAATCCTTTGATGCGCGCTATTTTGGGTTCATGGCGCGCGATCAGATTAGGCAAGTTGTTCGTCCGATTCTTACCTGGGGTCATTAATCAAAATTAATAGGAGTCAAAGCCATGCATAGACCACCGATCGATATTGAAACCAACAATCCTGAAATACAAGAAGTCATAGAGGAAAAGCTATTCGATGCTCAGATACCGGGTTTCAAGGCTCAATTTGAGCCTCAGGAGGCAGAAATGCTCGGAGCCTTTGCCGAGGATGCCTTAAATGCCAAAGATGCGCTGGAGAGCGTTATAGACATTCTGGGGGCTGATCATGAAAATACCTAATAAATCATTCCATGAGCAAGTCGCCGAGAATCTGATCGAACAGCTCAAAAAAGGTACGGCGCCCTGGCAGAAACCCTGGAAACCAGGAGATCTGCAGGCCACATTACCTTTTAACCCAACAACTCAAAAGCGCTACCGGAGACGGAGTGTGAATCTTCGAACCGCATTTTGGAAGTTTTAGAGGAATGGAACGACTATCTCAAAAATAATGTTCCGTACTATCAGGAGCCGTCACCATGAGCGGCTTCGACGATGCACCATCAGTAGCTCAGGCATTTTCGGCGGCTGCTACACGACCACCTAAGAAGTCGAAACGGCGCTACACGCCTCCATTTTCCTTGCGCCTCACAATTGAGGAGCGTAAGCGGCTGAATGAAATGGCGGGCAATCAACCGCTGGGTTCATATATCCGTAACCGCTTGTTCAATGAGCAGGTTGCAAAACGCCGCACGGTCAAAAAACCTGTCCCCGATAGCGCCATGCTGGCTTTGTTACTGAGCGAATTAGGTCAATCACGATTGGCTTCCAATATTAACCAATTGGCCAAAGCTGCTAATATGGGAACATTGGATATAACGCCTGAAATCGAGCGTGAGATCGAGCAAGCCTGTAGTGAAATCCAAGCCATGAGGGCATTGCTCATTACAGCGCTTGGCATAAAATCGGTAGACGGCGAATGATCCTCGTCGGAAATCAACGTGGCGGGGCCAGAGATTTGGCCCTGCACTTGCTCAAAGAGGAAAATGAGCATGTGGAAGTTCATGAGGTACGCGGATTTGCCTCAAATAATCTCATGGCTGCATTGAATGAAACCCATGCGATCAGCCGCGCCACACGCTGCAAGCAGTTTTTATTTTCTTTAAGCCTCAATCCTCCGAAGGATCAAAACGTTTCAACCGAAACATTTGAGCAGACTATTGGGAAGGTAGAGGAAAAATTAGGTCTGACCGACCAGCCCCGCGCCATTGTGTTTCACGAAAAAAATGGGCGTAGGCATTGTCATGCGGTGTGGTCGAGGATCAAGGTGGACGAAATGAAAGCGGTACAACTTTCATTTACTAAACAAAAATTAACGGAATTATCGCGTGAATTGTATTTGCAATACGGTTGGACGATGCCTGATGGCCTTAAACAGGCTCATGCCCGTGATCCTCTAAACTTTACATTAGCGGAATGGCAACAAGCTAAGCGGATCGGCAAAGACCCGAAACAGATCAAAGCGGTATTTCAAGAATGCTGGTCATTCAGTAAAAACCAGAGTGCTTTTGCAAATGCACTCAAAGAGCACGGTTATGTGCTCGCCCGAGGTGATCGGCGTGGATTCGTTGCGGTGGATCATCGAGGCGAAGTGTTTGCCGTCTCCAAATGGGTCGGCATCAAAACCAAGGAAGTACGCGAGCGGCTGGCCGATGAAAAAAGCTTGCCATCGGTTAATGAAGCCAGAATTCAGATTGCCAAAGATATGTCAGCACGATTGGAAAAACTCTCTCAACAACAAGAAAATGCACTTGAAGTCCGACGGGCTGAACTGGAAGAAAAGCGGCAGGTTTTAATACACCAGCACCGATTTGAACGAAAAAAACTGCATGATACCCAGCAATTATACTGGCAACACAAGCAGCGGGAATGGCGGAGCAATTTCAACACAGGTTTTCGTGGGTTGTTTGATCGGCTCACGGGCAAACGCCACAAAATCGAGGAACGTAATGAACAGGATGCTTGGAATGTTGAAATGCGCCAGCAGCAGGAACGTGACACGCTCATATTTCAGCAGCTTGAAACCCGTCGTGCCTTGCAATCGCGTATCGAGCGACTGGAATCATTAAAAACTTACCGACTGGACGAGCTGGAACACGATAAATCGCAATATCAAGCCATGCGTGAACAGCGCCTTGAACAGCTTGAGGCGCAGCGCCAAGAGCAAAACCGGGATCGCCCGCAACCACGTCAGCAGGTTCCAGATTGGACGCGCTAGAAATTTTTCTCTCTTTAGCGTCAACGTTTCCAAAATAGGAGGTGTTATCGGTTTAGTACCAGTAGTTAAGAAAGTATCTCATTTCATGCTCCATGAAAAGTGATCGGCTCATATTAAGCCGGTCACTTTTTTAGCTAACCTGTTACGCCAGGAGTCAATAAAAAGTGACCCGCAGGGAGTTTTTCTTGGTAGGTGTAAGGACTGGCTTTGTTTTCCGCAACCCAGCGTTTTTCAGCTATCGATTCGAAAGGTGGCGGCAGTTCGCCTTGCAGCGACCAAAGATCGAATGGGGTTTCATCAATCGATATTTCCCAATCGAAACCCCGCTCTTTAACAAAAGGCGCAATCACTTCGTCGAGCGTTCGCATCCACCATTCTCGTATGACTGGACCCGGTAGTGTTCGGGCAATTTGATCAACCTTGAAGCGAATAAACTTGTCATGGCGCACTCCACCAACAAAACAATTACCACTTGTCACTTCTTCGAAAATGACTACGGCATAAAATTTTGGGATGGGTACACCTTCATAAACGTTAGTGATTTTTTCAGCCAATTCTTGTTTATCGACGTCAGTAAATGCATTTGTAGGATGATAGACTTTCCACAAGGGCATGATGTTTTCTCCAGTAAACAGAAATATAATATATGGTTATCCAAACCTTACTCAGACCTTTATTTCTTGCACTCATATTTTTATGAATAACCTCTTTGGGAACGGATCTTTATTCTATGAAGAAATTCTAAGTGTTTTATGAGTAAGCTATAATTAACACTTATTATTGTACCGTTCGGTACATAATGCTATATTTAACTTAAATCCTTGTCAATTTGTTTTATGTTATTTATTTAGCATTAAGGTTATTGACACTTACGGTAGATATATACTGCGGTGTCGGAACTACAGGAAATAGATACGTTTTAGGCCAATTCATATACTCGGTTACCATCAAAATATCGAAATATTTATGAATTCAGAAACCGCTACGACACAACGGGGACGTCCTCGTAATTTCAATCAAAACGATGCGTTAGAAAAAGCGATGCGAGTTTTCTGGCGACAAGGATATGAAGGAGCTTCATTGGGAGAATTAACTGAGGCAATGGGTATTAATAAATCCAGTATGTATTCAGTTTTTGGAACCAAGGAAGAATTATTTCGTAAGGCAGTCGAGAAATATTTAGCCGATCATGTTTCTTTTGTTCCTGAAGCGCTAAACGAACCCACAGTACAACAAGCATTGCGAAAATTGTTTACTCAATCCGTCGATTTCTTAACAGATAAACAAACTCCGCTTGGCTGTTTTGTGCTTCAAGGTGCATTAAATTGCGGGCAAGGTTTTGAAAGTATCCAGCAGCAACTCATCGCCCAACGATTGGGTTATGAAAGCTTATTACGCCAGCGATTTGAATTGGCTCAAACGCAATACGACTTAGATAGTCGGATTGACGCGGCTGTAATGGCAAAATATATTGCTACGGTTCATGAGGGGTTATCAATACAAGCAACTAGTGGAGCAACAAAAGAAGAGTTGATGGCGGTAGTGGAGATTGTGCTGAATAACTTCAATTCTTGATTTAATTTGTTCATGTCGTGAAAAATGTAATAATTTGATATCAATTTTTCTAAGTTCGTATGGCTGGATAAGTCGAAACACGATAGATCGCAATAACAAACCATACGTGAATAACGCCTAACAGCTTCAGAATGCATGAACATGACTACACCTTTAAATCTAACAACAACTGAACGAGGGCACTTGCTCCGTTGTATTGAATTGGCAACCGAAGCTTTGGATGCAGGCGACGAGCCCTTCGGTTCTGTCCTCGTTGCTGGAAATGGCACTGTCCTTGCCGAGGATCGCAATCGGGTGGTTTCTTCCGGTGATCGAACTCGACATCCCGAGTTCGAGTTGGCACGATGGGCTGCTGCGAACATGACTCCTGAAGAGCGGGCTGCCGCTACCGTTTTTACTTCGGGAGAGCATTGTCCGATGTGTGCTGCTGCACACGGTTGGGTTGGTCTTGGTCGTATTGTGTATATCAGCTCTTCAAGTCAACTGACTGCTTGGCTTACCGAGCTTGGAGTTCCTTCATCTCCCGTGCGAGGCTTGGCAATCCGTGAAATTGCGCCTGATATTTTAGTAGAAGGACCGGCTTCCGATCTCGCTGAGCAGGTGCACGATCTACATCGCCGTTTCTACCGGAAGCTTTAGAATCATTACAATCAAAGAAAACTGGACGAATGATAATTTTTACGGGCTATTTAAAAAAGGTAATTTTGTGTATTGCACTAATGTTTACAGCATACGTCAATGCCCAAGAATTTCCGAAAGGTAAGTGGGAAGTCATGACTCAAACGGTGATGCCTCACATAATGACGCCAATACCCGCTCATAAGGATATCATTTGTGTGAATGACAAAAATAAGGGGAGGCCACCTATCGCTGTTCATGAATCATGTGAGTTTTTCAGCTATAAAATTGTAGGTAACGATGCGTCATGGCAAATGAAATGCAAAGGTGAACTCAATATGAATGGCGCAGGAAGGATTATTTTTAGTGCCGACAAATACAAGGGTTCTGCTATCGTTAAAATGAAAATGCCTCAATCGGAACCGATGGAAATAGATCACACCTATACTGGTAAAAGAATCGGTGACTGTTAAAATCTTCTCCATACTCAACGAGGCCACCATCAGTTCCGCTACTCTTTACGATTACAAACCGTGAAGCTCTGTTGAAATCACTGTATGTTTGAACCTTATTTAAGTCGCTGGAATCTGCTTTCCGATGGTGATCCCATTGTCACGCGCGGCAGTTATTTATTGCCCGTGCGTATGGATGGGTACATAAATGGCAATCCTGCCATGTTAAAAATTGCTATGGATGCCGAAGAAAAATTCGGCGGTTTAGTCATGCAATGGTGGAATGGCGATGGCGCAGCGCGAGTGTATGCTTACGAGGGCGATGCACTATTGATGGAGCGGGCGCAAGGAACAAATTCTCTCATGCATATGGCATGCAATGGTCAGGATGATGAGGCTAGTCGCATTGCTTGCGATGTCATCGCCAAATTACACAAACCCAGATCAGCGCCGCCACCCGGACTTGTTCCATTAACTATTTGGTTTGAAGCGTTAGAATCGGCTGCTCAGCGCGAAGGTGGCGTGTTTCTTGAAAGTTTGGCTGTCGCACGTGAGCTGTTGGCGTCACCACGCGACATTGTCGTGCTGCATGGTGACGTGCATCATGAAAACGTACTGGATTTTGCTTCGCGTGGTTGGTTAGCCATCGACCCGAAGCGCATAATCGGCGAACGTGGCTATGACTATGCGAATCTTCTGTGCAATCCGGAATTGCCAACGGTCACTGACCCCATCAGATTTATTCGTCAATCTCACGTGATTGCGCAAGCCGCTAATCTGGAGCGACGGCGCTTATTGCAGTGGACATTGGCATATGCTGGCTTATCAGCTTCATGGTTTTTGGAAGATGGGGATCGCCAAAGCGCAGATTCGGATTTTTCCATTGCTGAACTAGCGCTGCAAGCTCTGTCAACGGAAGCAAATAATCATGATGTTCTCCATTGACGAATTGCGCATTGAACCTGTCACATGTGATAACGCACCCGATGCCAAGACTATTGATGGAACATTTATTATCGATGCCCGTTTGTTACTTTCGACTTCGTCCGATGGCTTCCGCTTCGAGATAATCTCAATACCCGCCTATGAAAAACATTATACTCATGCCGAGACCGATCCACGAATACCTGAGAGTTATTTGAAATTTTCCACTCACGCTGGATTCTTGGCCTATTTGAAAAACCGCCCTGTAGGTTTGTTATTACTTTCGGAAAGCTGGAACAGAATGGCTATGATCGACGATATCCAAGTAGATGCTTCTCACCGTCGTCAAGGTATTGCAACTACTCTTTTGAAAGAAGCTGAAATTTGGGCACATCAGAGGAATCTCTCCGGTTTACGATTGGAAACTCAGGATACCAATGTCGCAGCCTGTCAATTATATGAACATTGCGGTTTCGTTCTCGGCGGTATGGATCAATATTTATATGCCGGATTCCCTGAAAGCTCCAAGGAAATCGCACTGTTCTGGTATCGTTTGTTCAACAATTAGAATAAAACCGATAGCTATACCACAAATTCTGTTCCGGTTTTCTGCTCACACCAATGTTGAATTAGAATATAACCATTCAATTTGGCGTCAAAAATCTTTGCCGACGTAAATTTTTTTGCTCTTATGGAGTATCAATTGTGCACGAAAGTTATGTGTCATCAGTGTTTGATTGGAATCTAGAAGAATTTAAGGAAAGCTGTCCTTCACTCCAGTTAATAAGTTTTAGCAATAAATCTTTCCTTTATAAACAGGGAGAAAAATGCGCAAACGTTTTCTTGATAAAAGACGGCATTGTTAAGCTTTCTCATATAACCATGCAGGGAAATGAACTCACTTATGCACTTCTAACAGGGGGAGATGTTATTGGTTGTCTGGATGTATGCAATACTAATCAGGGTATGCAGGAAAGTGTAGAAGCGCTTACAAAAGCTGATTGTTATCGCATTGAATGTAACGACTTTAAGCGATTGATGGCTCGGCAAGCTAGTTTTTCTTCTGCAATCTTAACATCAATTTATATTCATAAGCAAAAGATTGAGCGCAAATTAATTGCTACGTTAACTCAACCCGTGAAACAGCGAGTTATTACTATGCTTCTAGAACTTGCTCAATTATTCGGCACACGATGCGTGCATGGATTTTCTCTGGAAATTTTTCTTACTCAGCAAGAACTCGCTGATCTAGTAGGTGCAAGTCGCTCTGTTGTAAGCACCGTTATGAACAATTATAGAGAACTGGGGATCTTGGATTATACTCGTGAGCAAATCTGTATAAATGATTCTGCATTAACATCAATTGAGTTTTCCAGCGTTCCTTGATCATTTTGACCAAAGGTGTTTTCTAAATAACAGACTGACGAGAAGCATTCTATTAGAGTGGCGATTTTTACCACATCAAAGGAATGTTAAAGTGAAACTGATCTCACCTCGTACTCACGGATATTTAGATTTCCTTACAGTTCTCATATTCTTATTGGCTCCAACGTTATTGGATTTAAGTAGTGTACCCGCTTTGCTGTCCTACAGTTTAGCTGGCGCTCATTTGATTGTAACGTTGATTTCTGGATTCCCCGTCGCTGCTATTAAGCTCATCCCATTTACTGTACAAGGATGGGTCGAGAGAATTGTTGGGCCAGTGTTAATTGCTGCACCATTTGTTTTTAATTTTTTCGACGAAATATTTGCAAGAAATTTCTATTTTGCGATGGGTGCGATCATTATTATCGTAGGGCTAATAACGGATTATCAAGGTAATAACCGCTCCTATCAATAATTCTGTAATGAAAGAGAATGATTCAAAAAATAAGTAATGCTTCAATCAGAATCAATAAAATAGATTACATACATTAGGAAGAGAATCTGTGATTGTAAATGAAATATTTTCATCAAGCTGGAACACGATAGATTGCACAACATCAAGCCATATGTGAGCAGTGCCAGTGCGTCCATTTCTGAACGCGCTGGCGATTAGCTCTCCTTGGTATCAGTGATTCCAAAATATATGAACGGTTTCAAATCCGACTTCGATAGTAAAAATATCGCCGGCTAAATCCATATCCCGGCCCATGCGCTCATAATCAACATAATAGGCAATGCTTTCCGGAATCTGTGTGGTTTCCTCGGTCAATTCCTGCGCATAATCAGCTAGCGACTTGTAACAGCCGCAATAATTTTCCTCGGCGGCAGTTCTGGCTTCCTTCAAGTCCCCGCCAAAATGGTTCAGTAGTTCGCCGCCGAAATCTGGATACTCGGAAATGAAACAAGCAATATCATGCGCGGATTCAATTCCTTCATATTCACCCAAGGCATAACCACCGAACCCCTCATAATCATGAACGGCATATTCTTCCGCAAAGCCTTCGGGGCTTGCGGAAAGCATTTCATTAATTTGCGTTTTGATAGCGTCCAGATCATCACAGGCATTGATCCATATACCGTGCAATTTTCCATTATTGTATGCGGCTAAATCTGCAACATAAATTCTGATTTCGTCATTCATGGTTTTTCCTCGCTTCTGTAAGGTTAAAAAACAACCCCCGCTGGGGTTGAAAAACCCCAGAGAAAAGCGAGTGAAGCGAGCGCAACACAGGTTCTGGTGAAGACAAGTCAGGGGGAACCGCCCGATCTGCACAAGCGCCGCAAGCGGCGCGCGGAAGATCGGGGGATGACTTGGTGGAGACAGGTTCTGTGTTAAATTGATTGATTCCCAGCGGGGGAATTTAAAAAAATAAAATGAACCGATTACGGTTCACAATATGCGGGGCGTTATGGGGTGTCCACGTAGATGGGGGTGCCGGAAAACGCAACTATGCTGCGTTTGCAGCAGGGGGAAGACTTTTCCCCTTTAGAACATAGCAAATGTCTATATGAATGGCGAATTCCTTCGGATTACTCCGTCATTAAGCTTTAGGTTATGTGTATCTTCAATATTGATCGTGCCGACGTACCCATTCCATCGGGTATGTGAAGTTATCCTCATCACGCCCTTTGGGAGCAAGGTCGAGAAATTGGTAGGCAG
>NZ_QRCB01000032.1 GCF_009833095.1 Nitrosomonas sp. JL21
TTGTGCCATACGTTGTTGCCATTTTAATTCCTCCTTATTAATCAGTTATCTAATAAGATGATTAGTGAGAATAAATAAATCTCGCTAACAATAGTTAGACAGATCCTTTCTGAATGAAAGTTCCCAGCGAAAATCCGGGGAGAATTTCGAGAAACTGCGCACTGATCAAAAAAGCGTTGAAACTGGCAGGCTAACGCTGCTGATTGATCCACTGCTTTTATTGATTAACCGGCCATAGCGCAGTAGATGCAATAAAAAGTCATTGTCACGAAACTGTAACATTCTTCCTTTATAACGATTGCCAGTCTTCATATGACTCACTTTTTAAACTCTGGATCAAAAACACACCATGCAATCATTCAGGTTTTTTCTGGCGATCGTCGCTGCAATACCGCTATGCTTCATACCCAACGCTTACGCGCTGGATTTATATGTGGACACGAAAACCAAGCAAATCTTTGCCGAACCCGGTCCTGGTCGGGTTCACATGGGTTCGTATGTCAAGGAAGAAAAAGCATCAACCTCAAAGAGATCACCCGCTCCTTCCAAAACTGCTGCAAAGCCTGCGCTACAGCCTGAAATGGCTGAATCGCCCCCCACCCAAAGTACTTCTGACGTGGTCGAGAGCGGTAAAGCTGCCAGCGACCGGCTTGCAAGAATACGTGAAAAGGCCGAGAAAGAGCAGCTCAAGAATCATGTGTCAGTGCTCGAAGAACGCATGAAGGAAGTCGAGAAAATACACGGCACCTTTGATGACCGCGGCTTGCATTGGGCAACCAAGGATGGGAATTTTTCCATTGCCCTCAACGGCCGGATACAGCCTGCTTCACAATACAATTTCATCAACGATCCCGACCCGGCATTCGGGACCAACACCGCCAATGAGCTAAACAGCGGTATGAATATCCGCCGCGCGCGTCTGGGGGTTGAAGGCACCTTCTTCAAAATCTGGGACTATAAATTCGAATATGACTTCAGCCGGGGCAATGGCTCGGTCGGTGCCGGCATTACCGATGCTTTCGTACGCCTGAATCATACCGATGCGCTGTCGTACAAAGTGGGGTCATTCAAAGAACCCTTCAGTTTGGAAGAAGCCGCAAGCAATCGCTATCTGACCTTCATTGAACGCCATATGTCAGTCAACAGCTTCGTGGACAACCCCAATACCTACAAAACCGGGATCGGCCTCAATTATGCAGTGAAGCGCTGGCAAACCGGCCTGGCCTTTCAGACTGAACCGATCGGCTCCTGGTCATCCGCATCCACATCGGTGAATGCCAACGGCAATCAGAATCGCAACAACGGTTCCGGTGACAGCGGCTGGCAAGGTATCGGTCGCATCAGCGGCAGGCCGTGGATGATCGACGACACCAAGTTCATGCACGTCGGCATCTCAGCAGGTCATACCGATGTCAATACCCAATACCGCGCCGACGGCACGATGGTCGGTGAAGGGCAGACTGGCGGGGGCGGAGGCATGTCATTCTTCGCATTTCCCGGCACCAACGTCGATCGCACCAACATCCTCAATACCGGCAACTTGAGTTCTGGCGCTTTGAATGATCCGAATCGGCGCCAAGTCACCAGCTATGATCGCTATGGCGCCGAAGGCTGGTTCGTCTATGGACCATTCTCTGCACAGGGTGAATTTCTTCGCACCAATATCAATGGCGTGGGTTATGACGGCGAGCATTTGACGGGCTATTACGGCTATGTCAGTTACTTCCTAACGGGTGAATCACGCGCTTACCACGTTCGAAATGGCGCTGCTAACCGCATCAAGCCTCATCGCCCGTTCCAATTGAACGGTACTGGTTGGGGAGCATGGGAAATTGCCGTCGGGTATGACTATATCGATATGAATTCCGGCGTCATCAACGGCGGCCGCGCCGATATGCTCAGATTTGGCTTGAATTGGTACCCGCATTCGAATGTCAAATTTCAGGCAAACGTCGTCCATATGCTCGATATCAACACGGCAAGAACGCCCATTACCAACACCGAAGGATATTCAGGGGGCGCAGGAGCTCGCACCAATGGCTGGAATAATGCGGATTTCAGCGCATTCTTGACGCAATGGACGATTGACTTCTAAAGTCAGGACAATGATTGATCGGGAATTCAGATTACTATCGAACTCCCGATCTATTCAGGAACTCTGGAGCTTTTGGTTTCATCTTGCACGAAGATTCGTATCTCAACATACTGTTGTCAGAGAACCACGGATTAAAATTTTCCTATCACCTCACAGGGAGAGTGACATGTTTCGACAACGTCTTACGCAACTGAGCGCATTGATTGCCCTATGGCTGTTTATCAGCGGCTCCGGCAATGCCGATGCACAACCGGTCATCCTTATCGATGGCTCCAGCACCGTCTATCCGATCACTAAAGCCGTAGCAGACAAATTTGAGGCCGCAAAAAAAAATACCATCAAAACCTCAGTTAACATCTCGGGCAGTAGCGGTGGCTTCCGCAAATTCTGCCGCGGAGAGATCGATATCGTGAATGCTTCCCGCCCTATTCTTAAGCATGAGATCAAAGAATGCAAAAATGCACGCGTGCAATATGTTGAAATACCAGTCGCTTTTGATGCCGTCACCGTGGCAATCAATCCGGCCAACAGTTGGACTAAGGCAATGACAGTGGCTGAATTAAAAAAAATCTGGGAACCTGCCGCGCAAGGTAGAATCACTCGGTGGAGTCAAATCAACCCTACCTGGCCCGATGAAAGTATCAAACTATATGGCGCAGATATCGACTCGGGCACATACGATTATTTTACCGAGGCCATTATCGGCAAGGCCAGGTCAAGCCGTACTGATTTTACCCAATCGGAAAATCACACCACGTTGATCGATGCTGTCGCTGCCGAGAAAAATGCTCTCGGATTCTTCAATTTTGCGTATTACATCGAGAATCAGGATAAAGTTGCGGCAGTAGCGATCAATAATGGCACAGGTGCGGTTTTACCTTCGGTCGAAACCGTCGAAAATGGCAGTTATCAGCCGCTCTCGCGTCCCATTTTTATTTATGTCAATATCCAGGCGGCTGAGAAAACCGAGGTGAAAGAATTTGTTGAATTCTATATGAAAAATGCCCTACTGATTGTCAAGGAAGTCAAATTCTTCTCCTTGCCACCGAGAGCCTATGCCACCATGCTGGAGCACTTCAATAAGAAAAGAGTCGGAACGGTATTCGACGGCATATCCGCAGTTGGACTCACGATTGATGATTTAATCCGGCGTGAAGGCCGGCTCGAATTTGAGCATCATTGATAATCAAAAAATCATGCCCCATGACTGGAATAATCCCCGCACCGCGCAGTGGTGCCAATATTTGCTCGATAGCTACGCGCACTGGCTCGGGCAAGAGCTCATAGAGCGCGATGGCGCGCCTTTGCAACAAGCCGAGCGCTTGTTCAACAGCAATTTCGTGGTTGTATCGCACGGGATTGAGCTTGATCCGATTTTAAATTACGGCAACCAGATGGCGCTCAGTTTATGGACGATGGATTGGCAGCAATTTACGCGAGTTCCCTCGCGCTTGACTGCCGAGGCGCCCAACCGCGAAGAACGCGAACGTATGCTGGAACTGGCCAAAACTCAAGGCCACATCTCCAATTATCGCGGCATCCGGATTGCCAGCACGGGACAGCGCTTCCTGATTAATAAAGCGATCATTTGGAACATTCATGAGCCTCAGGGCGCGACGATCGGCCAAGGAGCAACGTTCAACACCTGGCAATTTTTAAGCTGACCGGTTTTACCAAAATCGCATCAAAAAACAAATTTGCCCGAATTGTAGAACTGGTTTATTCTTGGCCCCCTGCCGATTGATAATCCGGAGAAGTGACCGAGCGGCTGAAGGTGCACGCCTGGAAAGCGTGTGTACGGCTCAAACCGTACCGCGGGTTCGAATCCCGCCTTCTCCGCCAGTTCAAGGTCTAATCCAGACCACTCAAGACCAACTAAGACCCATAATAAACAGGGCCTTAGTTGTATTTCAACAAATGACCGATTAGTCTCGACAGGTCTCCAGAAGCCTCGGTTGTGGCACAAAAATGACACAAATTTGCCACAAGTTGTTTTTGCCGATGAACGAACGGCAGCCTACGGCACAGAAAAATGCCGCCGCATGCGCCAGCATATTTTCACCGAGCTTTACCCGCTTGCCGGGGATTTGGCTGCTTGCTATGTCAAAACCGCCGAGCGCGAAAGTTTCGAACAAGCCAATCATGAACTTCAGGATATTTATCATCAGCTTCGCATTGAGGATTTAAATCTTTGCAGTGATAATGATGAATTGTTCGAGGCCGCGAAGCGTTTCGCCGTAAAATGCCAAACAGCGCGAAACCGTTCAGAATCTGCCTCCGCTGCCTATCAAGCCTGCTTGCGCATTGTCGATCATTACCAAGTAGGTCGCCCCGCCCTCAAAGACGAAAATCTTGAGCCTGTCTTGAATCGGATGTGCGATCGCCATTGGTGGCATCGTAGGATCAAAATACTGCGACTGCGCAAGATTGAAAATATTTCGCGCAATATCGGACTGGTCAATCAACTGCGCGGCACGTATGCGAGCGATTACACCATTCATGTTAAACGCAAACAAAAGGAGCGCAACCGCGAGTATTTAGCCTCTACCTTTGTAAGCAACCAAAACGGCGAGATTTTTTCCCTGCAAAACCTAGCCGAGCGTTCGGTATCTAATCCAGCCGTTCGCCGTGCCGAATTAATGACACGCATCCGCGGTTTTGAGACGGCAGCCGAACATCTGGGACACATTGGAGAATTTTATACACTTACGACCCCTTCCCGCATGCATGCCTATTTACATACTGGTTCCGATAACCCCCGTCATGACGGCACCTCCATTTTACAAGCACACCAGTATTTAACTCACCTATGGACGCTGATCCGTGCTGAGTTTGATAGGAAAGACATTCGACCTTATGGCTTCCGCGTTGTCGAACCGCATCACGACGGCACGCCGCATTGGCATTTGCTGTTGTTCATGCCTGAACAGCATCGCCAGTTGGTACGCAAGATTATGAGCCATTATGCAATGATGGATAATGGCAGCGAGCCAGGAGCATTGGAGCGTCGCTTTAAAGCTGTCGCCATTGATCCTACCAAAGGAACTGCTGCCGGTTATATTGCCAAGTACATTTCTAAAAACATTGACGGCTATAAGCTAGAGCATGACTTATACGGCAATGATGCTGCCAGCGCTGCCGAACGAATAAATGCTTGGGCCAACACCTGGGGTATCCGCCAGTTCCAGCAGATCGGCGGCCCTAGTGTGACCGTATGGCGTCAACTAAGAAAATTAGATAAATCTGATGATCCCGAGTTGGAAAACATCCGATTATCAGCAACTGCTAACGACTGGGCAGCATTCACGCTCGCGATGGGCAATCCTGAAACCCCGCACAACCAGCTCACTATCAAGCCATTCTATGATTCGAGTAAACAATTCAATTCTATGACTGGAGAGACATATTCTCCAGCTACTAGCCGCTACGGCGATATAGCCGCCTTGCGCGTCTCAGGCATTGTTTGGAAAGGCATGAATATATGCACGCGCAAACATGTTTGGACACTATTCAAAATTGAGAGCGAGGACGTGACATTACGGAGCGAGGCGCAAGCCGAGCGCACGCAATGGCACGGCGAAGCTGGTTCTCTTGGACTTGGACTTGTATCAATAACTGTACCAACCCTTTTTTATCATCCGGAGGCCACCCATGAAAACACACCTCAACATTAAAAAAGACCCGATAAACGACATTATGAATCCTTTTACATTAGATGAAGCCGTGTCCTTGATTTACCGTCTGGCCGTATTCAAAAAGGACGAGCGCCAACCCGGCCAGAAATATAGTATCACGCAGATCGGCCATATCTGCGGGGTTCTAGCACTTAACGATCAAATCGAGATCGTCATCAAGTTCTATGATGAGATGCGTCAATTCACCAAAACAGAGTTCTATGCCCAAGTAAAGCTGATCGACGAATAGGACAAACATCATATTGACTGTCATAAACAGTAGTGTATTATCATAACTCCTATATATTTTAAGAGACACTACTGATTATGAAAGGTGAAACTGTAAAACCGCAAAGACTGCTTATTCTTGATGAAGAGACGGAACAAAGAATACTCCGGAATATGAGGGAATTTCGCGGCGTTGGCACAACACTTGAAAGCGCATTGGGTGCACTGGTGTTAGGTCAATTTTTTGGGTGGCGCGTGCTCAAGATTTTGCACAATCCAGCCACTTACCGTAAATACGAAAAAGTGCTCGGCATTGAATTCAAAAACCTTTGTCCTGAAATCACAGATTTCGGCCAGAAAAAAAGCATCGGTTATGCCATCACCGAAAAGCTCGGCAGTTTCTGGGCGGTAGTCATGGGTAAACGAAAAGTGGCAGATAAGGGTTTAATCGACAATCAAGCGGAAGTAGAAAAGCACGTGGCTAAGCATATTGCCGGTAGTGACGGAGAGGAAAAGAAATGAACCATTCCGAACATATACTGGTAACGATCAAGAAGTTTGCTGAATTAACCGGCTTGACTGAAGAAGCCATCCGCCAATATATAAAGAAAGGACAATGGCGATACAAAATTCACTGGAACAAAGCGCCAAACGGCCGAATCTTCATCATCGCAAAGGCAGCTTACGCATGGATGCAAGGCATCGAGGCATAACGATCAGAGGGAATAGCGCCCAGATCGCCTTCACCTATCAGGGCGTGCGCTGCCGCGAGACGATCTCTATTCCGCCGACCAAAGCCGCACAAAAGGAACTGGTTCTTAAGCGTCAAGCCATCCTGTATGAAATCAGTATGGGTACGTTTGACTACTCAAAGCACTTCCCGCATAGCAGGAAAGCCAAGGAATTCAGAAAAACCCGCGCTGATCTCTACACGATTAAAGAAGCCATGATCAGCTGGCTGCAACGCAACCAAACTAAATTGCAGAAAAGTACGCTGCAAGACTATAACAGCGCGATTTATTATCATTTGCTTCCCGCTTTTGGCGAACTGACCATTTCTGAATTGACCGCGAGCAAGGTTAAAGAATGGTTATCCATACTCCCCTGCTCCAGCAAACGAAAAGGCAATATTTTGATTCCGCTTCGTCAAATGTTCGATGAGCTGTACCATGAAGAAATCATCGATAAGAATCCACTGCAAAGGGTTAAGAATCTTCCCACCAAAACCCGTGAACCTGAACCGTTCACACAAGAAGAAGTAACAAAAATCCTGCATGAACTCACCGGCCAAGCAAAAAACCTGATTCAGTTCGCATTTTACTCAGGTCTCAGAACTTCAGAATTAATAGCCCTGCGTTGGCCAGATGTCGACTTTGAAAACAACCGAATATTTGTCACAAGCGCCTATGTTCGCGGACAATTCAAAACAACAAAAACCAAATCGGGGAAACGGGAAGTCACGCTTCAGCCACAAGCGAAAGAAGCGCTCCTCACTCAACAAACTTTCACCAGAACACAAAACCAAACCGTTTTTCACGATCCAGACACAAATCAACCCTGGCGAGATGATCAACCGATTCGCAAGAAGGTCTGGATTCCGGCACTAAAGAAAGCAAACATCAAATACCGCAACCCCTACCAAACGCGACACACCTTCGCATCAATGCTGCTATCCAGAGGCGAAAAACCCTTATGGGTTGCAAGTCAGATGGGGCATAAAGACTGGGGAATGATCATCAAAGTTTATGGGCGGTGGATTCCACAATCAAAATAATTGCCAAAGTCCCAATATGGGACTATCATCCCACTCATGAGAATTATTGCGCTGTCGACGTTGAAAGCCTTCTGGGAAGAAAACTCGTCTTATAGCGATGCAATTCAACCAGCGCTTGCTTGGTACCGGCATGCATTAAAGGCAAACTGGACAACACCCGCAGAAGTGAAAGCAGATTTTAAAAGTGCAAGTATTCTCAAAGACGGCAGAGTCGTATTCAACATAGCCGGGAATAAATACCGGCTAGTAGTATGGATTAACTATGCATACAACATCGTTTATATCCGTTTCATAGGCACCCATGCCCAATACGATCAGATCGATGCACAAAAGATTTAGTACCGGGAAGAAAACATGAACATCAAACCCATTAAAACCGATGCTGACTACCGCGCAGCACTGAAAGAAGTGGAATTACTCATGATGGCCGAACCAAATACACCTGAAGGTGAAAAACTGGACATTCTGGTTACGCTGATCGAAGCCTATGAGCGCAAACATTTTCCGCTCGATCTTCCCGATCCTGTCGAAGCCATCAAGTTTGAAATGGAACAGAAAGGCTTAACCATTAAAGACCTTGAACCCATGATTGGAAAAAGCAATCGCGTATATGAAGTGCTCAATCGCAAACGTGCACTAACGCTACGAATGATTCAGAAACTACATCAGGAACTAGGCATCCCTGCTGAGTCATTGCTAAAACAATCCGTTTAATTTTTTTACACCGACCATTACTCTTCAATCCTGATTTTTCCCTTTAATAACTCGCGAAATTGAAGTAGAACGGTCCTTTTTAATGCCTCATTAGGTAGTATAGAAGCCAGAACTGAACCGTCTAATTTCTACCTCAATGGGCATGTTGCTATCATCAAATAAAATCCCAGCACCTCCACGCCTGCGAACTGAAAATATAAAACCACTTTCATACTGACTTTCGTCGAGGCCAGAGCCATAACTGACTTGGCCAATTATAAGTATAATGATTTCACTGAAAGGATGATTTAGAGCTGCTTTTTGATATTCAGCCAAACTGTATCCAGCCCGGACTTGAATTTCTAATTCCTCACCTGGAACAATCAGATGACCCAAATCGACCTCATTGGAAACTAGTTCCTTGCGTTCACGTGCGAGCTCTTCTCTCATGTTCTTATGTAGTTGATGGGCATTTATATTTCCTATATAGGACAGGTGCATAACGGCACAAATATTGACATTAATTGCAGGGGAATGCCCCACGTTTCTAGCAATCATTGTGAAGGCAAGCCCATGTTCATTAAAATTAAGAGGACTACGGGGAATTATTTCTTGCACAGTTACCCACGGTCGTTGGGAAGAAATGAAAATTTTCTTATTCAATTCATTGCCGCTAATAGCGGCTTGAGCAGCTTCTTTAGCAATAGCTAGAGATTTTTCCATTTCTTCGGCTTGCCTTGCACCAGCTTCTTTAGAAGCCACACTCAACCGGTAAGTAACCCACCACAAAGCAGCCGTGAAAAAAAATAATAAAAAAGTAAAAAGAGCAAGTAATCCTGTATATTCGACAAGCTTTGCATCAGTTTCTGACTTAGCTTTTCGTTCTTTCATTTCATCTCGGGTCTCTTCTTCGTTTTTAATTGAATGAATCTCTCCTTTAATAAACAAAGGAAAATTTACAGTTCCTATTTGTTCTTTTTCTTGAATATGTAAGTTATTTTTATTTTTCACTCCTCCTAGAGGTTCTTCTGTCCATGAATTTGAGCTAACTAAAGTGAGGAATAGGATTAACCAACGTATATTTTTCATATTGAAAAAATGGACTAATTAATTTACTTTTAAAGTAGGATAGTGTGAGATTACTTTAAATTGATAGGCTTTTCCGTTCAAATAACCCAAGAGTTACCAGGACATTCCGATAAAAAAATTCTAGTTTTTCAATAATTTTTATGTAAGAAAAATTGCATCATTAATTAAGTGCCAAAACATCCTATATTGCAAAAATTTACACAGTTTATCGTACTTTTCTTGCTGCTTTAACCAAATGAGTTTAAACTGATTTACGAGTTTTTAAAGATTTGATTGAAATACAAAGAAATGACACAAAAACATCACTGGAAAATGATAAATGGTTGATATGTCAGTAAGAGATCAAGGTTCGAATCCCGCCTTCTCCGCCACCTGAATTTTATTACTTGTAATCGCCCCTAACACCTTGAATGGTAATGGGGTTTCAGCGGTTCTAAGTCCTGTATTTCGGTGATATTGGAACCCACCCGGAAAGGCCAGTTTCAGCACTGCGCGGCGGTCACACAATCTACCAGAATCCCAGAGTTTATAAGGACTTGCAATAAAATCCAGAGCGGTTCTAAGTGCCGCATCATAAGATCGCATCGGGCGCAGCGACTGCGATGATTTTTCAACCAACACGGCCTTATCGGTCTCCAGTTGCTTGACCCGTTTTTCATACGCCTTGATCATCGTCTGACTATCCGTTTCAATCAGCCTATCCATTAATTGTTCTATAGATTGATCCAGCTTGCGTAATTCTTTTTCCATCGACTGCCCGCGCTGCGAAATTTGCGCCTGACGATAATTCCACCATACCTCGAACATCTTGGTTGCGGTTTTGAATAATGGAACGGATGGCACAAGCTGGTGCAGCAGACTTGCAAATTCCCCTTCGATCTTCTCGCGAGCAATGGCTTTGCCGTAGCTCTCACATCGTTTGGTAAAGCAATAGTAGTACGGATAATGTTTACTGCGTCCTTTCGTCCAGCACGCGGTTAGCGGGTTGTCGCAATCGCTGCAACGCACGGCACCTCTCAACGGAAAATCTTCATTCAGATCCTTCCGTGCTGCTATCTTGGGTTTCTCCTGCATGCGGCTCTGAATTTTCTGATAGGTTTCCAGCGAGATCAACGGCTCGTTTTGCGCCGGACGCAAAGTTACATCCATGATGTCCGATTGGATGTGTCCGGCATAAATCACCCGGCTTAAAATCCGGTTCACATGTTCGTTACTGACTTCGCCCTTGGCATCTGTAGGAAACTCCGGAAATTGCTCAAAGAAGCGCTTCACTTCCGCTCTGATCTCAAAGCGCCCGCTAGCATAACCTTCCAGTCCTTCTGCGACGATACTGGCAAGCGGCTCGTTTCTTACTAGAACTTTGCCGTGGCCGGGTTTCGATGCGTACTTATATCCGATAGGCGCGAAATGCACCCAATAACCGTTCAACATACGTGCCCGTCTTCTGTTGCGTGTTTGCTCTGCGTTTTTCTGCCGATGATGCTGCGATACGCTTGCAAGCAGGTGCTCAACCAATACTGAATCCGAGTCTTCGCCGAACTCGATGCTGGGCGAAGCTAGTTTTGCACCGACACTTGAAATTGCTGTACGCAAGGTGATGTGTGCTTGAACGCCACGTGCCAAGCGGCTCAAGTCGTCAATAATCACCGTAATGTTGTCTTTGCGATGTGACTTTAAGTATTTGAGCATAGTTTGCATGCCTGGCCGATCAATGAGCGACCCGGATTGAGAATCTTGAAACACTTCGATCACTTCCATATTGCGATAGCGGGCGAATTCCCGGCAACGGGTGGCTTGCGAAGCAAGCCCATCGCCTTCTTTCGTCTGCCGCTTGGTTGATACCCGACAATAAATCACCGCTTTAGCCATGGTTGCTCCTTTCGCCGTTTGACTTTTCAGTGGCTGGTTCAGTTTGGTTAGATGGTTGTTCTACCACAACGTCTTCATCATTAAATGCCTTACACAATGAAGGCGGCATCAGCATATGCACCGCATCCATATCCAGATTGAGATCGACCATCATGCGCATGATATCCCACAGAATAGCCAGATATTCATTCTCCTCCTTAATTGTGAGATCGCAATCAACCAAGTCTTCCCGAAATGCCTCGCAATCCAGTACGGGGACAGGAATTGCTTCCTGTTTGCTTTCGTTCTGTTCTGTCGTATTGTTACTCATCTTAGCCTCCTTAGCTTTCAAGGCCATGCCTTGAAATGGTTATATATCCATAATTTCGTGTCCCTCCCTGTCGTCTAAAGCACGAACAAAAAGAGAACATATTCTTTTAAAGCTCGCAATAAAAAACGTACCTCGTGTATTCAATTTCCAGAACTATTTAACGCTCTGGCCCGTGCTGATGCTGATAGTCCCTGTTTTCTTCACGATCACTCTGCATGGAATGCTCAGGGCTTTCCCGCCGTTCTGCGCGTTGCCGCGCCAGTTCATTCAGCCGGGCTTCCCGCTGCTCGCTCAGCCATGCCCGGTTGAACGTTTCGCGAATGGGGCCTTGTTCATGCTCGGGGCGAAGCTCAGGATGCGGCTTATCCCGCTTTACCATCTCCGATCCGCCGCCGCGTTCACTTTCGCCGCGCCGCTGCGCTTCGGTTAACTTCATTGCTTCCAATTGCTTGGCGATATACGGATCACGCACATAATCGAATTCTCGGCGCTGCAAAGGAGCGTTGCGAAAGCTGTCAGGTACATCGTTTGCAAAATCCGGGTGCTTGCCCGAGAAGCTTGTCGTGTTAGGCGACAATTCGTCGCCATAACGTTTATTAGCGTTCGTACCCATGATCGCGGGTTCGGGTATTGTTTACAGGCTGCTGTTTATTTCGTTTATCCTGATAGTCCTGCATACGCTGGTCGCGTTGCTCGCGCAGCGTAATGCGCCCATCCATCGGAATGCTGTCCAGTACCAGTTCAGAGCCCCGACCATCTTTGTGTTTCCACATCGCCCCAACCCTGTTCCAATATTCCTTGCCATCGCTTGTTTCACGTACCGTATAAGCAATCTGGTCGGGTTTGCGTCCTGTATGGGATTGAGTAGCTTCATTCGGTGTGTCGTTTGAATTTCTATTGCTCATTTTCTTCTCCTGTCGTTGTAAAAAAATTTAATGTTTGTCTCGCCTGTCGATGATCACCAGCACCGGGCAATCGCTGTAACTGTAATCAAGCTCTATCAATCCGCCTCCACCCAGATACAAGCAATCGTTATAGACGCGGTATCCGTTAAATTCTTTGTAGGTGTACCAAACCAATAGATGAGGCCCGATGGGTGAGATCATCAGCACAACAATCGATAGCAAAAACCAATGCCGCAGCAGATAAGCCGTGCTTCGTAGCCCCACTGACAGCCATGCAAAGGGACGGAATTTTTGAGGTGAATACATTTTCATGAATGACTCCTAAAGGCGAAGTTTTACTTTCTTGCGAAAGGGTTTACCGTGAAATGGATTGATGCCTACTTGGCTGCGCCATGGCTCGATCTCGGCGTATGACACAGGTTCAAATAAAATCGGGCGGTACTGGCGCACGAACAAAATACCTTCCTTCATGCGTCGGATTTCGTCAGGCGTAGCTAACGGTCGGCCTACTTCACTAATGGTTTCATTCAAACCCAGATGCTCGATGGAGCGATTGGCCCCCATTGCCATCACCGATTGCTCACCCAGCATTTGTTTAGAAATCATTTCCAGTGTTTTAGGCGAGCGCTGGCCGGGCAGGAACTGTTTAATCTCCGTTTCACTGAGTAGCGTATCGAGCACGGTTTTGCCGTAGGTTCTCTCAAATGCTGCAAAATCCTGAAAGATCAGATGCAGGCGGATTCCATACGATCTGCCCCACGTCAGCAAGCTCTCCAACCCATTGATCTTGTAATTCGTGGCTTCGTCCAGAATGAAATAAACAGGCCGATCTTTGGCAGGGTGACGTTTCATGGCCGTCGTGCAACACCACTTCATCAATCCTATATAGCCCTTAAACGCTTCCATACGACTACTGTCTGCTACGATGAAAAGCGTGGTCGGCTTCTTGCCCTCCTTGAGATCACGCATGTTAAAGGTCGAGCGACCCATTGCTGGTGCCAAGCGTCCGAAAGCGAATACTGCCAAAGCCTGCTGCGCTCCCGTGATGAAACTATCGAATGCACGGCCATCCTTCGACATCAAGGCAAGGATATTACTTGCTCTTGCTCTGATCAGTGCAGCGAATTCAGCGACATCTCGTGGATCGTGTAACTTTGCCCATTCGGTATGCTCGATAGGGAAAGGCCCATCCGGGTGCGGTTTGTCTTCGATATCGACACCCGCAATCCATCGGGCCATATCTTCGAGACGCTTGCGGTTTTCTAGCAGTAACGCAACGGAAGAAAGCTTTGCGTCATACAAATCAATCATGATCTCAAAAATAATACCATTTGAAATTAGTAATCTACTTCCCTCCCGGAAATAAGAATTGTCTGTTTGTTTACCTTCTGGTTCCGGTAGTAGTTGCTCAGCCATCTCGCGCAAATCATCCATTACATCTCGCAAACCTCCGAGACGTGCCAGATCGTCGCTAATGATATCTAAGGGGCTATACGAATCGCTGCTTGATCCGATGATCTCCGACCATAGATTGCCGGGATTAAGCACTCGAACGATTTCGCCGCGTTTTTCCAAAGCGGATTTCAGCATAGTAAGTAGTTCTCCCTTAAAATCTGGGATAACTTTGCTGTGTCGAATACTCATGATGTTTGTAACGACGGTATATATGCCCTTGCCGGAACCCGCAGGGGCAATCGTCATGGCGTTGGAAACAAAATCAAAAAATAGTGCGGGTGAAGAACTACCTGCAAACCGCCCCCAAAATGGCCCGCTATTATTTTTAGTTAGTCCGTCTTTGAATTCTTTAACTGTGGCCCATGCGGCGCTGCCTTTTTGTCCTGTGGGTTCATGGCTAGCGAAAAGATCGATGTAGTGTGCAAGATTCTGAAGCGAACGGATTACGGTTTGCAGACACGCCAGTCCTGCCATGAAGTAGATCAGCGTTGAAAACCAATCGATGCGACCGTGTAATAGCGGCGGGTTAAGATTGGTTGCCCACAACACCAGCGCTGCCGTGATACTAAAAAGTGTTAGCAGGCTGGTTGAATGTTGATTGGAAAATTGGCGGGCCATCGCTTTTACCCGGCGGTATGGCCTGCACGAATACGGATAAACGTAGGTTTGATTGCGCCATTGCCAGTAAAGTAATCGCGCCAGAAGGTGGTCAATTCTTCTTCATTCTTACAATATTTAAGGTAGCTAGGGTGGCCGTAACCATAGCGTTGCAATAGAAGCACCGTGACTTCGATACTTTCCAGCGAGCGTGGCATCAACCGTTGCTGATAGCTTTCTTGCTTGCGAAAAACGCGAAATGGCGGCATCTGGTTCTGTTTGATGCAGAATTGCGCAGTTTCGGAGTTTTGTAGCAGGTCGCTCAGTACAATGAGGCGGCTGCCCGGTACGAAATCCTTCATGTGTGAAACATTCTTGACCATCTCCAGCATCGGTGACTGCGAAACTTGCTTGCGCGATTCATCCGGTGTCGGCGACAGCATCTCATCGACCTGCGGGGCATAGACACTGTTATACAGCCGTTGCTTTTGCTTTCTTAGAAATCCTGCCGATGCGCTTTGCGCACCGATCTCATCGAGGTCGTCAGGATTTTTAGCCGTACCGCAGACATGAAAACGGGCTTTCGGCGTAGAACTGATCACATCGCCTTCGGTGGTGATGAAGCTCAAGCGCTCATTGAATTCGAGATTGGCATAAAGTTCGTCCAGATAATCACGCACCGAGCGATGCTGCTCAATATTCAACCGGGGTTCGCTAGCATCGAACAGCACGAAAGTGTTGCGTTGTTTGACATCCTCGAAACAACCGTATTGATCGGGTGTTGGTTGACCGAAAGTGCTGAATGCGGCGTAACCCATGGCTCCGGTACATGCAACCAATACTGCGCTCAACGCGATGATTTTGGGTAAATCTTGTTTTTTGCTTCTTCGTCTCATGGGAATCTCCTAGAAAATTAGATTTAATAAACTTATGCATGCCGTTTCAGCACATCGCTCAATCGCTTGAGCGCGGCGGCTTTTGCTTTAGCCAGCGCAGGATTGTTTTCGCTTCGGGATGAAGCATGGTAAAACTCGGGTAACTCGATGCCACTTGCATCGTTAAAAGAGAAATGATTGAGCAATCCCTCTGGAACAGAAATGTCTTTGCCTTCAAGAACAGAATGGGTATGTACTATCCGGTTTGCCGCAGCCAAAAATTCGTTTTCAGCGGCACGCGTTGCTTCTTCAAGCTCGCGAGATAATTGGTGGCATTCCGTGACCTTCTTGTTGTATTCCTTGATTTCTTTTGCTTGAGCAGATACCGATGCTTGCGCATCGTCTTCTACGTCAGCGCAGGCATCTTCGATTTCCTCTACATAATCTTGATAAAATTGATGCAGATCGTCATGAGCGGCGGTAACGCTCTGCTGATATGTACTGTAATCGCCGTAAGGGTGACTGAATCCAGTTTTTCCTTTATGGAACGAAAAGACTGCGATGCAGATGTTGAGTAGAACAAGAAAAACAGCTTCAGGCGTTACTATCAATTCATGGTAATGCGAGAGTGAGTGACCGATTTTGTCCAGAGATTCCGTTGATCTGACTAATCCTACAGTCAGAATAAAAAAAGCCATCACAGCGATAAAGACTTTGAACTGCCATTTAGCGCGACCCCTTACGATTTTAATTTCCTGCGTATCGACATCCGTGCTGCGTATGCCGTAATTCAAGAAGCGTCCGATGTAATAACCTCCACCGACAGCTAGCACTACGTTTGTCAGCGAAATCAAAAAACTGACAAGCAAAGCTGCGAATGGCCCGCTGACCATGTGAGCGTTATACAGGAATGAACTGTTCACTCCTGCGTCAATGAACAAGCAAATGCCCATCAACAGTAGGGAAATGACCGGATTTGGTGTAACGGATTTATCGATTAAGTTATGGGTGACACTGAATGCCTTCTCGGCTTGTAATGCCTGATGAAGTGTGTGGGCTTTTTGCTCAAGCGTTCTTTCAGCTTGGGTGATGATGCTGTCGAGCTTTTGAGTAATGCTCTGATTCCAGGCAATCGAAGGAATTTTAAGCCGGGATTTGATATTTTCCGCTTCCTTACATAGTGCCAAAAGAGTACTTAGCATTGTTTGAAGGGGCCTGTTCAATTTCGCATGATGACGATGAAATTCGCTTAATAAATAATCTTTCATTTTTGTACTCATTTTTTTAATAAAGC
>NZ_QRCB01000033.1 GCF_009833095.1 Nitrosomonas sp. JL21
CCGGAACTAGTTGACCACTACAGTTTCCCAGGCAAGGCTAAATGGCTTAAAGATCAAGGCGGCCTGCTCTGGCAAATCAACCGACCAAACAATCCTCACGTAATCAAAACCGGCCATTCAAGCGGATTACCGATTGACCCATCGTTCATTGATGAAGATATCGTCAATGACGGCGATGTCGATGACCTGTGCAATAGCATCGCTGAATTGCTTGAGAAACTGGACGGCGCGTCATGAGTACATTGCCGCCAGATATGAAAAATTTCCGTGCGAACAAAACCTATTCGTTGGGTATTTTGACATTATCAGTAATCAACCTAGTGGCTCTACTTGCTCTGATCGCGCACATGGATGAGCAACTACACTAGGCGCGAATAGGGCAGATCAAAGCTGCCGAAGCTGTAAAGAAAATATGCGGCTAGTTGATTTATAGACTAACAAATGAGAATGGAAATCATTTGCAAATATGGAATATTCGTATATAATTAGATCCGTAGCAATGCTTAGCCCTATTGCTACTTTCATGGCTCACAAGAGCTTGTCGCACCTTGACTACGGGTTAAAGCAAATATCTTGTAAGTATTTGAAATTTCCTAATCCGCACCAGCCAGCGCAGAGAAATCTGCGTAGCCGGATGGCTGGAAGTGTTACACCCCCGGTGAGTCCTCTCTCCCTCTCTCTCTTCCCCCTACTCGCTCACCGGGTTCTTCTTTAGTGCACAGGATTTCCAGGTCTGCACGAAATTAAACATATTCAAAACCCCTCAGTACTTCCGAAATGAGATTAGTCGTTTGCTCGGCGAATCAATCTTCAAATGCAAAGTAATCCCGTTCCCAATCAAGGACAAACGCCTCAAAACCATAGGGGCTCAATCATGAACCACCTAATGCTAGGTTCTCAGAAAGCAAACATGCTGGACATGAGTCGTAAAGGAAGAATCAATGACAAATCTCTACTTAATCTCAGACCTGGGCAATTATGGGTACGTGGGGCAGGGAAAATTTCAAATAAGGAAATATTAAATGGCATCAGTCAATAGCGACCATCATCGGAAACTTAGGGCAAGACCCTCAAATTCGATACATGCCTGATGGCGCACAGGTTGCGGCAATCTCAATCGCCACCACAGAGAAATGGAAAGACAAAAAAACTGGCGAGGTGCAAGAAAAACAGATTGGCACCGAATTGTACTCTACCGGAAATTGGCCGAGATTACCGAGAAATACCTGAAAAAAGGCAGTTCAGTTTATATCGAAGGCCGACTCGAAACAAAGAATACACCGATAAAGAAGGCATCAAGCGCTATATAACCCATATCATTGCGACACAATGAAAATGCTCGGCAGCAAGCAGGAAGGCCAGAACGCACAAACTCCAACCCAAGCAGGAGCAGGCAGCGCTAACGAAAACAGTTTCAAAAACATGGACGATGACATCGCATTTTGATGATTATTCAGATCTTGACCCAAAACCTCAGAGCCGCGGATATATCCATCGCGGCAAATATGGAACGCCAGAGCATTGCAGGACACAAACTGAGAACGATCTATGTCCAAAATGTAAAGTGAGAAAGAAGAGTGTCACTAAAACAAGCATCACGAAATCGATATGTGCCCAATGTGCGAGAGAATACCAGAATGAATTTTACGCCAGTGGGAGGAAAAAACGATGTGTCGCAAGGCTTTAGATATTCTCATTATCATGCTGTGCAGTTTTTTTGCTTTGAGGGTCATTGAATGGATGAGATTCATTCTATAAGCTTGGTTCAAACTGTAGATATAAGGACAAAATGAAATGAGCTTTATCGAATGGCCGTGTGAATTGTTTTTTAGTGTTTGTACCTTTTTAGTAGCGACAAAGGCTTTATTAGCATTGATTCTTTGCGTTATCGCGAGCGCGATGATTTTCATCGTAATAAAACAAATAATCAAGGATTTGAGGAAATAATTTGATATGAGACACTTTCTGGAAAAGCATTGATGGAACTACTGGAGCAGCCGAAATGAAAAAAGCGACCTTCGCACCGGCCACGGACCACCCTGTTGTACCAAAATCAGCGATTGGATTAACTAATGAGCAGTTAAAGTTGCAGATCAATGAAAAGCCAGTCCATCAAGATGTAATCACATTCAGATACGTTGCAGAACGTTATATAAAAGAAGTAATCCCTCATAGGGCATTTAATACTCAGCGAGACAATTACAAGGAATTAATCTGACTGTATAAATTCTTTGATAATCCCCCTGCCCCATCGGATATCCGGTAATTCTCAGGTAGCGCAATGTGCAAGCAATTACACGGGTATTCTCGATTGATATTCCCGCCGCAACAGTTCAGCTTTGCGTTCCACGCCCCAACGATAACCGGATAATCCGCCGTCGGAGCAGACGACCCGATGACATGGAATGGCTACCGCCAAGGTATTGGCCGCACAGGCGCCGGCAACAGCGCGTACAGATTTTGGTGCGCCGATGCGTTGGGCGATGTCCGTGTAACTGACTTTCTCGCCGACCGGGATTTGCCGCAAAGCTTGCCAAACCCGTTGTTGAAAAGCGGTGCCGCGCATATCTAATGGCAAATCCAGGCCAATCGCCGGTGCTTCGACAAAGCCAATGACTTTGGCGATCCATTGTTCGAACTCGTTATCGCCGCCGATCAGTTCAGCCTGGGGAAAATGGTCTTGTAATTCCCGAGCCAAGCGGTCCGGATCATCGCCTAATGCAATGGCGCAAATCCCGATTTCACTGGCCGCCACCAGAATAGAACCAAGCGAGCATTCGGCTAAGGCAAAGCGGATTCGGCTATTGGTTCCGCCGGCACGATAATCGGTTGGCGTCATGCCTAACAGTTGAGGCGATTGTTCATAAAAACGGCTGTTGGAATTATAACCGGCATCATAGATGGCCGCTGTGACCGACTGACTTTTCGTGAGTTGGTTGCCAACTGAGGGAATCAGCTGATGCAGCTTGACTCAAACTAAAAAATCTCCGGAAAAGCCGGACCGATTCAAAAATCTTAAACAATGTCTTAATGAGTTTCATTGCAAGTTCTTCCGATCAGCTTACCATCCTGAAGATTTGTATTCTGCAAGAGTTATAACCAGCCTCCTTTGAAGCCAGCTCTATGCAAGCCAATGATTATATATGAACAATTTCGCATCAATTGCCAAACAAGTTCCGTACGATAATTTTCGATCATTAATACGATCGGCCCCTGATTAATCCCATAATGCCAAGGCGATATCCATCCATAAGGAGAGTTAGATTTTTCTGAATAGGTGGGATTAAAAGTTGCTTTGAAACCATAGGGATTGGAGTTTGTTAAATTTATCTGATTAATGCAAAAATCCAGAGTAGGGAGTACGATCTCATGTGCGAATGGTAGCGATGCTACCACAGCCCATGGCGCAAGAGTTCCATCATCAGGGCCATACGGTACGCCTCGACCTATGTAATCAAAAAAATGACGTTCAATACCATCTATCTTCATAGTATTAGGGCCCGGACCATCACTTGCAGTAATTCCCCAGCAGCATTCATCGTACCCTTTGAAATTAAATGGATTATCTATCGCGTATTTTTGCTGCACATATGTGGCGCGGCGACTATTCTCAAAATAATCAATTCCCTTAATTCGCATAAACGCATCTTGAATATTCCTAAAATCAATCCAGATATGTGAAAGCTGGTGCGTGAATAACGGACCAGCATATAAATAGTCATATCCGTAACAATGTTCCCACCGATAAGTCGAAGTCCACGCGGGATTATAAGAACTCTCAGGCAATGGATGATCAGGCGAACCTAATCCCAGGATATATAACAACATCGCTTCATCATAACCTTCCCATCGGTATTGGATGAAACCGCTTTCGGGTTTCCAACCATGTGTAACTGTTGTTCCCCCATTTTGGGCCCACTGCCAATCTGCTCGGCGATAAAGAGCATCAGCAAGATTACGAATTTCATTTTCGTCCTTGGTATTGGTAGAAAAGTACATTCCTGCAGTTAACGCACCAGCCAGCAGAAAAGCGGTATCTACAGTTGACAGTTCGCATTTCCACGCACGTTGTCCAGTTTGCATATCTAAGAAATGATAATAAAAACCCTTATAACCGGTAGAGTCAGGCTGGGGACCTTGCGGGCTGTTCCAGAAGAAACGTAACGTGATCAGCGTTCGCTCGATCGCAGCGGAGCGGGTCATAAATCCACGCTCAACCGCGACAGGGTAAGAAGCTAATGCCATACCTGTGGCAGCAATACTTGCGGACCACCCGGTTGCGGTTTTGTCAACCACTAGGCCATTTGCTCGATTTGTCTCATGCAAAAAATAGCTGAATGATAGACGTTGCAGCTTGTCCAGTTCGGCATCAATTGTTAGATTTTTATTGCTCATGGTTTCTATGGATTTGTTGATTTGGCAGAAAGTCAAAACGTGATATTAGCAAGGGTTACCAACTGGAGTGGGGAATGAAGTGCATTTTCCCATTCAAAATGGTTATTTTCGAGAATCCTTGATAGAGGGCGTAGATTCTGCAAGAGCATTGGTAACTATATTGCGAGCTTGCTTGATGATGCATCGTAGATGATCCATGCTCCGAAAGCTTTCGGCATAGATCTTATAAATATCTTCAGTTCCGGATGGGCGCGCTGCAAACCACCCATATGCTGACATCACTTTCAGTCCGCCAATAAGTGCGTTATTGCCCGATGCGCGAGTAAGGATACTCTGGATTCTTTCATCAGCTAACTCTGTCAATTTAATTTGATGAGGTGAAAGTCTAGAAAGTTTTTCTTTTTGCTCTGGAGTTGCTGGCATCTCAACCCGATCATAAAACGGCTCGCCAACATTCAGCGCCAGTTGATGGTAGATTTCTCCTGGATTACGACCTAGGCGCGCCGTCATCTCAGCCGCAAGCAAAGCCGGAACAATTCCATCCTTGTCTGTGGTCCAGACTTCGCCATTTCGACGCAGAAAGGATGCGCCTGCGCTTTCTTCGCCGCCGAATCCAAGAGAACCGCTCAACAGACCCTCGGCAAACCACTTAAAGCCTACTGGAACTTCATATAATTTCCGCCCGAGTTTTTCTGTCACACGATCGATCATCTGACTGCTGACCACTGTCTTACCAATCGCTGCATTTACACTCCACTGCGGCCGATAATTGAAGAGATAAAAAATTGCTGCAACAAGGTAATGATTAGGCGGTAATAATCCTACCTCCGGGGTGACAATCCCATGTCGGTCATGGTCAGTATCACAAGCGATCGCGATATCAAAACAATCCTTCTGATCGATTAGTCTTTGCATTGCATAAGATGAAGAAGGATCCATTCGGATTTGACCATCCCAGTCTAGCGTCATGAACTTGAAAGTGGAGTCGACGACTTCGTTCACTACAGTAAGATTCAATCGATAATGTTCAGCAATCGGTCCCCAATAATGCACTCCGGCACCGCCCATAGGATCCACGCCGATTCTGATACTTGCGCCCCGAATCATATCTATATCGATCACACTGTCGAGGTCATTGACATAACTGTTCATAAAGTCGTGCCGATGCGTGGTATCAGCATGTTGAGCCCGTTCAAATGGAATTCTTTTTACTCCTTGTAGACCGCGAGCAAGAAATGTGTTGGCTTTGATCTCGATCCATTTGGTAACGTTGGTAGCGGCAGGTCCACCATTCAAAGAGTTATACTTAAAACCGCCATTATCAGGCGGATTATGCGACGGCGTAATTACAATGCCATCTGCAAATCCTGAATTTCTGTCTCGATTGTAGATAAGTATGGCGTGAGAAATCACCGGAGTGGGAGTGTATTCCTGCCCGGCTGCTAACAAAACTTCTACATTGTTGGCTGCCAATACTTCAAGTGCACTGATAAAAGCAGGCATAGAGAGTGCATGCGTGTCCCACCCGAGATAAAGAGGGCCACTGATACCGTGTTGTCTGCGGTAATCGCAGATAGCCTGGGTTATCGCCAGAATATGCCACTCGTTGAAGTTTTTTTCGAAGGAGGAACCACGATGCCCTGAAGTTCCGAAAATGACGCGTTGCGACTGGACTGAGTAATCAGGAACTTCATAATAAGCCTTCCTAAGGCTGGATGGATCTATCAATAGGCAAGCAGGAGCCTGTCTTCCTGCAAGATGACTTACAGGATGCCCGTTCAGTGAGAGCGATTCTTCAGATAAATGAGCGAATGGCGAAATCAGAACTGGCCATGTCATGGAACCACCTCAGCACCTATAGCGATAATTTTCCTATCAGTGGCAGTTTTTGCCGACTTTTCCAACGCACTTGCTGTAGTCACAATCAAGATAACATGCATAATCTTCTTCCTCGATTGAAGTCAGCAATGTGAATATCTAACTTCAGAATGTCGGGCAACTAACCGGCATCAACTATAGCCCTCGAGTACTGTCATCAAGCCAAAAGAGCCTTGGCACGGATGCAAATATTGTCGACAGTAAAACCGTACTCGGATAAAACTACAGAGGCCGGGGCAGATGCTCCGAAGCGTTCGACGCTGATCATGTCGCCTCGGGCACCGATGTAGCGATCCCAGCCTTGAGACACTCCCAGTTCCACTGCAAGTCGTGCCTTCACCGAAGGAGATAACACGGCATCGCGTTCCGCTTGCGGTAATATGTCAAATAATTCCCAGCTCGGCATCGAGACACAGCGCACTGCGATACCCTGTATCTGCAAACATTCTGCTGCCGCCACGATCAAACCAACCTCGGAACCACTGGCAAGTAAGATCAAATCAGGTTTGCCACTAGGTGCATCACTCAGCACGTAAGCACCCCGGCGCAAGCCCTCTGCAGCGGCGTACCGAACACGGTCGAGCGTGGGCACTTCTTGGCGAGTCAGTGCCAATATCACGGGCCGATTGCGTGTTTCTACAGCAACGCGCCAAGCAACGGCGGTTTCATTAGCATCGGCGGGACGGATTACGATGAGGTTCGGGATTGCTCGCAGGCTTGCCAGTTGTTCCACAGGTTGATGAGTCGGACCATCTTCTCCTAATGCAATGCTGTCATGTGTCAATACGTGCACTACGTGCAGTCCCATCAATGCCGCCAATCGAATAGCAGGCCGCATATAATCGGAGAAGATCAGGAAAGTCGATCCATAAGGAATAAACCCGCCATGAGCCGCCAAACCATTGACGATCCCACCCATCGCATGTTCCCGAACCCCGAAATGCACATTGCGTCCGCCATAGCTCCAGCTCGTTTTCTCGGAATCTTGTGAATTAACGCTTTTTGTCGATGGCGGATTAAAATCCCCCACGCCCTTCAGAGCTGTTTTGGTCGATGGATCAAGGTCGGCTGATCCACCGATCAGAGCCTGTAGCCTGGGTGCAATAGCATTCATTACTTTGCCTGATGCAACACGCGTAGCCAGCCCCTGCGCGTCAGCATCAAATACTGGGATATCTGTATCCCAACCCAACGGCAGTTCATCATGCATACGACGCTGAAGCTCCTCAGCCATCTCAGGGAATTCCCCAGTGTAAGCCTCCAACGACTGGTTCCATGCATTTTCTTTCTGAGCACCTCGCTCTACCGCTTGGCGGAAATGGAAGAGTACCTCGTCTGGAATCAAAAAATCTGGTTCGACTGGCCAGTTCAGATTCTGCTTGGTCCGATGCACGTCTTCCGGACTAAGCGGAGAGCCGTGCGCCTTGAAACTGTCTTGCTCCGGTGAACCATACCCGAGATGGGTGTGAATCAGGATCAGTGTCGGTCTGTTATTTTCTGCACATGCAGCGGTGAGCGCGGCATCAATTGCTGCGAGATTATTGCCGTCAGTTACCGATACAGTATGCCAGCCATAAGCTTCAAAACGTAGCGCACAGTTCTCTGAAAAAGTGATGTTGGTAGGGGCTGAGAGGGTGACATGGTTATCGTCGTAAAGGCACGTGAGCTTGCCAAGCTTGAGGTGACCTGCCAGAGAAGCAGCTTCGGAAGCTATTCCCTCCATGAGATCGCCATCACTGACGAGCGCAAAGGTACGGTGATCAATGACGGTGTGATTGGGCCGGTTATAGCGTGCCGAAAGCTGCGACTCCGCAATTGCCATTCCTACCGCATTGGCAAAGCCCTGTCCCAATGGCCCAGTGGAAATTTCCACACCCGGTGTGTGACTGCGTTCCGGATGCCCCGGTGTTTTGCTGCCCCATTGACGAAAATGTTTGATATCGTGCAGCGAGAGATCATAGCCGGTCAGATGCAATAAACTGTACAGTAACGCAGAACCGTGCCCAGCCGAAAGTACAAAACGATCGCGATTGAACCACTGGGGGTGGCGCGGATTGAATTTAAGCCAGCGCGTCCATAGTATATATGCCATCGGGGCAGCGCCGAGAGGAAGACCGGGATGGCCGCTGTTAGCCTTCTGAACCATATCCAGTGATAGAAAGCGAAGAGTATTGATGCACATTTGGTCGATTTGCGCCGTAGCTGACATGGGTTTATCTTCTCCGTCAAGAATTGTGCATAACTGCGTCACTTTTAGACGCAATGCATTTCATCAGGTTATCCCAGGATGTTGCGAAAGATGTCGTTCCTTCACGCTGAAGCTGGGCGGCCAACTCTTCATCATTAACCCCTTGTTGATTAAATTCGGCAATTATCGCTTCGGCCTTTTCA
This sequence comes from Nitrosomonas sp. JL21, assembly GCF_009833095.1. Classification (GTDB taxonomy): domain Bacteria; phylum Pseudomonadota; class Gammaproteobacteria; order Burkholderiales; family Nitrosomonadaceae; genus Nitrosomonas. The sequence goes on from NZ_QRCB01000033.1 coordinate 8,665, forward strand.
GCAGAATCGTTATCAATCGATAGCATATTTTTTATCTTGCCGTGTTCGGCAAAAGCCAATAACGTCTTCTCAGGCATGGTGTTGATAGTGCCAGGTGCGGCGAGTGCTTCGATGTAAAGAGTGTCGGAAGCTGAAGGGTCCTTCGTGCCTGTGCTACCCCATAGCAGGCGCTGGGGTTGAGCACCCGAAAGAGCCAGTTTCTGCCAACGCTTTGACGCGAGCAAATCGTGATAAGCTCTATAGATGCGTGTGGCCATGGCAATACCTAAATGATTGCCGATAAAATCACTCTTCATGATGTTTTTGGCAGCTACATCCCAGCGGCTGACAAAAATGGAAGCAACGGAAGCGACTGGAGGAAGACCCGCGGCTATGCGCCTTTCGATGCCTCGCATATAAGCTTCGGCCGCCGCGATATAGTGTTCACGTGAAAACAATAATGTAACATTTATGGGTATTCCCATAAAAATTGATTCTTCTATCGCCGGAATCCCTGCGGATGTTCCGGGAATCTTGATGAAAAAATTGGGTCTCTGCGCCTGCGCATACCGCTGTGCCGCTGCTTTAACAGTGCCAATAGTGTCATTAGCCAACAGAGGCGAAAGTTCCAGCGATACCCATCCATCAATTCGGTTGGTATTCTGATGAATCGCCAGGAAAAGATCTGCTGCCTGAGTTAAGTCTTCTAGGGCGAGCTCAAAGAACAATGCTTCCCCTGATTTACCGGTTAACACTTTTTGACGAATCGCCTCATCGTAATAGTCGGTGTTCAGAACGGCATGTTCGAATATTGTTGGATTTGAAGTAAGGCCCGTTACCGAAAATTCATTGATATAGCGAGCGAGCGTGCCGCTTGTTAGCAATCTACGGGTAATATTGTCGAGCCAGAGACTCTGACCAAGATTGTGCAATTGTTCTGTAGCATTCATATTTCTTCCTTTTCCTGATGTCAAAACATAGGAATTACAGCTACCGCCCTAACCTTGCGTCATCGTTTAATTAAGCAAATTAACTTTTACACAGGTTTTTTATTCGCTTCAATGAGTTTAGGAATATGCCAACCGCCCATGTTTGAAATAAGGGCGTCTGCTTCCGCCGGACCCCAACTGCCAGGCTTATAAAGTTTAACTGGCTGATGTATGGAGAGAATTTCATCTAGTACAGCCCAGGTTGCCTCCACTGCATCTTGGCGAGTGAAGAGTGTGCCGTTTCCAGTCAGTGCGTCGCTTAAAAGCCTATCATAGGGCGCTTGTTCATCTGGTTGAGCATTAAGAAGATAAAGCTCTTTCTGATCACCAATGAATTCCTCGCCGACGCGTTTGACGCGAGCGGCTAATGCGATAGCAGGGCACGGAGATAACTGAAACCTCAAATAATTGGTATTACTCATCGATGGCCATGCATCGTCAAACAATTTCTGCGGAGGCGCTTTCAGCTGCACCACGACTTCTATAACACTTTCTGCCAACAATTTACCCGAGCGAAGATACCAGGGTACCCCTCCCCAACGCCATGAATCGATGAATAAACGCAAGGCGCAATATGTCTCGGTATCAGAATTTTTCGCCACACCTGGTTCCTGGCAATAGCCTTCAAATTGGCCTCTGACCAAGTCGTCAGACTTTACTGGACGCATTGCTTGAAAGACCTTAACTTTCTCATTTCTATGAGCTTCGATCTCATGACCTGCCGGTGGCTCCATCGCCAACAGAGCGACTATCTGAAAAAGATGATTTTGAACTACATCACGCAGGCATCCTACTTCATCGTAGAAACTGCCTCGTCCATCAATACCAAAATCTTCTGCCAGGGTAATTTGAATATTGGCTACGTAATTCCGGTTCCAGATCGGCTCCAAGAAAGAGTTAGCGAATCGAAAATAAAGGATGTTGGCAATCGCTTCTTTACCGAGAAAGTGGTCAATACGAAAAACCGAATTTTCCGGGAAAACTGAATGTATAGTGTGATTGAGTTCTTTTGCCGATGCCAGATTACGCCCGAACGGTTTTTCTACGATGATACGAGCGCGCTCTGACAATCCTGAGGTACCCAGTGCTTTTATGATGAATTCAAAAGACGTTGGCGGTATAGCGAGATAGAAAGTAGGATACCGTATTCCTTGAAGGCTGTTTTTAAGTGACTGAAATGTTTCTGACTTTTTATAATCACCATCTACGTAGTCAAACAACGAGAGCAATCGATCAAGCACATTTGAATCGGGATTTTCAACTACAGTATGAATACTATCTTTTACGCGTTCTCGCAGCTGCGTCAAAGTCCATCCAGAAAAACCGATGCCTATGATAGGAATCTTGAATGCGCTTCGCTTGACCATTGCATACAGTGCCGGAAATATTTTTTTATATGAAAGATCGCCGGTAGCACCAAATAACACCAGGGCATCGGACGGTAATTGGTAGGAATTTTGCTGCCTCATCATTTATTATCGCTTTGCTTTTCAATATGCCCACCAAATTGATTACGCATGGCTGAAAGAATGCGATCAGCATAATCGGCTTTTCCCCTGGACTCAAAACGCCCGAATAATGCTGCGCTAATGACTGGCGCTGGCACACCCTCATCAACGGCGGCGAGGGTCGTCCATCGCCCCTCTCCCGAATCCGATACCTGTCCTGAAAATTGCTTGAGGTCTGAATCTTCTACTAGCGCGGTCGCGGTTAAATCAAGGAGCCAAGAGGAGATCACGCTGCCTCGGCGCCATACCTCAGCAACTTTGGCGACATCAATTTCGTACTGATATGCTTCAGGATCCCGCAGCGGAGTGGTTTCGGCATCATTCGACCTCGAGTGCAGACCGACACTGGCATGTTTAAGAATATTGAACCCTTCAGCGTAAGCGGCCATTAATCCATACTCGATACCGTTGTGTATCATTTTCACAAAATGACCCGCACCGTTCGAGCCGCAATGCAAATAACCATATTCTTCAGTGCAGGGCATATTCTCGCGCCCCGCGGTACGGGGCGCAGCCTGCAGTCCAGGCGCAAGGCTTTTAAAAATCGGATCAAGATACTGAATGACGTCATCTTCACCACCTATCATCAGACAGTAGCCGCGCTCCAATCCAAATACACCACCACTTGTTCCACAATCGACGTAATGTATCTGCTGCAATTTCAGGGCCTTGGCGCGTTCTAAATCGTCCCGGTAATAGCTATTGCCGCCATCAACGATAATATCCCCGCCAGAAAGGAGCTTGGCCAGATCCGAGACAGTCTTGCCTGTAACCCCAGCAGGTACCATTATCCATACAACACGCGGCTGAGTGAGTTTGGAGATAAAATCTTCAAGTGAATAAGCATCTTGTATCCCAAAGCCAGCCAAGGACTTTACAGCGATCGGATCGACGTCATATACAACACAAGTATGGCCATCCTGAGTTAACCGACGCACAAGATTGGATCCCATTCGCCCAAGGCCAATCATTCCTAAGTGCATATTTTTTCTCCGTAAAATCTTCTAATCACATATTCATTTGCACTTGCTGCTTCTTTCATGCCGTACTTAAAGATCAAGCTAAATTGATACATGAAAATTTTCTTTGATTCAGTGCGGTAGCGAACGATAAAGCACGTCGCCGTAAATCCTCGCGGATTCCCGACGGCTATAGCTCGTGTGAACCTGTTGGCGAGTTTGACTTTGTTGGGTTGCTTTTCAATAGCCTGTCGTAATTCAACATCATCAATATAACGGAGGAAAAATCGGATTTTATGATCTGCCCAAAGGATTTAAGGGCTTGATATAATTTGTGCTGTTTCGAATAAGAATATCATCCCAATATTCTTTGATAACTGATTCGTTCACATATTTTGCTGACCGAACATTCCAATCTGATTGGATATTATTTTTTCCATCCATGATCGTTGGCCCAAGTTGATCAAAATATCTAATTAATACGGTATCTTATTGAATATTTCAAACAACGATGGAAACTCACACCTAAGTAAAGAATATTCTGATGGCGATCAAGCAATTAATACTGGCGTTACTGTTATGTTTGACTTCGCACAACGTATTGGCAAATCGATTTGACCATTCAGTATGGGATGGATTGCTACGGGCGCACGTTGTCACAAAAAATTCAGAGCAAACCAGTCAAGTAAATTATCTCGGGTTTGCGCAATATCATGGTCAGCTGCGGCAATATTTATCCCAGCTTGAACAAGTCAAAAAAAGTAATTTCTTCAGTTGGGATCGATCAGAGCAATTGGCTTTTTTGATCAATACCTACAATGCAGCCACAATAGAAATGATCCTTAGAAGCTATTCTTCGCTTTTTAACCTGAGAGCTTACGCACCGGTTACGCTTTCATGGAAAACCCGCCTAAGATCTATATTGAAAAATCAGCGAGAATTAGCTTTCATCGCTTTATTCGGGGAATTTCTTTCATTAAATGATATTGAAGACATGATACGCAAGCCTGAATATTTTGATGAGCCGCGCATTCATTTTGTGCTTCATCAAGGATCCATTGGCAGCCCGGCACTGCTTAATCGCGCTTATACTGGCATAGAACTGGAAAACCAATTGGAAAAAGCAACACGCAATTTTTTATCGGACCGTTCGCATAATCGTTACAATGAAGAGATGGAAAGGCTGGAGGTTTCAGAAATCTTCGACTGGTACAGTAAAGATTTTGAACGAGGATGGCAGGGTTGGTCCAGTCTTGGACAATTCTTTACACACTATCGCGACAGCCTGGCCGATACTCCACGGGCAAGAGAATTACTCAAAGATGAATATATAGACATTCAATTTCTTGAATTCAATTGGCTGCTCAATGAAAAACGATAAATATCCAGGATATCCACTTGATAACTAAGAATTGATTTAAATGGAAAAAATATGAAAGCAAATGCAGTAGGCATAAATCATGTGGCATTAGAAGTTGGGGACATAGAGGAAGCCATAAAATTCTATAGCGATTTCTTGAATTTTGAAGTTCATGAAAAGAATGAGTTGCAAGCTATTATTTATTTTGGAGATCAATTTATCAATTTTATAAAAAATGATAATAGACAAGCCGATCAGAAGCGTCATTTTGGAATAGCAGTGGACAATAAGGAATTGGTGAGACAAACACTAGAACATATGGGTGTCAAACTTCTAAGTGGATCTTTTCTGGATTTTCTTGACCCTTGGGGAAATCGTATTGAAATAACGACTTATAGTAAGATTCAATACACTAAAGCTGATCATGTATTACGCGGGATGGGTTTGGGTCATCTTCAAAAAACTGAAGAAGCGCTTGCAGAATTGAATGCAAAAGGTTTAGGGCCTACTTAATTTCCTCATTCTCATCGCTGCGTATGGGTCGATAACGATAGCAGGTCTCAGAAATGCCAAATGTTGTACAGGCCAAAACAATACTAACGGACTTATCCTGTACTGCTCGCTGTGTCATTACCTTGCGCTGTGAGAGCTTTACCACTTTTTTCCAAGTAAGCCTCCTTCAACAGCTCATTCTGCATTTGGCTTTCCGCATACATCCGCTTTAACCGTTTGTTTTCCTCAGCCATCGCCTATTGTATTTAGGCCTAAAATACCTGCAACAGGGTATTTGTCATACTTTCAATAGATTATGTATAACTAAACCAACTAAGAAAGTCGAAAATCGATAGTTGTGTCTGAGGTGTTTTTCTTATCGTAGATTTTCATCATTAGAAAGCTCTTTTAGGATTACGCAACTTACTGGAACAAGCAATAAAATTACCATTGATGAGAAAAAAATGCCACAGCTCAGAGTGATCGCCATCGGCATCAGTTTTTCCGCGTCGGAGCTTTGTTCGGCAATCAAAGGCAATAACCCCATCACGGTGGTCAACGTCGTCAAGAATATTGCGCGAAAGCGCGCCTTTCCCGCCAGAATCACCGCTCTGGAAATCTGTGGATTGGTTTGAAGGATCTCATTGATTTTCGACATCAATATCAGACTGTCATTGATGACAATCCCTCCCACGGCAAATAACGCGACATACGATTCTATCGACAAGGGAATATTGAACAGCACATGACCGACTACCGCCCCGATGAAACCGAAAGGGATCGCCAGCATGATAATCAGTGGTTGAATGTACGATCGCAGCGGCACGGCCAACAACGCATAGATACCCAGCACTGCCAATCCGCCGTATCCCCACAGCATTAACATGGCCTGTTCCTGCTTTTGCCGCGATTGACCTGACTCGATCCGTAATCCAGGATATTGCTTCTCCAGGACAGGAATCACGTTTGCGCGCAAATCAGCCAGGATGGCTTCGGTATTCGCTTTCCCTTTAAAAACATCAGCGCTGATCAATTGCACCCGTTCACGATCCTGGCGAGTAATGTTGGAAAATCCCGGCATGTATTCAGCTTCTGCAACGACCGAAAACGGCACCATATGTCCAGTGTTCAGATGAACCGGCAGACGCATCAGATCATCCAATGAATGACGATCAGTCGAAGCTAAACGCAACATCACCCTGACTTCTTCTCGATCTCTAAAGAAGCGCTGAACTTCCAGCCCGAAGAAGCCTTGCCGAACTTGCTCCCCCAAACTCTGAAGTGTAAGTCCATAACGCTCTCCCTCAGGCTTAAGCTTAAGGCGAAGCTCGGGTTTGCCAGATTGCATGCTCCCCGTGACGCTATGAACGCCGGCATAATTCGAGAGGTGGTTTTTTAAGATTTCACCGGCAGCGCTCTGCAACGCCACATCGGTTGCGATCAATTTCAATTCAATCGCTTTAACCGCACTCGTGGCCGGCATGCCAAGATCACGCGGCCAAAAAGTTTGGAACGATAATGTGGTGTCAGCGGGCGGTTCACCGAACCGTTCTTGCCACTCTTTCTTGATGAAGTCCATGCGGGAACGCACGCGTTCATCAATCGCCAGTTCAATATCCAGAAAACCGAAATTGTCGTCGATGACCGTGATGATATGCTGGAAGCTGTCCTGCAATTGAGTTGCAGGCCCCAATCCCAGTTCTGCGTTCAATTCCTGCCGAATTTCGTTGGCAATGTTTTCCAGACGCATCACTTGTTGATTGACTTCCGCAAACGGCGTACCTGGCGGAAACTGAAAATTGGCGAGCAAGTAGTAGTCGTTCACAGGAGCTTCCATTACGCTGTTGATGCGACCCGAAAACACCAGCGCACCTGTAATGATCAGCACCATAAAAAAAGCGGCGACGGTGATATAGCGCAGACGCAAGAGTGAAGCCAGAACTGGAACGTAGACATGACCAACGAACCAGTGCAACCCCTCGTCCATTTTCTGCTGCATCGTATGCACGGCGCGATACCAGGCATTATCACGAGCAGTCACGGTAAATTCATGCGCGAGATGCGCAGGCAGAATCAACAACGCCTCGATCAGCGAAAACACCAGCGTGACAATGATCACCATGGAAATGTTATACATCAGATAACCACTCAGCCCCGGCAAAAACAATCCCGGAACAAAAGCAATCATGGTCGACAACACCATCAGAATCACCAGTTGCGCAACCTCAAGCGTACCGCTGATGGCGCCTTCCAGGCCGGGTTTTCCCTGTTGCTGATGGGTATAGATATTCTCGCTGATGATGATGGCATCATCCGCCAGAACGCCCAGAATCAGAATCAGCGCAGCGATGGAATAGGTATTGAGTGAAATGCCCAACAACGGCATCAACCACAACGTGCCGAACAAGGAAATCAGGATCCCGCAGCTTACCCATAATGCCAGATAAAACCGCATCGTGAACATGATCACCAGAAACACCAGAATAAAGCCGGATACCGCATTTTCCAGCAGCATCGACATATTGTGTTCATAATATTTTGACCAGTCATCCCAGATCGTAATATCAATCCCGTCCGGCAATCCAGGCCGGAACTGCGCAATGACCTCATTCACCGCCTTGACCGTACTGGCAATCTGATCTTTGGTCATGACAAACAAATGCACCGCCGATTTGCCATCGATTCTCGCCAGAATATCCCGATCAGCTACTGTCTCGCGTATGTGTGCAATTTCTCCGAGCAACAAATGCTTGTCCTGATGACCAGGCCGGACATTGATAGCCGCAAAGTCAGCTACTGTCATGGCTTGATTATTACTTCTCAACAGCAATTTGCCATGTGATTGCTTAAGTTCCCCTGCCGGCAGGTTGTGCGAAGAAGCCCGAATGATCTGTGCTATTTCTTCAAAGCTCAATCCATAACGGTGCAAATCCGCTTCAGTGATTTCAATGGAAATTTCATAGGGAAGCTGAGGCCAGGGCGTCAATACGCCGATGTTAGGATGCTTGCTCAGCATCGCCTGCAGTTGATCGCGTTGACGCATCAAGGCGCGCGTGCCAACTTCACCATGCACCATGACGGTAACTGCTATGGTATCGGTTTTGAGTTCCTGAATTTTCAGTTTCTCGATCTCTTTGGGAAGCACTGTGATTCGTTGTATCCTCGCTTGCAGCGAAGCATGGAAACGTGCCACATCGATTGCGGGATCAAATTCGACAGTCACCTCACAATTGCCTTGTCGAGCCATTGAATTGATATGCCGAATTCCCTCCAATTCATGAATGGCTTCCTCAATGGGAATGCACACGGCCTTTTCAACCTCGGCCGGTCCGGCGCCAGGATAATCCGCTTCGATCTGCAATTGCTGCTGCGGCATCGGTGGAATGTTATAGCGCTTCGCAACGCTCAGACTCAGTATGCCACCGGCGATGATCACAATCATCAACACATTGGCGGCAATGGGATTTCGGGCGAACCAGGTAATCAGGTTCATTGAATCGGCTCTACCGGCGTCACCGCCATGCCGTCCACCGGATGATGCAGACCGGCGGTCAATATTCGTTCGCCTGCGTGCAGTCCGGTCTGAACGATGACACGATCGCGTTCCCGTCGCAATATCGTCACCGCGCGCAAGCGCAACCGATCATGCTCGTCGATCACCGCCACGCGATTGTCCTTCAGCAGCGCGCTTTCAGGCACTATCATCACATCGTCGAACCAGCGCCCTTCGATGGTCGCTTCGACAAACAATCCCATCGGCAAGATCGCGCCATTGCGCTGATTACGCGTGCCTTTCTTGTTCGCCCCCAAGCCGAACGGATCGGGAACCTGCGCCACCAGCGTCAGCATGCCGGTCGCAAAATCCACCACGCCTTCGCTGCGAACGATCTTTCCCATCCAGGTATGCGACTGACCCTGATAATGTGCCGTCAGAGTCACCGCCGTCTGGGCGGTTGCAAAGGATGGATCCGGCACATCTGGAAAGTCGATGAAGGCCAGTTCCTGCGTACTCACCGGTAAGCGGATCTCGGCCATGTCGCTGCTGTAGATCTTGCCCAAAATCGTGCCATCGTCGACATATTGCCCAACCCCGACGTCCTTGCTGCGCACCCGGCCATTGAACGGCGCGCGGATGTCGGTGCGCTGCCTAAGCAGCTTGGCGTTCTTGAGCTCTTCCTGTTCCGCCGCAAGCTTGGCTTTCTTTTCCTTCAGTTGCGGTATCCGCAAGCTCAACGGATTAGGTTTGCCCTGCCCCAGTTGCTGCCATTCGTCACGCGCTTGCTCGGCTTCGGCTTCTTCCCGCGTCAATTGGTACTGGGCTTCCATGACCCGAGCCTGCGCCTGCGCCACCCGCAGATCGTATTCTGCCGGATCGATCGCGACCAGCAGATCGCCTTTGTTGAAAAATCCGCCACTGACGAAGGATGGCGACACTTTGATGATATTGCCGGAGACGCCCGTGACCAGATCGATTTCCGTCTGCGCCATCGTGCGACCTTGCGAGCGCACATCCAGCCGCAGGCGTTCGAACTTCGCGCTGATGAATTGTACCGGTGGCGGCTTGGCGCTGTCTTCCTGCTGTTCGGTCTCCGGTGGTACATACAGCAGCACAACGGCAATCAGTATCCCAACGATGGCGATCAGCAGTGCGATGAAGAGTTGTCGGCGCATGGTTAGCCCTTGATCCGAGTGTGTGCGATATTCATCATGCCTTCCTTACACATGCCCGCCCAATGCCAGGTACAGGTTGATGCGGTTGCTAAGTAATTGCCGGGTAACCGATAAGTGAGCGCTTTGCGCATTCAGTGTGCTGCGGTAGCTGTCGAGCAGTGTCAGAATCTGGATCAGGCCATTGCGGTACGAATAGATCGCCAGCTTCTGGCTGGATTCGGTTTGTTCCACCGCTTTGCGGAGCGCCACTTCCTGTTGCCGCAGCCATTCTTCTGCGGCCAGGGCTTGCTCCACTTCGCGAAAGGCATTCAGCGCGGTATTTTTATACAGGTTCAGCGCTTCCTCGGCGAGCGCTTGATGACGAAAGATTTCGCCGGTGATGCGTCCGCCGGTGAACAGCGGTTGCATCAGTCCGGCAAATACATTCCAGGCGACCGAGCGGGGATCGGCTAAATCGGTCAGGTCGACGCTGCGCGTGCCGCCGGCAGCGGTGAGCGTCACCCGCGGCAAGCGCAGTTTCTTCGAGCTGGTGGTGCGTAAATCCGCCGCTTCCAGGCGATCGAATGCGGCCACGATGTCGGGTCTGCGTTCCAGCAGTTCGGCGGGCAATCCCGCGGCAAGCGCTTGCGGCAACGGCGGCAATACTGCCGCGACGTGCTGATCGGCTTGCGGATAGTGGCCCAGCAGAGTCTCCAGGCGCCGGCTGATGATCTGGATGCTGTTGTGCGCTTCCTTCAGTTCCGCTTCGGCGTTCGCCAGATCGGTCAAGGCCAGGCGCAGATCCAGGCCGCGCACCAGGCCGCGTTGGAAGCGCCCACGCACCAGGTTGGCGATGATAGTGCGGTCTTTGATCGATTGCTCGACCACCGCCGCCTGCAGCTTGGCTTCCACTAATTCGAAATAACTCTGCGCCACGCGCGCCGCCAGCGATAAGCGCGCGCCATGGTAGTCGGCCTGGGTCGCATCGGCTTCCGACATCGCCGCGCGTTGGAAATCGCGGATCCGGCCCCAGACGTCGATTTCCCAACTGACGCCAAACAGCGCTTCGAACACCCCGAACCGGGATGAGCCAAAGCCTGCTTCGCGAATCTGTACCTGCTGGTGGTCGGCGCTGAAGAAAAACTGCGGCCAGCGGCCAGACCCATCGATTCGCGCCTGCGCAATCGCGGCATCCACCCGTGCTGATGCCGCCTTCAACTCATAGTTGTTCTCAAGCGCAGTATCGATCAGCTCGCGTAATCGCACGTCAGCAAAAAGTGCGCCCCAATGCTCAGGAATCGACTCACTGTATGCCGTCTCCTCGCCCCACTGATCCGGCACCTTCGCCCCAACCTCCTGAACCGACCGCTGCGGCGGCGTCATGCAACCTGCCAAAGCTATCAAAAGCATCAGACCTATCAAAACCCTCATGAATGGCATCGTTCCCGTATACAATCAGACCTCGAAAATTTGCGCATCAGTTCGCGCCGCGGAGACATAAAATGCTTCAGCAAGCGCACCGGCAATCTCTTTGCGAACCTGAAGCGCCTGATCAACAATATTTCCCAGGCGCGCAAAATCATGGATCATACCGGCATAAATCTTGGTACGCGTACTCACCCCGGCGGCATTGAGATTTTCCCCATACGCAATGCCTTCTTCGAGGAGCGGGTCATATTCTGCCAAAATCAGAAATGCCGGGGCAAGATTCTTTAGATTTTCGGCGCGGAGCGGGGCAAAACGCCAATCGAGGCGGTCGGCTTCATTGCGCAGATAATTGCCAAACATCCATTGCAGCGTCTTTTCTTCCAACAGATAGCCTTGCGCAAAACGCTGATGAGACGAGTCGTCCTGCCACGCACTGGTACACGGATACAGCAGGACCTGGCAGACCGGTTGCTGCCATTGTTCATCACGCGCAGCTATCGTCAAGCCCGTCGCCAGCGTTCCACCGGCACTGTCCCCTGCCACCGCCACCCGACTTGTATCCAAGTCGAAACCGGATCCGGACGATAGTACCCAACGATAAGCATCCTGTGCATCATGAACTGCTGTGGGAAAGCGGTACTCAGGCGCTAACCGATAAGCAACATTCAGCACGCAGCAGGGCGTCAATGCTGCCAGCGACCGGCAGAGCGAATCATGGGAATCCAGACTTCCGATGCAATAGCCGCCGCCATGAAAATACAGCAAAACCGGCTTCGGTGCTGATGTACCGACACATTCCAGCGGTTGATACAAGCGTGCTTCGATCGTTTCGCCATCCCGACTGGGAATGGCGATTTCCGTCACACTCGCCATCTCTGGACCGGGAACATCGAGGATCTGCGTCGAGGTATCGTATTCGAATCGTGCCTGTTCGGGTGTCAACATATACATGGCCGGTTTTTCTCCGCTGAGCGCAGCGCTCTCAACAAGCTCAAGAAAAGCGGCCAGATCAGGATCTAGAGTCATTCAATAGGCTCCGCACATGTCAGAAGCGGAACGTCAACGTACCGATGACAGTCCGTTCCGTACCCAGATAATGTCTGCCGAAGAATGTCGAGGATATGTAATGCTTGTCAAAAATATTGCTGGCATTGATGGTAAACAGCACCGGCCCTTTTTCATAGCGCAACGTGGCATCGAATAATGTATAGGATGGCGTTTTACTAGTGTTGAGTTCGTCGTTGAAGGTAAAATCGACATAACGAACGCCCCCTCCCAAACCAAAACCGCGCAACCAATCGATGCCGAGAGCACCGAAGGAATAATCCAACCATCCCGAAGTCATGATCTTCGGTACTTGCACCGGTCTTTTACCTCTGAAATCCGTTTCCTTAACGTTATCGACATCCTGATACGTGAATGAACCGATCGCATTCAGTCCTCGCAAGAGTTCCGTTCGTGCTTCAAGCTCGACACCGCGTGATCTGACTTCACCGATCTGCATGAAGCGGAAACCCAGTTCATCCGTGGGATCTCGCGATAAAACATTGGTTTTGGTCAAATCGAAGAAAGCCGCTGTGTACAAGCCTTTCCCGCTGACGGGCTGGTATTTGATACCGGCTTCGAACTGCTCGCCACGCGTCGGATCGAATGGTGTGCCGTCACTGCTTAAGCCGGCCTGTGGCATGAACGATTGCGCATAACTGAAATACGGCGCGATACCGTTCGAAAACAAATAGGTCAACCCAGCCCGTCCGGTAAAGGCGCTGTCATTGCTTTTAGCGGATAACGAAGGATCCAGCAGATCTTTATTGGTGCTATTGATTCTGTCATAGCGTCCGCTCAATGTCAGAATCCAATTCTCGTTGTAACGTATCTGATCCTGAATATAAAAACCCAGTTGATCGACTCTTTGTTTGGTGTCTTGCAACATCAAATCCGGTCTTGGAATGGATATGCCATACGCAGGACTCAAAATATCGATGCTCGGAGGAAAGAAGCCACTGGTATATCCTTGGAAATATTTCAGCGAAAGGTTGGTTTGATTCCAGTCGGCCCCTAATAGCGCGGTATGATTTACAGGTCCGGTATTGAATTTTGCCTGCAGATGCGTATCGAGTACAGTCTGGTTCAACCGTTCATTGGTGGCATAAGCATCCCGATCAATCAATGTCGGCTGATCTGGCGTGTTATATCCTACTGAAAATAAATCCTGGAAGCGCCCTCTCTGTTGCGCATAGCGGAAATTCTGCCGCACCGTGAAAATATCATTGAAGTGATGCTCGATCTGGTAGCTGAATGACGCTTGATTGGTGTTATATTTGGCAAATTTCGGATCACCCTGCAGAACGTTGCTGAATCTGCCCTCCGGGGTAGCAATATAAAAAGGCGATGAGCCGCTGCGGTTATTGAGTATATCTCCCATCAATGTAATCGTGGTATCCACCGTAGGGCGCCAGGTTACCGACGGCGCGATATAAAAACGCTCATTATGGGCGCGATCGCCGCCGGTATTCGGATATCTGACCTGGGTATCGGTATCGAGCGCGGTAGTCACCAGCCGGAACATGAGCTTACCATCCTTGCTGACGGCGCCAAGATCCGCAGCGATCCGTTTGCGATCAAAATTGCCATATTGAAATTCAATTTCGCGGATCGGCGTTGCGCTCGGCCGTTTGGTCACGCGATTGACGATACCCCCGGCATCGCCGCGGCCGAACATCACCGACGAAGGGCCACGAAGCACATCGACACGTTCCAGTCCATACGTTTCCGTAATGAACTGACTGAAAAACCCGAATGCCGAATTACTCAGGCCATCGCGGAAATTTGCAGTGTTCAACGCATTGAATCCACGGATGAACAAATATTCAAAACCGCGGCCATCAAAACCGAATTGATCAACAGTCACACCCGGCACATAGCGGAGTGCTTCGGTAAAGTTCTGCACACTGCGCATATCCATTTCATGTCGTGTCACTACAGTTACTGACTGGGGCGTTTCTAAAATCGGCGTGTCGGTCTTAGTTGAAGTGTTACTGCGCTTGGCCACATAACCGGCAACTTCCTCGGCAGCTTTCCCTTTAACGGTGACCGTTGGAAACGTCGGCGGATTGGTTTTATCGGATGTACTTTTCGGCGCTTCTACTGCGGGGGATACAGGTTGCTTTTTCGAATCGGCCGTTTGCTCCGGCAATGGTTGTGTTTGCGCGAAACTGTTGGCGCACCACAAAAAAAATAGTAACTGCCAGAAAACTGGCGCAAAGACATACTGCAAGCTAATGTAAAGCTTGTTCAAAAACTTCATTTTAGATACCTGTTGTTATTATAGATGTGCTGATATGAGCTGTTAAACCACTGCCGAACTCGCCGATCGCTTCGAGGGCATGTTTTTGGGCTGGTTGATCGTATTGATCACTGCTTGCGCGATTTCATTCGTGCGCACCGCCGTGACTGATAGCAGCGTGTCGCTTAAGCCGTGACTGGCCTCGCAGGCACCCTGAAGAAAAATTGCGGGTTTGAACTGCGGCGCGCTATTGATCCGGTAATGACGATTGACTTTCAAGTCATTGAAATATGGCAGCAAAGGAGTCAATAACGACTTGAAATGATCGCGCTGATAGCCGGTTGCAAGGATCACAACGTCATAACTCATCAATTTTTCCTGATCATTGTTCAAGTCATGCAGCGTGAACTGAATGCCATCCGCCTTGGCAATGGCTTTTCGGACGGTATGGCGCCGCAAGAATCGATGCCGCTCGTTTCCAGCGACCTTCTGTTGATAGAACACATTGTAAATTTGCTCGATCAGCATGAGATCTGGCGCAGCATAGTTGGTATGCCAAAATTCCCCGAGAATCCTGCCACGTTCCTGCTCAGGGCTATTGAACACATAATCTGTGAAATCGGTATTGAAAATTTCGTTCACAAACGGACTGTCATCGGACGGTTTGATTGATCGAGCACGCATGATCAGATCGATGTTTGCGCTATCGAATCGCTGATGCAAATCGAGGAAAATTTCGGATGCGCTCTGTCCCGCACCGACGACGGCAATGCGTTTGGCTTTAGTGTGTTCTTTGATTTTTTGCAGATAATGGTGCGAGTGAAAAACGCGCGCATCGCCTTTCAAAGATAAAAAACAATCCGGGACTTTGGATTGGCCACCAATGCTGATCACCAGACTTCGTGTCAATCGCTCATGGATGAGGTGTTGTTGATCCCGTGAGCGGACCCGCAGCAATAACACGTCATCTCCCTGTTTCTCGGGCAGTACCTCAATCACTTCTTCACCATAGGCACAGCAATGATCGAAATGTGATGCGGCCCAGGCCAGATAATCGTTAAATTCGTGCCGGCTGGGGAAGAACGTCTTGAGGTTGATGAAATCCTGCAATCGGTTCTTCTGATGCAAATAATTGGTGAAAGTAAAATAACTGCAGGGATTGCGCATCGTGGCCAAATCTTTCAGAAAAGAAACCTGCATGTGCGCATTATCCAACATCATGTTGGCATGCCAGGCGAAGTTGGGTTGCTTTTCAATGAAAAAGGATTCGATGTGATGATTCATCAGTTTTTTTTCTTCGAGCGTGATGGCAAGCGCTATATTGGAAGGACCAAAACCGATTCCGATCAAATCATAAATTTGCATAACAGGATCCTTAGGATAGAGATGGTAAACAGGGCGCGGAGGTAAGGTGCGGCACCCAACATTGTTCAGAGAAGAAACGCTCCCGCGACAGCATGCCCAGCACCGCGCGCTTGTGAGGAAAATCAAATTCCTTCAGGGTGACATACCCACATTGGATGAGATTGCGGATCATCTTGTGATTATCAGATCGCGGTTCGATGACGAGACGCTTCGTTCTGGCGTCATCCAGAAACAAATAATGCGAAATGGAAGGCAACCATGCGGTTACGAAGGGTTTGCCGCGCCGATGCGGCTCACCGATCAACACATGCCAACCACGGTCAAAATCATCAACATCGTAATAAGGCGCGATACGATTCTCTTTGGCCCAATAGACTTCAAAATACCCAAAAGGCTCTTCATCCAGACAAGCGATCAAGCTGGTGACGTGTGGATCTGCGTGAATCTCTGCGAGATAGCTCCGATGCCGGTCAATATCGCCGGATTCTTGCCAAAACTTGGCAACCTCACTATCGTTCATCCAGCGATGAAAGCACTCAAGGTCGCCCACTGCTAAATCAACCGTGCGAAAAATTAACGTCCGGCTTAGCCAGGGTATATAACGCCGGTAGACAACACCCTCGGGTTTAGGGGGCCTCAGCGGATGCCGGTGTTCCCGAGTAAACATGTAATGAATGGGGAAACAGTTCTGAAGAGAAGAACATCGCCATAATCTCGCCTGTTGCCAGAACATGTCCGCGTAAACTTTGAATTGATGATCCTGATCCAATATCAGCACACCTGAATTGACCAACTCGGCTGATGGCTGAAAAGGAACCGACAGCACTAGAACGCCATACAGCGGATAACTGCTGAACGCAGCCTCAACCGCCGTCAGCAACTCCGAAATTCCCGGTTGGTTCGAACAAGAACCGTTCCATGTCAACTTTAACTGACCAAACTGTTGCGCAAGGCGCCACGATGTTTGTTTTCCGCTTGCATTTTCCTGCACACACAATAAGTGATCTTCATAGGTCACGGCATGGCAGGTTTGATCTGGAAAAGACAAAAACTTCACTGGCAGTTCTTTTCTTTTTTCTTCCGATGAATAACAGGATGCATCAGGCTTCATGTGTTTTTTCGTACGTTCAGGTTTTCTATGTATCAGGCTTCTATCATTTCAAGACGAATGAGAATTATTATTATTCATAATTTTTATGTTTCCCTTAATATAAATTTTTGTAATTAACTGTCTTAGCTGAAAAAATGATGCAGAAAGAATCTTTAAAAGAGATCGCTGCTCACAAGTCAAACGTTCGATTTTTATTGATCAGATGGGTAGTTGATTAATATTCAAATTTGAGTGAGCCAACTACAGTAAGGGGTGCACCGGTATAGATAATTTCACGAAAATTTTGCGCCCCAGTAAAATAGCGTTCATCAAGCAAATTGCGAATATTCACCGAAGCAATGAAATTGGTTCTCTTATTGAGTATGTACGCTTGATTGCGGTAATACGCCGCTGCGTCTACCCGAACGTACCCCGGAAGATGAAAAGGCTGCTGGCAAAAGGAAACTTCCGGATCCTGGCAAAGGAAAATACCATTGCGCTCACCGAAAGCCAAAAATCCTGCGCTCACACCCAATCCTTTGAGCATACCTTCTCGAACAGTATAGGTCGTCCAAAGGCTGGCCTGATGCTTCGGCACATTCGGTAGTCTACTGCCTTCGATGAAGGTGTTGTCTTCGGTGATACGGGCGTCGATATAGGCATAGCTTCCGATAATCTCCAATCCTGGCAAAAGCTGTCCCGCGACATCGACTTCAAAGCCTCGACTTCGCTGTTCGCCGGTGGCGATCGAAAATCCTGAGCCTGGTCCTTGGCTGATATCCGAGGTCAAGACATTCTGCTTGAATATTTCAAACGCGGTAAAAGTCAACCGTAATTGATCGTCAGGCGAGTGCAGCTTAAAACCTCCTTCATAAGCCTCGCCTCTTTCGGGACGGAAGAGCGTTCCATTTACACTTCTGACGCCACCACTTTGCGGCGCAAACGAACGGGTATAGTTGGCAAATAACGCCAGCGGCTTCCAAGGCTGATAGGTCATGCCGATCGAAGGACTGAAAGCACGATCCGCCTGCTTATCTTTACTTCCCTGCTCTAAAAAAGCGTTGGGGTGATTAACAATGTTCTGCTCGAACACATCGAACCGTCCTCCGGCATGCATATGCAAATTGGGCAGCAAAGCGATTTGATCACCGAAATAGAGTCCTAACGCATTATTGGTTTGTTTCAGATTGCTGAAAGTCGTTAAAGGGCCATCCACAAACTCTCGATTGGAAGGATTAAAAATATCGATAAAACTCCCCAGATCTCCGAAATCTCCCGAAGTTTTGCTTCTACTGTATTCCCTTCCCAGTTCCAGCCCTACCAATGCCTTATGCTTAATCGATCCGGTCGAGAAAGCAGCATGGAGCTCATTTTGCATGTAATGGCTTTGCGTACTGGTGGGAATTTCGTATCGTGCCAACCCTAAAATTCCCGTCGATTCATCCATGAAGTTGGACTCCAAGGTGGAATAGCGTTCGGAAGTAACGGCATTGCGCAAAGCAGAACGCCAGGTGAAAATATCATTGAATCGATGCAACAACGTCAGCGTCGATTTACCTTGATCTATGGTTCCACGTCTTCTCGGATCTCCCAAGAATGTGCGGATCGAAATCGGTGCTGGGCCGTTGCCTAACGCAACGATACCTCGGTCAATCGGAGATTGGTCATGCAGATATTCTCCCTCCAAACGCAACGAAGTTTGTGAGCTCAGCGCCCATCCTATAGTTGGCGCAATAAAAAATCGCTCGGTATGGACGCCGTGACGATAACTGTCCGCCGATTCATATACGGCATTCAGTCGCGATGTGATACTCCCCGACTCATTCAATGGGCCACCCACATCAATGGTCGGACGGTACAGGCCATAATTGCCAAACACCATCTCTCCAGAAAAATAACGGTATCCCAACGGCGCCTTGGTAATTTGATTGATCACTCCGCCTGGATCGGAACGTCCATATAAATATGAAGGCGGTCCCTTAACCACCTCGATGCTGTCGATATTCGCAGTATCGCGAGCAGCCCGCGCACCATAGATACTATCTTCACGAAAACCATTCTTGAATACATTCAATTCTGAATGGAAACCGCGAATCATGAAATCTCCGGCTCGACCACCTTGGGTACTCGACATAAAGGTTCCACTGACATTACGAATGGCCTCATCGATACGAAACGCTTTCTGATCCTCGATCACATTGCGGGGAACTACCCCAATCGACCTCGGCACGTCCTGAATAAGGGCGGGTATACGGGTCGCGGTAGCGGATTGTTCCGTGATATAGCTCGACTCCCTGACTTGCTTGATGATCAGCTCAGGTAAAGTGATTGATCGCTCTTTCTCGGTTGCGGCCATGCCTGTTGAATGCGAATAAAGCACCATGGCGCCATTTTCCGATCGATATGCCAGATCAGTGTCGAACAGAAGCGCTTCCAGTGCTTGGCGCGGTTGCATATGGCCTTTCACCGCCACTGAGGTTTTATCCCGAACCAGTTCAGACGCGAATTTCACCGATATGCCTGTGTCGCGTCTCAATTGTTCCAATGCGCTTCCGAGCGGCTGCGATGGAATATCGAGAAAAATCGACGATTCATCTGCCGCTTGAGCCAGCGACATGCCTGCGATGAACGTGAGGATATGCAATAAAAATATCAAATATCGCATCACGCTTTGTTGATTGATTCTGTTACTACATCTACATCGTTTGTAATTTTTCACATACTTCTCCCAAATCTTATTATCATGACGAATGAGAAGTATTATTATTTATAAGTATGAGTAATTTATTTAGAAACGAAAAAAACAAACAATTAAACTATTGATTATATATATGTATAAGTAAAAATAGCTAAGAAAAAATAAGGACAGCACACAAAATTGCTTCATGAAAATTTTCCCCAACTATTCGTCACTGGTTATATACAACTTTTTTAAAATGAGCGAATCATGTTGAAGTACCTGGTTAAACAATCCAAAACGCTACTCATAAGCGCCTCATTTGCAAGCATATTGCATGGCATTTGCAGCGTATTGCTATTAATGCAAATCAACGCGGCCCTGACTGAAACAGAATCTGATCGCGAGACGATGGCCTTGGCGTTTGCAGCAACAGCAGTCGGCGTGATGTTCAGTTACATGATTGCAGCCATATTATTTGAACGACTGGGACAGCGGGCACACTCAGAACTGCGAATGTTCATCACCAAAAAAGTCATCACCGCAGATTTTCGGCAACTTGAATTGTTGGGTGCCGCACGTGTTCAGTCCGCACTTTCCGAGCACTGCACCCGGGTGGCAGAATTCTTTGAGAGCTTTCCAGTCATTCTGACCAACGCAGTCGTAGTACTGGGTTGCATGGTGTACATGGCTTTTCTGTCGTGGCAGGTATTTTTATTTGCTGTTCTTGTCATCGGCTTCGGCTCACTTGGCTATCATCTTGCTCACCTGCGCGCGATACGGCATCTCGAAACAGCCGCTAACGAGCAAGACAAGTTATTCGCTTACTTTCGCTCATTGACTGATGGAGCAAAAGAATTACGCCTCAATCGGGCCAAACGAACGACATTCTATGACGACGTGCTGGAACAATCGATCGAAAAAGTGCGTACTGAAAGAACATTTGGAATGTCGATTTTCGTTGCTTCCGCCGGCTGGGGTAATTTCTTGATCTATGCCTTCATTGGTATCGTATTGTTCATTCTGGTCGATGATGGCCCCGATCGGACAATGATCATGACAGGGTATGCACTGATATTCATCTATATGGTCGGCCCGCTGGAAGCATTACTGCTGAATATTCCTCGGGCCAACCTGGCGCAAGTCTCGGCTGAACGGATCGATGACATCGCGCGCGCCATGACCTCTTCAGAACCCCAGGTCGAAAAAGGCAAATCGCCGTCACTGCAAAATATTAAATTACAGGCCGTGCTACATCGCTATTACCATGAGCAAAAGGATGAGATGTTTACGCTGGGGCCGATCGATCTGCAGTTTCATCCCGGAGAAATAACGTTTCTGGTAGGAGGCAATGGCAGCGGCAAAACTACGCTGGCAAAATTGCTGGTCGGTCTTTATCCACCGGAAGAAGGCGCCATTCTTCTGAACGGTTCGCTTATCAACGATAGCAACCGAGATCATTACCGTCAGATCTTCACGACCATTTTTTCTGACTTCCATCTTTTCGACCAACTACTGGAAACCAGCCATGGCCAAAATCTGGACGATAAAGGCAATCAGCTTCTCGCGAAACTTCACCTGCAACATAAAGTGAAAGTGCACAATGGCGCCTTCACGACGCTTTCGCTGTCACAGGGTCAGCGCAAACGTCTGGCGCTGGTGGTCGCCTATCTGGAAAATCGTCCTTTTCTGGTATTCGATGAATGGGCTGCCGATCAGGATCCAATCTTCAAAGAAATTTTCTACCACGAGCTACTTCCGGAATTGCGCGCGATAGGCAAGGCAATACTGGTCATTTCCCATGATGATCGCTATTTTCATTTGGCCGATCGGCTCATCCGCATGGAAAACGGCCGGCTTATTCCTGATCATGCCCATGCCGCCAGCCCTGCAATCGACATGAAACGACCCACCATCATTACCGCCAATGGCATGGCCTGATACGATGAGAAAACTGGTCGAATCCGCATTGCCTTCAACAGCTGAATCTCACCGCACCACTTCGAGCAAAATCAGAGTCAGCCGACAGATCCTCACGTTACTACACCGCTGGGCCGGGCTTTTTCTGGCAGTTTTCTTATTCATATCCGGACTGACCGGAGCGATCATTTCATGGGATCACGAATTGGATGAATGGCTCAATCCGCATTTGTTTGAAAGAACAAGCCAGGGTGAATCGCTTTCCCCTCTCAAGCTTGTGGATCGATTGGAAGCCTCCGATCCGCGCTTGCTCGTCACCTCGCTGCCGCTGGAACCGGAACCGGGTTACAACTTGACGTTAGGAGTGCATGCTCGGGTCGATCCCGCGACCAACGAGCTCTTCGACGTGGACTTCAATCAGATAGCGCTGGATCCCGCCAGTGGTGAAATTCGAGGCACACGCATGTGGGGGGAAATTTCATTAAGCCGCGAAAATCTGCTGCCTTTTTTGTATAAATTACATTACAGCATGCATATCCCCGATGTATTCGATATCGAACTGGGCATACTCTTCATGGGTATTGTTGCCCTCGTATGGACGATTGATTGCTTTATCGCGTTGTGGATCTCGTTCCCAAGCCTCAAATCGTGGGCAAAATCATTCACCTTCCGCTGGCGTCAGGGCAGTTACAAGGCAATTTTTGATCTGCATCGATCAGGTGGGGTATGGATATGGGGATGTCTATTGATACTGGCGGTTTCATCGCTATCGATGAATCTCTACGTGGAAGTCATGCGGCCGCTCATTTCGATGGTCTCTACGCTCCATCCCGATCCTTTTGCACAGCGCACGCCCAATCCCCATGACGAACCGATTATACCGGTCATTCAGCGGCGGCAGATCATTGAACTCGCCAGTCAGGAAGCCCAGAGGAGAAACTGGACTACGCCGATTGGCAGTATGTTCTACGAACCCGACTATGGTATCTACGGCGTCACATTTCATGAACCTGGAGAAGATCACGTCGATTTCGGCCTGGGCAATCCATGGCTGTATTTCGATGGGCAGGACGGATCCTATCTGGGCGACAGAATCCCCGGGAGCGGCAGCGCCGGCGATATTTTTCTCGAGGCCCAGTTTCCGCTGCATTCCGGTCGCATTCTCGGCCTGCCCGGCCGCATCATGGTCTCCATCCTCGGCTTATTAGTGGCGGTATTATCGATTACCGGTGTTGTGATCTGGCAACGGAAACGCTGGGCCCGCTCAAGAATGATCACTCACTCCTGATTCGATTCCGTTCGGGTGGCTGCGCGATAGCGGTTCCGAGTTCAACCGGGAAACGCACAGCTACCGCGCTCTCCCTATTCTTCACCCGGAGACTCGCTCTCTTAGCCTGCTTCCTATACCCGGATACTTTCTTTCGAGGCACAATCCATTTCGCCCGTTGAGAGCAGCAATTTCATATCCGACAATAGCGATTGAGCCCGAACGATGCTGAAATGATCGGAATCAAGCTCGATGAAATCCACTGTGCCTGATCCAATTTGTTGCTCCAGCGCAAGACGTTCTTCAACCGCCCGTTCGGCTGCCCACCAGCATGTGGAACGGGATGTTAACGGTGTCAGCATTTCTGTGCGCAGCGAAAGCGCTTTCAAATGACGGGCGGTCAGAAAAATATTCGCCAATTCTTCAGCACCCATTTCAGCATAGCCCGCAGTCTTCACATCGGCATCCATCCGAAGATGCTCGACCCTTATCGCCAGCACCTGCTCCAATAGCATATTAAGCATTTGTTTTGTTGGTTCAGTTGTTTGGCATCGCTCATAACTAAGTATTCGCTCCAAGTCGTCGGAACTTACCCCCGGGATTGCCACAGCGATAAAATCGCTGAAATCCTGCCGCCAATCTCCGATCAGCATCGGTTCCGTGCCAGGAATATAAGGGTCGATCAATCCCAAAAATGCGACGTTTTCTCCGCATGCTTCGAGTATTCCAGCCATTAACGCCACCAAAGTGCCGCCCAACGACCAGCCGGCCAGATAATAAGGCCCTTGCGGTTGAATGGTGCGAATCAGATGACAATAATCCTGCGCCATTTGAGGCAGCGACACATCCGAGTGCGAGGGATCCGCCAGCATCCGGCACGGTATCGCATGGACTGTGCGTATGCCTTGTAATTGCCGCGCCAGCGGTTGGTAATCGAAGACAGTGCCTAAGCCGGCATGAATGCAGAACAAAGGCGGTTGAGCCTTACTGTTCCCGTTGGGTTGATTGAGCCTGACCAACCCGTGCCGGTCATGTGTCGAGTTCTTTTCCAATCCCAACAAACCGGCAATGGTGGGCCGCTGCAACAAATCCCTGAGTTTCAACTCCAGTTTGAGACCAGTCAAATTGCGAATACGCGCGATCACTTTCAGGCTGGATAGAGAATCGCCACCCAATGCAAAAAAATTGTCCGTTTCGCCGACTCGCTCCACCCCCAGCACATCCTGCCAAATTTCAGCAAGCGCTTGGGCTTCCACGGTCGAAGGCGCTTGATAATGATCACCTGCGTCGGCCTCGGGTTCCGGCAATCGTTTCCGATCGAGTTTGCCGCTCGGCAGACGCGGCAATTCGGAGAGACTGATGATGTACGACGGCAGCATATACTCCGGCAAGCGCTGCGCGAGCATTTGCTTCAATTCCACCCTCATCGCTTGCTCCTGCTGCAAGTCAACAGGCACCACATAAGCGGCCAATTGCACGCCACTAACTCCGTGATGCACGACGACAGCGGCATCGGCGACACTGTCCGCGGTACGGATGCAAGCCTCGATCTCACCCAGTTCGATGCGAAAGCCGCGGATTTTTACCTGCTGATCGGCGCGACCGATATATTCGATATTGCCGTTTTCCATCCATCTAACCAGATCTCCAGTACGATACAACCGACCGCCATGCTTATCAAACGGATCGGCAATGAAACGCTCAGCGGTCAATCCAGCACGTCCCAGATAGCCGCGTGCCAGACCGTATCCGCCGATATACAATTCACCCACGACACCGATCGGAACCGGCTGCATATCGACATCCAGTACATACACGACGCGCTCGCCGACGGGACGCCCAATCGGCGCATACGCGCAATCGAAACTAAGGCTGGCTTCAGTCTTCCAGATCAACGGTGTCACCACCGTTTCGGTCGGACCGTACCCATTGATCAGTATCCGCGGTTGCAGCGTCTGGCGCACCAAATCATAAGAAGCCTTCGGCATCGCCTCGCCGCCGAACACATACAACTCGACCGGGGGCGGATCGGTGCGCGACGACGCCCATTCCGCCACTTGTCCCAGATATGCAGGCGGGAATGCGGCGTTGGTAATCTCGTACTGGTGCAGAGCATCGTAAGTCTGCTCCGCAGTCCACAATTCCTGATCGCGAACTGCCAGGCCGGCGCCGACCGTCAGCGCCGTCAACCAGCGTTCATGTGCGCCATCAAATGAAAATGACATGAACAGCAGTTCGCATGAACTCGGCTTCATGCCATAAATACGCGCCGTAGCCTGACAATGCATCGCCAGCGGCCCATGCGCCACGCCGACGCCTTTCGGCAAGCCAGTGGAACCGGAGGTATAAATGACATACGCCAGATGATGTTCATGCATTGCAACGGCTGGATTCGTCACAGGCTCAGCACTGAGATCGATGGTGTCCAGCATCAGTTTCGTTACAGCATCGTCGAATGCATGCTTGGCAAGGACCTGTTGCTGGGTCAGCAGCAGCGCTACTGCGCTGTCGTTGATCATGAACATCAACCGATCGTCTGGATAATCCATATCCAGCGGCACATAGGCAGCACCAGACTTCAGAATCGCCAACAACGTAACGATCACGTCCAGCGACCGCTCCATCGCGACGCCGATGCGCATTTCCGGAGCCGCACCCAGCGCAATCAGACGATGCGCCAATTGATTCGCCCGGGCATTCAATTCGGCATAACTGACCTCCTGTTCACCCATCAGCAACGCAATCGCATCCGGGCGCTGCACGGCGTTTGTTTCAATCTGTTGATGAACGGGCACATAATGCTGCCCGGTGCTGAAAGCTTCATCGCTGCGCAGCAGCAGCAATTCATCGAGCGTTTGTTCGCCAAGCCAGCCCAGCTCTCCAACCACACGTTCGGGATGCATCATCATTTCGCGCATCAAACCTTCCATTTGACTGCGTAAATTCAGCACGAAATCATCGCTAAAATCACTGCAGCCGTATGAATATTCAATCTCGAGAGCATCACCTATCACAACCTGCAGATCCATCGCATATCCGGTCAATCCTTTACCGGCGATCTCGCCAAAGCGCAACCCATAACGATCCTCGTCCTGCAATGCGGCATTGATCGGATAATTCTCGAACACGATGATGCTGTCAAATAAGGGTTGACCCGAGTAGCCGGCCCAGCGCTGAATATCCGCCAGCGACGTATGTTCATAATCGCGCAGACGAGCGTTCTTTTCCTGAAGTGCACTGAGATACTCGGCGACCGTCAGTTCACTGCACCGCTCCACCGGAATTGGAATGGTGTTGATGAACAGCCCCAGGATTTCATCGGCTCTAAGTAAGCTGGGTGGACGGCCTGCCACCGTTGCACCGAAGATGATCGTCTGTTTTCCGGTGTAACGTTGCAGTAATAATGCCCAAACCGCTTGCACGAAAGTGTTCAAGGTAATATGCAAATGTTGCGCAAACGCTTGCAGCCGGCGCGTCTCATCCGGACTCAAGCGCGTATACACCTGTGCAAAGCCAGATCCAGTGTGCGATGGATTGTTGATCGCCTTTGATAGAAAAGTCGGGCCGTCGATGTGGCTCAGTTCCGCTTGCCAGAAATGTTGCGCGGCCTTTTTATCTTGCCGAGCCAGCCAGCGGATATAAACGCTGTAATCAGGCCCGGGCGGCGCAAGCACTTCGCCGTTATAGCAACGCAACCAGTCGCTGATCAATATGGAATCGCCCCAACCATCGAGCAGAATATGATGCTTGGTCCACACCAATTGATGACGGTTCTCGGCGGTGCGGATCAGACTCAGCCGGATCGGCGGATCTTCAAAATTGAATTCGCGCCGCAGCTCTTCATCGGCATAGGCAATAACCTGCGAATCCAGGTCTTCCTTCTCACGCCAATCCAATTGCATAACCTGTGAATCAGCCTGCTTAAATACCACTTGCAATGGCCGAGCAAACCCGGCTCGCCATAAAAATCCGGTACGCAATATCGGATGGCGAATGATCATTTGCTGCCACGCGCTGATCAACCGCTCGACATCGAGCCCATCGACCGCGACGCTGATTTGATTGACGTATAAGCCGCTACCTAGGGCTTCCAGGCTATGAAACAGCATTCCTTCCTGGGTCGGCGACAGCGGATATATATCTTCGATGGCATCATCTCCAAACGGCAGCGCAGCGATGGCTTGCGCATCCAGATAGTCTGCCAGGCGTTCAGTCTGAACTGGAGATTCAGCGGCAATGTCGAGAAGGTCTGGTTCTGCACATTGCGCCAGCGCAGCGACCGTCTGCCGCTCGAACAATTGCCGCGGCG
>NZ_QRCB01000034.1 GCF_009833095.1 Nitrosomonas sp. JL21
GTATGAGGTCGAGCACATATTGACCTGTGCCACATTGTCTGCCAGCGCTGCCCTTGAACGAAAGGAAAGCAGGTGGGGGAATGCCCATCAACGCACGGATTTTCCTGATAAAGATGATGATAACTGGCTTTGCCACCTTATTCTCAATAAAGGTGAGGATAATCGTGATATTCAGATCAGTAAAAAAGCAGTCAAAGGATTTGACGCAGCAGAGGTGAAAAAATGATTTCAAACAGCAATATAAAAGTTGACCGCGACCTTTGTACGGCATGCGGGAAATGTGTGGATACATGTATAATGGATAATCTTCGGTTGTCGCTGGCCCCATGTAGAACAGCTTGCCCTTTGCATATGAATTGCCAGGGTTATGTTCGTTATATGGCAAGGGGAATGGAAAAAGAAGCGGCAGAAGAGTTGCGTCTTCATACACCCTTTGCAGCCATTCTCGGTCGAATCTGCCATCATCCCTGTGAACAAGCCTGCGAGCGCTCTCAACTGGATGGAGCTGTTCATATCAGAGCGCTTAAACGCTATCTGGCTGATATCCAGGCTGATATTTGTACTCAACTGCCGGATATTCCCGATGAAACAGGGCATCGAATAGCCATTGTTGGATCCGGTCCTTCCGGGCTTATGGCTGGTTTTGAGCTCAGATCCAAGGGACATAGTGTTACCATTTTTGATAAAGCCGAAAAACCAGGGGGCTTGATGCGCTATGGCATTCCCTCTTTCAGGTTACCGTCCCTTCATGTGGACAATGCCGTTGAATTCCTGGAGGCAATGGGGGTGGTCTTTAAGATGAGCCAGGCTTTGGGTGAAGACATTGAATTTGCAAGACTTATGGATGATTTTGATTCCGTTCTTTTAGCTATTGGGACATCATCACCGGCAAGATTACCCATCCCGGGAAGTGACCTTGATAGTGTCGTTCAGGGAATGGATGTATTAAGGGATGTTGAAATGACAAGGTCGATGGTTTTTTTATTAAAATCAGCAAAATTTTCATGGAGCTTGGCAAGGTTTTCTGCCTCAAGCTGCTCATGGATTACAAATTCAATATCCCTTCGATCGGAAATAACTTGTGTCATTTTTAAATATCCTCCTGCTGTTGATGTTACAAAAATTAATTATTTTAAATTGTAAATGTCCGATAATGAATTGATGCTCATTGACATATTCCAAATAATATTTTTTTTAAAACAAGTTCTACCATGATGATTAATAATTATTTTGAATAATAAAAATAGAAAGTTATCAAAAATATTGTATGCCATAAGTCTAAAAGTATTTCATCCTTATTCCTGTTCATTAAAAATGAATTCTCATTCATTACATGAAATTTTTCACGTGTCAATGATTATTTTACAAAGTTAGAATAATTTTATATAGTTCCAATATGAAAAAAATATTAATAAGTGCCTGCCTTGCAGGAGACCGGGTCAGATATGATGGTAAAAGGGCACCTTTAAAGGATGAGGTGTTGAGCCGATGGGGCGATAAGGGCTTGCTTGTGAAGGTATGTCCTGAGGTTTCAGGGGGATTGAAAATCCCCAGGCCCGAGGCCCGGATTGTCAATGGCAATGGCTTGGACGTGTTAAAAGGAATGGCAAAGGTCCTTGATATCCATGGCTGCGATGTCACTTCTTTTTTTATCAGAGGCGCTGAATATGCACTCAGTATTGCCAGGCGTTTTAACATTGAGGTGGCCATATTAAAGGAAAAAAGTCCTTCATGTGGTGCGCATAATATTTATGACGGCCAATTTGCATCCCATCTTATACCCGGCTTTGGGGTTACATCTGCTCTGTTAAAACAAAATGGAGTCAAGATTTTTTCAGAGAATGAACTGGACCAGGCGGCCCTGTATTATGGATAATTCTGTGGGTAAGGCCCAAAATTTAAAAAAAAGGTATTACGTGGACAAGCCAGGAACTGAAATAAAAAAACAAAATCGTCTGATCTGGGCAAAGGCCCGGTCGGTTATGGAAGCCGGCAATTATAAATATCGTAAATATGGTGAGAAAGTCCGAATCAAGTGGTCTTTGTTTGGGCTTCTTATCCGGATTTTTGGAGTGCTTTTAAAACTTACTCCTTTTTTTAAGAAGGGTTTTGCCAATGCTCAAAATATAGTGTTAAACAAAGTTGATCTTTATTTTGATGATCTCCCCGCGGGGTTTGAAGGATACACAATTTTGCATATGACGGATCTTCATCTTGATTCTCTCCCTGAAATGGATAAAAAAATTTGTGAAAAAATTGATGGGCTCAAAGTGGATCTATGCGTTTTAACGGGAGATTATAGGGTAGGTACAAGGGGTGGTTTTAAAAAAATACTGGACATGCTGCATCAAATTGTTCCTTGTATTCAGCAAAGGGATGGAATTATGGCTGTCCTGGGCAATCACGATACCTGCGCCATGGTTGAGCCCTTTGAGATGGCAGGGATTACAATGCTGGTCAACGAAACGATTGATATTGATCGTGGCGGCAGCCGGATTTCAGTAACAGGGCTGGATGATCCCTATTATTACTATGGAGAACAATCTTTACAGGCGCTTAAAGAATCCCCGGAAGGATTTAAAATTGCTTTGGTTCATGCACCATCCTTGTTTGATCTGGCCGCTGATAATGGTTATAGCCTTTATCTCACTGGCCATACCCACGGTGGACAGATCTGCCTTCCCGGAGGAATACCCGTGATCCGGCATCTTCGTTATGGGAAAAAATATTATCGAGGTGTCTGGCATTATGCTGAAATGACGGGTTACACGGGTCAGGGAGTTGGCGTTGTCGGGATTCCCGTTAGATTCAATACCCAGAGTGAAATTACATTGCTGCGGCTGCACCGGAAAAAATAACCCCCCCCCCATCCATTCGAGACATTTACTCTACAAAAAATTGTTAAAGCCGGGTTTTAATTCATCACCAGAATAATGGGTGTTATGAATTTGTTGGTTGTGTTTTGTATAGCTTTACTTTAAAAGAAAAATATTTTAATAAAATTATTGACAAAGTAAAATCTATTATATATTTCTACTCTAAAATAAAAAATGACCAAATATAATATATCAATAGGAGGTCGCCTTGATTCTGTGAAAAAAAACAATTTAGTCAAACCAAATAAAGTAAGGACACCCTTGTTGAGATGATAATAAAAATAATAAATTTTGAGAGTTAATTATGGAAGGCAAAAACAATCAGGGCATCTGCTGCAATATCAAGAGATTTTAAGACCTCCTGTTTTTCAAGGGCCTCACTATCCTTAAAAAAATCAATGCCCCCGAGACATTGCCTTATCTCTTGCTTCAGGTCATTGAACCCTTTTTGGTAAATCAGGTCTCCTCCGGCAGTATGCCCCGGGGAGCGCTGTTCCTGGAACTCGGTAAACATCCCGGCATTAAAAGCATCAATCCAAGGATCATCCATGGCATTAAATATCTTTTCCCTTATGGTTTTGCCTTTCCAGAACGGGATAATCTTTTCCGCATAAATTCTCTTTGTTTCCTCAGAAACCTTATAGGCCACCTTGGGTCTTGAGTTTAGAATCTCAAGATCGTTTAAAGAATGCAGACAGATTTCAGGATAAGTAGGAACGGCTTTGGGTTCAGGCCCGCGTTCTCCGACAATGAGTTCATTATCATCAATACATATTTTTTTATTTTCAAGGATATGTTTCAGGCACAATGCCCTTTGAACGGTGATGGATTCACCCATGCTGACATAGGTTTCATAAAAAGAAGTAACCAGTTGCGCCCTTTCATGGGAGATGGTCACTGGTTTCTCCCGGGTCTTTTTTCGCAAGTCTTCTATTCTTGAATTCATTTTTTTATCCGCCATTATTTTATCCGCCCAGGGTTACATTGAATCCTCTGGATTCAAATTGTTCTTTTATTCTGGTCAACTTTTCTTGGGAAGGCACCTTTATATCTTTCATCTGATTTTTCATATTCAATGATGAATATTTCCCTTCGCCTGCCTTGTGAAAGGGCAGGATATGAATATCCCGGTAAATTGTATTTTCCTTTAAAAAAGCAATGATACTGCCAATGTTTTCACTGGTATCCGTCATCTGGGGGATGAAAGGAAAACGCAATCGAATCGCAGCCCTTTGTTTTGACAATTGCTTTAAATTCTCAAGAACAGGACCAACGCTCTTTCCTGTATATTTTTCATGGAGTTTTGTATCCAATAATTTAATATCATACAAAAACAGATCCGCTTTTTTTGCAGCCTTTAAAATAATCTTATTATCGCCATACCCCGACGTATCCAGACAGGTATGAATTTCTTTTTTCCGGCAAAGATCTAATAGCCTGAATAATAATTGGGGCTGGCACAGGGGCTCTCCACCTGAAAACGTCACCCCGCCGCGGGAGTCATCATAGAAAATGAGATCTTTTTCTATTTCTTCCATCAAGAAATCAGCCAACTTGTCTATATTTTTTTTATCGCTTTTAACGGGCATGGCCTGGCTTTCAGGATTATGGCACCAGAGGCAGGACAAGGGGCAGCCCTGGAAAAAAATCGTGGTTCTGATGCCGGGACCATCATGGATACAATATCTTTGGATTTTAAAGATATAGGGGTTTTCAATCATTCA
The DNA here is from genome assembly GCF_009833095.1 of Nitrosomonas sp. JL21. Lineage (GTDB taxonomy): Bacteria > Pseudomonadota > Gammaproteobacteria > Burkholderiales > Nitrosomonadaceae > Nitrosomonas. The sequence continues at coordinate 4,601 of NZ_QRCB01000034.1, forward strand.
AATTTTTCTCCATCAATTCGTTGAATTTTGACACATGGTCTTTGGCAAGCCTGCAGGCAAGGATGGGATCTTTTTGTTCTATTGCCTTTGCGATATCACATAAATCCTTATAATTATCAAGAAGCAATGCCTCGCTCCAGGGCAGATACTGATGAAAATAAATCTGGATATTGTCGTGCACGGCAACAAGATTTGCCTCAAGAAGAGGGTTCCCCGCAATTTGGGCCAATAACCTGTGAAAGCTTGCATCCATCTTGTGGAACTCTTTCCAGCTCGATGGCTTTGTTTTTATATGATCCTTAGCCTGTGATAAAATGGTGTTTAAGACCTTTATATCATTCTTATCAGCCATCTTTGCTGCCTGCTCTGAAATATGGCCTTCCATCATTTCTCTGAATTCTGCCAGATTTTGCAGAGATACTTTCTGCTGGCGGATGAGGATGGCCACATTGTCACTCATGGGTTTTGTATTTGCCTCAAGGACCCTGGCTCCCCCTTTCACCCCTGTTCGAATGGCAATCAATCCCTTTTGCTCCAATACCCTGAGCGCTTCCCTGATGGTTCCCCGGCTGGTATCAAATAATTCCTTAAGCTTCATTTCCGGCGGCAGCCTGTCCCCTGCTTTAAGCTTTCCATCGCATATAGCCTTTACAATTTCATCCACCACATGCTGGTATGATTTCAAGGGTTTCATTTTTTTAAATTGAACATTCATAAAATTTATCCCGGGTTAAAAAATCAGCCCAACCAAACGATCAAACTGTCGGACAGTTTAATCTTTCAATATCAAATCGTCAAGGCAAATACCAAAAAAACAGAACGAACAAGATAAAGGTCTGGGTGTTATTTGGTTAATGTGGATTTAAAAAATATGGGGGGAATTATCAACAACGGCAGGATAGTTTGTAACCTGCCGTTGTTAATGTCCTGGAAGAATAAAATTATATATCACGAGCCGTTCTATTCACCAAACCCGCTTCCATCCGAGATACCATCACCTGAATTAGGGGCGGGTCTGAAATTTTATAATTTAGCCACCTGGACAAAAGCCTCAAAAACCAATAGCCATTCGTTAAGCCAGTATTTGGTTTATAAAGGTTTTAGTTCTTTCGTCCTGGGGGTTTTCAAAAAATTCATCGGGGGTGTTTTCTTCCACAACCTTTCCATGGTCCATGAAAAAAATCCGGTGAGCCATTTTCCGGGCAAAATTCATTTCATGGGTGACGACAATCATGGTCATGCCTTCATGGGCAAGGTCGATCATGACATCCAATACTTCATTAATCATCTCGGGATCAAGAGCAGAGGTTGGTTCATCAAACAGCATGACCTTTGGATTCATGCACAGGCTTCGAGCGATGGCCACCCTTTGCTGCTGTCCTCCTGATAATTGTCCCGGATATTTATGGGCCTGCTCGGCAATATGCACTTTTTCAAGATAGTGCATGGCCTTTTCCCGGGCTTTCATTTTAGAAATGGATCTCACCCAGACAGGTCCAAGAATAAGATTATCAAGAATACTCAAATGCGGAAAAAGGTTAAAATTTTGAAACACCATGCCGACTTCCGTACGAATTTTTTCAATATTTTTACTATTATTTGTTAATTCAACACCATCAACAATGATTGAACCGCGCTGATGTTCTTCAAGCCGGTTAATGCAACGGATTAATGTGGATTTTCCAGATCCTGAGGGGCCGCAAATAACGATTCGTTCCTGCTTTTTCACAGTCAAATTGATTCCTTTGAGTACGTGAAAATCACCATACCATTTATGAAGGTTATCAATTTCTATTATTTTCTCATCCGAAAACTGGGATTCTATATTATTTGAAACTACCATGATCAAAAAACCTTTCCTTGAGTTTAAAATGAATTGACAAAACCAGGCCCTTATTTAAAACCTGAATGGGATAGCGTTTGTTTTTAAACAATGGTAAAAAGAATGGATACTTTTGCCCTTCCCGACAATTACAGCATTCTATAAACAAACAATCGCCTGTATTTATGGTAAAAAATTAATTTAGCATCAAGGATCAGACCCATTTACCGATCCCTGACAAATATATAAAGGTTTCTGTATTGCTGATGCCATTAATCTGGACAAGGCCTTCATCAAGGAAAATTCTTAAATCATCTCTGGATTGAAAAGCGACTTCTGCAATCATATTATAGCGCCCAGTTAGAGAGCAGACCGACTTTACTCCGCTAAGATCGGATATGTTTTTCAAAACTTCTTCTCGCTGGGCCCGGGCTTCTAAATTTATTCCAATCAAAGCATTGATATTATTTTTAAAATACAAAGGGTCAACAACGCCAACAATCCTCAGGTAACCACATTCTTTCATTTTTTTTATTCGATAGCGAACTGACCCTTCAGAAATTTTCAATTTATGAGCTATCTCTCGGTATAATACCCTTCCATCCTTGTTAAGCTCCTTAATGATATTTTTGTCCAGCTCATCAAGTTCTATTATTTCTTGTTTTTTCATATAATCACAATTCAATTAATATTTTATGCAAATTATAATAACCCGATTCCGCAAATACTTGAAAAAATTAGTGCATACGATAAAATTTGTCAACATTATATCCTATAGCCAAAGGATATAATGATATCATTTTTTTTGACAAAGTTTTAACAAATATCTAACCTATATTAATGCTCTCTTGCTTTATGTTGTTTCTCTATATTCATTGCATACCTGGAAAGAGAGTAACAAATGACCCAGTAAATCGCAGCAACAAATACATATGCCTCCACAATTTTACCCAACCATTTTGGATTTGCAGCAACCACCCCGGCCATGCCTAACAAATCAAACAAACCAATTACCGTGACAAGTGAAGTCGCTTTTATGAATGTTATAAAAATGCTCACCAAAGGAGGAATAACGATGCGTAAGGCCTGGGGTAAAATTACGAATACCATGGTTTTCCAATAATTAAGGCCAATACTCCAAGCTGCTTCTTCTTGGGCCTTGGGAACTCCCTGCAACCCCCCCCTTATAATCTCAGCAATATACCCTGCCGAAAAAAGGATGATACCCACCTGGGCCCTTAAAACGAGGCCAAGGGAAACATCAGAGGGCAGACACAAGGGTAAAAGAATTGAAGCAATGATGAGCATGCTGACAATGGGTATCCCTCGAATGACTTCTATATAAACGATACAAATCCATTTTATGATAGGAAGCCCCCTGCTGCGTCTTCCCAAAGCCAATAAAACACCCAGAGGAAAACCAAACCCAAGGCCGATGATGGATAAAAGAACCGTTAACAAAAGGCCGCCGATCAATTCAGTATCAACTACCTTAAGCCCAAAAACATCAACGCCTTTGAGTAATATCAGGATGGGAATAATTGAAAATGCCCACAAATAATATTTTCCTCTCCAGTTTCTCACTTTTTTGAAAAAAGATACGATGATCAGAGCCCCTACAATAAAAAGAATCCCCAGCAGTCTCCACCGTTCTTCAGAGGGGTATCGACCCATTAAAAAAAGTGTCCATGTATCCCTGATAACGGACCAGCATGCGCCCGAACAATCTTTACAATTTTCCGGTGCTTTGCCAAATGAGGCACCGATAACAGCCCATTTGGTAATGAATACAAATAAATTGTAACTAATCCAAAGGCATATAAAGGTGATTGTAGTGTTTAACCATGAACTGAAAAGATTTGATTTCAGCCAGCCGAGAATACCGATTTCCAACCTTGGCGGGCCAATAGCGTCTTCATCAATATCTACCACTTTGGAAACGCAAGTATTCATCTCTCCTCCATTGTAATTTGGGTATTATACCAGTTCATGAACAATGATATCAGAAGACTTATTGTTAAATAGACTGACATCGTCAATGCTAACACTTCTACAACCTGACCGGATACTGCCATAATGGTGCCGCTGACACTTGCCAGCTCGGGATATGCCACGGCCACGCCCAAAGAGGTATCTTTGGCCAAAGAAAGATATTGTCCCGTCAATGGTGGAATAATCACCCGTAAGGATTGTGGCAGAACAACCAGCCGCAACAATTGTCCCCGCTTAAGCCCCAGAGCCAGTCCTGCCTCAATCTGACCTTTGGAAATTGCCTGTATACCACTTCGAACTATTTCAGCAACATATGCAGACGTGTAGATAACCAGCCCTAAAAACATTGCCACAAATTCTGGGCTTAAAACCAGTCCCCCTTGAAAGTTAAAACCCTTTAAAATCGGATAACTCAAGGATATTGGTGTCCCAAAAACCATAATGGAAAACAAAGATAAACCTGCAAAAATGAATAGAGAAGGATAAAAAATTTTGAATTCTTTTCCCTCAAGCTCTATTTTCTTTTTTTTATATCGACCCATGAAACAGATCGATATTATCGTTAAAACAAGGACTAGCATAAACGGACGAAAACCCTCACAAGGATTCACCATGGGAAAATAGGCGCCACGATTATTCAAGAAAAACATATCATAAAAATTAATGCTTTGCCGCACACTGGGAAGAACGCCAATAACGATAAAATACCAGAAAAGAATTTGCAGTAATATGGGAATATTTCTAAAGGTTTCCACATAGATACCCGAAAGTCGTTTTAATAACCAATTCGGTGAAAGTCTTCCTATTCCAACCATCAAACCAACAATGGTGGCTGTGATACAGCCGGCAAAAGCCAGTTTCAATGTATTTAAAACGCCCGTCAGTATGGCAAAGCTATAACTGCTTACTTGACTGAATCCAATCCATGCAATGGAATCACCCATCAAATAGAACAATGACCCCAGCACCCCAATCAGGAAAAAAGCTGCGATTAAAACTTTATTGGCACGGGGGCTTATTTTCTCGCCTTTACTGTGAGCCCGCCAATAAACAAGAATAAAGCCGAGAACATATGCCAGGAATAGAATAACAATAAAGAGCCCTCTTCCTTCAATCAGAGGCAATGGAATCGTCTCACTAATATCAAATCCGGATTCCTTGATCATAAAACCGAAACCAGAGGATATTCCTCGTTGAATCATATTTTTGATAATATTGCTGGTAAGCCAATACCCTGTACCCAGAATTGTCAGCAGAAACGTTATCTGATAAAAAATCATACGAAATGAGTAATTCTGAAACCGGGAAAATTCTTTCACAACTACATGTCGTTCTTTGTTCTTCATTGGTACTCAACCTTTTGTGCCGCCAGCAATATAATTCAGACTGGCGGCACTTTTAGCATTGAAATTTATAAATATTTATTTAAAGGGTTGAGAATACATCAATCCACCTTTTGTCCAAAGGTTATTTACGCCTCTATCAAGTTTCAAAATCGTATTCTTACCAATATTACGTTCAAATATCTCACCATAGTTACCAACGGCCAGAATCGCGTTTAATGCCCAATCTTTTTCAAGACCCATATCTGGTCCCAGAGTGTCTAAAACGCCAAGAAGACGTTTTATTTCAGGATCAACAGAAGTTGCAGCCATTTGTTTAGCATTGGCCTGGGTGATGCCTTTTTCTTCAGCCGTAATCAATGCATTCATTGTCCATCTTACAACTTCAGTCCATTTTGGGTTTCCTCCTGCAGTCACAGGACCTAAAGGCTCTTTTGTAATCATTTCATCTAAAATTATATGCTCTTCCGGATTTTTCATGGCAGCTCGTCGAGATGCAAGCTGGGACCGATCTCCAACCATAAGGTCGGCTCGGCCTTCGTCGTATGCCCGATAGGTATCATCATGTTTATCAAAAACAAGTGATTTGTACTTCATGTTATTTGCAAGGAAAAAGTCAGCCGTGTTACGTTCTGCAGAGCTGCCTGCCGTGGAAGCTGCAGTCACACCATCTAATTCCAAAGGATTTGTAATCCCTAAACTCTTGCGAAGCATAAAACTCTGGCCGTCATAAAAGGTAACTCGTGGCCATTCCATACCAATTTTTGTATCACGGCTCATGGTCCATGTTGCCAGCATAAAGATAACATCAACCTCTCCTGACTGAAGGGCTGTGAATCTGGTTTTCTGATCCAGGGATTTGTATTTGATATCAACACCAACTGCAGCAGCAAGTGCCTTTGCACAATCAACTTCAGAGCCTTTATGCACACCTTTACTGTCTATATAGCTGAAACCGGGGAGCACTGGCATCACCCCTACTTTTACATAGCCTCGCTCCTTAATATCCTTAAGAATATCTGCTGATGACGACGACCCTAAAAAACAGATAAAGAGAAATAAAATTGCAGTAACCTTGAAAACTTTTTTCATTTTTGTGCTCCTTTAAAATATAAAATTAATTAAACAGACAATCTACATTTTGAAAAGTCAAAATGCAAATTTATTCAAACCACCTCTACATATAGGTTAATGGTTAAAAGAGAACCAATCGTTCTCAAAAAATACCTTTGTTTAAAGCCGGCAACACCCCATTGAATATATTTTGAATTAAGTCGTTGCAGCTTGTTTAGAATATTTTCATGTTTTTTCTTTGTATTTTTTTAAAACCCCCAGGACATAATCAATATCATGCTCCGTATGATCAGCTGAAATCTGGAATCGAATTTCCTCATCCCCCTTGGGTACAACTGGAAAATTTAACCCCGTTGCCAGGATACCCGCCTCAAATAAATATTGAACCACCTCGGAGGTTTTTTTTGTATCTCTCAGCATCAATGGCACGACAGGGTGGTCACTCTCTATAATTTCATACCCTGAATCCAAAAGTCCCTTTTCCATTCGCTTTGTCATTTTTAAAAGGTGTTGTAATAAATTTTTTCCTTCCTCACTTTCTAAATTTTTTTCAATTAC
>NZ_QRCB01000035.1 GCF_009833095.1 Nitrosomonas sp. JL21
CTGCCGACAGCGTGCTCAATCTATCGGATACGTCCAATACCCTGAAACTCCACGGCAATGCCGGGGATCTTGTGACGGTGCAGGATGATGGCTGGGTCGATGGCGGCGTGAATGGGTTTTATCATACCTATACTCATGGCGATGCGGTGCTGCTGGTTGGGGCGAATCTGGCGATTGATTTTGCGTAGCCGAAAGCTGCGCTTTTATTTGTATCCTCCTTGAGCAAGCATGATGCGGAATCATTGCTTGCTCAAGACCGGCGCTTGATATCCGTGCGGCATCAGCACCCACATTTTCCCGGTCTGTTTCATTTTTCCGGCTTGATTGGCGGCGTCCTGGCCGAATCCCCAGAAGAAGTCAGCGCGTATGCCGCCTTTGATGGCGTTGCCGACATCCTGCGCTACCATCAGGCGGTTCAGCGGTTTCTGAGTGTTCGGCCAAGTGGTGGCGAGAAATACCGGCGCGCCTTGCGGGATCGACAGGGGGTCGATAGCGATGCTTCTGCCCGCAGTCAGCGGCACGCCGAGCGCGCCGATCGGCCCGGACGAATCAGCCGGTAATTCGCGAAAGAAGACATAGCGGGGGTTCTGCTGCAATAACTCGGGCAATTTTTGTGGATTCTGTTGTCCCCATTGCTTGATGCCCTGCATCGAGGCCTGCTCCAGCGCCATTTCGCCGCGCTGCACCAAGACTTTGCCGATTGAGTTGTAAGGATGGCCATTCTGGTCGGCATAGCCGATTTTCATGACGTTGCCGTCATCAAAAACGATGCGCCCCGAGCCCTGCACATGCAGAAAGAATAACTCGACTTCATCCTCTACCCACAGAAAAGCATATTTATCGAGTATGCCTGGGTTATTCATGATATCGGCGCGAGTGTAATACGGCACGATCCTGCGGCCATCGGCTCGGCCGCGCAGGCGCAGATCCTTGAGTTCCGGATAGGTTGCGCCCAGATCGATGGTCAATAACTCAGCGGGTGCGGTATGAAGGGCATGGCGGTAGCGTTTTGACGGCTTGCGGCTGCCTTTCAATAAAGGTTCGTAATAGCCGGTGACCAGTCCTTCTTCGGTCGCGTCGGCGTTGATGACCTGATACGGCGCAAAGTAGCGCTCGAAGAACGCCCGAACAGCGGCATTCGTCGGTTTTTGCAGTGCAATGGCCGCTTCGCAGGATTCTTTCCACAGGGACTGCTTTTTGAGCACCGTGCAACTTTTGACAAACGTCTGCCAAGCGGGCAATAGCTCATCTTGCGTCCAACCGGGCAAGGCTGACCACTGGACGGGTTTGTGAATCGATTTGGCCTGGGGTTTTTCCGCTACCGGCGCAGTTGCGGGAGCAGGAGGCTGGCTGGCCGGCGGACTGATGGTTCCGGTGGAACAAGCATTCAGCAATAACAGCAGGACAACGATAAAACAGGTTTGGTTTTTCATCGGATTTTGGTTAAAGTGACGGCTCAATTGATTAACTTTTGGTATTACTTGTAAAGTATGTGGTGGTTACTCGTCGTTGAAGCAGCAGTGGCATTGGGTTTGTTTCTTTTTATCATCTGGTGGACGATGTTTTCCGGCAAAAGGAAGAAAGATGATGACAACAAACAGTGATACGCTCATAGAGACACTCTGAAAAATTACTGCGCTCGGTCAACGAATACGGCAGCGTATGAAACCCTATTCGAAATGTTCATGGATCGACCATACACCGCGTATGTTGAATCAGAGTTCGCCATGCTTGATCCTCGCTGACTCTCTTTTCTGAGAGTTTCCTTGGCAATCGGTAATGATGGCCGTTGATGCCGTCCAGGTAATCCATGTCAGACGGGGTTGTCGATATCGATGAACTGGTGATGGATGGCGAATTTTTGCGCGATATGATCGCCCAGCGCCTGCACGCCGTAGCGTTCGGTCGCATGGTGCCCGGCGGCAATGAAGGCCACGCCGGATTCGCGTGCGCTATGCACCGACTGTTCGGAAATTTCCCCGGTAATGAACGCATCGATGCCGTGCTGGATCGCTGATTCGAAATATCCTTGCGCAGCGCCGGTGCACCAGGCCAACTGGCGGATGGGCCGATCCGGATCGCCGATCATCATGGGCTTGCGCAATAACGTGCGCGATATTTTTTCACCGAAGGCGCCCAGTGTCGTCGCCTGCGGCAATTCGCCCAGCATGGCAATATCCTGATCGCCGAAGCGACCAGTTTCGATCAATCCCAGTTTTTTCCCCAGTTGAGCGTTATTGCCGAATTGTGGATGCACATCCAAAGGCAGATGGTATGCAAACAGATTGATGGAATGATTCATCAGCGCAGCGATGCGGCGGCTTTTCAACCCGATGATGCGCATATCCTCGCCGCGCCAGAAATAGCCGTGATGCACCAGGATGGCGTCGGCCTTGGCCGCTATTGCGGCCTGCAGCAGATCCAGCGAAGCGGTAACGCCGCTGATGAGGGTGTGGATGGCAGGATGCCCTTCCACTTGCAGGCCATTTGGGCAATAATCCTGAAAGCGGGATATTTCCAATAAATGATTCAGGTGATTCTCAAGTTCATCGCGATGCATTTTTTTCCCTTTGTTCCAGACTGCTTAGTGAACGATAATACCGCAGCTATTTTAATTTGGGAGTAAAACATTTCCATGTACCGACTCTGGTTGATTTTTGCACAAACGGCAACTGTATTGCTGGCTATTTTTTTTGTGGTCTCGACATTGCGGCCGGATGTGCTGTCGCTGAGGCCGCGCGGCGAGATCGTGACGGTCAGGGAAGCTGCGCCGGTAGTCGACGATAACAGGCCGGACAGTTATTCCAAAGCGGCGGAAATCGCAATGCCCGCGGTGGTCAATATTTTTACCAGCAAAGAAGTCAACGAGCCGGCGCATCCGTTCATGGATGATCCCGCGTTCCGCAGATTTTTTGGAGAACAGTTCGAATCCAAACCGCGGCGCCGCTCAAGCCTGGGTTCTGGCGTGATTGTCAGTGCCAACGGCTATATTCTGACGAATCATCATGTGGTCGAAGCCGCCGATGAAGTCGAAGTGGCGCTGGTGGATGGGCGCAAAGCCAAGGCGAGCCTGATCGGATCGGATCCCGAAACCGACCTGGCAGTGCTGAAAGTCAATTTGCAGGATTTGCCAGCCATCACTTTGGGCCTGTCTGATCAGGTCAAAGTGGGCGATGTCGTGCTGGCGGTCGGCAATCCGTTCGGCGTCGGCCAAAGCGTGACCATGGGCATCGTCAGCGCATTGAGCAGAAGCAAGGTGGGCATCAATACCTTCGAGGACTTCATTCAAACCGATGCGGCCGTGAATCCGGGAAATTCCGGTGGCGCGTTGACGGATACATCGGGTAATTTGATCGGCATCAACACGGCGATCTATTCACGCAGCGGCGGTTCTCTCGGCATCGGTTTCGCGATCCCGGTTCACAGCGCCAAGCAGATCATGGAGCAGATCATTCAATCCGGCAGCGTCGTGCGCGGTTGGCTCGGGGTCAGCATGCAGGATCTGACCGAAGATCTGGCCGAATCATTCGGAATGGATCATTTGAATGGTTCCTTGATTGCCAGCGTGCTCCGGGATGGGCCGGCGGATAAGGCCGGCATCAAGCCGGGCGATATCATCATCGCCGTGGAAGGCAAGACGGTGAAAAGCACGTCGGAATTGCTCAAGGCAGTGGCCGCGCTGCCGCCGGGCAATACCGTTGACGTTACGATCATCCGCGGCAAGCAGGAAAAGTCGATTCCCGTCAATGTCGGCGTGCGTCCGCGGCAGAAATAATTCATTCACACACGATGCCGAGCTGACATGCTATGAAGAGTTTAGTAACCTCTAACGGAATTCTGATGATCATCACTCAGTGGTTCAGCGCGAATATTCTTGCGTTGGGACGTGAAATGCGCTTGTCCTATCTGCCGCCACTGATGGTCTATGTCGCGGCAGGGGTGTCGGGTTTAACCGGTATCGTCGGGACATTCTACGTCAAGGAAAAGCTCGGGCTTTCCGCCGAGTTTCTGGCCATGCTCGGATTCTGGATGATGTTGCCGTGGGCGCTGAAAATGCCGATGGGTCATTTGGTGGATCTGATATGGCGCTGGAAGAGTCTGTTGGTTTACCTCGGCGCCAGCCTGATCATGCTGAGCTTGCTGATCATGATAGGGCTGTTGGGGCATACCGAAACGATGACTGCGATGGCGTCGGTGGAAACGTGGTATGTGATTTCGGCATTGCTGGCGCCGATCGGGTATGTGTTGCAGGACGTGGTGGCGGATGCCATGACGGTGGAGGCGGTGCCGCGCGTGGATGAAAACGGCATCGCGCTGGATCCTGAAAAGCGCAAACTCATGCACGTCACGATGCAGACCTTGGGGCGCGTTGCGATCATCGGCGGCGGCGTGTTGATTTCGGTTGCCAATGTATTTTTATTGCGCGATGCCGGATCGTTGCCGGAAGCTGAAAAAGAAGCCGTGTATTTATTGGTGTATGAGTTGGCGCTGATCATTCCGCTCATTTCGATCATGGGCGTGGTGTTCGCATCCTGGTTGCGGCGCCGCGAGCGCAAGCACTTGTTGGCGCAAGGGCATCAACCAAAGGATATCGACGGGTTGCTCGGCATGCATTCCACACCGCCTTCGATCAATTGGTGGATACTCGGCGGAGGACTGGCGTTTACGCTGATATCGCTGGGCGTGGGTTTGAGCCGCATACCGGGCGGTGAGGAAATCATATTCGCGATTTCGATGACCATCGTGATCTTTCTGATGTGGCGATTGACCGATGAACTGGAACCTGAAGCCCGTAATGTGCTGGTCGGCACCGCGTTCATGATTTTCATTTTTCGCGCCATTCCCGGGCCAGGCGCCGGATCGACCTGGTGGATGATCGACGAACTGGGGTTTGATCAGCAATTTCTGGCGGTGTTGTCGTTGATCGGCGCAGTACTGACGTTATTCGGCATGTTCATTTTCCGCCGCTTCATGGCAGAGCGATCGATTGCCTATATCATCGGTTTTCTGACGATTGCCGGCACGGTGTTGTCTATGCCGATCATCGGCATGTATTTTGGCTTGCATGAATGGACTGCGGCAATGACCGGCGGAATCGTCGATGCCCGCTTCATTGCGCTGATCGACACGGCATTGGAGTCGCCGCTCGGCCAGATCGCGATGATCCCGATGTTGGCCTGGATCGCCAATTCCGCGCCGGAACGGCTCAAGGCGACTTTTTTTGCCGTGATGGCGTCATTCACCAATCTCGCTTTATCCGCGTCGCAGTTGGGAACCAAGTATCTGAATCAAATCTATGTCGTGACCCGGGAAGTCAAGGAATCGACCGGGGAGATCACAGTGCCCGCGGATTACAGCGAATTGGGTCCATTATTGATTACCGCCACACTGATTGGGTTGCTACTGCCGCTGATTTCAATCGTCCTGGTTAAACGTTCCCGTTTTCGGAATGCATGAAAATCGGTAGGCATGTCCTATAAATTAATTTCTGCTGAATCCGATGAAAGCCAGACCTGTATACCTGCCATCTGACAGTTGTGTTCAGGTTTTTTTCAACTAAAAACTGAAGTGCTTTTCTGGGCATCGGTTGTTTCTAATAAAGGACATACTATGAAGAAAATTCTTCTCGTCGTGAGTTTGACCATCCTGTTCGTGACTACCTCGTTTGCGGCGGTGAACATCAATACGGCGTCGCAGGCTGAACTTGAATCTCTACAAGGCATTGGTGCCGTTAAAGCAAAGGCCATTATCGAACATCGGGAAAAGAATGGTTCCTTTGTTGCCATCGATGACCTGAAAAAAGTAAATGGGATTGGTTCTGGAACGATCGAACAACTTCGCGACCTCGTGACGGTTGAGGGCGACGGTGCTGTGACCCCTGCCAAGCAGTAATCGTTGATACGTATTTTTCACGTTAAAACCCCTCTGGGAATCCCAGAGGGGTTTTTGTTTGTGATTCAGATGAGAGATGGTTTTAATGTGAGCGGCATGTGTGATAACCTCAAATGATTTACGTTGAAATTTTCCATGTATAAAACCATTGAACATTTTGTCGGCAACACGCCTTTGGTAAAGCTCAAGCATCTGCCTGGCGCCACCAGTAATATCATTCTCGCCAAGCTGGAAGGGAACAATCCTGCCGGTTCGGTGAAGGACCGTCCGGCGTTGTCGATGATTCTGCATGCCCAAAAACGTGGCGAAATCAAACCTGGCGATACGCTGATCGAAGCCACCAGCGGCAATACCGGTATCGCGCTGGCGATGGCGGCGGCCATCATGGGGTATCGCATGGTGCTGGTGATGCCCGAGAATCTGAGCGTCGAACGGCGCCAATCGATGCGCGCCTATGGTGCAGAGATCAAACTGACGCCTAAAACCGGCGGAATGGAACACGCGCGTGACGTGGCCGAGGCGATGCGCGATCAAGGTCAGGGCGTGATTTTGAATCAGTTTGCCAATCCCGACAATCCGCTGGCGCATTATGAAGGCACCGCGCCGGAAATTTGGCGCGATACCGACGGCAGAATCACGCATTTTATCAGCAGCATGGGAACTACCGGCACGATCATGGGCTGCTCGCGGTTTTTCAAGGAACAGAAACCGGCCATCAGAATCATCGGCGTGCAGCCGGAAGAAGGCTCGCAAATTCCCGGCATTCGAAAATGGTCGCCGGCTTATTTGCCGAAAATTTATGATGTCGGTCGCGTGGATGAATTATTGTATGTCTCCCAGCACGAAGCCGAAGAGTTGACCCGGCGCATGGCGAGCGAAGAAGGCATATTCGCCGGAATTTCATCGGGCGGCGCACTGGCTGCGGCATTGCGAGTTTCCGCCCAGGTCGAGCAGGCAGTGATCGTGTTCATCGTCTGCGACCGGGGTGACCGCTACTTGTCCACGGGGGTTTTTCCGGCCTAATGAACGATAATAACTAGGACGCAGCGTAAGGCGGTACCGAATGAGTGATGTCGGTGCCAATGACTTGAGTGGCAGGTTACAACTTCACAAAAGAAATCATTTTTATCATGGTGGTGCCCTTGGCAGCGTTTATAATGACGCTTTTTATGAGTCAAGGCATCGCGGCCGCCGGATGAAAACAAGCTGTGCCGGATGGCTTCGATCCGATCATCGCATCGACCGGGCAATTGAAAAATATAGGTTCATTTTCATCGAGTATTTTAGGGCATGTTGAGCAGTAATTTTTTACTTCCCATTCGGGTTTATTATCAGGATACGGATACCGGTGGCGTGGTTTATCATGCGTCATATCTCAATTTCATGGAGCGGGCCCGCTATGAGTGGCTCCGGGAATTGGGGTTCAATGCAAAATCGATGACCGAGACTCATAACATTTTTTTTATGATACGGTCGATCCAGATCGACTATGTCAAACCGGCGGTGCTGGACGATTTGTTGAATGTGACAGTGACAGTGAAAGAGGTTGGGAGAAGCCGTATTACGTTGTTTCAGGAAGTATTGTGCAGTCAGGTCAAATTAGTGAGTGCCACGGTGCATGTGGTGTGTGTCGGTGCGGATACGCTCAAGCCAGTCAGTATTCCAGTGCCATTACGTGAGAAAATTGGGAAGCCCGAATGAGTACAACAGTAACGCAAGATATGTCATTTCTGCATTTGATCACTGGCGCGAGTGTGTTGGTGCAACTGGTGATGTTGATTTTGGTGATGATTTCGCTGTTATCGTGGTGGTATATTTTTCGAAAATTATTCGTCATTCGTAACGAGATCAACAAAACCGACGAGTTTGAGGATGTGTTCTGGCGGGGCGCCGATTTGAATTCTCTGTATCAGCGCACCACCAATTCGCGTTACGTATCGGGCAGCATGGAGCGCATCTTTGCAGCCGGCTTCAATGAATTCAACAAGCACCCGATCGGATCGGATCTCGATGCCGTCATGGAAAGCACCAGGCGGGCGATGCGCGCTACCTATCAGCGAGAAATGGATTATCTCGAGTCGCATCTGTCATTTCTGGCCACCGTGGGCTCCGTCAGTCCGTATATCGGCCTATTGGGAACCGTGTGGGGCATCATGAATTCTTTCCGCAGCTTGTCCAGCGTTACGCAAGCGACCATCGCCCATGTCGCGCCGGGAATTGCCGAGGCGCTGATTGCGACCGCGATGGGCCTGTTTGCCGCCATTCCTGCGGTCGTGGCCTACAACCGCTACGCCAGCCGCACGGATCAACTGGCGACCCGGTTCGAGAGCTTCATGGAAGAATTGTCCAATGTCCTGCAGCGGCGTGCGGCACAATAAACGAACACGGAGAGGATAGCCATGGCACGTCGCAAGCATCGACTCATGAATGAAATCAATGTAGTGCCCTATATCGATGTGATGTTGGTGCTGCTGATTATTTTCATGGTGACGGCACCGATGATCAATCATGGTCAGATCGAATTGCCTCAGATCGGTAAATCGCTGGCGACGCCGACCATGCCGCTGGAGGTGATCATCAAGGCGGACGGCAGTCTCACGCTGCGCGATCGGGCCAAGTCGACGGCAGAGCAGAAAGTCGACCGCACTCAATTGATCGATGCCGTCAAACAAAAACAAGCGCAGAACCCGGAACAACCGGTGGTGATCGCCGCGGATAAAAACGTCCGGTACGAGGAAGTCATCAAGGTGATGGATGTGTTGCAGCAGAATCAAGTGCAGAAAGTAGGCTTGCTGGCTCAGCAAAAGTGAAGGGGCGGTCATGAGTGTGAGCGTGCTGCGCAATTATCCGCATTCCGAACCCAAATCCCTGCTGGCCGGCGGCCTGGCTATTTTGGTGCACCTGATCTTTATTGCGCTATTGATGTTTGGGCTGAACTGGAAGGATCATCCGCCAGAAGGCATGATCGTGGATATCTGGACGGAATTGCCGAAGCCTATTGTCCAGGAGCCCGTGAAAACGCAACCGCCTCCGAAACAACCCAAGCCTGTGCAGGAGGCCAAACCCAAACCCGAGCCGCCCAAGCCGGAACCCGCCAAGCCCGAGGCGGCAAAAGCGGTGACGCCGCCAGTCAAGAAACCCGACATCGCGCTCAAGGAGAAGCCTGAGCCCGTCAAGAAAGAAACCAAGCCCGACCTGGAAGAACAAAAGAAAAAGGAACAAGAAAAGCTCAAAGAACAGGAGCGAGTCAAGGAACTGGAGAAACAGAAAGAGCTTGAGAAAAAAAAGGAGCTCGAAAAGCAGAAAGAACTTGAGAAACAAAAAGAACTCGAGAAGCAAAAGGAAATAGAGAAGCAAAAAGAACTGGAAAAACAAAAGGAACTGCAAAAACAGAAGGAAAAAGAACAAGCCGCGCAACGGCAGCGTGAACAAGAAGCCAAAGCGCGTAAGGAGGCCGAAGCGCAACGTGCGGCGCAGCAGGCTGCCGCCAGGAATCAGATCACCAGCGAGATTGGCAAATACAAGGCACTGATTCTTGCCAAGATACGCAGCCGGATCGTGATGCCTCCGGATTTACCGGGGAATCCGGTTGCGGAATTCAGCGTGACCTTGCTGCCCGGCGGCGATATTCTGGATGCCAGGTTAAGCAGGAGCAGCGGTCATGCCGCGTTTGACAGCGCGGTCGAGCGAGCGATCTTTTTGTCGAAACCGCTGCCGTTGCCGCCCGATCCTTCATTATTCAATGAGTTTCGCAATTTGAATATTAAAGTGCATTATCTTGAATGATTGCTATAATCAACGAAATCTTTTGTCATCCCTCATCCTATCGTCATGTTCATTCATTGGTTCACACATACCCGTACTGCACTGATCGTGATGCTGCTGTGCATCAGCACCTCATTGCAGGCTCAACTAAATATTGAAATTTTCGGTGGCGGTGCATCGCGCATCCCGATCGCGATCGTTCCCTTTGCTGAGGAAGGCAAGCTGCAACCCGCAATCACGCCGATCATCAGTGCCGACCTGCAGCGCACCGGCTTGTTCAAGTTGGTCGATCCGGCCGGTCTGTCGCCGCATGAACCGGCCGAAGTCGCCTATGCCGATTGGGCCAATCGTGGCGCTAATGCCTTAGTGATTGGCCGGGCCATTTCGGTATCGGGCGATCATGTCGAACTCCAGTTCCGGCTCATGGATGTGGCTAAGCGCTCCCAGTTGACCGGATTGGCGATAACGGTACCGCGGACGCAATTACGCGCCGCGGCGCATCGGATTGCCGATACAATCTATGAAGCCCTCACTGGCGATGTCGGGGTGTTCAGTACGCGGATTGCGTACGTGCTGAAGCGCGGCAACAAATATGCGCTTCAAGTCGCGGATGCCGATGGCTATAACGCGCAATCGATCATCGAATATTCCGAGCCGATCATTTCTCCGGCCTGGTCGCCGGATGGCAATCAACTGGCCTATGTGTCGTTCGAGAACAAAAAACCGGTGGTATATGTGCAGACCTTGGCGAGCCGAGAGCGCAAAGCGGTGGCTAGCTTCAAGGGCAGCAACAGTGCGCCGGCGTGGTCGCCGGATGGCAGGAAACTGGCGGTGGTGCTGAGCAACCAAGGTGGATCTCAGATTTTCCTGGTCAATGTCGACGGCAGCGGCCTGCAACGATTGAGCAGAAGTTCCGGCATCGATACCGAACCTAATTTTTCTCCCGACGGTCGCTCGATTATTTTTACGTCCGACCGTGGCGGTAGTCCGCAAATTTATCGTATGTCGGTCACCAGTGGAGAAAACAGCAATGCCGAGCGCCTGACGTTCGAAGGCGGCTACAATGTCAGCCCGGATTTCAGCCAGGATGGCAAGAGTTTTACGTTCATACACCGCAATAGCAATAATCAGTTCAACGTGGCTGTTCAGGACATTGGTTCCCGTCAGGTGCAAATACTGACAAATTCCAAATTCGACGAATCCCCCAGCTTTGCCCCGAATGGCAAGATGATCTTATATGCAACGGAAATTGACGGCCATGGTATATTATCCGCCGTGTCCCGCGATGGTCAGACACGGCAGCATCTCACAGTTCAATCGGGCGATATTCGAGAGCCGGCATGGGGTCCCCTACCGAAATGGAAGTAAGGTTTTATCACAAAAGGAGCGCGTAAATGAGGAAATTGTTGGGTATTTCATTGATCATTCTGTTATCAGCTTGCGCCAGTCAAACCACGCAACCGGATGTTGAGGATCTCAATGCGGGTGGTGTGGGGAGCGGTGTAGGAGGAAGCGATTTGATGGGCTCCGATTCTGGCCGGCCAAGCTACTTCAAGCAACTTCAGGATCCTAACAGCATTCTGTCGCAACGCAGCGTCTATTATGACTACGATAGCTATACCGTAAAAAGCGAATACCGTGAGCTCGTCCTGTCGCATGCCCGCTTTCTGCGTGACAATGCCGGTGCGAGCGTCATTTTGCAAGGAAACACCGACGACCGCGGCAGCCGCGAATACAATCTCGCATTGGGGCAACGCCGTGCGGACAGCGTCAGAAACATGATGACGCTGGCAGGTGCACGTGATGAGCAAATCGAATCGGTCAGCCTCGGAGAAGAAAAACCGCGGGCTTTGGGCAATGGAGAATCGGTCTGGAGCCAGAATCGCCGTACGGACATCCTTTATCGAGGTGAATGAGCATGTTGATACGCGCTTTATTGCTGCTGTTGGTGATGGTGAGTTCGAATGCGCAGGCAGCATTGTTTGGTGATGAGGAAGCACGCGAGCAAATCAGTGCGTTACGCAAACAGGTCAGCGAAATGGAAGCGCGTATCGCAAAGATGGAGCAAACACTGAATAGTCAGGCGCTGCTCGAACTCTACACGAAGGTGGAGACGCTCGGCGCCGAGCTTGGCCGATTGAACGGCCAGATCGAGATGCTGAGCAATGATAATTCGTTGTTGCAGAAACGCCAGCGGGATTTCTATATCGACCTGGATAATCGCCTGCGCGACGTTGAGCCGGCTCATAAACGGGCGCCCGCGCCGCATATCAGCCCTAAAACTTCGCCGCAGAGCATGGCGCCTCCGGCTTCGCCTGCATCGGCGGACTCAATTGAATCCTCGCCGTCCGCGGCGGTTGCTGGCATGGCGGAGTCCCCTCCCGGGGAAACCGGCGATAAGCTTGCCCTGACTCAACCTTCGCCAGGGGAGTCAGCGCGTTTGTCAGCCAGCGAGCTGGTGCCCCCGAGTCCAGTGGAAAACAATGCGTATAAAGAGGCATTCAGTTTCTTCAAGAATGGCGATTATGCCAGCGCCATCGCGCAATTCGAAAGTTTCCTGGAAAACTATCCTCAGTCCAGCCTCGCACCGGGTGCAGCCTATTGGATTGGAAATGCGCGTTATGCCATGCGCGACTATCAATTGGCTATCGATGCGCAGAGAAAATTGATTAATAAATATCCGGACAGCTCAAAAACACCGGATGCCTTCCTGAATATGGCCAGCAGCCAGTCGGAGATGGGCGACAGCAAAGGCAGTAAACATACGCTGGAAGATTTGATCGCAAAATACCCTCAGAGTGACGCAGCGAAGAAAGCCAAGCAGCGACTCGCCAATTTCAAGTAATTGATCTCCCTGCAAATGGCGAGAGCTATTTGTTCACCATAACCCGCAACAATGCCCCTAGATTCTGAAGTTCCTCCCATCATCAGCAGAAATCCAATGCACGCGTTAGAGACAGTCACTTTACGCATCAGCGAGATATTCTTTTCCTTGCAGGGCGAAACCAGCCGGGTTGGCTTACCGACGGTGTTTGTGCGCTTGACCGGCTGCCCGTTACGGTGTGGCTATTGCGATACGGCCTATGCGTTCACTGGAGGCCAACATAGCTCCGTGGCTGAAATTCTGCATCAAATTGCTTCCTATCAAACCCGTTACGTTACCGTGACAGGTGGAGAGCCGTTGGCGCAAAAAAATTGCCTGACTCTACTCACGGCGTTATGCGATGCGGATTATTCCGTGTCTCTGGAAACCAGTGGGGCTCTGGATATCTCTCAGGTGGATGCGCGTGTGAGCAAAATCATGGATATCAAAACGCCGGGTTCGGGGGAAGCTGCCAAAAACCATTGGGCTAATTTAGATTGGTTGAGGTCCGGTGATGAAATCAAGTTCGTCCTGTGCGATGAAGCTGATTATCAATGGGCTCGCGAACTCATTCTGGGCAAGCAATTGCAACGGCTATGCCCCATTCTGATGTCGCCGGTGCATGGTCTTTTAACGCCGGTCATGCTGGCAGAGTGGATATTGCGCGATCAATTGCCGGTCAGAATGCAAATTCAGATGCACAAGCTGCTCTGGGGCGAAGGGCCCGGGCATTGAGCCGCTAATTCTTGATTGACAGGATGAGTCCATGAATAAAGCCGTCGTTTTGGTATCGGGTGGTCTGGATTCCGCCACTGCCCTCGGCATTGCGCGCGAAAAGGGGTTTGAGTGTTATGCGTTGAGTGTCGATTACGGCCAGAGGCATCGCTCCGAACTCACCGCTGCACAGAACGTGGCTCGTTCCTTGAAGGCTCATGCGCATCAGATTGTCCCGCTCGACCTGACCGTATTCGGTGGTTCCGCATTGACCGATCAGGCGATTGCGGTGCCCCACGCCGGAGGTGAACGCGAAGAAACCATCCCGATGACCTATGTGCCTGCCCGAAATACCATTTTTCTGTCATTGGCGTTAGCATGGGCGGAAACGCTGGATTGCCGGGATATTTTTGTGGGTGTGAATGCAGTGGATTATTCCGGGTATCCGGATTGTCGTCCTGAATACATCCAGGCGTTCGAGCACATGGCCAATCTCGCCACTAAAGCAGCGCTGGATGGAAAATTCCTGACCATACATGCGCCGCTGATGCATTTGAGCAAGAAAGAGATCATTCAAACCGGGATCAATCTCGAGATTGATTTCAGCGCGACAGTATCTTGCTATCAAGCCGACGTTCACGGGCGCGCATGCGGCTGCTGCGATTCCTGTGCCATCCGGCGTGAGGGATTTCTGGCGCTTGGTGTGGTCGACCCGACCCGCTATCGATAATTTTAATTACGCACTGGCTACTGGATATTGCCGTAGCCAGGCTCTTGCACTTTTCATCCGCTTGCCGGTATATCGGGCAAGGTTCTGAAAAAGTTATTGGCGACACGCCCAGAAATAATACATCATCGCTCAAAAGGGCGACTTATGGATACTCAGTGAGTATTCTAAGCCTGATCCGACTCAGTACATTCCAGAACTAGTCACTTTCCCAGAACTTTCCTAAGAAAACTCTGATTGATTGGTTGCGCAAGCGAAACGCTCCGTGCGTGATCTTTATTATTGTGTTGAGTCATCTCGGTGGCTGCGCCCCATACGCCTCACGCTTCCTCGCGTTCATCGAATGAATCAGCATTTTTCTAAGTAATGACTTAGAGATTTCTCCTGAATGCCTTTACAGCCTAATCAGATTAATCCTACTTACTCGACCTTGTTGCTGGCCGTACTATTAAACCGGGTTAAGAATATGGAAATAATAGACCCTGAATGTAGCATCGAAAGAAAATAATAAAAAGTTTGTCGCACACCAATAAAAAGAACTGTGGCGCTGGATTCAAGTGGCCCAGTCAAACAGTCTCCTAAATTTATATATAAAAAAAATTACGGAGGTAAATAAAATGGCTAATTTCAGTAGAACCGATCTTGATTTCATCATTCAACAAGCAATCATTTCCGAGGCCGATTCAGCAGCTCAGGTTGGCGGTAATTTCAATGCATTGCCGGGATTGATAGGCAGCCCGCTATTGCCCGATGGCCTGCGCAATGTTGATGGAACCTACAATAATCTGCGGCCGGGCAGGTCAACATATGGCGCAGCGGATCAGGTATTTCCGCGTTTGCTGCCAGCGGATTTAAACGCGGCTGAGCCGGTGGCATTTGATGTGGATGGGCCGGGAGGACAAGCGGTGGGTAATCCGACTTCCTACGCGCAAAACAACGGCGCGGTATTCGATTCGCAGCCCCGCCTTGTCAGTAATCTGATTGTCGATCAGACCGATGATAATCCTGCAGCCGTTGCCGCTGCGGCAAATACCGATGGATCAGTGGCAAATATCGATGGCAAGGGTACGTTCTTCATTCCCAATGTGACGCCGGATGTCGGTTTGTCGGCACCATACAATGCGTGGTTTACTTTCTTCGGACAGTTTTTTGACCACGGTCTGGATCTCGTCAACAAAGGCGGCAGCGGCACAGTGTTCGTACCCTTGAAGCCGGACGATCCGTTGATCACAGAAGGTCCGGACGGTATTCCGAACACTGGCGATGAAGTGCAGCCGCAAAATGCGTTTATGCCGTTGTCGCGGGCAAGCAATTTACCAGGGGCCAATGGAATCCGCGGGGATGGCGATGATGTCCATAACCACATCAATCAAACGACGCCGTTTGTCGATCAGAACCAGACCTATACCTCGCATCCATCGCATCAGGTTTTTCTGCGCGAATATGCGTTCAATGGCGCGAACGATCCGGTGTCGACCGGTAAGTTGCTGGATGGCGCCGCTGCATTAGGCGGATTGGCGACGTGGGCCGATATCAAATTACAAGCGCGGAATTTGCTGGGCATCAATCTGACCGATGTCGATTTGACCAATCTGCCGAAAATTAAAACCGATACGTATGGCAAATTCATTCCCGGCCCGAACGGTTTTCCGCAACTGATGCTGAACGGCGGTGGATTACTGGAAGGCAATCCTGCTGTGCCGGTGACGATTCCGGCCAATGTGGTTCGCACCGGTCATGCCTTTCTGGATGACATCGCTCATACCGCTGCGCCACGCGACTTGAATGGTGCGATGAAACCGGCGGATACCGATAATGCACTGGGGCTTTCAGAATCGAATGCCTATGATAATGAATTGCTCGACCGGCATTTCATCACCGGTGATGGCCGCGGCAATGAAAATATCGGCCTCACGACTGTACATACGGTTTTTCATGCCGAGCACAACCGCAAGGTCGATGAAATCAAGGATTTGGTTCTTGCCAGCAATGATCCTGCATTCATTGCGCAATGGCAATTGCCGGGCGGTGCATGGAACGGCGAGCGCTTGTTCCAAGGCGCGCGCTTTGCGACCGAAATGCAGTATCAGCATCTGGTATTCGAAGAATTTGCGCGCAAGGTGCAGCCCAACGTCGACATCTTTATCGGCTACAACAGCACGATCGATCCCGCCATCATGGCCGAGTTCGCTCATGTGGTTTATCGCTTTGGTCATTCAATGCTGAACGAGACCGTGGCTCGAACGGATATTGGGCCGGGAGGATTGCTTGATCCCAACAATATTGACCTGACCGATGCCTTCCTGAATCCGGTGTCCTACGGTGCCGGTTACACCAATAACCTCGAAGCGGCCGCTTCCGTAGTGCGGGGTACGACTAAACAGGTTGGCAACGAAATTGACGAATTCGTGACCGAAGCTTTGCGTAATAATCTGCTCGGATTGCCTCTCGATTTGCCGGCGATCAACATGACGCGCGCACGTGATACCGGTATTCCGTCGTTGAATGAAGCGCGCCGCATGTTCTGGGAAGATACCGGCCAGAACCCTACGTTGCAGCCGTATGAGAGCTGGGCGGAATTCGGCCTGAACATCCGCCACCCTGAATCGCTGACCAATTTCATCGCGGCATATGGCACCCATCCCAGCATCACCAGCCAATCGACATTGGATGGTAAGCGGGCTGCGGCGCAGGCGCTCATAAATCAGGAGCGCGTTGATGATAACAGCAATGGCGCCGTCGATTTCATCAATAGTACCGGTGGCGTTACCGCTCAATCCTCGGGTTTGAATACCGTTGATTTCTGGGTAGGCGGACTGGCTGAGAAGCAATCTCCTTTCGGCGGATTGCTGGGTCCGACCTTCAACTTTGTATTCGAAACGCAACTTGAAAATCTGCAGGACGGCGACCGCTTTTATTATCTGGCGCGTAACGCCGGGCTGGATTTTCTCACCCAACTGGAAGAAAACACCTTTGCTGAGCTGATCATGCGCAATCTGCCGGGCGTGAAGCATCTGCCCGCAGATGTCTTCACGACGCCGGCGTTTACGTTTGAAGTCGCTAACCTGGGCGCAAGCGGACCGATCGTGGACGATCCCGATACGCTGAATGTGAATGAAGCGACATTGCTGAATCATCTGGGGCAACGCGCGCTGGTTCGCGACACCACACTCGGCCCGAATACCATCCGTTATACCGGCGATCAACATGTGGTCATGGGGGGCAATGACCTCGGTAATAATTTCCGTGCCAGCGAAGGCGACGATACGCTGTGGGGCGACGGTGGCGATGATCGCTTGGAAGGCGGCGCCGGCAACGATTCGATCAATGGCGGCGACGGTAATGACCGCATTACCGATTCGTTCGGCGACGACAATATCAAAGCTGGTGCGGGGCATGACGTCGTCAACGGCGGCCCCGGCATCAATCTGATTCTTGGCGGCGAAGGCAATGATTTTATCGTAACCGGCCAGGATATCTCGGAGGTGTTTGCAGGCCCGGGCAATGATTTCATTTTCGGCAATACCCCGAACGAAGTCATGATGGGCAATGAGGGTGACGATTGGATTCAAACCGGTACCGCCGATGGCGCGCCCGGGGATAATTTTGATCCGTTCAACCGCGATCCGATTCGCGGCAACGATGCCTTTCTCGGTGGCGGCGGTCTGGATGAGTTTCTCGGCGAAGGCGGCGACGATGTAATGAATGGTATGGCCGGTGCCGACAAGAATGACGGTAACAGCGGTTTCGACTGGGTCTTCAGCAAAGGCAGCGGTATTCCCGCCGACATCGATCTGACCCGGCCGATCATTCCGGGTGTGCCGGTGGATGTGCTCGACCGCTATGATTTTGTTGAAGCCGCTTCCGGATGGAACGAAGACGATGTCATCCGCGGCGATGACGAAACCGCCGCCGAACTGACGCTGGTTGATCCGAACACCGGTCAGAACAATGCGCTCGATAACGTCAACAATCCGGCGGGCGGTGGCCATAGCGCTGCGCAGCGGATCGCGATGATCAACGGATTAAGCGATGTGCTTGACGGCGCTACGTCTTTCGGAGCAGGTAACATTCTGCTGGGCGGCGCTGGTAACGACTTGCTCGAAGGGCGCGGCGGCGATGACATCATCGACGGCGATGCCTGGCTCGACGTGCGGATCAGCATCGATACCAACAATGACGGTATCGAAAATATATCGTTCGATAATATGACCAGCGCCTTGCGAACTGCAATGCAAAATGGCACTTACCGGCCCGATCAGTTGAAAATTGCGCGCGAAATTCAAACCGCGCTTCCTGGTACGGATGTGGACAGGGTGTTGTATCGGGATGTGTTCGCCAATTACCAGATCACTTTCAATCCGGATGGATCGGTGACCGTGGCGCACACCAACCCTGCTGTGGCCAATATTGATGATGGCACCGATACCTTGCGCAATGTCGAAGAACTGCAGTTCACCGATAGGGTGGTTGTGCTCAATGGCGGCGGAGGGCCTGGCGGCACGCCGGGTGACGATAATCTGGTCGGTACGCCGGGCAATGATGTGCTCGATGGCCTGGCTGGAAACGATACCATCAATGGTCTCGGCGGCGTGGATACGTTGATTGGCGGTCCCGGGAACGATACCTTCGTGGTCGATACCACGACCGATACCATTACCGAACTGGCGGGTGGTGGCACCGATACCGTGCAGAGCTCGGCGACGTTCACGCTCGGGGCGCAGCTCGAAAATTTGACGCTGACCGGCGCGGGTGCGATTAACGGCACGGGAAATGCGGCAGCCAATGTCCTGACCGGCAATGCCGGAAACAACACGTTGAGCGGGCTGGGCGGCAACGACACGCTGAACGGGTTGGGCGGCGTGGATACGCTGATCGGCGGAGCCGGCAACGACACTTTCATAGTCGATACAACCACCGATACGCTGACCGAAGCGGCGGGTGGCGGCAACGACACCGTGCAAAGCACGGTAACATTCACGTTGACTGCCCAGTTCGAGAATCTGACCCTCTCCGGGGCAGGTGCCATCAATGGCACCGGCAATGCTGCGGTCAATATTCTCACCGGTAACGGCGGCAATAATACCCTGAATGGATTGGGCGGCAACGATTCATTGAATGGCCAGGGAGGAATCGATACCTTGATTGGTGGCGCGGGTAATGATATCTATGTCGTGGATACCGCCACTGATGTGATTACCGAATTGGCCGGCGGCGGTACCGATACGGTGCAAAGTTCCGTAACCATAACGCTGGCTGCTCAAACCGAGAATCTGACGTTGACCGGCGTGGCTGCAATCAATGGCACAGGAAACGGCGGAGCCAACACGATAACCGGTAACGCCAGCAGTAATTCGCTGAGTGGCTCGAGTGGCAACGACACGCTGAATGGCGGTGATGGAAACGATATACTCATCGGCGGGGCCGGTCTCGATACCTTGACGGGTGGCGCGAATGCGGATATCTATCGCTATACCGCGACCCTTGCTGACTCGAATGGCGCTACGCGCGATGTCATCAATGGATTTGTTACCGGAACCGATGATGTCGACCTCAGTTTGATTGATGCCAACGCCGGGGTCGGCGGTAATCAAGCGTTTGCCTTCATTGGCGGCGCTGCATTCAGTGCGGCCGGCCAAGTGCGCTATGCTGGCGGAATATTGGAAGCAAACGTCGGTGGCGCTAACGGCAATGCAGCCGACTTTCAGATTCAGTTGGCAGGCGCGCCGACATTCGTTGCTGGTGATTTGATTCCCTGAACCGCTGGGAGTGGGAAAATGATCTGAACGTATGATGAAATGAAGGAATTGGGGAGGTGAGGATGCTCAGGATCTGCCTCCTCAATTTTTATCGAAGGAGCAAGTGCGAGCACATCGTCAGAATTAGGATGCTGAGGTTGTTTCATGCATCCAATGGAGGGGCCAATGTGCAGTGGCGGCAATCAGATCCGCCAGGGGCATGGCTTTGCCGATCAGTTAGCCTTGGATGATGTCACAACCGAGCGCTTGTAAACGCTCATAGGTGGCAATATCCTCGACACCTTCGGCGACGACCAATAAATTGAGCCGATGAGCAAGATTGATCATCGAATCGACCACTTGATGATGGGTATGGTGCGTGGTCATGTGCTTGACGAAGATCATGTCGATCTTTACTTCGTCGAGCGGAAGATTGAGCATGCGCGCCATTGAGGAATAGCCTGTACCGAAATCATCCATCGCCAGTTTCAAACCCATGTCCTTTAGTTTATAAAGCGTATTCAAGGTGTCCGAACGATTATCCATGATCGCTGTTTCGGTTAATTCCACCGTTACAATTTCGGGCGGCACCTGCCAGAGATTCAGCCCTTGTGCCACCAACTCGATCAATTCCGGATCCCGCAGATCGTCCGCTGAGAAATTGATCGATATCCCGGCGTCCAGCCCGGCCTGGCGATATTCGAAGCATTCTCTCAACGCGGTATGAAAAACCCATAATGTCAGCTTCGACATCAAGGTCGTGCCTTCGGCGACCTGAATCAATCGATCGGCGCGCATCGGACCATGACTGGGGTGATTCCAGCGCAGCAGCGCTTCAGTGGACTTAATCTTGCCACTGGCAATGCTATATTGCGGTTGATAGCCCAAATACAATTCGCTGGCCTCGATTGCATTGCCAAGATCCGACCATAAGTCGATCTGGAGATGAAGCGGATCTTCCATTTCCTCGGCAAACAGCCTGATGGGTTCCTGGGTGACTCGCGCCTGCCGGACTGCCGAACTTGCGTTGCTCATCAATTGCTCGAGTGTCGCGCTGGTGGAGTTTTTCAGGGCCACGCCGATTCGAGGCGCGAGGATGATATTGCGCCGATCCAGTACGAACGGCAGTGCCAGAACCCGCAGGATCTTGTGTGCCGCCAGCATGGCATGGGCGTCCGTCAGCAGATCGCTCAGTAAGCAACTGATTTGATAGCGGCCGGTGGTTCCTACCAGATCTTCCGGGTTCAAGGCGGCTTTGAGTTGGTGGGATACTTGCGCCAGAATCGTATCGACCACGGCAAATCCCAGAATGCCGTCGAGCTCGGCGAGCCGCTCGAAATTGACGATCAGCACTGCGTTGCGCCGATCGATGAGAGTCGGATCGCGCAATTTCTGCGCCGCTGATTGCAGGAAATCCTGATAGACAAGAACAGTCGTCGTCATGAGTGGATACTTATTGGCATCGGGTTATAAATAATATTTTTTCGCATCGATGCCGTAAGCGCCCTGAGGCAGATCTTTGGCAATGGCATATTGAATACCGCCGGGGCCGGGATCGGCTGAGCGTAAATCGATCGTGACCGGATTGTCATATGGCGCTTTCTTGGCATCGCAGATGATCATGACTGAAGGCAGTAATCGCTGAGTCCGGTTATGGGTCAGTACGATGGCGATCTCGCCGGTATTGAGCTCAACCAGACTGCCCACGGGAAACATGCCGATGCAATGCGCAAATTGCTCCACCAGAATATAATTCAGCCCATTCTGGGCATTTTCCTTGAGTTCCTTGATGGCATGAAACGGTTTCAGGCCGGGTATGCCCGATTGTTCCGTGATCAGCTCTTCATAGCAGTCGACAATTGCGGCCATGCGGCCGTAGGTATGCAACTGATTGGCATGCAGCCCATGTGGATAGCCGCTGCCATTCTCCCGTTCGTGGTGTTGCAGTATGATTTTCAGAACATCGCCCGGGGTATCGCTCAACGGGGCAATGATGTCTTCTCCAAACAGCACATGTTGCTTCATCAACTTGCGTTCATCCGGCTTGAGTGTGAGGCTCCTTTTATTCTGCATGGCTTTCGGTAAGCGCAATTTACCAATATCCATCAACAAACCACCCAACCCCAGGATGGACAACTCCTTGCGCGGAAAGCCGAGGTGGCGTCCGAAAGCCAGCAGATGGACAGAGGTTTTGATGGCGCTATCGTATAACTCTTCACCGGTCGTTTTGAGCTGCGCAAGCAACAAGGCCGCATCCGGATTCCTCACTACGCTTTCGCATAAGGTATTGACCACTTCATGGGCGGTGTGAATGTCGATCTTGTTATGGTGCTCAAGGCTCTGATTGATATCGCTGAACAGCGCCGTGATCGCGCTATAGGCTTTTTCTGCGACCGGCAGTTCTTGCTCTACGGTGCGAATGTCGCTGTAGGTCATTGCGCGCGGGGCCAATTTCTCCAGAATCTCTAAATCTCTGGCGCTGGGCGGCGCGACATGACTTTGATTGCTATGCAGGCTCGCTGATATCGGAGGTTCATTAAATTGCGGAGGTTGCTGAAGGACGGCGGTATCGCCGGGCGCCTGAGGTTCGAGCTGAGCAGAAATTTTGTGAATGATGGACGGTTCGCTTCGATCGATATCGACATAGACATAGCTGCAGTAGTGCTTGAGGACATCGATGTCGTTTTGCGATTCGATCAGAATCCCCTGAATCAGATAAGGTGTCTCCAACCACGGCCGATCGAGCTCACTGACGTACATTCCGGACTGTAATTCTTTCACGGCAACTATGATGGTGTTAGTGCTTGCTATCATGGATAGGGTTCAACGAATCGAATAACGCTTGTGTAGACAGGGTTTCCATGGGAAAGGAGCAGTTCCCATTTGTTCAATGTAAACGACCGGGCCGGAAAATTTCTTGAATAAAATTTCCAGGGAAATACTGAAAAAAACGAGCGGCGTTCAAGCCAAACGGGATCGGATTCTATGCCGCGCAGATTGACAAGTGCAGTAGTTTCAAGATTTTACTGAAACAGGACGTAGATAAGGCTCGGCAACAATAGAAATTAAAATGATAAATAAGAGGTTGTTTTGCCGCATGTTGATTCAAATTGAATCTCCACGCCTATCAACGATGAATCAAGAAGCATGCACAGCACATGCTTTGTATTAAGAAAGGAGCTACGCATGACTGATAATGAAATAATTACTTTTGTTATCTTGCCGATTGGGGTTGGTATAGGCCTAATAAATCGTTTTTTCTTTTTAAAAGGTGGCTGCATTATAAAAATGGATGGCTGGATTCCTAGAATTGCCGGTAGAAGAAAAGAAAATAGCAAGTGGGCAGGTATCATAGGCGACGCTGTACAAGGAGGAATTCTTATCATGTTCTTATACTTCGGCATTACATATCTACAACAGGAGTACAACAAGAATATTACAAGATTCAAGAATCCCTCAGTACTTACAAAATAAATAAGTAAGTCTGAGCTATTGCAGGAAAAAACAGAGTTCTGTCATGGCAGTGAATCAAGCCGCAGTAAACGAAGCGGCCGATGCGATAAAAACAACAGGGTCTGTAGCTGATGCGATGAATACCTTAACCACAAAGGATGCCAATGTATTTGTTTCGATGAGTACAGGATGCATTATCCCAGTTGGATTCCAATTAAGACCATGTATTAACCCAAGTGAAAACCTTCGACACAGGAGACGATGTTGCTGAATCACTTCAAACAATATTTCGTGCGCTGGATTGTTTTTATCGTCACGACAATTTGGTGGGTCGACACGTTTATCCTGGATGATCGCGTTGAACGCCACGAGTTGCCGGATGATTCGGTGATTGTAGTACTGGGACAAGAAGAGAAACACCGCTTCAAAGTGCCGGTGGAGTATTTGTACGACGTTTTGCTCATGCGGGAGTTTTCAGAAAAACAATCCGGTATATCAAATACGAAGTTCAAGAAGGTTTATCGGGGTGGTAATTATTTTTATGTTTACGCGACCTATCCCGACATGAAGCCTGTAGATCGTTCGAATGACAAACTGGGGCGCGGTAACAAAATTTCAATCAGCATTGCTACCAATGCCGGATCTATTCCATATCGAAAAAGTGCATTCCAATACGTGAGTGGCAGGCATCCTAATGGCGGAATGATTCCAGAAGGTTTTGATAGTACTGAAATCATTCAATATGAAGAAGATGATCTGGATAAATATTTTTATCGAGATGGTGACATTTATATGCAATGTATTAAGCGGGAAGAGACGCCCGATTATTCTCCTTCATGTACGGTTTATTTTAATTATAAGGAATTGGAATTAACTGTAAGTTTTGCTAGCAAATACAAAACCAATTTTTTGAATATACGTGCCCGTATACACGAATTATTAAAATCATTTGAACAATAAGCAATCACAAAGGCGTTTCACAATATGTCTGCCCAAATTAATTACCTGATAACAAAGGTTCAGGATGAGTGCGAGATTTGCGTGAAGCGCCTAATTTATCCCTCGCGTTCGCAACCGCTTTGAAGCTGTGTAAAACAAGCCAATTCTGTAGATCAGAAAATACTATGGATGATCTGATAGCTGCCTGAGCAAATACTTCGACAATGAGGAACAGTGTCGAACGAGCCATCGATAAAAGTTATGTGTTAATTTCCTAGCGTGGCGGGTTGATGAAGAATTCGCGCATCAGGAAATCTTCCAGACCTTTTGTATCTTTTTCACGTGCCGATAGAACGACGACCCGGTGCAGGCGGTGAGATTCCCAATTGAAGTCTTCCTTGTAGTATTCGCGGATCAGTCCGATCATGCGGCGAATGATGGCGAGTTCGACGTTTCCGTCCGGGCCTGCATCAACTTGTATGGTTTGCAGACGGGGATTGCTCTGACCGGTGGTCCAGGCGCGGAAGGAAAATTCCGCGGTGCGTGGCCCGATCCGGAGTATCTGAAAAATTCCGCTGGTGCCGGGCGCCTGGAGATTCCTTCTGACGTTCGCCATGCGAATCTCGTCAGCAGATTGCTGCGGTTTCGCGCTGCTGCTTTCCGCGGCTTGGTCGATATGATCAAAAAGCCCTTTTTCTCCCCGCCGGGCCCGTGCTTGATTGATGTACTCCGTTAAATCCTGCGCCGTCTCGGCAGGGGGTTCTGGAAGCGCTTTGGTTTTAGCCACTTCTTTTGCGGGTGTCGGTGACTTTGATTTAGTGGGCTTGTCGGCTGCCTTCGGTTTGCTGACGGATCGGGAGGGTGGGGGCGGCGATGGCTGCGGTGGCAGTTTGGGCGCCGGCTTCGGTGCTTCGGCGATGGCCGGTTTTTGCGGTTGTGATGGCGGCGGAGTTGGCGCAGAAGCGGGAATCGAGCTTGTCGCGTCCTCGGTTTCATCCAGATCGATAAAGCTGGCGGCAATCGGCGGCGGTGTTTCAGTTTCCACGTCGGGCAAAGACAGGAAAAACCCGACGCCCCAAATGATCAGGAGCCAGACGAGCGCAGCCAGTGGCAAGGGCCACCACAGGCGAATTTCTCTCGATCTGGAAGTTGTCATCGGTTTCCGATCTATTTATGTTTTACCGCGATCAGGAATTGCTGAGCGCCCGCAGCCCGAGCGCGCAGCATGGCCTGCACGACGAGACCCTGCGGTGCCTCGTTATCGGCGGAGACGATCAGTTTTTGTTTGGAGTCGGCTAGTAAGGGTTTCAGCGTAGCAGCCAACGAGTCGAGGGTAACAACGGTTTGATTGATGTAAATTTTGCTGTCTTTGGTCAACGTGAGCGTAACAGGTTTCTCCGTGCTCAGTTTTTCAGCCTCGCCTTCAGGCAAATTCACTTGCAGCGAATCCAGATTCTGCATGGACAACGATGCGAGCATGAAAGTCGCCAACAGGAAAAACATTACGTCGATCATCGGGATGATTTCGATTCTGCCTTTCTGAACCGTGCGGGATTTACGGAGCTTCATGGGTATTGTCCTGTTGATCCAGACGAATGTTGTCGATCAGCCGCGTTCCCAACCGTTCCATCTCATCCATCGTCAGCGATTGCAGACGGGAGAAGAAATTGAAGCCAAACAGGGCCACCAGCGCGATCGCCAGTCCTACCACGGTTGCGATCAGCGCCTCGGCAACCCCGCCGGTCACGGCTGTGGGGTTGACGACGCCTTCGCTGCCGATGACCTGGAACGCGCGCATCATCCCGACGACGGTTCCTACCAGGCCAAGCAGCGGTGCTGCGGTAACGATGGTTTCCAATGCCCATAATCGCCGCGCCAGGGATTCTTCGATGATTTGCGCTTCATCCGCCGCACGGGATTCCGTCCACCAGGCAGGCTGGTGTCGATTGGAAATCACGACTTCAAAGAACCGTTTGTAATAATGCCTGCTGTCCAAACCGGACAGTATTTTTTCTAAGTCATTCCATTTGAAACCGTAGGTTTCGACCAGATTGAGCAGATCGCTGGAGAGCCGTGCATAACGCCAATAGATGAATGCCTTTTCCAGCATGATGGCCAGCGCGATTACCGCTAATAACGACAAGGGCACGATGATGATCCCGCCAAGTTTCAACATCACCCAGGCCTGATTTAATTCTTCCATAGTCAACTCCCAAATTAAGGCTATTCAATAGCTGTGTTAATGTATTTTTCGTGGGGAAGCCCTGAAAAACTGCTGTGGGTGATCCTGCAGCGCTGAGATCAGGCTCGAAAATACTTATTACTTCCCCTGTAGGCTGGCCCTTTCTCCTAATTCCACCACCTTATGACCGATCATTGCTCGCTACATTTTCAAATCTACCTTCAGAAAACACCGAATTCAAACAACCCAAGCAATTGACCGCCTCGTTAAGAACTCTGCCCGCGAAGTATCGTTATTCCAGAGATAACGCATGCCATCTGATGGTCATGAGCACATCAAGGCGCAATTCGGTAACGTACTGAAACCATACGAAACGAAATAAATCGATGCTAAGAATAGTTGAAAACATCGTATGTTGGAACTGCAGACACTCTGAAAAGCTACTATTCAGTCATGTTGTGCTGGGGCCGGATTCAGAATGTCCTTTTAATTCATTATTTAACTTTACAATAGCCTTGGTTCGCTTACGCTTCGCTGGACATTTGCCCGCCAGTTTTTCAGCGTTTTCCAGCTGAGCTGTTTCATTGATAAATGATATATCTCGGTCATGCGGGAGCAGGAAATTGTAAAGCCTGTATCAATTGTTTACCATGTGTGAATATTGAAGAATCTGACCAGAGTCTGCGAGGCGCGAGGATGCCATGATGAAAAAACGCTTTCTGATACTTTTTTTGCTGCTTGTCGTAAAGTCTGCACACGCCGACTGGACTGCTGTGGAGACCGCCACAAAACCGGGAGTGAAGCACTTTTTCGATGCAGAAAGCCTGCAAAAAAATGAATCCTTCCGGAAAATTTGGGTATTGTCCAGCCACGATGTGAAGCAAAAAGGTGGCTATCATGCGATCAAGACATTGTATGAATTTGATTGTACTCATCATAAAGCACGACCCATCACCGTGTTGTTATATCCTGACAAAACTGCGTCTGAAGCCGTAATCGGAGCGCGTCATGACGAATCTGCCGATTGGTTCGGCTTTTCAGGAAATTCGATTTTTTATCAGGTTTCAACAGTCGCGTGCGCTCCTTGAAGAATGGGAGTTTCAATTTATAACTCTGCGGATTGCGTTACGATCAGAAAAATGTGATAGTTCACATCGAGTTCACAATTAATATCTATAATGAGTTCATTTTGCAATGACGAGGAATGCAGAGTATCGAGGAAAGTGAGCTTGGGCATTATGTTTTGAAGTTACAAGTGGCATGGCTGGATTGTTAATCGGGGCGTGTTGTATTTTCAATAATTTTACATATGTGTAATTAGATAGGGAGAAGGTAATGAAAGAGATAAAAAATAGATCACTGGCGATTTGTGCGGTGCTTTTATTGTTGAGTGGCGTATTGGTAGGATGTAAGCCGATTTTCGAGAAAAAGCCTGTCGAAGGTAAAGAAGGCAGTAAAGAGGCTGCCCCGGCAGCAGCACCAGCTCCGGCGCCAGCACCAGCTGCTCCGGCGCCTGCTCCTAAAGCTGAGGAACTTCAAAGCATCGATAGCTTGCCATCAACCACAGAGCCTCTGGATACCACAACCGCAGCGCCTGTTGCGGAAGCGCCTGTGGCAGCAGCGCCAGCGCAACATGCGGATGATGGTGACGATGTCGTCAAAACGACCCCTGCTCTGATGAAAAAAGTACAGCAAGCGCTGGTGAATGCCGGCTTCAATCCTGGCCCGGTGGACGGTGTCAGCGGCGGGAAAACAGTCTCTGCGATAGAAAGTTTCCAGAAACAGCAGGGCATTCCTCCAGGGAAACTGACGAAACGCACACTTCGCGCGCTCGGCGTAGCATTTTAAGCAACGAATGCGTTGAACCGAGTCAAATCGTCAAAACCCCAGGAATTAAAAACTCTTGGGGTTTTTTGTTGGAGTTTTCAGAAAGCTTGCTCTCTTTCTTAGAGGGGCAAAAATTTATAGTGCTTGTTTTGGTTCAGTACCTGTCATCGATGGAAAAAATAGGTGCGAATTTGAAATGAATCACAGCAGTTCCATTGGCACAGATGTGGATAGCATCCTTTTAACAATATCACCCATGGTGAAATGCAATCAGTAGTAGGGCGTTAAGAAAGAATTTGTGTGAACAATTGTCTATGCGCAGGGACAGACTGCCTGGTCAATGATCCTTCGCCGTCCACTTCTCTCCGATTTTCTTGTATTTTTTCTTGACCGCTGCCCAGGCAACTTTATGGGCTGTTTCTTCTTGAGATGAAGATGCGCGGCGTTTGTCGGGATTCTTGTATTCTTTCCAGGCGTGGTTGAATGCCTCCCGGTAAATATCCTGAGCATGATCGGGAAGTACGGTTGTTATGTTTTTCGGCAAATCGTCATTGGTTTTATAAGGCATTCGTCACTCCTCGAGTTCATGGATAGGTGGTTTCAACGGAGCTAGACAATTCAATCCTGTCCTACGGGCACAGGCTTACCGGAAGGTTTACGGATAGTGGGTTCTGCAGGGGTATTCTTTCTGAGCGGCGAATCTTCCGGAATGACTTCTTCAAAAGCGATATCCTCGATCGATTCATCAGCCGATGGGGAAGCCGGTTCACTGCTATCTTTGCCATTCATGGCTTTGATAGTGTTTGCCGTCATGATCGTTTCCTCATTTTGAACAATCGCTGCGTACCTTAATATTTTTGTCGGATAAATTCAGTTCGACAACGAACATTCAGTACCACTCTATAGCGTGCAAATGATGTGGGAATGTTTGACCTATCGCCGCGAGATTTGTGGGTCTCCGCACAGAGCGTTTCCCCAGGTATTTCTATAATTCCCATTAAATGAAAAAAACGATTGGATTATTTATCTGTGGAGTTAGATATGACAACCGATGAAAAATTAGAACTACCGATCAGTTGGGGATGGTTTCTGGCGCTAGGGATTAGCATGGTCATTTTTGGCACACTTGGGATTGTCTTTGCATTTTATCTGACTCTGGTCAGTGTCATCATGTTCGGAGTACTTGCGATCGTGTCAGGTATTCTGCAGCTATCTCATGGTGTCGCTGGCAACGAAAACAATTGGTCGGGAAAGGCTCTCCATCTATTAGTGGCTCTGATGTATATCCTATTCGGTGGTTTGGTGGTGTTCGATCCCGTGAGCGGTTCTTACAGTCTGACGCTGGTGTTGGCTGCGTTTCTGGTTATTGTTGGGATTTCACGTATTGCTTACGCTTGGAAATGCTGGAATCGAGGCTGGAAATGGAGATTGATGTTGCTGGCCGGCGGAATTGATGTATTGCTTGCAGCATTGATTATGTATGGGTGGCCAGAAACAGCGTTCTGGATGATTGGTTTGTTCGTGGCAATAGAGATGATGACCAATGGTTGGTTGCTCATTGCGATGGCGCTGGCAAAGCGAACACTTACGCGGGAAAACAAGGATTTTATCCAGACTACCACTGCTGAGAAAGATCCGACATAAATTGGAAAAATGAGCCGTTCATCCCTTCCATAGGATCATGCGTGCTTCTGGCAGTTTCGTTCGGATGGGAGCATTGATTTAAATGATGAATCGAACGATGAGGAGTCATGACTCATGAATTCTTTTCCTGCGAAGGATGCAATAGCCCGAATTAATCCTCCTTCTACTCCGGCGACACCGGAAATCCCGCCGGATAAATCTCCTGATGAAATTCCTTCAGAGCCGCCACCGATGGAAGATCCGCCTAATAAGAATCCACCCATCATGGATCCGGTCATTCCCGAAGTTAATGCAGGTAGTGAATCTGCTTCATCATCCTGAACATTCGAAGACTGATCGAAGATCAGCGGATTTTTTTGGATGGGTGCTTCATTCCTATAAATACGATAAAAATTTTCTACTGTATTCCTTTACTTAACGTTCGCCAGCGAACAGATCTCGGTTGTGTTTACGTTGCATGATACGAAAACATCACCCAAGAGGAGAAAAAAATGTATATTGCCGACAATACGACAATGACATCTGATGTGATTGATTCGAATACAGATTTATCCGCAGAAGAGATTCCATTGATTGAAGCCTATGATGAAGAAAGCTTTGTATCGATGGATGGTATCTATCGTATCGACGATTTCTAAACTCTGCACTCGAAGAATTTTTCCTGCGCGGATTTCATTGTAAATTGGATATCCGCCTTTCTTTCTAAGTAAGACTAAAAAATCAATATCATGGAGATCAATCATGAACAAAAAGCAAAACGTTTCATATATGCTGTCTTTTTGCGTGTGTTTATCGTTGTTGAGCGCTCCTGCCTTTACAGAATCCCCTCAACCAGAAACCTATCCAAAGCAAAAAGTACAGAAATTGGAAGGCGATGAGAATCGGTATCAACAGTTAAAAAAAGATGCCGATCCCAGAGGTAGAACCGAAGCCAATAAGGGAAATTTCGATACCGAAGTTCCACGGGGTGACGGCGAACAGTATCCTCCCGCAAAAACTCCCGATCAAAATAAGTGAGATTGTCTGCCGTTTACTCTCAAAACCCGCTGCAGCGGGTTTTTTAATTTCTAATTGTCTCAAACTCCTCCTTCGACCGGTCGACAGCTCCGATGGAGAACCAGCACATTGAATGCGCAGCTATTAACTCGTTGCTCACAGCAGGTTGATTCATTGTTAACTTCGCTATTCAAATCGGCAAGGATTTCGTCATATGATTTTTCTTGTTTGTGCCGGAACATTTTTCATCGATGTAGCCGAAAAGCGAAATTAGGCCAACACGTGCAATTCGTGCATATTCATTGAGCATACTCAGCTTGATTTCAACGAGCCGTACATGATCTGGTCAAGTCCAGCAGTTTTCTGCAACTTCCTCAATATTGTCAATATTCTAATGGCCGCATGAACCGAGTGCCTTGCCGGATGTGCTGTTGGGCATTCAGGTCGCGTTCATAGCGATGATCGCATAGTTGAGTCATCAATCAGCACAGTGAGGTGTCATCATGATCAGTACATGGCTGGCCAGGTTAATGGGCATTTTAGTGTAGAGTGCCATCACCACGGATTGTGTGTCCATCGAAGAGCAGCGAAGGAGCATGGTCAGACATTGCGAGGTGATTGGTTTAAAACGTAATTCACCAGAATTCTCGAATTGTATCGCTCGTTTGGATCGGCAGAATGGTATTTCGCAACAATGCGTTGGAGCATTCCGCTATGGTGTTCCTTATACCTATGGCAGATGCATGAGCGAGAGAGGGAGTTCAGGTTTGCTGCGTTAGAATGGAATTCAAGAGGCTATTACGCAAACACTGCAAATGAATCCGATTTCTCTGTGTTCTACTACTGCCTGACGGCTTTTCCGGCTCGGCTGATTTAAAAACAGATGAGATTTTCTCTGATAAAAAAGACCAGAAATACTCTGTTTGAATAGGTTTGCACATTTCCCGGTGAAGCAGGTAGACTGCTTTTTTTCAAAGCGAGGATGTGGACGTGCTCATCAATTGTGTCGCCTACCAGAACGGAATACGCCTGACTGATCTCGAAGTGGATGAGATCAGCGATTATCTCGAAAAACCAGGATGTTTTGTGTGGGTAGCGCTGCGCGACGCCACGCCTGAAGAACTTGATAAAATGAAGGAAGAGTTTCATCTCCATGAATTAGCGGTGGAAGATGCGCGTCACGGTCATCAGCGGCCCAAACTGGAAGAATATGGTGACTCGCTGTTCGTGGTGATGCATCTGTTTGAGCATGAAAAAGAAGAAATCAGTCTCGGCGAGTTGAACGTCTTTGTAGGGCCTAACTATATATTATCCGTACGAAATCGCAGTCGGCAGCATTTCATCGATGTGCGCGAGCGCTGTGAACGGGAGCAGCAGTTGTTGAAAGAAGGCTCAAGTTTTGTACTGTATGCGCTGATGGATGCAGTGGTCGATCGTTATTTTCCGATCATCGACCAGTTGGAGTCCGAGCTGGAGCAGATCGAAGAACAAATTTTCACCAAAGGCATCGCGGCCCGCTCCAACATCGAGCAGCTCTACAGTCTCAAACGTAATGTCATGGTTCTGAAACATGCTGTTTCACCGCTGATGGAAGTGGCGGGCAAATTGGCGAGCAGCCGGGGCCCCGCTGTCTGTTCCAATATCCGTGCGTATTTCCGCGATGTATATGACCACTTGCTGAGAATCGACGCTTCCATCGACAGCATTCGAGACACCATTGGCACCGCCATGCAGGTCAATCTCTCGATTGGCGCCATTGAAAACAACGAAGTCAGCAAACGCCTCGCAGCATGGGCGGGAATTTTTGCTGCCGCGACTGCCCTGGCGGGAATCTGGGGGATGAACTTCGAGCATATGCCGGAGCTGGAGTGGGAATATGGCTACCCGATGGCATTGCTGACCATTTGCACGGCATGTTTTTTTCTTTATCTGTGGTTCAAGCGGATCGGTTGGCTGTGATCGCATTTTCAAACACAGCCGCAGCAGAATCAACCTTGAATTCTAATCAGCCGGTTTTTTGCTAGACGTTGCTTCCTTCTGGATTTCAGCTTTCATCTTTTGGGTATCGGCTTGGTTTTGCAGAGATGACTTGCTTTCAACCTCCACTTCTTTGATGAACACTGCATATTCACTCGGATAAATGGTGGAACCCGAAAGTTGCGCATAGATCTTGGTAAGGATGGCGCTGACATACAGAATGATCGCCGAATAATACACCCATAACATGATGATCACGATGGAACCGGCAGCACCATACATCGAGCTGACATCACTGCTGGACAGGTAAACTGTAATGACCCACTTTCCGGCCATGAAAAGCAGCGCAGTGATGATGGCGCCAACGATGATGTTTTTCCAATGGATCTTGGCGTCAGGCAGGATTTTGAATATGCATGAGAATACGAAAGTGCTGACGATGAACGTGAGCGCCAGATTCAAAGAATAGGCGAGATAGACCGTGACGCTGGGAAAAATGAGTTGAAGCCGGACGAGTAATACATCCAGGGCTGCATTCACAATCAATGAAACGAGAAGAATGAATCCCAGCGAAATGACCATCGAAAAGCTCAGCAGCCGATTGACGATGAGTTTCATGAATCCGGTCTTGGGTTTTGCCTTCAGGTGCCAGATGTAATTGATCGATTCCTGGATTTCAACGAATACGCCGGTTGCCAAAAACATCAGCATGATGGCGCTTCCGATGGTTGACAATGGGCTTCTGCCGGAAATGATGGCGTTCTTGATCATTTCTTCGACCTGAGCGGCTGCCTGCGAACCGATCAATTCAGCCAGTTGAGGGTATAGATCGCCTTCGACGGCTTCGGTGCCAAAAAAGAATTGAATGATTGCAATGATGATGATGAACATCGGCGCGAGCGCGAACAGCGTATAGAAAGCGAGCGATGCGCTCATTTTCAGCACATTGACTTGAATGAATTCGGAAATGACTTCCTTGAATACTGGCCAGGCAGTCTTGAGCGTTAATTTCATCAGTGCAATCGATCCGTGTGGAGAATCCTCCAAATCGGTACTGTATCAAACAATCATGCGGCTTCCCACTGATTTTGCCAAGAGAATCGAGGTAGAAACGGCGTGTCTGTATTTATACTCCATCAGTTTCAAAAACGACTATTTGGGCATTACTGCGCTGCAATAACCACACAATCGGCCATTGCGGGTCAGGAGAACGGTTCACGCGATCCAATAATTGGCGCTTGGTTTTGCCGGTGACTACCAGCACGATATGTTCGCTGACAGCCAGCATATCGAGTGACAGGCTGACGCGCAGCGATGGTGCTGCTGGCGGCGCTGCGATGATGCAATGATCAGGCGGAAACGCATCGGCATTCATGCCGGGAAAAAGGGAAGCAATATGCCCATCTTCTCCCAGACCCAACACGGTCAGTGTCAATGGTAATGGCAGAGAACTCAGTCGATGATGGATGGCGCTGAGGGCATCGAATGGGTTTGCATGCTGAGTTTTTAGACCGATAAAGCGCGTGTTGGCGGGAAGATGCGCCAGTAAATAGTTTTTTATCAGGCGTTCATTGGATTGCTCATCATCGCTATCTACCCAGCGCTCATCGGATAGTGTGATCGTGATTCGATCCCAGGGCAGTGCGCATTTCGCCAATGCCGGCAGATAATGGCGCGGCGTGCTGCCGCCCGGCACAACCAGCGCAGCCTGAGGCTGGTGGAGCAGCGACTGCTGCAGGACAGTTGCCGCATGCTCGGCAAAGGCATGGCTGAGCGATTCCATGTCGGGGAAAACATGCCGTTGCATCGAGGCGGGCATCTAAACGATCAGCCCGCGGAGATCGGGAACGGTTTCCACGTAAGCGGGAAAAGGACTCGGGTCACCGGGATGAACGCGCCCCAGGAACGCAGTGTCGTTGGCCTCGGCGCCTTCCAGATCAGCCATCGCATCGCCTATCATGAGCACGGATTCAGATTTAAGTGCATGGGTCGATAAAATGTCGGCAATGATCGTTTTTTTGAGGGCGGGCGCACCGCGAACTTCAGTGAAATATTGCGCTAAGCCACGCCGTTCGACGATGATCTTAAGCTCTGTCTCCGGCGTGCCGGAAGCAACGAATAACGGAATTCTCTGCGATTGCTGGCGGATCAGCTCGATTGCGCCAGGCACGGCTTCAGCAGCGATGACAGCTTCGACCACTAATTCCGAGAAGCGCAGATCCAGCGCTTTTTCTTGCGCTTCGGTCAGCGGCGGCTTATTCAGCAGGTGTTCCTGAAAATGGCGGAATTTCCGGTAACGCGACATACCGCCATTTTGAGTATGGAACTGCACCACGGCATTGACGACATCTTCCCCGTAAGGACGGTAGAGATCGGCGAATGCCTGGGTCTTGATTTTTCCGGATTCCACGATGACGCCATCAAAATCAAAAATGATCGCTTGC
The DNA here is from genome assembly GCF_009833095.1 of Nitrosomonas sp. JL21. Lineage (GTDB taxonomy): Bacteria > Pseudomonadota > Gammaproteobacteria > Burkholderiales > Nitrosomonadaceae > Nitrosomonas. The sequence continues at coordinate 35,162 of NZ_QRCB01000035.1, forward strand.
CAATCAAGGACGTTCATAGCCCATTATGCCCGGTTGTCGGATGTGGTTGGCGTAGCGTCATCGTTTTCATCGCCATGGTGCAGATGCTGGTGGATTTCGCGCAGGCAATCGAGTATGCCTTGCCCCAGATCGACATGTTCATTCAGCACCAGTTTTCTGCCGATGCGCGGTTGGAAAGCATAGGGCGTGATTTCGTAATGATGCACGGTATTGGCTTCGTCGAAATGCAGTTCAACCGGCCACGGCAGCATTTCCGAGATCATCGTCATCACATCCTTGATGCGCAGTTTTTCCTGGCCGGTCAGAATCAGGTGGCGATTGGCAAATTCGGGCGCAAGGATTTGCACGCTCATGCGTGCGGCATCTTCGACGTGAATGTATTCGCGCATGGCTTCACCGCTGCCTTTGTAGGTAATGGCATGGTGCTCGACCGCTTCTTGCAGCATGCGGTAAATGCCGTTGCGCTTGTCGGCGCGCCTGCCATATAGCGAACCGTAGCGCAGAATGTTGTAATTCAGGCCGTAGCGTTCATGATAGGTTTCGGTGAAGCGCTCGGCAGCCTGCTTACTGGCGCGATAAAAAGATCCTGATTCGGAGTATACATAGACACTGCTGGCGAAGACGAAGCGGCGGGCACCGGCGATGCGCGCAGCTTCCAGCGCGTGCATATTGCCCAAAACATTGATGGTCGCGGTTGGTATGGGCTTGTCGTGGGCTTCATCGATATCGGCAATGGCGGCGAAGTTGTAGACGATCGATGATCCCTTGGCGGCTTCGATGACTTGCTCGAGATTCATGATATCGCCCACGATCATTTCCTGATTGTTCTTAAGGTACGGCGATGGGCTGCGGTCAAATAACCGTACCTGGTAGCCTGCGGCGGTCAATGCGTCAGCAACATGACTGCCCAAGAAGCCGCTGGCGCCGAATACAATGACCTTTTCGTTGGATATCGCTTTATCGATCATGATAGAACGCCTGTTTTGATGAGACCTTGCAATAAATTCTCTGCCGCTTCGATTTCCATGCGTTGCCGGGATTCCCGGGCGAGAGAACCGACATGCGAAGCCAGAAGAATGTTGTCCGATCCAATGAGTGGGCCTTGATAGGGTTCCTGCTCGAATACATCCAGAGCAGCGGCACTGATTTTGCCGGCGCGTAATGCCTCGGCGAGCGCATCTTCATCCACCAAGCCGCCGCGAGCTGCATTGATGACGATCGCGTCGGGTTTCATCGCAGCGAAAGCCTTGGTGTTCAGCAGATGATGCGTATCTGCCGAATAAGGCACATGCAGCGTCACGATATCAGCGTTCGCCAGTAATGTATCGAGCGGCACCAGTGTCACGCCGGTTGGCGCTTGACTGATATACGGATCATGCGCGATGACAGTGGCTTCAAACGCCTGACACAGTCGCGCAACGCGCCGGCCGATGTATCCCAGTCCGATGATGCCGACAGTCTGGGCTGCCAACAATCGTCCCTGCGTGCGCGGCCATTGTCCATTGCGCACCGCTTGATCGATCGATTTGATTTGCCGCAGCAGAGCGAGGATGAATCCCATCGTTAATTCGGCGACCGCTTGGGCGGGCGCTTCCGGCGTATTCAGAACGCTGATGCCGTGTTGATGCGCAGCCGCCAGATCGACGCTGTCCAAGCCGGCACCGCAGCGCGAAATCACTTTAAGATGGTCGGCAGACTGCAATACCCGCTCCGTCAGCGGTTCGATCCCTGCAATCAGGCCCACCGCTCCATGACCGAGCAATTCGCTGATCTCATCTTCAGTCAGCTTACGCCGATGCGGATTGGTGATGATGTTGAAGCCATTTTCCAATAAATGCTGGAGCGGCGGATTATTGTCGATGTCGAACGAAGATGTGGAAATGACCAATGTACTCATGAATTTTTCAATGTTGCGCGGATGGTTTGTAAATGGGAACGGCAGATCGCATCCAGGATACGGATATCCAATCCGTAGCCGAGGAAATTGAAACCGGCTTGAATGCGTTGCTGCAATGCTTGAAGATCGGGTTCGATGACATGAATGCCGCCGGGTTTGCCGGCACGGCGCCCCGCTTCGAGCACCTGGGCAATCGCTGCTTGCACTTCGGGATGATCGAGATCGCCCGGGCGGCCCATCGACCCTGATAAGTCATACGGTCCGATGATATATGCATCGATGCCCGGCACCGCCAAGATCTGATCGATGGCTTGGACTGCGTCGACATGCTCGATCATCACCACGATGACTGCATTGTCGTCGAGCCACTGCCGGTACGCCTGGAAACTGGCGCCATAGCCTTGCGCTCGTGCCAGACCTACGCCGCGTTGCCCGCGCGGGGGATAATAAACGCCTTCGACTGCGGCCTTGGCATCCGCAGCAGATTTGATCATCGGCACCATGATGCCGGTCGCACCCGCATCCATCACGCGTTTGATCTGGTCAGAGTGATTGGATGTCAGACGCACGATGGCGGGGCACTCCTTGCCATCTAAAACCTGGATGATGGATTGCACGTCGCTGAGTTCCAAGACGCTGTGTTCCATATCGAGTACCAGCCAGTCGAATCCTGCTGCCGCCATGATCTCGGCGATTGACGAATGCCCGAGGGTGACCCATGAGCCGATGGTCAATTCCAATCGATTCAGACGTGATTTCAAAGTCATAACGTTATTCCTAATATCCTAATAGTGAGCGAGCAGGGGATCCGATTCCATCAGTTTGGCAACGCGCGCCAAGTCCGCTGGCGTGTCAACTGCCTGGGTATTGAAAGTGGTATGCACCATTTTGACGTGCATGCCGTGTTCGAGCAGGCGCAGCATGTCGACCGATTCCAATTGCTCGAGCGGCGTCGGCGTCAGACGGGTGTATTGAAACAGCGTTTCCCGGCGAAATGGGATGATGCATACCTGCTTATACGCGGCGGTATCGGCAAACCCCGTTTTCGCGAGACTTGGGATCGGGCGGCGCGACATGTACAACGCATCATTGTGGCGATTCATGACGACCTTGATGGTATTGACATCGAGATAGTCCGCTTCATCTTCGATTCTACGCACCAGGTTGACGCAACCCAGCGCCGGGTCATCACGAAAGGGCGCCACGGCTGTGTCGATCATATCGGGATGAGTCATCGGCTCATCGCCTTGCACCATGACGATCAGATCGGCATCGAGATGAGTGACGGCTTCTGCGACGCGATCACTGGCGCGCTCGTGAGTATCGGCGGTCATGATCACGCGTGCACCAAAATTTTCTGCAATGTCGCGGATTTCATCGTCGCAAGTGGCGATATACGTGGCATCGAGCGATCTGCTCATGGCCACTCGCTTATAGATGTGTTCGATCATAGGGCGACCCAGGATAGCAGCGATCGGTTTGCCTGGAAATCGGGATGAGCCCATGCGGGCAGGTATTACAGCGATAGTTTTCATGAATCTGTCGTGAAATTAAAGAGTGGTTGACATCGGTATGAGTTTTAAAAGACACCCTTTAAAACTGTTTTGCTGATTATCAGGTTTTTCCTGTTTGTTGAGCAATAATTATTGTTAAACTTGACGAATTTTTTACATGGCGCGTTTTATGATGGTCATTCTGGTTCGTTGCTGGTAATTGAAGGGTGGCCGGAGTAAAATGGCGCGCTTTGCAGAATATCCTGTTTAATAAGGAAAATACAACAGATGTCAGGTATCGAATACCGTTATGTCTTCATAACCCTGTTATGAAAGCGCTTTTTTTTCTCCGTCATTACAATGATATTGATCATGTCACTCCGGTTATCTACAAATGGATCCAATCGGGTCATCAGTGCGATGTGGTTTTAATCGGTTCACCGAAATTCCGTCGCGATTTTCGCGTTCAGTTCCTAAGCCAGCTTCCGGGCGTGCGCGTGACGCATATTCGTGAATTATTTGCCTGGATGGATTACATCAAATGGCGCCTGCAGATGTTGTTGCTGACGCGCAATGTCCGGCGCATTAAGATCATCGGTCCGTTGGTCACCAAAATCGCCGAGCGGTTTGATGAAAAAGAACGCGAACCATTATGGCGGCACACTGCAGAGTTCTTGTTGAACAGAAGCTTCGGCGATTACCACAAAGGTGTGGTGGCGTTCGATTGGATCGAGCGGAATTCCGTCATTTGTGTCGAATGGGTTGAGGTCGTGGTAGCCATGGCAAAGAATCGTGGACTGGGAACGGTGTCGTTGCCGCATGGCGACAGCCCACACGCCAGTCAATTGATTCGCCGGGGTGAGCGGTTCAAGGAACCCGATGTGACCTTTTCGGCAGCCACGATATTTGATCGTGTCGTGGTGCCGAATGAGTTATGCGCGACACGCTTTCGGCCCTTCATGGCAGAACATCAGCTTGCTGTGCTGGGTTCGCCACGCTACTGTGAGGAATGGCTGAAAATTCTCGCCGGCTTGATGCCGCCGTCGCCCCTCGTGCGTTCGGGCAGCCGGCTCAAGATCGTCATGTTCCTGAGAAAAGCCAATTTCACGACTTTCTGGGAAGAAGTCGGTGAGGTCGTGCATATGATTGCACAATTTCCCGAAGTCGAATTGATCATCAAACCGCATACCCGCAGCGGTTGGAAGCAATCATTGACGAAAGACAGTTCAATCCGGCAATTGCCCAATGTGCGAGTGGCCGGTGATGATGCGCATTCGGTACATTTGATGAATTGGTCTGATGTGATCATCGATTTGGCCACATCCGTGGTGTTTGAGGCGGTGCGCGCCAAGAAGCCGGTTCTGGCTGCGGATTACTTGATAGCAGCCCGCTCAGCGGTGGCGTACTACATGCCTGAAACCGAGTTGAAATGCCGCGATGACGTTTATGAACACATTAAAAACTTCCTGGAAAATGGATGTGATTCTTTTTATGTTGAAGCGCATCGGCAGCGTTTTCTGAAAGAAATGCTGGATTTTCCGGATGCGGAAGTATTGCCTCGTTATGTGGCATTATTGGAGCAATCCGCACACTGAGTTGCTTCAATGATATGCATTGTCAGAAGCCGACGGGGTTTAGTCTTATAACACGATAAGGTGATCGTGATGCGAGCAAAAGACATTTTGAATGAGCTGGTGGTTGCAGCGTACCGGCTGAAAGGCGGGTATGTCACGATACCGGTGCGGGGGCAATCGATTGTTATTTCAGTGGATCATCTGCGCACGCTGAAACGTGCCAGAACGTATTCGGTCAAGGAACCGGATACGCTCGATTGGCTCGACAGTTTTGAACCGGGTTCATGTTATTTCGATATCGGGGCGAATATCGGCCAATATTCGCTGTATCCGGCCAAGAAGTATGGCGATCAGATCCGCGTCTATGCGTTTGAGCCGCAAAGTAATAATTATTATGCGCTCAACAAGAATATTTACTTGAATGGTCTCGATGAGAATATTTTGTCGTATTGCGTGGCCGTGTCCGGAAAAAGCGAATTTTCCAAGCTGTATATTCCCAAGTTCATACCCGGCGGCAATCGTTCCCAGTTTGGCGCGGAAGATATTGAGAATATGAAGATATCTGCGACGCACGTGCAAGGGATGTTCGGGGTAACGCTGGATGATCTATGCAGCCAGTGGGGATTTCCATATCCGAACTATATCAAGATCGATGTGGACGGGATTGAAGTCCCTATTCTCAAGGGCGCTACGGCGGTGTTGGCCAATCCGGCCCTGAGATCCGTCATTGTCGAACTGGGCACTGAAGAGGAGCGAAACACCGCGATTGAGTTGATGAAACAAGCCGGTCTCAGCGTCAAACAACGTTCCACCAAGAATTGGGGCGAAGCCTATCTGATATTTGGAAGGGAATGACGGGGTTCGCGCACACGTCGAATGCGCCAGCCGTCGATGTGATCATTCCGGTATTCAATGCACCGGTTTTGAGCAAGCGTTGCATCGAATCAGTGATCACCTATTTGGGTTCATCCATTCAGGCGATCCATATTCAAGACGATGCCTCCGATCGTGAAACGGCTGCGATGCTCGATCAGTTGTCCTGTCCACTCCTGCATATCGTTCATGCCCCTAACAATCAAGGCTATGGCGCATCTGTGAATGAAGCGATTGCGCGTTCGAAAGCGGATTTTGTGCTGGTGCTCAATTCGGATACCGAATTGCATGAGAATATCTTGCCGCCCTTGTGCAATGCATTCATGGCTGATTCACAATTAGCCGTGATCAGTCCAGTGCATCAGGATGTCAAGGTCCGGTTCGAGCGCTACCGCCGTCAGCCTGGTGGTTACATTCTGACGCATCGCTTCCAGGGGTATGGCTTCTTGATTCGACGGGAACTCTTCAATGGACTCGGTGGATTTGATCGACAATTTGGACGCGGCTATTTCGAAGATACCGATCTGGGACGCAGGCTCGATGGACAGGGTTGGCGCATCGGCGTGCATCCGGATGCGCATATTCTACATGCCGTCGGCGCTTCTTTTGGGCGCGGACAGTCATACCGCAAGTTGGTGGCGAAAAACCGGGCGAAGTATTTGGCGCGCTATCCTGGAGCCCACCAGAATATTGTATTGATTTCGGGGCGCTCTACCTACGCAGATTTGCCTGATCAACTGATTGAATCGATCAACCATGTGCTGCGACAGGGCGGGGTCGTTCATTGGCTGACACCGGCGCCAGTGCAGCAACTACCGTCTTTACAGTTGCGCAACCGTTCGATCAGTTTCAAGAGAATCGTGAAACTGATTTTGCGCGGGTGGTCGCGCGAGGACAAACGAGTGTCTGCAATATGGGTGTTGCCCGGCGTTTCTGTACTATTGCGCTTGCTGATTACGCTGTGGGTTCGAATGCGCTCTTTGGAGATGCGTACCTGGAAAACCGGGTGAGTCGAATCGGGGTACTGATGGCAGCAGAAACATCAATAAAACTTACCAGAAAATCTGGCCTTGCCAGGAAGCACATTGAAATTTGAAATTAAAAAATCAATGGCTCATCGCATTTCATGATGTATGACTATCACCGGTCCTTGTTCGATGAATCCTATCCGTGCATCCCATCCCTGGCGTGAACCCTTCATCAAATTGGCGTTGGTGCTGGCTTGTGCAGGATTTTGGCGGAGCGAGCTGAACGTTATTTTATTTCCATTGCTGGGAATCGCATGGCTGTCAGACGGCGGTCTAGGACGATTATTGCAGACAATCAAAAATCCTTTGGCTCATGCCATTCTTGTGTTATGTGCGCTATTGCTGATGGGATTGTTGTGGAATGACTCGGTGCATGACGGACGGATGAAATGGCTGAAATATTTTGTCCTGCTCATGTTTATCCCGTTTTATTCATTGTTGAATAAAGAGCGCGCAGTATGGGCGATCGGTGGATTGTTGGCGGGTTATGTCGTTGTCCTGGCGTTGGGGATTCATCAGTGGTTAAATTCAGGTGAACCTGGTGTCGCGCTGATGAGAATGTCTTATCTGAGTTTTTCCGCGATGCTGGGCGTTGGCATCGTAACGTCAGTGAGTTTTGCCTGTAGAACTCGATCGGCGATGCTAGCGGCAGCGTTATGGGTTGTTGCGCTGGCACTGATTTTTGTTCAATTCCATCAGGGTGGCAGAATTCTTCTGTTAGCAACGCTTGTTGTAGTGTTGCTTCTGGCATTTGTGCGCTACAGAATCGACATGAAGAAATTCGCCGGGATTGCGGTTACTTTGGTGCTGGCGGCTGCGGCGTTTGCATATACCAGCCCTGTCTTTCAAGAAAGGTTGATTCAGATCAGAAGTGATGTCGAATTATTGCAACAGGGTGATTACCGGTCGAGTTTGGGATATCGCCTGGCCATGTGGGATGTCGGTTTGCACGGGATTTCCGAGCGGCCTTTCACGGGATATGGAACAGGTGCGCCAGAGCGGTATTTTGATAATACGATCCTGACCTATAAGGGTGGTCTTTATCACAATCTGCCGGAATTTCAGAAAACTTCGCATTTTCATAATGATTGGATAGAAATTGGCTTGCATGTCGGGATTCCTGGCATGATGGCATTATTATTCCTGATGGTGAACTGGTTTCGGGTATTTAAAAGCGCAGGATTGGGTATTTTGGGTATAGGTTTGATAAGCTATATCCTGCTGTCCGGGTTAACGGATACTTTTTTGATTTTCAGCCGGACACCGGTGTTACTACTAATGATTACTGCAATAGCATTGTCTTGGCAGAACAGACCAGTTCATTAGGAAAACGGTGTAAAGTCATTGAATGAGCGCAAAAGTTTCTCAGCGGTTTCTCAAACAAGAAAGTGATAGGCTATGCTAATGAACGAAATTGGAACTGAATCCAATGCGGTGTGCTATCTGTGCGGCAACGAAGGAAAAGTGATGTATCGTCATTTAACGGATACTCATTTCGGAGCGCCGGGAGAATGGACGTTGAAGGCATGCACGGGAATAGATTGCGGCCTGCTGTGGCTGGATCCGAGGCCGACGATTGATGACATCGGAAAAGCATATCGCCAGTATTACACTCACGGCAACATGAAAGATGTTTGCCCATCGTATTGGATACGCTTCATTCGCGCCATTTTGCATGGCATGAGTACCCATCTTCTAAGGTTACATAGCGAGCGGCGGCGTTACAAATGCATGTACCTCGATAAAACACCGCCAGGCCGCTTGCTTGAGGTTGGTTGCGGTAACGGTAAACGCCTGGCGCGTATGAGAACAATGGGTTGGAACGTGATGGGACAGGAAATTGATCCGGCGGCTTCTGAGTATGCGCGCATGCAAAAAGGAATTACCGTTCATTTGGGGCCATTGGAGACACTCGATAAATCAAATGAATATGATGCGATCATCGTGAGCCATGTGATCGAGCATGTGCATGATCCTGTGGATTTGCTCAGAAACTGCCATCGGCTATTGAAAAAAGATGGTCTGCTGTTGATGCTGACACCTAATGCGGCTAGTTTTGGCCATCGCACCTTTGGTTCAGCGTGGCGTGGGCTTGAGCCGCCCCGGCACCTGCATCTCTTCACGAGCAAGACCCTGATTCTCTTAGGGAAGGAGGCTGGCTTCAATCGCCAACGCGTGTGGACGACCTCGGTGGGAGCCTTTGGGATTGGGCAACAGAGCCGAGCGCCGACCGGAATTCTTTCACCTGGAGCTGGGTTCATGTCTCCGCGGGACGTGTGCAGAGGTTTTTGGTTTCAACTTGCTGCACGTTGGGCTTTGCTGAGGGATCCGGATTCGGGAGAAGAATGCGTTCTGATTGCAGTCAAATGAATGACTCGTCCGAGTACGATGGAAGAGAAATATGAGTAATGCGCAATCTACGGAGATCACCGATTCGGGCGAATTAATTCCCGTGAATCCAGCTATTGAATCGTATATGCGCAAATTGGTCGTGCATACCGATCATCCAGTTCTGGTCGAGATGGAAGAATTTGCTCGACTGGAAAATTTCCCGATCGTCAATCGCCTGGTCGGAATTTTTCTTGAAACCCAGACGAGAATGATCGGCGCAAAAAGAGTATTTGAGTTTGGAAGTGGATACGGTTACTCGGCCTATTGGTTTGCAAAAGCTGTCGGTGAACGGGGTCGAGTGATTTGCAGTGATGCAGATGCCAGAAATTTCGCACGTGCCGAACATTATCTGAAAACTACGAATGTGTGGTCACGAATAGATTTTTGCGTCGGTATGGCGCAAGAGGTATTTGCGCAAACTGAAGGTTTATTTGATATTTGCTATAACGATGTTGATAAGGTGGGGTATCCGGAAGTCTGGCGCATGGCTAAGAATCGAATTCGCTCAGGCGGTCTATATATCGCCGATAACGTGCTGTGGCATGGCCGCGTTGCGACGGAAACTTCTGACGCCGCGGCGGAGTCGACAGCGGCAATCATGGAACATAATCAGTTAATCTTTGATGATCCCGAATTTGATGCATTCATCAATCCGACCCGCGATGGTGTGATTGTGGCGCGGAAAAAATAATCACGGACTAACATGAAGACCTGGGATATGATTGCAGAGAGTAATTGGTTATATAATTCTCGTGGCAGTGACCTGAATTAGTTGGTATAGTTGTTGTTCCCTTGTAGAATCTTGAGCGATAAGCTCAGTATTAACGGCAATCAGTTTTTAAGGAAAAAATTTTAATATGCAAATTCATGTTTATGATACCTATGTGAAAGCGAAAGACGGACATACGATGCATTTTGATGTATTCACGACGGTTAAGGATGATCAGAAAGCGGTTGAGTATGCCAAACAATGGCTAACCTCGATTGGTGAAGAAAATGCAACGGTTACCAGCAAAGAATGTAGCTTCTGTCATAGTCAGAGCGCTCCTCCTAATGTCATTGATGAAATTAACAAAAACGGTTTTTACATTTATAAGATGGAAGGTTGTTAATTGTTGGTATTGTTCGAGTCATTCATCAAAAGTTTTTATTTCTTAGTAATTGGTCAAAATTCTGAAGGTTTCCAAAATGAAGCTCAATGTTAGCAAGTTAATTATTTCCAGTGCTGTTTTTAGTGTACTGCTATATGGCTCTGCTCAAGCTACCGAACCCAAATTGATCGTTGAGCAGGGTGATTGGGCGGCTTATATGTTCATGGAAAACAACAATAAAGTCTGTTACATGGTCAGCCAACCCAAGAAAACATCCGGGAATTACACCAAGCGTGGAGAAGTATATGCGTTGGTGACGCATCGTCCAGCGGAAAAAAGTAAAAATGTTTTTAGTTATATTGCGGGTTATACCTATAAGCCCGGCAGTGAAGTGACGGTCACCGTCAACAATCAAAATTTCCGCCTTTTTACCCAGGATGATTCAGCTTGGGCTTCAGATGAAGCCACGGATAATAAAATCACTGATGCGATTAAACGGGGTAGCTCACTGGTCGTGAAAGGCGCATCATCCCGTGGCACTGAAACAGTGGATACTTTTGGTTTGAGCGGATCGTCTTCGGCGTATAAAGCCATTTCATCAGAATGTGGTGTGAAATAACCGAGTATGAAGGATAAAATAGTCATTTATCAGAAGCCTACCTGCAGTAAATGCAGAGCAACGGTAGCTCTCCTGGAGGAAAGCGGAGAGGAATTCGAGACGGTCAATTATTATGAGACTTTGCTCACGAGTGATAAATTGCGCGAGTTGATTCAGAAGCTTGATGTGTCACCGCGAGACATATTGCGCAAGGACGAGCCGGCTGCAGCAATCTTGAGAACGGCTTCGGACGATGAGATCATCCACGCCATGGTTCATGATCCTGATCTGATTCAGCGTCCTATCGTGGTACGTGGTGATACTGCTAAGTTATGTCGACCGCCGGAAAATGTATTGGATCTGCTCAAATAAATCAAAATAAGAATTAGAATTCAAATTTCTTATCATCTATCGTATCCCAATCAATATACTTAAACGATTAAAGGTGCCATAAAAAACCGCAGGCTGATAATACAATACCTAGCCTACGGTTTTTTTTGTTTTAGTTGGTTTTATTTTATTGATTCTGTTTCGTCCACCCTGAACAACGCACTTCAAATCCGAGGCCAGGGGTTGAAGTGGCTGGACGTTCGGTGCGTGAGAGAAAGAATTCTGTCCAGAAACTCTCAAATACCGGCTGCTCAGTCAGTCCAGCCAGCTTGACCAATGGATGTTTGTGATTGATCAGTTCTGTCAACGACTGCTGAAAAAAGTCACCGGTCGAAGGATGTTTGTTTATCGTTAGGTCTCATCAAAATCTCACTAGAATTTGCAAGAAATACTCTGCAATTGTCTCATTTCCGGCAAGCTTCAACTTAACAATCAATAAAACACATTCATCCAATCATGATGTTAGGTGTTATTCAGGGCAGACTACTTACCTTGATCTTCCTTCTCAACAGAAGCTTCTGGGGTTGTCGCTTGAGATTTGGCGACATTTGAGGGCTGTTTATTGTCCCCGCCGCGAGCTGTCAATTTTTCCCGAATGCGCGCAGATTTTCCTGCCCGATCTCTCAGGTAATACAATTTTGCTCTGCGAACGGCGCCCCGGCGTTTAATTTCGATATTGGCAATCAGAGGAGAATATGTCTGAAAAGTACGTTCCACCCCTTCACCACTTGAAATTTTACGCACCGTGAAGGCAGAATTTAACCCCCGATTGCGTTTTGCGATGACTACGCCTTCGTAAGCCTGAACTCGTTTACGGTCGCCTTCAACGACATTCACACTGACAATGACAGTATCTCCTGGGGAGAAATCTGGTATATCCTTATTAAGACGTTTTATTTCTTCTGCTTCTAGCTGTTCGATGAGATTCATATGTTTTCCTTTTGATTCCGATGTGACAATTTTACCTGGATTTGTAAGAAATTGATTGTTTAAATTCTTCTAAAAGTTTTTCTTCTTCAGCGGTTATCCCTTGAGCGAATTTCAGTTCGAACAGGTCCCGTCGCTTAAGCCATGTTCTTCCCAGCGCTTGCTGCAAGCGCCATCGCTGAATCTGCGCATGATTGCCGGATAGCAATACCTCGGGTACCCGATGATCTTTATGCAATTCAGGCCGAGTATAGTGGGGATAATCCAACAGTCCATTGACAAACGAGTCCTGATTTGCGGATTCAGCATCACCTAATGCTCCAGGTATTTGCCGGACAATACAATCAATAAGCACCATTGCCGCTAATTCGCCGCCTGAAATGACATAATCTCCAATTGAAATTTCGCTGTCCACTTGAGTCGTAATCAGCCGTTCATCGATTCCTTCATATCGTCCGCACAATAAAATTATTCCAGATAACATGCTGAGCTGCTTGACTCGATGATGATTGAGCTGCTTACCTTGAGGAGTCAAGTAAATGACATGAGTGCTTTGCACGCCAGCGGCAGCTTGACGTGATCTGGCTTGAGTAATGGCATCCTCTAATGGCTGTGCCATCATGACCATCCCAGGTCCACCACCATAAGGACTATCATCTATCGTGCGGTAATTGTCATCTGTAAAGTCGCGAGGATTCCATGTTCTCAGATTGAAGATATCGTTCTTCTTGGCTTTTCTGGTTATGCCATGCTCAGTGATGGCATTGAACATGTCAGGAAACAGTGTCACGACATCACATTCAAAGGGCATGGATCTCCTTAAGGTTTAATAATCGATATTCCAATCAACAATAATTTTTGAAAGCTTCAAATCTACGTTAATAACGTATTGGGAAATGAAAGGAATGAGAATTTCTTTGGTTCTAGAATCATTGTGTACACACAGAACATCATTTGCACCTGTCTCGAGTAATCCTTTGACAATACCTAATTGTTCACCTTCGAGATTGGTGACATTCGTGCCGATCAGATCTGACCAGTAGTAGCCATCGTGTCCCTTTTCGGATAGTACAGGTAAGCAATCTCGTGGAATGGCAATCTGCATGCCTTTGAGTTTCGATGCTTCGGTGCGATCCGCATATCCTTTCAGCTTTGCAGTTAAAATATGGCCATTAACATGGCCTGATGTGACCTGCACTTGATGCCAGTCATGACTGTCGCCGCTTAACCACCAGGAAGAGAATTCCATCAATCCGTCAATACGTTCTGTGTAGGGATTGACTTTTATCCACCCCTGAACGCCAAAAGGACCCATTACATGGCCCATGATTACCATCGGGACGGAAGATACGGTTGCTTTAATTATTGGTCGAGACTGATTTGTTTGTGTTGAATTGCTTGACTAGTCGAGTAGCCGTTGCTGATAATTGGGCTCCTTTGGACTGCCAATACGCTATTCGATCTATTTGAATTCGAAGAGATTCTTCGCCACCCACCGCTCTGGGATTATAGAAACCTACCCGTTCGATAAATCGACCATCGCGTGCATTCCGAGAATTTGCAACGACCATATTGTAAAAAGGACGTTTTTTTGCACCACCTCTTGCTAATCTAATAATGACCATATTTTTAAATTTAAAGCCTTACATTGATAATTGAGATAATAACTTTATGCGTATCTAAAGAACCCTAGATTTTACAGGAACTTTTTTAACACTTACAAGTAATAAAATAGGATTATTTTTATTTATCGTTTAAGTTAAGGATAAGAGCTTTTAAAGCAATAAGAATCGTAAATTCAATATCACACACTAAGCCAATTAATTATAAAGTTATTACCGGGGATTTGTTTAATTGACCGCCGAAGTTGCCAAAAAATTGATTATAGCCGAATCAAACCAGTGCGTTTCTTGTGGGTTGTGCTTGCCTCATTGTCCGACCTATCGGGTGATGAAGTCAGAAGCAGATTCACCGCGTGGACGCATTGCGTTAATGGATGGGGTTGCGCGAGGCCAGATTCCTTTGAATGAAAAATTTATTCAACATATGAATCTGTGTTTAACGTGTCGAGCTTGTGAAGCGGTTTGTCCCAATCATGTGTCTTATGGAGAATTAATTGATCAGGCAAAGGTGCTGATTGTTGATTCCGACTCATCTCGAAACTCTGAGAAGAATTCGATCAAAAGAATATTTCTAAATCGATTGACCCGGTTGCAGCCTGTTGATTTAGAATGCTTGCGCCCCTTATTTCGTTTTCTTCAAAACACAGGTTTACTCAGATGGTTATTAAGATTTGATCGATTTAAAAAAAATAATTTAATTAAAAGTATTGCGCAGCTTCCTTCGATTAAATTTCCCTATGCGACAGCTATCGATACGAATGTCTCATCAATGGCTAATCATTGGCAGGAAGTATATCCTGCGGAAGGCCAGGTGCGCGGACATGTAGGACTGTTTTTGGGGTGTATAGCCCGAATAGCGGATGTGGCAACATTGAATTCGAGTATTTTTGTATTGAACCGGCTGGGATATACCGTGCATGTGCCATTACGGCAAACCTGTTGCGGGGCGTTATATCAGCATAGGGGAGAATTGCGTCAAGCCGCAACATTGGCGCAGCAAAACAAATCTTCTTTTGAAGAGCTTGAAGTAGATTGGATTATTAGCACCGCATCAGGCTGTGGTGTTCAATTACTGGAATCAGGCGTTGGCAATGAAAATTGTCAAGTGATCGATATCAATCAATTTTTAGTCACTGCTAAAGGATGGGAAGGCATTACAATTGCTTCTTTGCCTCAAAAAATACTGGTTCATGATCCCTGCAGTTTGCGCAATGTGGTGGCGGGTCATGCCTATGCTTATCAAATTATTTCATTGATTCCAGATGCGCAAGCGATACCTTTGGCGGGTAATGATCAGTGCTGCGGAGCGGCGGGAACGTATTTTATTGAACATTCCGCAGTCGCAGACATCTTACGGGAAAGCAAGATATCTGCTGCTCTGAACGGTGAGTCTTCATATTTGGTAACCTCGAATATCGGATGTGCACTATACATTGCCGACGGGTTGTATGAAAAGGATGCCCGCATTGAGGTGTTGCATCCGGTGACATTGCTGGCAAGGCAAATGGGTTTGCAATTATAATGAAGCCAGATCATTGCTAAAAAATAGAAAAAATGGAATCGCTGCACATATGATCTTGCGTCACAACAGAAACAATAGGATGGATTTCAAATTTTTTCACATTCATAAACCATGATACATATTGATAAGATTATTATTGGGTTCGATAGTGCGCTGCGTACGTTGTTGACGCCGGCTCAGACGTTGCGTCCTGTCCCGGGAAGTTCGCTGCCGGAAGCGGAGCTTACCGACGCAGAGAAGCAATTATCCTCTGCATTGATGCGGGTGAATCATGTTGGAGAAGTTTGTGCGCAAGCATTGTACCAAGGACAAGGATTAACCGCGCGCAACAATGACGTGCAACAAACACTCATGCAGGCAGCTCGTGAGGAAACGGAGCATCTGGCATGGACCGAGCGGCGCATTGCCGAGTTAGGTGGGCGCAAAAGTTTGTTGAATCCTTTATGGTATGGAAGTTCCTTTGCAATAGGCGTTGTGGCTGGACTGTTGGGAGATAAATGGAATTTAGGGTTTCTTGCTGAAACTGAGCATCAAGTCGGTACGCATTTGGCTAGCCATTTGGAGCGCCTGCCTTTACAGGATGAGAAAAGCCGCGCTATTGTCAAGCAAATGAGCATTGATGAAGCAAGCCATGCCAACATGGCCTTGTCATATGGGGGAGCAGAGTTGCCGTTGCCAGTAAAAGTTACGATGAAGCTGGGGTCGAAAGTAATGACTCATACGGCGTACTGGGTATAGGATATTAAAATTGAATTGCATTGCGTATGGTCATAGGATTGATCGCGCACAGGGGCTGATAAAGTTGGCATAACGATGAAGAATATCAATCTAACGCACCATTTTCTGATTGCAATGCCCACAATGGCGGATTCCATTTTTTCCAAAACTCTGACCTATATTTGTGAGCATAATGAGCAGGGGGCAATCGGTATAGTCATCAACCGTCCTACTGATCTTACGCTGGTAAATTTATTGAAACAACTGGGGATTTATCCGTCTGATCATTTAGCAGAGGCTACACCTGTGCTTTTCGGCGGCCCTGTGCAAATGGATTGCGGATTTGTGTTGCATCACCCCGTGGGTCAATGGCAATCAACGCTCGCTGTCAACAAAGAAGTGGGCTTGACGACTTCACTCGATATTCTTAAAGCGATCGCCAATTCTGACGGGCCCGAGCAAGTCCTGATTGCGTTGGGCTATGCTGGTTGGGCTGCAGGTCAGATTGAGCATGAACTGGCGCAGAATTCATGGCTAACCGTTCCAGCCTCTGCAGAGGTCATATTTGATATGCCATCAGAAGAGAGATTGCCTGCAGCAATGCAGCTTTTAGGGATCAACGATGCCAATCTTTCCAATGAAGTCGGGCATGCCTGACTATTTCTGCGAATGACCCATCAATTTTCTGTATTTTCTTCAGATCCTCAGGCGTCGGAACAGATGCCCGATGGCACCGTATTGGCCTTTGATTTTGGTAAAAAACGGATTGGTGTGGCGGTAGGAAATAATGTACTGGGCGTTGCGCGGGCTTTGGTGACAATTGATACCGAAGTTACAGCGCGGCGTTTTGAAGCGATTGCTCAATTGATCGGTACCTGGCAACCAGTGATGCTGGTTGTGGGTTTGCCGCTGCACAGCGATGGCACCGAACATGAAATGACACAGCTGAGTCAGCGTTTCGCGCGACGCCTCGCAGGACGCTTCAATCTCAGAGTCATCCTGAAAGATGAGCGTTATACCAGTGAAATTGCCAGTTCAGAACTACGTCAAGCAGGAATTTCCGGCAGAAAGCAGAAATCGGTGTTGGATCAATGGGCGGCACAACAAATTCTTCAATCTTTCTTTGATGAACGACATGAAATTGCCTGATGCTGAATTAGTGTTTCAGAATCTCGCGAAGGAGATTCTATCTGCGGATAATAAGCTGTTTGCACTGGTTGGTATTCATACCGGCGGTGTATGGCTGGCCGAGAGGTTGCATCATGAAATGGCTGGTGCTTTGCCGCTGGGTACCTTGGATGTGTCTTTTTACCGTGATGACTTTGATAAGATTGGGTTGCATGCACAAGTTGAGCGATCAAAGATACCGTTTGAAGTGGAGGGCGCACACATTTTATTGGTGGATGATGTGCTTCACACAGGTCGGACAATTCGCGCGGCAATTAATGAATTATTTGATTATGGACGTCCTGCGAGCATTAGCTTGGCTGCGTTGGTTGATCGTGGAGGAAGGGAATTGCCGATCGCTGCGCAATATACAGGCGTGGAACTTGCCATTCCGGCAGATAAGATGCTGGAATTGCAACGGGATAAAAGCGGCAGGCTGAATTTGGTTTTGTATGACAAGAGCTCGGCGGAATGATCAATAGGAATCCGCAACTGGACGAAAATGGCGTGCTCCAGCACCTGCTGACAACGGAGGGACTGCCTGCAGCCATCCTATTGCATATATTGGATACCGCTGAATCCTTTGTCGGAGTGACTGAGCGTGACGTCAAGAAAATCCCTTTATTACGTGGTAAATCAATCTTCAATCTATTCTTCGAGCCGAGTACGCGAACGCGGACGACCTTCGAAATTGCTGCGAAGCGCTTGTCGGCGGATGTGATCAATCTCAACATTGCAGTATCGGCGCAATCCAAGGGTGAGACCTTGCTCGACACTGTCAACAATCTGTCCGCCATGAATGCAGATATGTTTGTGGTGCGCCATTCTCAGAGCGGCGCCGCACATTTGATTGCAAAACATGTCCAATCTGATATTCATGTGATCAATGCCGGGGATGGCAGTCATGCACATCCTACGCAAGCCTTGTTGGATATGTTCACGATACGTCGCTATAAGCACAATTTTCGCAACTTGCGCGTTGCGATCATCGGCGACATTCTGCATTCGCGCGTAGCGCGCTCGCAGATTCATGCGTTGACTACCTTGGGTGTACCCGAAGTGCGCGTGATTGCTCCCAAGACTCTGTTGCCAAAAATGGTGGAGCGTCTGGGCGTGCATGTGTATCACGATATGGCCAAAGGATTGAAGGGTATCGATGTATTGATGATGCTGCGCTTACAAAATGAACGCATGAAAGGTGCAAATCTGCCCAGTGCTGAAGAATATTTTAAATATTATGGACTTACTCCTGAAAAATTAGCCCTTGCGAGAAGCGATGCGATCGTCATGCACCCCGGGCCGATGAATCGTGGTGTAGAGATTGATTCGGCGGTTGCCGATGGAAGGCAATCGGTGATTTTGCCTCAAGTGACCTTTGGTATTGCGGTACGCATGGCTGTCATGTCAATTTTGGCCGGTAATCAAGCTTAACGTCAGTTCATGAAAATACATATTAAAAATGGGCGTCTGATTGATCCCAAGAATGGTGTGGATGCGGTTCAGGATTTATTTGTTGCAAAAGGTAAAATCGTGGCGATAGGACATCCGCCCAACGAATTTCAAGCCAGTCGTGTCATTGATGCGCAGTCGTTGATTGTATGTCCAGGATTGGTTGATTTATCGGTACGGCTGCGTGAGCCGGGACTGGAATATCGTGCAACCCTGGAGTCTGAGATGAGTGCAGCGGTTGCCGGCGGTGTAACGAGTATTGCTTGTCCGCCGGATACGGATCCGCCGCTGGATGAACCTGGGCTGGTGGAAATGCTGAAGCATCGTGCCAAAAACCTGAATCAAGCGCATGTTTATCCGATTGGAGCGCTTACCCAAGGCTTGAAGGGCGAACGTCTGACAGAAATGGCCGAACTGTATGACGCGGGTTGCGTGGTATTCGGCCAACCAGATGGCTTGTTGCCTAATCTGCGCGTATTGATGCAAGCTATGCGATATGCTTCTACATTCGATTTTAGCGTGTGGTTGCGTCCGCAAGAAATCAGTTTGACCGGAGATGGTGTGGCGCACGACGGCGAAGTAGCTACGCGGCTGGGTTTGCTGACAGTACCTATATGTGCGGAAACGATCGCTATTTCGAATATCATTCTGTTGACCAAGGAAATTGGTGTCAAAGTGCATTTGTGCCGAGTGTCCAGCGCTGAAGGGCTTGCCATGATCCGTGCGGCGAAGCAGCAAGGATTGCCTATAACCTGTGATGTTACGGTTAATCATTTACATTTGTCCGATATGGACATTGGTTTTTTCGATTCGAATTGCCATCTGATGCCACCGCTACGCAGTTCGAGTGATCGAGAAGCGTTGCGGCAGGGTCTGATGGATGGGACGGTTGACGCCATTTGTTCCGATCATGCCCCCGTCGATGAGGATGCGAAGTTACTGCCATTCGCACAATCGGAGATTGGTGCGACAGGAGTGGAATTGTTGTTACCTCTCACGCTAAAATGGGGCGCAGAAATGCGTCTTTCGCTATCTAAGGCGGTAGCAAAAATGACATCGGAGCCTGCCCGGATATTGGGCATCAATGCGGGGCATTTATCGATCGGGAGTTCAGCGGATATCTGTATTTTTGATCCTGATCATTACTGGAAAGTGACTCCCATGGCGATTCTGAGTCAAGGGAAAAATACGCCTTTCATGGGTATGGAATTACCTGGTCGTGTTAGGTATACGTTGGTAAACGGTCATATCGTGTATGAACAATGAAGATTGATGTACGAATGCATCAGAATGTAACGCAATGTGTTTTTAATTGATACTTGGAGCAGCATGTCTAATCCATTACTAGACTTTTCCGGCTTACCTCATTTTGCGGAAATTAAGAATGAGCATATTACGCCGGCGATTGAGGTTCTGTTAACAGAAAATCGAACAGCGGTTGAAAGGGTGAAAGCCGATGAGCGGATTCCAGCCTGGGATACTTTTGTGCAGCCTATGGTGGATGCCAGTGAGCGGTTATCCCGCGCATGGGGGCAGATATCGCATTTGAATGCGGTAATGAACAGTGCGCAGTTACGGGAAATTTATAATGAAAATTTACCGTCGATTACTCAGTTTTATGCTGAAATGTCCCAAGATCTGACCTTATTTGAAAAATTCAAATTGTTACGCTCGAGTGCAGAATTTGATGCGCTGTCGCCGGCGCGGAAAAAGATTATCGATAATGAGTTGCGCGATTTTCGTTTAGGCGGCGCCGAACTGCCAGCGGATAAAAAGCAGCGTTTCTTGGAGATTCAAGAAGAGCTATCGAAGCTATCATCAACATTCAATGATAATCTGCTGGATGCCACCAATGCTTTTTCCCTTTATGTTGAAGGTACTGAAACTGTAGCCGGCATTCCAACTGACGTGCTGCAGGCAGCTCTGGAGCAAGCTAAGAATGATGGTAAATCAGGTTGGAAGTTTACGTTGCACATGCCGTCCTATTTGCCTGTGATGCAGTATGCCGACAATCGTGATTTTCGTGCGCAAATGTATCGTGCCTATGCAATAAGGGCCAGTGAGTTTGATAATCAGGCTGGATCAGATCGGGACAATATGCCGCTTATCAACAAGATATTGCAACTGCGTCGTGAAGCAGGGCAAATCTTGGGTTATCAGAATTATGCCGAAGTTTCGTTGGCCACGAAAATGGCTACATCGCCGCAGCAAGTTCTCGATTTTCTGAAAGAATTGGCAATCAAAGCGAAACCTTATGCGATGAAAGATTTGCAGGCGCTTCAGCAATTCGCTGCCGAAAAATTGAACCTTCAAACGCTTGAGGCATGGGATCTTGCCTATGTGAGTGAAAAACTGCAGCAAGCACGCTATGATTTTTCCGATCAGGAAATCAAACAGTATTTCCCCGAGGGAAAAGTGTTGGCGGGCATGTTTCGATTAGTGGAAAAAATGTATGGAATTCAAATTTCTCAAGTTGCTGCAGCGCGAAAAGTGCAGTATTGGCATCCGGACGTTAAGTTTTTCGATATTCATGATTCCAACGGGCAGTTAATCGGGCAGTTTTATCTTGACCTGTATGCGCGGTCGAGTAAGCGAGGTGGAGCTTGGATGGATGAAGCGATTGCGCGCCGCCGAATCGATAATATGAATGCTGAAAAAGACGATATACAGATTCCGGTTGCATATCTTACGTGCAATTTTTCTGCGCCCGTCAAAGTCGATGGTCAATTGCGGCAAGCTTTGTTCACGCATAATGAAGTGATCGTGTTGTTTCATGAATTTGGCCATGGATTGCACCATCTGTTGACAAAAGTTGAGGATTTAGGCGTTTCCGGCATCAATGGTGTCGAATGGGATGCGGTGGAACTGCCAAGTCAGTTCATGGAAAATTTCTGCTGGGAATGGGATGTACTCACTACCATGACGCAACATATCGAAACGGGAAAATCATTGCCGCGTGCGCTTTTCGATAAGATGATCAAGGCGAAGAATTTTCAGAGTGGGTTGCAGATGCTGAGACAGATTGAATTTGCGTTGTTTGATATGCATGTGCATTTCGATTTTGATCCGAATGGAGATAAGACGGTGCTGCAACTTCTGGAAAATATTCGCAAAGAAATTGCGGTTATTGTGCCGCCGGACTTTAATCGATTTCCGAACAGCTTCGCACATATTTTTGCCGGAGGATATGCGGCTGGATACTACAGCTACAAGTGGGCAGAAGTGCTTTCGGCTGATGCTTACAGCATGTTTGAAGAGACAGCTTCGGATGGCGTCGTGAACGCCGCTACCGGTTCTCATTTCTTGGAAGAAATCCTGGCGGTGGGGGGGAGTCGTTCGGCGCTTGAATCGTTCATTGCATTTCGAGGACGCGAGCCGGAGTTGGATGCTCTGTTGCGTCACAATGGAATGGAAACGGCCTGAAACTCTGGGAAAGGTTATGAGCAACGAGCAGCACAAGGCGCAGCTGGATGAGAGAATGCTACCTTCTGAATGCTTATGTGTATATGTGTATTCTAAACCGTATGCGTGATGTGAGGGTGCGGCGTACCGGAGCGCGTAGGCGTTTTAGTAAATTTTTAACCCACGCTACATGCATTGAGTTGCAGTACATTTAAAGTACCGATCATCATCTGTCGTATAGCACATAAACTTGCGAGTGAATGATTCGAAGGTTTGACTGTTAGTATAGGGGAAGTTGCTTTTTCCAGAAATGAATCAGGCCTGCGGCTGGGTGTAGTATTGAACCTATTTTATAATTGTGGCAAGATCCGCTGAACTTTTATGAAGAAACAGAAGAATATGATTAATTTTATTCGTTACAAAGCTGCTGTGCTGGTATGTTGTTTGTTATTAATTGGTTGTGCTTCAACAGCAACAAAAAACCAGAATGGCCCCAATGATCCACTCGAACCCATGAATCGTGCCGTTTTTAATTTTAACGAGATGGTTGATAACAATGTACTCGAACCTGCTGCGAGAGGGTATAAGTGGGTGATGCCCGATCCGCTTGAGCTAGTAGTGGGCAATTTCTTCTCGAATCTTAATGATGTCGTGGTGTTGGGTAATTCTATTCTGCAATTGAATTATGAAAGCGCATTGGCCAGCGGAGCGCGGATATTCGTGAATACCACATTCGGGCTTTTTGGTCTGATTGATATTGCAAGTGATATCAGTGCTGCCAGTGACGTTAATCTGAATAAGCGCAATGAGGATTTCGGTCAAACATTAGGTCGGTACGGCGTCGCCAGCGGACCTTATATCGTGTTGCCTTTCCTCGGACCAAGCTCGATTCGGGATACCTTTGGAATTGCGGTGGATAGCTTCTTCATGGATCCGGTTACCCAAGGTGTTACGGGGGTCTTCCTAAAAAATGTGAGTTACCTCAACTCAGTATCTCTGCGTTTACCCGTTGCAACGGCGAGAACGCTCCATACCCGCGCGCAATGGTTGGATACCGAGAAAACTGTCGATGAAGCTGCATTGGACAAATATGAATTCATGCGTGATGCGTATATTCAACGCCGCATCAGTTTGATTAATAACTCAGATACTCCGGAAACCAAATAGCCGTAAAGGATTGATTAGGTCCATATCTCTTCAATCATCCTTTGTTTCAAAAATTAAAGTGGCACATTGATTAAAAGAAGTTTTATTGATCAATGTGCTATTGTCATTATTAAGCCATTGAATAAGAATGAGAAAAATCGCTATGCAGGCAATTGAGCAGTGACTGTCGTGCATTGAGAAGTAATTGCAGGTATGAAATTGCTTCATAGAGAAACAATCCCAGTAAATCAAATTGATGCTGGAAATGAAAAAAACAGCGCATCGGATTTCGGAAAAGGAATGCGGAGATTTAAGTATGAATAATCCAATCATCATTGTTGGCAGTGGACTGGCAGGCTATGCGGTAGCCCGCGAATTGCGCAAGCTCGATGCAGAAACCCCCATTATCATGCTAACGGGAGATCATGGTGGATTCTACTCCAAGCCCATGCTGTCAAATGCATTATCATCAGGTAAGATGCCTGAATCCATTCTCAATGGCGATGCTGCACAGATGGCATCACAATTGAAAATCTCTATCCGCCCTCATTGTCGTGTTGCTGCGATCAATCAACAGAAACAAACGGTGACATTAACCGATGGTGAAGAAATATCGTATGATCATGTGGTTTTGGCACTCGGTGCTGATCAAGTGCGTTTGCCATTGTCGGGAAGCGGAGTCGAAAAGATACTCAGTGTTAACGACCTCGATGATTATAAAAAATTTAGAGGTGAGCTGGGTGACAAAAAAAGAATCAGCATCATTGGTGCCGGGCTGATTGGCTGTGAGTTTGCGAATGACCTAGCAGCAGCTGGTTATCAGGTGGATGTGATCGATATCAGCGCGCAACCGCTTGGACGCCTCTTGCCACCCGAAGGAGGAGCATTCTTACGTCAAAAGTTGGAAGCTGTTGGAGTGGTGTTCCATTTGAACACTTCTACGCAATCCATTGAACAAGAAAATGGACATTTGCGACTGACCTTTGCCACAGGATCGTCGATTGAGTCGGATCTCGTATTATCTGCAGTAGGATTGCTTCCTCGTACTCAACTGGCCGCAGCGGCGGGTATTAAAATCAATCGCGGTATCGTGGTAAACCGCATGCTACAAACTCAATTCGCAAATATTTATGCTTTGGGTGATTGTGCTGAGGTTGAAGGTAAGGTATTACCTTTTGTGCTACCAATTTCGCATGCGGCCCGCGCTTTAGCCGCGACACTTGCCGGTACTCCAACGCAGGTGAAATATCCCGCTATGCCTGTGATCGTGAAGACACCCGCTTGTCCGACTGTGGTCTCGCCGCCTGATTTCAGCATCAAGGGTGAATGGCATGTGGATGTGGATCAGGAGGGTGTGAAAGCACTGTATCGAGATGAGGTTGGAAATTTATTGGGATATGCATTATTAGGTACGGCAGTGAAAGAAAAAAATAATTTATCAGCTCAATTACCGCCAATTTTGAAGTAATGAACATTTCGAGCTTTTAACGATCTAGTTGTAAATTAACCATTGTATTAACTACGGGTATTGTTAGCGATGAAATTTTTTTTCGATCTGTTCCCTGTTTTCTTATTTTTTGTAGCTTTCAAAGCATATGATATTTTTGTTGCGACGGCTGTTGCGATAGCGGCAACGATTGCACAGATTGGTTGGCTTCGATTTCGTCAGCATCAGATTGATAAAATGATGTGGGTCAATCTTGCTATTATTGTCGTTTTTGGTGGCGCTACTTTAATCTCTCAAGACGAAACATTCATTAAATGGAAGCCGACCGTTCTATATTGGTTGATGGCAACGGTTTTGTATATGTCCAATCAGTTTTTCAGAAAAAACTTGATTCAGGCAGTGCTCGAAAAACAAGTAGTACTGCCATCATTCATTTGGGATAAGCTCAATCTTAGCTGGGTAGGGTTTTTCCTATTGATGGGAGGACTCAATCTGTATGTTGCCTTTAGCTTTCCGGTCGATAGCTGGGTCACTTTCAAGCTGTTCGGTTCAACCGGCCTGATGCTGATTTTTATTATTCTGCAGGTGATGATGTTAGGAAAATACATCAAGGAAGCCTCTACAGAACTGATTGACACTCAATCTGGGAATGAACAACATGATTCAACAGAAAAAATTAGCAAATAACGGTTAGGCGAGTATGACGATGTTATATGTAATCAATGGTACCGATGTTCCTGACAGCCTGGAGAAAAGAATGGCTGTTCGTTCCGAGCATCTGAAAAGAATTCAAGCGTTGCAAGAAGCAGGGCGGTTAATCCTGGCAGGGCCATATCCCGCCATCGATAGTCAAGATCCTGGGGCGGCAGGTTTTTCCGGTAGTTTGATAGTAGCGGAATTCGAGTCTCTGGAAGCGGCACAAATGTGGGCGAATGCTGATCCTTATGTTCACTCCGGTGTATACCAGAATGTGACTGTCAAGCCTTTCAAGAAAATACTGCCCCCGTAGATCAAAGTTATTTTGCGGTTTATCAATCGCATCAGAACGCTTCTTAATCATGAAAATATGCAATCATTCACGTCTTTCAAGTTGAGGATGGTATACTTTCCGAAAGTGGCTATACGCGAATGAGTATAATTTTATCCATATCATAAAAAAGGAAATTCCATGCGTTTGACGAAATTTTCGCAAGTAATGACAATTAGTATCTTGAGCTTGATGGCTTTGAGCGTTCAAGCTCAATCATCTGGAGTGGTGGCTAAAGTGAATGGTGTGGCAATTCCACAATCTCGATTGGAATTGATGGTGAAAGCAAGTGTCGCGCAAGGCCAAACTGATGGTCCAGAAATGAGAAAAGCGTTACGTGAAAATTTAATCGCTGAGGAAATTCTTGCGCAGGAAGCGACCAAGAAGAAATTGGACAAGGATTCTGATGTGATTGCGCAGCTCGAGATCGCGCGTCAGGCAGTATTGGTGAGAGCCTATCAGGCTGACTATATCAAGAAGAACGTTGTCAGTGATGAAACTTTACGCAAAGAATATGAAATGTTGAAAGTGCAAATGGGCGATAAGGAATACAAAGCGCGCCATATTCTAGTCGACAGCGAGAGTGTGGCAAAAGAAATTATTGCCAGTCTCAAGAAAGGCGGTAATTTTGCAAAAATCGCTGAAGAAAAATCTCTGGATGAAGGAAGCAAGGAAAATGGCGGCGAACTTAACTGGAGTCCTCCCGCCGCTTATGTCCGGCCTTTTTCCGAAGCTTTGGTGAAGCTCTCAAAAGGTAGCTTGACAGAACAACCTGTGCAGACCTCATTTGGATGGCATGTCATTCAATTAATGGATACTCGTCCGATGGAAGTACCGCCGTTCGAAGAAGTAAAACAGAATATCCAGCAACGCGTACTGCAACGCGAATTTGCGACCGTCGTACAAGAACTGCGCAGCAAAGCGAAAGTAGAATAATTGCAGTGTCTTAGCCCGGTAGAGAAGATGTTTAAGTGATCAGCAGGCTATCTTTTCTACTCGGGGCGCCAAGGCACAGAGTAACTCGTAGCTAGTTGTGCCTGCCCGCTGTGCCACCTCATCGACAGAGATTTCTTTTCCCCATAGGATGACAGGACTGTTGACCTGGACATCCTGAATATTCGTTAAATCCACCGTTAACATATCCATAGAAATACGCCCCAGTAATCGACTCTGCTGATTATTTACTAAAACGGGCGTGTTTGTGGGCGCATGCCGCGGATAGCCATCTGCATACCCACAGGCCACGATTCCGATCCGCATCGGACAATCGGCTTGAAATAATCCATGGTAACCTACTTTATCGCCAGCTTTGAGCTCATGTATCGCGATGATCTTACTGGTCAGCGTCATAACAGGTCGCAAATCCAGATCGGCTGCAGTCCGATCGGTAAATGGAGAAGCGCCATACAGCATGATGCCGGGGCGTACCCAGTCGGCATGGGATTGCGGATAACACATGATGGCTGCTGAGTTTGCGAGTGAACTGGGATGAGCGTGAGTGTGAACGACTTGCTGAAAACATTGAAGCTGTTGAATGACACTGTCGTGTTGGGAAGGATCGTCGGCACTAGCAAAATGAGTCATCAAAGTAATATTCTTGGAGCAGTGATTTTTCTGCAGTTGACCGATGATTTCTGAGACTTTTTCGGGCCGCAATCCTAAACGATTCATCCCTGTATTGATTTTTAAAAATAAATTTAGTTGAGGATGCCTGGATGCCAATAGCATGGCTATTTGTTCAGGGTGATGGATGACAGCACTCAAACGATACCTTTCAAATAGCGCCAGTTCTTGAGTAGAAAAAAAACCTTCCAACAACAGTATGGGTTGTTGATATCCTGCCTCGCGCAAGTTGATCGCGGCATCCAGTTCTAGTAATGCAAAACCGTCTACATTTGCTAGGGCTTGGGCGGTTTGCAAAAGCCCATGGCCGTAAGCGTCGGCTTTTACCACTGCCATCACGCGAGAATGTGGAGCATATTTGCGGACTATGGATAAATTGTGGGTCAGGGCAGAACGATCAATAAAAGCTTGGGTGGGGCGTGACATTAATTCTGTATCCTGAAATTGTGCGGGTGCGTGTATTATGCGCAAGAATTTTATGATAATCGAAAATTTAATTTGCTGAACTAAACTTTTATAGTTTGCAGCTTTGACAGCCAACGTAATATGCTAATCTCAGGTGCATAATGAAAGATTGACTACCCAGAGTAGGGGATATTGTTTTAATAAGTTAGAAAATAATAAGCTACGGAAACTTCGTGAAAAGTAATAAGCGGAGTGTCAGGAAAATCAGGTGAAAAAGCACAGCTTATGAGTGGTAAATGAGTATGTTGAGCTTGATTTCAACGCGCTATGACCGAGTACAGCAGTTTGAGTTTCCGTAGTGCCAGAGCTAAGAGTTTTTTATTACCTTGCAGGGAAATAACTTGGAACGTGGTTTTTATACGATTATGGCGGCGCAGTTTTTCTCCTCATTGGCAGATAATGCGCTGCTGGTTGTGGCGATTGCATTGTTAATTGACTTGCATGCGCCAGCATATCTGACACCTATGCTGAAGTTTGTGTTTGTCTTGTTTTATGTCATTCTGGCCCCATTTGTGGGAGCATTCGCGGATTCCATGCCCAAGGGCCGAGTGATGTTTATTAGCAATACCATCAAAATTACAGGCTGCGGTTTGTTATTCATGGCGATGCATCAATATATGGCACTGGCAGCTTACGCGGTTGTCGGATTGGGGGCTGCAGCTTATTCACCGGCTAAATATGGGATTCTGACTGAATTACTACCACCGGAAAAATTGGTTATTGCCAATGGATGGATCGAAGGATTGACGGTTGCGTCAATCGTGCTCGGAACTGTCCTGGGAGGCATTCTCATTACGCCTGCCGTTGCGAGCGTATTGTTGATAATGGATATTCCCTATGTGGATACAGGTATCGATAATGCACTGGAAAGTGGCATTCTAATCATTGCCGTAGTCTATTCGATCGCAGCTTTGTTCAATCTTCATATTCCCAATACCGGTGTGGATCATCGCATTCCCAAGAAGAATCCACTTTATCTCTTTCATGAGTTCAGCCACTGCGTTAAATTATTATGGGCAGATAAACTGGGGCAAATTTCTCTTGCGGTGACAACGCTGTTTTGGGGAGCCGGCGCGACACTACAATTCATTGTATTGAAATGGGCCGAAGTGGCATTGGATTTGCCATTGAATCAAGCTGCTCAATTGCAGGGAGTGGTCGCGGTGGGAATCGCGGTCGGGGCAATTATGGCAGCTCGATGGGTTTCTCTGCGTCAATCCGTGAAAGTGATTCCATTGGGAATTGCTATGGGAATTGTCGTTATGGTGATGACGCTCGTGACCAATGTATGGATTGCGATTACTTTGCTGATGATTATTGGCGGATTGGCGGGATTTTTTGTCGTGCCGATGAATGCGTTATTACAGCACCGTGGACATATTTTGATGGGTGCTGGCCATTCAATTGCGGTTCAGAATTTCAATGAGAATCTGAGCATTCTGGCAATGCTGTCTCTCTATGCACTATTAATATTGTTTGAAGTGCATATTTATTCAGTCATTGTTGCGTTCGGATTATTTGTTTCTGTGATGATGGCCTTGATCAAACGATGGCATTCCCTTAATCAAAGCAAGGAAGATTCATTGCATTTGATTGGTGCGAAGAAACTTCATTAAATTGATGGGATTAACCTCGCCTCGGAGTGGGCTCATCCTTTCAAGGATTTCATAATAGATACTGCAAAGCATAAGTCTTTCCATGCTTTGGCTTTTTCTGAAAGTGCGCGTAACAGATAGGCTGGGTGATAAGTAACAATCAACGGTGTACCGGAATAATCATGCACTTTTCCTCGCAAACTTGAAATACTGTCATCACTTTGGAGAAGATTTTGCGCGGCGACTTTTCCTAATGCCACGATGAGTTTGGGTTTGATGAGCTGGATTTGTCTCGTCAGATATGGCTCGCATTGTTTGGCTTCGTTGAGCGTAGGATTTCTATTGTTAGGCGGGCGGCATTTTACAATGTTGGTGATATAGACCCGATTACCTCGTTTGAGTTTGATGGCTGCCAGCATTTGATCCAGTAATTTCCCCGCTTGGCCCACAAAAGGCTCACCGGTGGCATCTTCTCTAGCGCCTGGCCCTTCGCCGATGAACAACCAATCAGCATGCTCATCACCTACACCAAATACTGTTTGTGTACGCGTCAGACTCAAAGGACATGCAACACAGGTGGATACCGTCGATTCGAGGGATTTCCAGTTCATCTGAGGAATTCCGAGCGCAGCGGCTGAATCGTTTTCTGAGCGTGGCTGAGAAGTCGAATGTTTATGCTCGTCCAATTCAGCTGTTATCAACTCACCTTGCTTCGGATGAGTTGATTTGCTGCGCCATACGGGGGCAAGGTCTAATTCTTTTAGAATCTTTTTTCGGCGATTACTCATAGTATTAATTGCATAACCAAAGCATCTTCACGTCCGCACATGGCGGGATAGTAACCTTTGCGTGTCGCAATATGTAGGAATCCCATGTGCTGATAAAGTTGCGCCGCACCGACATTAGATTCCCTCACATCGAGAAAAATTGATTTTGCAGCTTCGTTTTGTGCGTGCTGGATGAGATGTTGCAATAATTTTTTACCCCAGCCTTGTTTTTGCCAGTCTGCCGCGATGCCGAGCGTGAGGACATGAGCTTCTTCAGGGCTCATCATCATAATTCCGTAACCAATGAGGGTATTGATATGCTCCAGAACCTGGCAAACATAGCCGGCTTTGATCGAATCTGCAAAATTTCCGGGGGACCATGGGAATAGAAAGATTTCTCGCTCGATGAGAATGATGCGTTCCAAATCGAATGACTGCATGTTTCTAATTTGAACTGAGGGAGATAATGAAATGCTCATCGCTCACTTTCCTTGAGTGCGACTTTGTTGCGAAGATAAATCGGGGCAGCATTTATCGGATCGGTGACGGAAGGGCTACTGGCAAATTTTAATGCCGCGAGCTGAGCAATTTCTTTGGCCCGAGGATGAATGCCAGTGTGGATAGCATGAAGTTGTTCTTGATAGTGTTCTGATAATTGTTGAGTATAGAGATCGAAACCACTACCGCAGCCAATCCAGTCATTGCCTTCAAGTAACGGAGCATGAGTGGGAGAGCACAATGTGGGTTCGCTGATGATTTTCCATTCATGATTGGCGTATTTTGAATAGGCAGCATGATAAATTTCGTTCATGCGTGCATCCAAAGCCACAATGATGTTTGGTTTCCCCAGTTGCTGCGCAACTGCTTCGAGAGTGTTGATCGCTAAAATGGGAAGTTCGCTTGCGTAAGCCAACCCTTGCGCAACTCCGCACGCAACGCGCACACCAGTAAATGAACCGGGACCGGCGCCAAAACCAATCGCATCAATTTGCTGCAAATTCAATCCCGTCTCTGACAAAAGCGCATCTATCATGGGTAGAAGAATTTCGGAATGCCGGCGCTCAGCAAGTTCTTCCTTATGAAAGGATTGTCCTTCCAAATCGAGGGCAGCTGAACAGAATTCAGTGGAAGTTTCAAGGGCAAGAATTTTCACGATCGTATCAGAAAGAGTCCGTTGCAATATTTTCCATTAATTTCATCAAGCTTGACTGATATCAGTAAGTTTCAGAAAGGTAACGCGCAACCATCAAGCCAGACGAAAGCAGGTGAAAAACATAGTTCACTTACTAAGTGAGCATTTTGAGCTGATTTTAACGCAGCATGACGGAGTGCAGTAGTTTTTCAGAGTTTCTTCAAATGCCATTGGTCGAGCGCAACATATTGAACTCCTCTGATCGTCTGAAGGGATTGAGTCAAGCGCCATTCATCAATGGGCCATCGAATGGAGTTATTCAGATCGATATTGGCTGGACGAACTGCATTTCGGATAAGTGTTATATGTGGCCTATAAGTACGCTTGTCGAAAACGAAGCCTGCGGCGGACAGAGATTTTGTCAATGAATCCACCAGCAAAAACAGTTCTGCAGGAAACTGCTTTGCTTGTATATAAACGATCCGATTGTGTTTCCAGTAGCGAATTTCGTCTAAATTCAACTCAAACGATTTTGCTGAGACATCGTTTGCAATTTGACGCAGCTCTGCAATTCGATCTGGCGTGATATTTCCCAGGAATAGCAGTGTGAGATGAATATGCTGTCGTGTTATTTTGCGGCCAGCACACAGGGGTAGCAAGGCTGTGGCTTGATCGGCTAACAATGACTGAACGGTTTTATTGGGGAAAATGGCAAAAAATAAGCGAATGAACTTAGTGTTTTCACTTGGGTGATTACTATTGGTCAACTTGATTTTCCAAACGATCGATCAAACACACTACTTCGGCCACAATCCCTTCCTGGCGCCCTACGGCACCAAGACGCTCGGCTGTTTTGGCTTTGATGTTGATATTGTTGATGGCGGTTTTCAGGTCCTGGGCAATATTCATTCTCATTGCGGGAATATGAGGAGCCATTTTGGGGGCTTCGGTAATAATGGTTGCGTCAATATTGACCAGTGAAAAATGATGACTTTCAAGTAAACCCTGTACATTACGTAACAGCACGCGACTATCAATATTCTTATAGCGTGGATCAGAATCGGAAAAATGTTGACCGATATCTCCCAATGCTGCAGCTCCCAATAATGCATCACAAATCGCATGCAATAGAACATCAGCATCCGAATGACCGAGTAAACCCTTTTCATAGGGAATTGTCACGCCGCCAATGATTAATGGACGACCTATTACTAATTGATGGACATCAAATCCTTGACCAATTCTCAGAGTATTCACGTATTCTTCCTTTCTTGTAATATTAATTCTGCTAAGGATAAGTCTTGTTGATAGGTAACTTTGAAGTTATAGCTATCGCTGAGCACCAGTTTAGGACGAAATCCCAACGCTTCGATTGCGCTGGCGTCATCGGTAATAGTAGTGCTCGCGGTCTGGGTCTGGTGAAGTGCTTTACTCAGCAGATGATAACGAAACATTTGCGGGGTTTGAGCTTGCCATAAATTTTCCCGCGATTCTGTGCAGCTTACATGCTGATCTTTATCGCTTCGCTTGAGCGTATCTGCAACAGGTACAGCTAGTAAGCCGCCGACTTCATCATTGGCGACTTCATGAATCAGCCTTCTGAGTTGATCTGAAGTTAAACAGGGTCTGGCAGCATCATGCACCAGGATCCAGTCATTCTCATCAATAAGTTTTTTATGTTTTGCTTCAGACAAGCCGTTGAGAACGCTCTGTGCTCGAGTATTCCCACCACATTTCAACATGGCTAATTTTTCTGTAAATTCCGACCAGTCATATTTGAACCATTCGTTATCGCCGGGTGCAAGTATCACCAGGATTTGTGAGATCTGAGGATCGTGATATAGAGTTTTAATCGCGTGATAAATCATGGGGCGATTATTTAATGTTAAGTATTGTTTGGGCAGTTCATGACCCATGCGTGAACCTGAGCCTGCTGCTGGAATTAGAGCAAAAAACTTGGACATGTTGAACTTTTTAAAGAATATCCGCTAGATGAATGGATTGCCGAAGCGCGAGTGTTTGAGAAATTGGCAAGTGTCGCATGATGCATGAATATTGAAGAATTCTGCACAATTATCAAATAAATTTACTTTTCGGAGAAGAGAATTTTGCTGGCGAGGCAGACGGAAGCTATCAAGGTTTGATTGCTTGAGCAGGTATAATTCAAAACTTATATTAAGTGAAAGGTGGAGAAATGGAAGTAGAACAAATTAACGCTATCTCAAGTCATCTACAAGATATGGAAAATCGGATCAATGAATTACGGAGGTTTCTTTGACTTCGATACAAAACAGGTTCGGCTTGAAGAGCTAACTCGGCTGCTTGAAGATCCCGCACTTTGGGATGACAGCAAGCGAACTCAGGAAATCAGTCGAGAAAAAAAACTATTAGAAAGTACGGTAGTTACTTTGAAAACGATTGGGCATCAATTACAAGATGCTCAAGAACTATTTCAGATTGCCAAAGATGAATCCGACGATGAGACGCTTATAAGTATTGCCAAGGATGTCAGTACGGCAGAAAAAGTGATAGCAGATTTGGAATTTCGACGAATGTTTTCCGATCCGATGGATCCGAATAATTGCTTTGTGGATATCCAGGCGGGTTCTGGCGGAACCGAAGCGCAGGATTGGGCCGCAATGCTGGAGCGTATGTATTTGCGATACTGTGAGAGACAGGGTTTTGAAGTTGAAATTCTGGAGGAGTCTCCGGGGGATGTGGCCGGTATCAAAAGTGCTACATTCAAGGTGTCTGGTGAATATGCGTACGGTTATCTCCGCACAGAAACGGGTGTGCATCGTCTAGTCAGGAAGTCACCCTTTGATTCGGGGAATCGCCGCCATACATCATTTGCAAGTGTGTTTGTTTATCCAGAAGTGGATGACACAATTGAAATAGAGATCAATCCAGCAGACTTAAGAATAGATACGTTTCGTGCATCCGGAGCAGGAGGGCAGCATATTAATAAAACGGATTCTGCGATACGTATTACTCATAATCCAACCGGTATCGTCGTGCAGTGCCAGAGCGGACGTTCCCAGCATCGCAACAAAGCGGATGCGCTGGCGATGCTCAAATCCAGATTATATGAAGCAGAACTGCGCAAACGTAATGAAGAAAAACAGGCCATGGAAGAAACGAAAACCGATATCGGGTGGGGGCATCAGATTCGTTCATATGTATTGGACCAATCCAGAATCAAGGATCTACGCACGAATTTGGAAATTGGTAACACGCAAAGTGTGTTGGACGGTAACTTGAATGCTTTCATAGAAGCAAGTTTGAAACAGGGGGTAAATTAGATCACGTAAATATGTGGTGGAGTTTTCAAAGTTGCAATGAAGGTTTAATTTTTAAGATTTCAGGTTTTGAAAATTTGTATTTCAGTGGTAGATATAATTAATGGTTTGTTTTAAAAACAAGAAAAATTGGTCTTGAACAACTATTCAAAGACAGTCAGAAAATTAAATAGAAAAAGGCTTGACCCGGAATTTTTAGTCTGTATAATCTCGTTCTTCTCTGCTGAGCGACATTTAGTAAACAGCAGAAACGCTCTTTAAAAATACAATCGATAGGTGTGAGTACTTAATAAAAAATGAATTGAATATAATTCATAATTATATAAATACTCGCAAGAAATTAGATTTTTCATTAAATCAAAACGTCAAGCGAGAGTTTTAACGGATTTAAACTTAAGAGTTTGATCCTGGCTCAGATTGAACGCTGGCGGCATGCTTTACACATGCAAGTCGAACGGCAGCACGAGTGCTTGCACTTGGTGGCGAGTGGCGAACGGGTGAGTAATGCATCGGAACGTGTCTTAAAGTGGGGGATAACGCATCGAAAGATGTGCTAATACCGCATATACTCTGAGGAGGAAAGTAGGGGATCGAAAGACCTTACGCTTTGAGAGCGGCCGATGTCTGATTAGCTAGTTGGTAAGGTAAAGGCTTACCAAGGCGACGATCAGTAGTTGGTCTGAGAGGACGACCAGCCACACTGGGACTGAGACACGGCCCAGACTCCTACGGGAGGCAGCAGTGGGGAATTTTGGACAATGGGCGAAAGCCTGATCCAGCAATGCCGCGTGAGTGAAGAAGGCCTTCGGGTTGTAAAGCTCTTTCAGTCGAGAAGAAAAAATTATGATTAATAATTATAATTGATGACGGTATCGACAGAAGAAGCACCGGCTAACTACGTGCCAGCAGCCGCGGTAATACGTAGGGTGCGAGCGTTAATCGGAATTACTGGGCGTAAAGGGTGCGCAGGCGGTTTTGTAAGTCAGATGTGAAATCCCCGGGCTTAACCTGGGAATTGCGTTTGAAACTACAAATCTAGAGTGTGGCAGAGGGAGGTGGAATTCCATGTGTAGC
Organism: Nitrosomonas sp. JL21; assembly: GCF_009833095.1. Taxonomy (GTDB): domain Bacteria; phylum Pseudomonadota; class Gammaproteobacteria; order Burkholderiales; family Nitrosomonadaceae; genus Nitrosomonas. Next base: position 70,878 of record NZ_QRCB01000035.1, read on the forward strand.
AGTGAAATGCGTAGAGATATGGAAGAACATCGATGGCGAAGGCAGCCTCCTGGGTTAACACTGACGCTCATGCACGAAAGCGTGGGGAGCAAACAGGATTAGATACCCTGGTAGTCCACGCCCTAAACTATGTCAACTAGTTGTTGGGCCTTAATAGGCTTGGTAACGTAGCTAACGCGTGAAGTTGACCGCCTGGGGAGTACGGTCGCAAGATTAAAACTCAAAGGAATTGACGGGGACCCGCACAAGCGGTGGATTATGTGGATTAATTCGATGCAACGCGAAAAACCTTACCTACCCTTGACATGTTAGAAAGATTTCAGAGATGAAATTGTGTCCGAAAGGAAATCTAAACACAGGTGCTGCATGGCTGTCGTCAGCTCGTGTCGTGAGATGTTGGGTTAAGTCCCGCAACGAGCGCAACCCTTGTCATTAATTGCCATCATTTAGTTGGGCACTTTAATGAGACTGCCGGTGACAAACCGGAGGAAGGTGGGGATGACGTCAAGTCCTCATGGCCCTTATGGGTAGGGCTTCACACGTAATACAATGGCGCGTACAGAGGGTTGCCAACCCGCGAGGGGGAGCTAATCTCAGAAAGCGCGTCGTAGTCCGGATCGGAGTCTGCAACTCGACTCCGTGAAGTCGGAATCGCTAGTAATCGCGGATCAGCATGTCGCGGTGAATACGTTCCCGGGTCTTGTACACACCGCCCGTCACACCATGGGAGTGGGTTTCACCAGAAGCAGGTAGTCTAACCGTAAGGAGGGCGCTTGCCACGGTGAGATTCATGACTGGGGTGAAGTCGTAACAAGGTAGCCGTAGGGGAACCTGCGGCTGGATCACCTCCTTTCTAGAGAATTTTATTGAGTACTCACAACCTATCGATTGTGCATGAGTTGAGCTAAGAGCTAATTGCATTGAAGTAATGTATATTAGCGAGAATAATTAGGGTCTGTAGCTCAGTTGGTTAGAGCACACGCTTGATAAGCGTGGGGTCGGTGGTTCAAGTCCACCCAGACCCACCAACAGAAAAGGGGGTGTAGCTCAGCTGGGAGAGCACCTGCTTTGCAAGCAGGGGGTCATCGGTTCGATCCCGTTCACCTCCACCAAAATTATTGTTTTTGTTTGTTCATACTCATAAAAGTTTTTTGTTCTTTAAAAATTTGGAAATAAATTTTATTGTATATCTATATACCGTTAGTTATTTTTTTTGGCGTGTATGTTTTTGTATAATAAATATTGGGTTAGATTGTATCTCAAGAAGTAAATTAGTTTCTATAATTTTGTTTTAAGTTTATAAAATTATAGGATCAAGTGAATAAGTGCATGTGATGGATGCCTTGGCGATTACAGGCGATGAAGGACGTGGAAGTCTGCGAAAAGCTTCGGGGAGCTGGCAAGCAAGCTATGATCCGGAGATATCCGAATGGGGAAACCTGACTCTTGCTTAATTGGTTTGGATTCAAATAATCAATTAAGCAAGAGTCGACCTTAGCTGAATATATAAGTTAAGTGTTGCGAACCTGGAGAACTGAAACATCTAAGTAACCAGAGGAAAAGAAATCAACCGAGATTCCCAAAGTAGTGGCGAGCGAAATGGGAAAAGCCTTCAATATTTAGCATATAAATTAATCGAATTATCTGGAAAGTTAAGCCATAGTAGGTGATAGCCCTGTAGATAAAAATTTATATGTAGAACTAAGATTGAGAAAAGTAAGGCGGGACACGTGAAATCCTGTTTGAAGATAGGGGGACCATCCTCTAAGGCTAAATACTCGTAATCGACCGATAGTGAACTAGTACCGTGAGGGAAAGGTGAAAAGAACCCCGGAAGGGGAGTGAAATAGATCCTGAAATCGCATGCATACAAACAGTGGGAGCTGAATATTCATATTTAGTGACTGCGTACCTTTTGTATAATGGGTCAGCGACTTACATTCAGTAGCAAGCTTAACCATATAGGGGAAGCGTAGCGAAAGCGAGTCTTAATAGGGCGTCAAGTTGCTGAGTGTAGACCCGAAACCAGATGATCTACCCATGGCCAGGATGAAGCGAAGGTAACACTTCGTGGAGGTCCGAACCCACTAATGTTGAAAAATTAGGGGATGAGCTGTGGGTAGGGGTGAAAGGCTAAACAAATCTGGAAATAGCTGGTTCTCTCCGAAAACTATTTAGGTAGTGCCTCATGTATCACCTTTGGGGGTAGAGCACTGTTATGGCTAGGGGGTCATTGAGACTTACCAAACCATTGCAAACTCCGAATACCAAAGAGTGCGAGCATGGGAGACAGACATCGGGTGCTAACGTCCGGTGTCGAAAGGGAAACAACCCAGACCCTCAGCTAAGGTCCCAAAGACACAGTTAAGTGGGAAACGAAGTGGGAAGGCATAAACAGTCAGGAGGTTGGCTTAGAAGCAGCCATCCTTTAAAGAAAGCGTAATAGCTCACTGATCGAGTCGTCCTGCGCGGAAGATGTAACGGGGCTCAAATTGTGCACCGAAGCTAGGGATTTACAATTTTGTAAATGGTAGGAGAGCGTTCCGTAAGTCTGTGAAGGTGATCTGTAAAGATTGCTGGAGATATCGGAAGTGCGAATGCTGACATGAGTAGCGATAAAGGAAGTGAAAGGCTTCCTCGCCGAAAACCCAAGGTTTCCTGTGCAACGTTCATCGGCGCAGGGTGAGTCGGCCCCTAAGGTGAGGCAGAAATGCGTAGCTGATGGGAAACTGGTTAATATTCCAGTACCTTTGTTCAATGCGATGTGGGGACGAAGAAGGTTAGCTAAGCCGGGTGTTGGATGTCCCGGTTTAAGCGTGTAGACATGCTGTCTAGGTAAATCCGGATGGCTTAGTTGAGGCGTAATGACGAAACACTCTTAGGAGTGCCAAGTTAGTGATACCATGCTTCCAAGAAAAGCCACTAAGCTTCAGTTGAATAAAGACCGTACCGTAAACCGACACAGGTGGGTAGGATGAGAATTCTAAGGCGCTTGAGAGAACTCAGGAGAAGGAACTCGGCAAAATAGCACCGTAACTTCGGGAAAAGGTGTGCCCTTTGTATGTGTAGCGCTTCGCGCGCGAAGCAGAATAGGGTTGCAATGAAATGGTGGCTGCGACTGTTTAATAAAAACATAGCACTCTGCAAACACGAAAGTGGACGTATAGAGTGTGACGCCTGCCCGGTGCCGGAAGGTTAAATGATGGGGTGCAAGCTCTTGATTGAAGCCCCGGTAAACGGCGGCCGTAACTATAACGGTCCTAAGGTAGCGAAATTCCTTGTCGGGTAAGTTCCGACCTGCACGAATGGCGTAACGATGGCCACACTGTCTCCTCCTGGGACTCAGCGAAGTTGAAATGTTTGTGAAGATGCAATCTCCCCGCGGCTAGACGGAAAGACCCCGTGCACCTTTACTGTAGCTTTACATTGGATTTTGATAACATTTGTGTAGGATAGGTGGGAGGCTTTGAAGTGAATTCGCCAGAATTCATGGAGCCGACGTTGAAATACCACCCTGATGTTGTCGGAGTTCTAACCTAGGTCCATTATCTGGATTGGGGACCGTGTATGGTAGGCAGTTTGACTGGGGCGGTCTCCTCCCAAATTGTAACGGAGGAGTACGAAGGTACGCTAGGTACGGTCGGAAATCGTGCTGATAGTGCAATGGCAAAAGCGTGCTTAACTGCGAGACTGACAAGTCGAGCAGATGCGAAAGCAGGTCATAGTGATCCGGTGGTTCTGTATGGAAGGGCCATCGCTCAACGGATAAAAGGTACGCCGGGGATAACAGGCTGATTCCTCCCAAGAGTTCATATCGACGGGGGAGTTTGGCACCTCGATGTCGGCTCATCACATCCTGGGGCTGTAGCCGGTCCCAAGGGTATGGCTGTTCGCCATTTAAAGTGGTACGTGAGCTGGGTTTAAAACGTCGTGAGACAGTTTGGTCCCTATCTGCCGTGGGCGTTGGAAATTTGAATGGACCTGCTCCTAGTACGAGAGGACCGGAGTGGACGCACCTCTGGTGTACCGGTTATGACGCCAGTCGTATCGCCGGGTAGCTAAGTGCGGAAGAGATAACCGCTGAAAGCATCTAAGCGGGAAACTTCCCATAAGATAAGATTTCCCGAGGGTTAAACCCTCCTAAAGGTTCGTCGAAGACTACGACGTTGATAGGTCGAGTGTGGAAGCATAGTAATATGTTAAGCTAATCGATACTAATTGACCGTGAGACTTGATCCTATAATTTTATTAATTTACTGAATAATAGAAATTCATTATTTGTCTATCTAACCCGATTAAACAATGATACTGGTTACGCTTGGCGGCCATGGCACTTTGGATCCACTTCTTCCCATCCCGAACAGAATAGTGAAACGAAGATGCGCCGATGATAGTGTGCAATCGCATGTGAAAGTAGGTTACCGCCAGGCACTCATACTAAAGCCCCTTGTTACGATAAGGGGCTTTTTTTATATATAGAAAATTAGTATGTTAAATTTAATCTTTTATAAGTTAATTACAATAAGCTAAATCTAAAATGTAGTAATTAAGATGGCCTGTTGAAAAAGCTGATTTATGTCTGGGCGGGTTTATATAGAAAAAGTTTGGGCATGCACTTAAAGTAAACTAGATAATTTTGTGCGCTCAATATTTCTTTTCTGAGATACGGATATCTTCTTAGATACCAATAAATATCAAGTAATTGTTTAATGATTCGCTTAATATTCTGGGCCATTGCGGTCATCAGAGCTTGAATCGATACTTTCTGTAAACCACGATAACGGGCGCGCCTTAGTCCGTGGAATTGCTTGGCTTCAGCGAATAACCCTTCTATCGTCCACTTTCGCAATATCATCTTGGAGATAAAGGCCCTGGTTTCCTGCCGTGCACGAACCTTATCGATTTCATGCTGATGTAGACTACGGTAGACAAACCGAGCTCTGCTTTTGGCTGAATCGGGTAAGCAATCTGCTCGCCTGCTGCATTGGCGACAGTACCCGCCAGTGATTCGGTATCGTTTGATCAGCCCGTTATCCAATTTCTCATACGGATCTGGCATCAGGATCGGTATCCTCGCGCTTCACCAAAGAATTCATGGAGGCGTTAGCTTTCACGAGCGTCGCATCAGCAACAATTTGCTTGCCGGTGAATCGACCTTGTTTTGCCATTGCAGCAATATCAGTTTAAATATTTGTCGGTATCTGGATTCTCCCATCCTGTCCCGTATACGGATTAATAGGAGGGATGCGGTACAGGCAGGTCAAGGGAGAGTCGACAAAACCAGCAGTATGCCAAATTCAAGTGGATATCACGGCAAAGCTGACGGTCAGACTCAATCCCAAACAGATAACTGATCAATTGCATCCGAAAAAACAATACCGGATCAATGGAAGCTCGTCCATTGTCCAGATAGTAGAGTTCTCCTGTCAGGTC
>NZ_QRCB01000036.1 GCF_009833095.1 Nitrosomonas sp. JL21
TCAATCCTCCACTGTCAAGGTGTTCTCTGAAGACGATATCATTAAAAGCTAAGAACCACTAAACAGGATTACTGATTGATGTTCTCGAATCCATTTCATATTCATATACTTTTTCTTGATTTTTACGCTTGTTATGAAAGGATAGCCCAGTACCCGCGGGAACGAGTCTGCCGACGATGACATTTTCTTTCAGTCCCCGCAAGTCATCTTTTTTGCCCATGATTGCGGCTTCTGTCAGAACACGTGTGGTTTCCTGGAATGATGCAGCAGAAATAAAGGAATCTGTCGACAATGAGGCTTTAGTGATACCGAGCAACATGAATTCATAAGTGGCAGGTAGTTTTTTCTCTGCAAACAAGCGTTCATTTTCAATCAATAGATCCGCACGCTCAACCTGCTCACCAGGGATGAACGTTGAATCGCCCGCATTAATGATTTGAACTCGCCTCAGCATTTGCCGCACGATCACTTCAATATGTTTATCATTGATTCGGACACCCTGAAGACGGTAAACATCCTGAACTTCGTCCGTAATATATCGGGCTAACGCTTCAACTCCTTGTAAACGCAATATATCACGAGGATCAGCAGGCCCATCGACAATGATTTCACCTTTATTAACAACTTGTCCGTCGTGCGCCATGACATGCTTGTCTTTGGGTATCAAATACTCATGCACTCCGCCTTCGAGATCAGTGATTACGAGACGTTGTTTACCCTTCGTATCTTTCCCGAAGGATACAATACCAGTCACTTCAGCCAGCATGCCCGCATCTTTCGGTGACCTCGCTTCAAAGAGTTCCGCAACACGTGGCAACCCCCCGGTGATATCTCGGGTTTTGGAGGTCTCTTGCGGGATTCTGGCCAATACTTCACCAACACTCACTTGTTGACCATCCCGCACGGTAATAATACAGCCAATCTGGAATGTGATGCTCACAGGCTGGTTGCCACCAACCACTTTGATTTCATTTCCATCGTCATCAAGAAATTTAACCAATGGTCGCAATCCTTTCGATTGACTCACACCACGCCGTTTTGGATCAATTACCACCAGCGTAGACAAACCGGTTACTTCATCAATTTGCTTGGCTACTGTCACACCTTCTTCCACATTCTCAAAACGTACCTTGCCCGCATATTCGGTAATGATTGGTCGAGTATGAGGATCCCAGGTCGTCAATATTTGACCGGCCTTGACCGGCTCTCCATTGCGCACGAGAAGTGTTGCACCATAGGAAGCTTTGTGCCTCTCGCGTTCGCGCCCATTCTCATCCTGAATAATAATTTCACCACTGCGGGAAATTGCTATCAATTCATTCTGCGCATTGGTCACATACCGCATCGAGGAAGAATAATGCACCGTTCCACTTGATTTGCTTTCAACTTGACTCACTACAGCCGTTCTTGATGCAGCTCCCCCGATATGGAAGGTGCGCATGGTTAGCTGCGTACCGGGCTCACCGATTGATTGTGCAGCAATCACACCTACGGCTTCACCCACGTTGACGAGCGTTCCACGACCCAGATCTCTACCATAGCATTTGGCACATAGCCCGTATCGCGTTTCACAAGTCAAAGGCGTACGAACCTTCACTTCATCGATGCTCAATGCCTCAATCTGATCAACGGCCTCTTCATTGAGCAACATACCAGCAGGAAATACGATTTCTTGATTTTCGGGATTGATCACATCGTTTACAACGACTCTGCCAAGAATACGCTCCCTCAGCGCCTCGATAATCTCCCCGCCTTCTACCAGAGCTTTCATGACCACGCCATTACCGGTGTTACAATCATCTTCGGTAACAACGAGATCCTGCGTTACATCCACCAGACGACGAGTCAGATAGCCGGAATTCGCCGTTTTCAACGCGGTATCAGCCAAGCCTTTGCGTGCGCCATGCGTCGAAATGAAGTATTGCAGCACATTCAAACCTTCACGAAAATTTGCCGTAATCGGTGTTTCAATTATCGAACCATCCGGTTTGGCCATCAACCCACGCATACCCGATAACTGACGAATCTGAGCTGCTGAACCGCGTGCACCTGAGTCGGCCATCATGTAAATCGAATTAAAGGATTCTTGCGTCAATGGATGACCCGCCTCATCCTGCTGAACTGTACCAGTTGTTTGATTAATGATCGGCTCGACACCCAGTTGATTCATCATCGCTTTAGCTACTTGATCGCCCGCACGCCCCCAGATATCGACCACTTTGTTGTAGCGTTCGCCTTGCGTCACTAGACCGGAAGTATATTGCCCTTCGATTTCTTTTACTTCTTTCTCTGCAGCACCGATGATTTCACTTTTTTGCGTAGGAACCAACATATCATCGGCGCAAATAGAGATACCTGCCCGTGTCGCGTACGTAAACCCTGCATACATCAACTTATCAGCAAAAATTACAGTTTCCCGCAAGCCGCAGCGTCTGAAGCTTGCATTGATTAATTTGGAAATTTCTTTCTTCTTCAGAGACTTATTAATCAATGAAAAAGGCAATGCCGGTGGAAAGATTTCAAACAGCAAAGCACGGCCTACCGTCGTTTCGTAGCGCGTCACTTTTTCGCATCGCTCGTCATCTGCATTGGTATCATATTCCTTGATTCTCACCGTAATCTTGGCATTGAGTTCGACGTTACGGCTTTCATAGGCGCGCGATACTTCGGCGACATTCTGAAACAACATTCCTTCGCCAAGTGCGCCCTTCTTTTCGCGCGTCGTATAGTACAATCCGAGCACGATATCTTGAGAAGGCACAATAATAGGCTCACCATTGGCGGGTGAAAGGACATTATTAGTCGACATCATGAGCGTACGGCATTCCATTTGCGCTTCCAATGATAACGGTACATGCACGGCCATTTGGTCACCGTCAAAATCGGCATTGAATGCGGCACATACCAGAGGATGTAGCTGAATCGCCTTACCTTCGATCAATACCGGTTCAAATGCTTGAATACCAAGGCGATGCAGTGTCGGAGCGCGATTCAGCATAACGGGGTGCTCACGAATCACATCTTCGAGAATATCCCACACCACAGCGCTCTCATTTTCTACCTCACGCTTTGCAGCTTTGATGGTGCTGGCAATCCCCATCAATTCCAATTTATTGAAAATAAATGGCTTGAACAATTCCAGTGCCATCTTTTTGGGCAAACCGCACTGATGCAATTTCAATTGCGGGCCGACAACAATCACAGAACGTCCGGAATAATCCACACGTTTACCGAGCAGATTCTGACGAAAGCGCCCGCCTTTACCCTTGATCATATCAGCCAGCGACTTCAAAGCACGCTTATTCGCGCCCGTCATAGCCTTACCGCGACGGCCATTGTCCAATAAGGAATCAACCGCTTCCTGCAGCATCCGCTTTTCATTGCGAACAATAATATCCGGGGCTTTCAATTCTAGCAATCGCTTCAGTCGATTGTTACGATTTATGACACGCCGGTATAAATCATTCAAATCGGAGGTGGCAAAACGCCCACCATCCAAAGGAACCAGCGGACGCAAATCGGGCGGCAACACAGGCAATACCGTCAGTATCATCCATTGTGGCTTTATGCCTGATTTATTAAAAGCTTCCAGAAGCTTGAGGCGTTTAGAGATTTTTTTTATCTTTGTTTCCGAGCCCGTGCTCTCCATCTCTCGGCGCAAACTCTCTATTTCAGCGAGAATATCTAAGTTTGCCAGCAAATCGCGAATACCTTCCGCACCCATGCTCGCACTGAAATCATCGCCATATTCTTCCGTCTTGATGAGGTAATCATCCTCAGTCAATAACTGGCAGCGTGCAAGCGGGGTTAAGCCAGGATCGGTAACCACATACGCTTCAAAATACAAAACTCGCTCGATGTCTCGCAAAGTCATGTCCAATACCATTCCTAAACGCGACGGCAATGACTTCAGAAACCAAATATGAGAAACTGGAGTTGCAAGTTCAATATGCCCCATCCGTTCCCGGCGAACTTTTGATAAAGTTACTTCCACACCACATTTTTCACAGATGACGCCACGATGTTTTAATCGCTTATATTTACCACACAAGCATTCGTAATCTTTTACCGGTCCAAAAATTTTTGCGCAGAACAATCCATCTCTTTCAGGTTTGAAAGTACGATAATTGATGGTTTCGGGCTTTTTAACTTCACCGTATGACCATGAACGAATTTTTTCCGGTGAAGCAAGACCGATTTTGATCGCATCAAATTCTTCTTTGTGGGTAACTTGTTTAAATAAATCTAGCAGTGCTTTCATTGGTTACTCCTGTAAATCAGGGGCAATAAAAATAGACGTATAAGTTGATATAATGTCGGAATATTATTTATCCGACCATTTCTTTTAAAATCAATGCTGCTCTAAATCAATATCCATTCCTAGTGAACGTATTTCTTTTACCAGTACGTTAAACGACTCTGGCATTCCGGCGTCGATTTTATGATCGCCTTTGACTATACTTTCATACACTTTAGTACGTCCCGTCACATCGTCGGATTTGACTGTGAGCATCTCCTGCAAGGTATAGGCTGCGCCATAGGCCTCTAATGCCCAGACTTCCATCTCGCCAAATCGTTGACCACCGAACTGAGCCTTACCTCCCAGCGGCTGCTGAGTCACCAGACTGTATGGACCCGTTGAACGAGCATGCATCTTATCATCCACTAAATGATGAAGTTTAAGAACATGCATATACCCTACGGTGACAGGCCGATCAAAAGCTTCTCCGGTACGGCCATCGTACAAGGTAATCTGACCCGATCTCGGCAATCCCGCCAATTCCAGCATATCTTTGATTTCATTCTCCGTTGCACCATCGAATACCGGTGTGGCAAATGGCACGCCCTCAACTAAATTTCCAGCCAAAGCAATGATTTCATCGTCTGACAACGAAGCGATGTTCTCGCCTTTTCCACTTCCATTGTAAACTTTATCAAAAAATTGCCTGATTTCATTGGCATTTCTTTGAGAAGCCAACATTTCATTAATTTTCTTGCCAAGCCCTTTGGCCGCCCATCCTAAGTGCACTTCCAGAATCTGCCCCACATTCATCCGTGAAGGAACACCCAAGGGATTCAATACCACATCCACGGGTGTGCCGTCAGCCATATATGGCATATCTTCAAGCGGTACGATTTTAGAAATCACCCCTTTATTACCATGACGTCCAGCCATTTTATCGCCAGGCTGCAAGCGCCGCTTAACCGCAATGTAAATTTTGACCATTTTCTGCACCCCGGGTGCCAGTTCATCACCTTGGGTAAGCTTTTTCTTTTTCTCATCAAAGGCCGCATCGAAAGCTTTGCGTTTCTGCGCCATGCTTTCACGAACTTGTTCCAATTGAATGCTAGTTTCTTCATCAGTCAAGCGGATATCGAACCAGTAATGCGGATCAAGACTCTTAAGATACTCGGCAGAGATTTCTTTACCCTTGGCAAGCTTATTAGGGCCGCCAGTGGCTATTTTTCCAATCAATAAACGTTCAAGGCGTTCAAACGCATCCTCTTCGACAATGCGCATCTGGTCAGCCAAGTCTTTCTTGTACCGATCCAATTCATCATCGATAATTTGCTGAGCGCGCTTATCGCGATCGATGCCTTCTCGCGTAAACACCTGTACATCGATGACAGTACCAGAAATTCCTGACGGTACACGCAGCGAAGTATCTTTCACATCGGAAGCTTTTTCACCAAAAATGGCGCGCAATAATTTTTCTTCCGGTGTAAGTTGGGTTTCTCCTTTAGGGGTCACTTTTCCAACCAGGACATCGCCTGCTTCAACTTCGGCACCGATATACACGATACCGGATTCGTCCAGGCGGCTGAGTTGATGTTCAGACAGATTGGGAATATCGGCGGTTATTTCTTCCGTGCCCAACTTGGTATCTCTGCTCACAACCGATAGTTCTTCGATATGAATTGAGGTAAAGCGGTCTTCAGCAACGATCCGCTCTGATATCAAGATCGAATCTTCAAAGTTATAGCCGTTCCATGGCATAAACGCCACCAGCATATTTTGCCCCAGCGCAAGTTCACCCATATCCGTGGATGCTCCATCTGCAATCACATCGTCTTTTTCGATACGATCCCCAATCTTGACTAATGGCCGTTGGTTGATATTGGTATTTTGATTGGAACGCGTATATTTGATGAGATTGTAGATATCAACCCCGACCTCACCCATTCGAGTTTCTGCATCGTGAACTCGAGCCACGATACGACCCGCATCGACGTAATCGACGATACCTCCGCGTTTGGCGCGAACGGTAGTTCCCGAATGTACAGCCACAACTCGTTCAATCCCGGTACCAACCAGCGGTTTCTCAGCACGCAAACAAGGAACCGCCTGGCGTTGCATGTTGGATCCCATCAAAGCACGGTTCGCATCATCATGTTCCAAAAATGGAATCAGCGACGCAGCTACCGACACAATCTGGGCTGGGGCCACATCTACATATTCAATACGCTCAGGAGATGACAATGCAAATTCATTCTTGTAACGACAAGACACGATCTCACTGATGAATTGATGGTGGTCATCCAGCTCAGCATTAGCCTGGGCAATCATATAATTACCTTCTTCAATTGCCGATAGATAATCGATTTCATCCGTTACGCGGCAATCTTTGACTTTGCTGTAGGGCGTTTCAATAAATCCATATTCATTCGTGCGTGCAAACAGTGCCAGTGAATTAATCAGACCAATATTAGGCCCTTCAGGTGTTTCGATCGGACACACGCGACCGTAATGCGTAGGATGAACATCTCGCACTTCGAAGCCCGCTCTTTCACGTGTCAAACCACCCGGCCCCAAAGCTGAAATCCGGCGTTTATGGGTGATTTCTGATAGCGGATTGGTCTGATCCATAAATTGCGACAACTGACTGGATCCGAAAAACTCGCGAGCAGCTGCAGAGACCGGTTTTGCATTGATCAAATCATGCGGCATCAAATTTTCTGACTCGGCTTGACTGAGCCGTTCTTTTACTGCACGTTCTACACGAACCAAGCCGGATCTGAATTGATTCTCCGCCAATTCTCCGACAGAGCGCACACGTCGATTCCCTAAATGATCAATGTCATCGATTTCACCACGACCATTTCGTAGCTCTACCAATATCTTTATCACCGCAATGATGTCTTCATTCGACAGCGTCGGAGATCCCATCAACTCATTTCTTCCGACTCTGCGATTGAATTTCATCCTTCCCACAACGGATAAATCATAACGCTCAGGAGAATAAAAAAGACCGGAAAACAGTACCTTGACTGCTTCTTCAGTGGGAGGTTCGCCGGGCCGCATCATTCGGTAGATGGCCACTTGAGCAGACATCTCATCAGTAGTCTCGTCGATTTTCAATGTCTGTGAAATATATGGGCCATGATTGAGATCATTGACATATAGCGTATTTAATTTCTTGACATTGGCGGCTCTCAGCTTATTGATGGTTTCTTCAGTGATTTCATCATTTGCAGAAGCCACGAGTTCGCCCGTTTCTTTATCGATGATGTTATGGGCCAGTATTCTTCCCAGCAAGAAATCTTTGGGTACTTCCAGTTGATCTATTTTGGCTTCCTGCATTTCACGAATATGTTTCGCAGTGATTCGCTTGTCTTTCTGAACTATGGTTTTATTATCCTTAGTAAGAATATCAAAACTCGCCACTTCACCGCGCATGCGTTCGGGAACGATCTGAAATAAAATCCCTTTTTCAGTAAAATGGAAGCAATCAAAAATGAAAAATTCCTGCAGAATTTGCTCTGAAGTACAACCGATCGCTTTTAATAACGTAGTGACAGGCATTTTCCTGCGCCGATCAATCCTGAAATAGAGACAGTCCTTCGGATCAAACTCAAAATCTAACCATGAACCGCGATAGGGAATAATTCGCGCGGAGAATAACAATTTTCCAGATGAATGGGTTTTTCCGCGATCATGCTCAAAAAACACGCCAGGGGAACGATGTAATTGCGAAACGATCACGCGTTCCGTACCGTTAATGACAAACGAGCCCGTTTCAGTCATCAAGGGAATTTCACCCATGTATACTTCTTGCTCCTTGACTTCTTTGACAGTGGGCTTGGATATTTCTTTATCCATGATCGTCAATCTTACCCTGGCACGCAGTGGGGAAGCATAAGTGAGTCCACGTTGTTGACATTCCTTGACATCAAACACTGGCGATCCAAGCTCGTAGCTTATAAAATCAAGACGAGCATTCTTCGTGTGACTTTCTATCGGAAAAATCGAATTAAAAGCAGCTTGTAAACCTTGGTTCTGGCGTTTCTGAGGAATAACGTTTTCCTGCAAAAAAGCAGCATATGATTCGAGCTGAGTAGCGAGCAGAAATGGAATTGGCAATACGCTCGCGCGCTTGGCAAAACTTTTACGGATACGCTTTTTCTCAGTGAACGAATAGCTCATGGATTTTCTCCGAACGAAGAAGATAAGGAATTTAAAGTCAAGAGCTTAAGCTCAATAACCATCAATTAGTTATTTTAAAAATATCAAGGATTAAAATACCAAAGGCTGGCTCGCTCAAAGCGCTCCAGCCCTAGAATCTACTTAATATTGTTATTTAATTTCGCAAGTAGCGCCAGCTTCTACCAGTTGTTTCTGAATTGAAGCTGCTTCATCTTTAGAAACACCCTCTTTCACCGTTTTAGGTGCACCATCAACCAAATCTTTAGCCTCTTTGAGACCTAAACCTGTGATTGCCCTTACTACTTTGATCACGTTGACTTTGCTTTCTCCTGCCGACGACAAGATCACATTAAATTCAGTCTGCTCGGCTGCCGCAGGAGCTGCGCCACCAGCGCCTGGAGCCGCTACGGCGACTGCGGCGGCTGCAGCAGCGGAAACACCGAACTTTTCTTCCATTTCCTTGATCAGCTGTGATAGCTCTAGCACAGTCATACTTGCAATTGCGTCCAATATATCTTCTTTTGTTGCTGCCATTATTTTCTCCTGGTTAATTTGAATATGTTAGATACGAGTGAAGAGGAATGTCACAATCATTTGCTGTCCCGAACCATTGCCAGACCACGCACAAACCGAGCAGGTACCTCATTGAGAGTTTGGACAAACTTGGCGATGGGTGCTTGCATTGTTCCCAGCAGCTTGGCCAGCAATTCATCACGACTCGGTAGCGCGGCCAACGCTGTAATCTCATCGCGCGACATGACATGCTGACCCATGGCACCCACTTTGATCACGAACTTTTCGTTATCTTTTGAAAACTCGTGCAGTATTTTGGCCACTGCGACGGGATCAGTACTAATTCCATAAACTAAAGGCCCAACCATGTGATTGGCTAATGGCGCATATGGAGTGTCGGCGACTGCACGCCTAACTAACGAGTTTTTAATGACACGAAAATAAATTCCTGATTCACGAGTTTTTGCCCTTAATTGGGTCATTTGACCTACTTCTATTCCTCGATACTCAGCAATAATGATAGCCTGAGCATTTGCTACTTGAGCACTCACTTCGGTCACTATCGCTTTTTTCTCTTCTAGATTAAGACTCAAGGTTCATTTTCTCCATCAGTAAAAATAGTATTGAGCATAAAACACCATGCTCAAACACTATAAACTGGTGACCTTTAACCAGGAAAACCAAACTCCTGTTTTTGGGACACCATCTACGCTGGGTATCAACAACCTCGCACTCTACTGGATAAGCTTTTCCACCGAGAGTGATTGGCAGCGAATGATTTAAGTATGACAAATAATTTCTTATTTTCATTGCATAAGAAATTACTGTTCTACCCCAGCGGTCTTTGACAATCTACTCAATGCCAGTGCATCAGCATTCAGTAGTCCCAAAGTTCTTTATTGTTGCGACAAACTAGTTTGATCTATTCTCACACCAATCCCCATCGTGCTCGAAATAGATATCTTTCGTAAATAAACGCCCTTCGAAGAAGCTGGCTTAGATTTATTCAATGCTTCGATCAATGCCACTAAGTTTTGCTTCAACGCATCGATCCCAAACGACGCGCGACCAATAGTACAATGAATGATACCGGTTTTGTCAGCTCTGAATTGCACTTGACCCGCTTTGGCATTTTTCACGGCAGCAGCCACATCTGTCGTCACGGTTCCGACTTTCGGATTAGGCATTAAACTTCTGGGCCCAAGTATCTGTCCCAACTGACCTACTATCCTCATCGCATCCGGACTGGCAATCGCGATATCGAAGTTAATGTTTCCAGCTTTAACCTCTGCTGCCAAGTCTTCAAAACCGACGATATCTGCCCCTGCATCTTGCGCTTCCTTAGCTTTATCACCTTGCGCAAACACTGCGACACGAACTGTCTTACCCGTTCCCGCCGGCAAAACTACCGATCCGCGCACAGCTTGGTCAGATTTTTTGGCATCAATACCTAGATTGACTGCCACATCAACGGATTCGTCAAACTTTGCATTTGCTGTTTCTTTTATGAGTCCGAGTGCCTCTTCAAGCGGATAAGTCTTATTGCGATCAGCTTTATCTGAGATAGCTTTATAACGATTTGATGAGCGTGCCATGTTATATGCCCTCTACTTCTATACCCATACTTCTTGCACTTCCAGCAATGGTACGTACGGCTGCATTCAGATCGGCTGCGGTTAAATCTGCCATTTTTGTTTTTGCAATTTCTTCAGCTTGACTGCGACTGAGTTTTCCAACTTTATCCATATGCGGTCTAGCGCTTCCCTTGCCTACTCCAGCAACTTTCTTAATCAGCACCGAAGCAGGGGTTGTCTTCATTATAAAAGTAAAACTCTTGTCAGCATAAGCAGTAATGATCACGGGTACCGGCAAACCAGGTTCCATTTTCTGCGTAGCGGCATTGAACGCCTTACAGAATTCCATGATATTCAATTGCCGCTGACCTAATGCTGGACCGATAGGCGGACTTGGATTAGCTTTACCTGCAGGCACTTGCAGTTTTATGTATCCAGTGATTTTTTTTGCCATACTTTTCTCCTATTGGGTGCAAGCGAATGATCTTTCATTCTCCCCGATTTCCTATTAAAAACAGATGATTTCTGAATCCAATAATACCATGGTAGATCATGGTATATAAAAGCTCAGGATTTTTCGACTTGATTAAAATCCAATTCCACTGGAGTAGGACGTCCAAATATCGAAACTGATACTCTAAGCTTACTTTTATCGTAATTGACATCTTCCACATTTCCGTGGAAATCGGTAAACGGCCCCTCTTTGACCCTGACTGCCTCCCCCATTTCAAAAAGAATTTTTGGCTTAGGTTTCTCCACTCCTTCTTGAATCTGATGAAGTATATTGTCGACTTCCTTCTGACTGATAGGCGTGGGCTTCATGACGGATCCGCCCACAAATCCAGTAACTTTATCGGTATTTTTGACTAAGTGCCACGTTTCATCGGACATTTCCATTTCAACCAGCACATACCCAGGAAAGAACTTACGCTCACTGATATTTTTTTGACCGCTTTTCATTTCGATCACTTCTTCGACCGGAACCAATATTTGACCAAACTTTTCTTGCATACCGGCTCGCTCAATACGATCTTTTAATGTGCGCTGCACACTTTTTTCATACCCCGAATAAGCGTGAACCACATACCATTTCTTACTCATTCTTTCCTCTGTGATATTTGATCAAACATTCTGATCCATCAATAGCTTAACGAGTGACATCAGTGCTGCATCAATAAACCACAAAAATAAAGCCATCGCAATTACAAAAGCAAATACAACACCCGATGTTTGAAGCGCTTCTTTACGACTTGGCCAAACTACTTTCTTCGTTTCTTCTATAGATTCCTTACTAAATACATAAAACGCTTGCCCTTGGATTGTATATTTTGCAACTACTCCAGCCAGCACAGCTCCCATCAATATGGATAATATCCGTACAACCATTGGACTGTCGCTTAATACCACGAATCCTGCTATTCCAGCTGTTATGAGTACAAATACAAGTCCAAGTTTCAATTTATTCACGTTTAAAATCCTTCATGCTTTATGACGATATGCTTGCGGTAACGATCAGCTTCTTAGGATTTTTCAAGATTGGACTTTCTCTTTAAGTACAGAAGAATTGAATTACAAACTCTACCAACAATCACCTTGCACCTAAGACCAATGTTTCATTTGATATATTCATTCAAAGAGTGGCAGGCCAGGAGGGCATCGAACCCCCAACCTTCGGTTTTGGAGACCGACGCTCTGCCAATTGAGCTACTGGCCTTTTCATTTGAAATTTATCGATATCAAAAATATAGAAAATCAATTATTTCTCGAGCTTTTAATTACTCAATAATTTTTGCGAC
>NZ_QRCB01000037.1 GCF_009833095.1 Nitrosomonas sp. JL21
TTGAAACTGGGTATGTAGGTGCTGCTTCAGCGGCTCGCAAACAGCCCCTTTGAGGGGCTCCAGCGATAAGCCTCCGGCTCTGCCGGAGGTAATTTAACTCGATCGGAACGCAGGAAAAAACTGGAGAAGTTCTTGAGCCAGCGTTCCGAATTCTGTCCTCTAATTTAATTAATACATTTCACATATGCTGTCGGACAATTTGCATTTAATCCACCTGCTTGAGTATTTTTTTGCTGGCTCTTGTTGAGAAATTGCAGTACCTTCCAGTAATGATCAGGGTCTCTGGTCCAGAAAATATAATTTGCTTTCAAGGTGTCTCTAGCAAAGGCAAATAGTTCGGAAACACTCGGCTCATATCCTTGTTTACCCCATTGAGTGGCTACATAGTTTTGATGCTGTACAGAAGGCATCAGGGGGATTGCGCCTGAGAGCTCAGGATAATAATGGTAGATTCCTTTAGGAGCTTTAGAGTACAACAAACCCGGATCTTCGAGGAATACATCTGGTCCACCCAATGCCGTTCCCATTTCTTTAAGCTCTCCTAGTAACGATTGAAGAATCGGACGAGGATAATTTACGAATTGATAGGCTACAGTATTTGGAAAATGAGCACGCATTTCCCGATTGATACTCAGTAAGTTTTTGTAGTAAGACTCGATTTGTTCCTGAGATAAAATTTCCATGGGATCACCCATTGAAGTTTCCGTAAAACCGATCGCTTCAAAGTGAGGATGCGAATTGTAACGTTTTCCCAGTGCTTGAACCAATGCAACCCAGCGATCATGAATCCGATTATTCCATAGCTTAGTTCCATAGCCCAGCGGCACACCTTTTCCATAGTTGCCAAAGGAATACGTACCTCCCTCATAAAGAGAAGTTTTCGCATAAGCAGGTACTGGCGAACCTGCTTCATCTGTACCCATTTCTTTTAATTCAAGAAGAACGACCAATCGTTTGTTTCTTTTTGCAAGCTCGGCAAGATGCTTATCAATAGGTGCAAAGTTATATATGCCTTCTTTAGGCTCGAGTTCTTTCCAACTATAACGGATTTGAAGACCCAATAACGCCTGAGTTGATTTGAGTTCACTGTAAACCTCCGACATATACCATTGTTTATTTTTCCCATGATCTAGGATGGTATAGTAATGACCCGGATGCCACTTAATTCCATCTCCTGTAGTTTGAGCCTTGGCTTGTTGCAAAGGAAACATGATGATTGCGATCATAAGCGAGAGTACAGTCAACATCGTAGAGATCTGTTTTGGACTGTCGATCTCTACAACATGTTGGTTAATAGTATGAAATCGCTCTATAGCAGAGAATTTCTTATTTTCAATTGATTTTATTGAGTTACTGCTGGATGCTCCTACCCTGGAAATCAGTAGGGCTTGAAAATTTACGTTCATATTTATTCCTCCTTATCATTTTAAGGACGGAACTGCGTAGATACGCATCAAGGGTATTTTGCTGAACCCGAGAATATTGGGTTGTGCGATTACTACTAGTTGCGTGATCTGGCAGTCCTGCCATCATAGGGTCTAGCCCGTTAGATCAGTGACTTTGCGTCCTCTGCTTTCGCAGAGTTTGCCTTTTTCGTACTGCAACAGAAGGTAAGCACAATCTGTGCCAATCTAAGATATGTGTTTTAAGTTCAACTAGTATCTATTAGTTAATCTGCGGGTACAATTCCCCGCCCCTTGGGGACGAAAGCTGGTTGAAAACCAGCATGTTGAAGGGCGCAGTTAATACCCCGCTGCTTGCGGCGGAGTGCTTTATTTAAAACATGACGTTTTTTGTCATTTAGCGGCAAAATTAAGAATTTAAAGACACCGTGATGCTTACGGTAAACTCATATTCTTCGATACAACAGAATAACTACGTGAACAAAACCATTTTGCTTTAACCAAACAACCTTCGCAAAAGCCGAAGCGATTCTTCTTTCGTCTACTTTGATTACAACATTATGTATCCATTTAAAGAGGGACGGCTCCACTAACCGCCCTAGGCATATGCCTCCTTACTTGATCAAGTCAATCCATTTCTGTGGAAGGCACAGTTGAACTGAACTGGTCTGAATTAGATAAGCATTTGTGAACTCAATCGGCGAACATTTAATTGCCAATGATGAACGACAAATCAATAAATGACATCGAATTTTTCTGGAGTTTTCAAAAAGGTGTTTGAGAAAATTCAATGGCTTGCCAGATTATACTTTCCTACTTATACCTGAAAGAAAATGAATTTTGTTTTAACCATCGTCGGAATAATCTCTATCATGAGCTTCTTAAACTCCTAGATTTGAGCTCACTTTGACTCCCCTAGACCCAAAATTTACGACAAAAAATCAAAGTGCCCCCTTACCCGCTGTATTAACATGATATGATTTTAGCGGAAACAAGAAAATGCTAAGCGTTCAGTCACCTTATCTTATGCGATATAGGCAATTGCAAGTGCTATATTCAACCAATATCTCGCGTTATCTTCAGGAATATCATGGCGAATCATAATTTTTTGAACACTCTGCATCCATTAACGATTACTCAAGCAGACAGCGTATCTTATTATTCACTTCCAGCACTGGAGAAAAATGGGATTGGAAAAATTTCTCGTTTACCCATATCGATCAGGATCATATTGGAATCGGTATTACGCAATTATGACAATAAAAAAATTACCGAAACTCATATTCGGCAATTAGCCAATTGGCAACCGACTGCTGCTCGGGTAGATGAAATACCTTTCGTAGTTTCGCGTATCATCCTGCAGGACTTCACTGGCGTACCACTGCTCGTAGACTTGGCTGCCATGCGCAGTGCAGCAGTCAGATTGGGCAAAAACCCCAAGCGGATCGAACCGCTGGTGCCTGTCGATCTTGTCGTTGATCATTCCATTCAAGTTGATCATTATGGAACCAAAGAAGCGCTTGAGCAGAATATGGAAATTGAATTTTCCCGAAATAACGAACGATATCAATTCATCAAATGGGGTATGCAGGCTTTTGATACGTTCAAAGTCATTCCGCCTGGAATAGGTATCGTGCATCAAGTCAACCTTGAATACCTCGCACGTGGCGTGCATCAAAAGAATGGAATCATTTTTCCGGACACTTTAGTTGGAACGGATTCACACACCACGATGATCAATAGTATCGGTGTCGTAGGCTGGGGTGTCGGGGGTATCGAAGCTGAGGCAGGCATGTTGGGACAGCCGGTCTATTTTCTCACCCCGGATGTTGTTGGCGTTCATTTGACGGGTCAGTTGCGAGAAGGAGTTACGGCTACCGATCTAGTACTAACGATCACCGAAATGTTGCGAAAGGCCAATGTCGTTGGAAAATTTGTAGAATTCTTTGGAGAAGGCACTTCTACTCTGGCACTACCCGATCGTGCCACTATTGCCAATATGGCTCCCGAATATGGTGCAACGATGGGTTTTTTCCCCGTTGATGATGTAACTATCGAATACTTCCAGGGTACAGGGCGAACTCCATCAGAAATTGACGCATTCCGAGCCTATTTCAAAGCCCAAGAAATGTATGGCATTCCTCAGAAAGGAGATATTGATTACACAACCGAGCTATCTCTGGATTTGAGTTCGGTTGTCCCATCGCTCGCAGGTCCCAAACGCCCTCAGGATCGTATCGAACTTTCGACAATCAAGACAAAATTCATCGAACTCTTCAACAAACCTGTGAAGGACAGCGGCTATGGCAAGCAAGACAATGATATTTATCAGCGCTACTTGACACGAAATACGCGCACACAAGATCCTGATGTTTGCACGGACATTGGTGCTCATACAATCGACGAAAATCGACAGTCAACTGTTGGTTCGATCAATACAGCCGAAGCTGACCATCAATCCTCTCCTCAACGGGAACCGGTGGACACAGAGCGTCGCATGGTTGCGCGTCATATCACTGAAATGACCAGCAATCACCCTACGCCTTCACCCGTTAAGGCGCCTGCCGATGAATTTGGTGCTTCCTCTATCGACTTGGGTCATGGCGATGTGTTGATCGCAGCTATTACCTCGTGCACCAATACTTCCAATCCGAGTGTTCTGCTCGCAGCAGGATTGTTGGCGAAGAAAGCAGTAGAGAAAGGATTATCCGTCAAACAGCATATCAAAACATCATTGGCACCCGGTTCGCGGGTAGTGACCGATTACTTAACGGTCACGGGATTGTTACCTTATCTTGAGCAATTAGGATTTGATTTGGTGGGTTACGGTTGCACGACTTGCATTGGCAATGCAGGGCCTCTGGCTGACCCAATTGAAGAAAGCATCGTAAAAAATGATCTGATATGCGCGGCCGTCTTATCGGGAAACCGCAATTTTGAAGCACGTATTCATTCGAATATCCGCGCTAATTTTCTGGCTTCCCCACCCTTGGTTGTTGCGTATGCGATCGCCGGCACAGTCCTCAAGGATTTGACCGCCGAGCCTCTTGGTACCGGCAAAAATAACCAACCTGTCTGGCTTAAAGATATCTGGCCGAGTAGCGCTGAAATTCATGCATTGATGAAATTCGCAACAAATGCGGATACTTTCCAACGGTTATATAGTAACCTCACCAAGAATCATCCGTTATGGAATAACGTGACGTCAGTCACCGGACAGACTTACAACTGGCCACCCTCTACCTATATTGCCGAACCGCCTTTTTTTGAGAATTTCTCACTGCAATCTGCAGCAATCAATTCTACTGAAGCGAATATAACGAATGCGTATGCACTGGGAATATTTGGTGATTCGGTAACTACGGATCATATTAGCCCTGCCGGTGCAATCAAAGAAACCTCGCCGGCTGGCCGATATCTCCTGGAGCATCATGTTTCCAAAGCCGATTTCAATAGCTATGGCGCCCGCCGCGGAAATCATGAGGTTATGATGCGCGGCACTTTCGCGAATGTACGCATCAAAAACCTGATGATTCCAGGCTCCGAAGGTGGAGTTACTGTCTATCAAAGCGGTACCGACGGAGAACCTGAACAAATGAGCATCTACGATGCTGCCATGAAATATCAATCTCATGGTATTGACACTATCGTGTTCGGCGGCAAAGAATATGGCACTGGTTCCAGTCGGGATTGGGCTGCCAAAGGAACCCAACTTCTAGGCGTCAAAGCCGTGATTGCTACCAGTTTTGAACGCATACACCGCAGTAATCTAATTGGCATGGGTGTATTACCCTTGCAATTTATGAATAATGACAGTATCGAATCGCTGAATATTACTGGAAATGAGCAGTTCGATGTCTTAGGACTAAAGGATATCCAACCTCAGAGAGAGGTTACTTTGATCGTCCGCAGAAAAGATGGAAACAGTGCATCCGTACAGCTTCTGTGTCGAATTGATACTGCTATCGAGGTCGATTACTACAAACACGGCGGTATTTTGCCGTATGTTCTGAGAGAACTGATGAATCATGAATAAATATAGCATTTATCCAGCTAATCAATGAATGTATTAGTTTATGAATTCATAGTCTTAATGAGATTTTGCAAATAGTCGTCGAATTCCTCCTTAAGCTCAGGGTGCTGGAGCGCAAATTCTACTGTGGCTTTCAAATAACCAGATTTGCTTCCACAATCGAAACGTTTGCCGTCAAACTCATAACCCAGTACTGATTCTTCCTTCAACAACTTAGCTATACCATCGGTCAGTTGAATCTCATTTCCAGCGCCGCGTTGGGTTTGTTCCAAGAGCTTGAATATCCGAGGCGTCAAAATATAGCGTCCTACGACCGCTAAGTTGGAAGGTGCTTTATCGATTGGCGGTTTCTCAACTATCGCATTGACTCTGAAAAGGCTCTCAGCTATCGGTGCGCTGTCAATGATGCCGTATCGATTGACGGTCTGGTGCGGCACTTGCTCAATTCCCAGAATTGAGCAGTGGTGTTGATTGTACATATCCACCATTTGATTCAGGCAAGTCCGCTCGCCCGCGTCAATCAAATCATCGGCCAGCAATACCGCAAACGGCTCATCTCCGACCACCGATTGTGCGCATAATACCGCATGCCCCAGACCCAGTGCTTCCGCCTGGCGGATATAAACACAATCCACATGCGGCGGTAAAATATTTCGAACGACATCCAGCATATCTTCCTTCTCACCGGCTTCCAAAATAGCTTCTAACTCGAAAGCCTTATCAAAGTGATCGGGAATGGAACTTTTATTGCGGCCAATAATGAAAATCAACACATCGATTCCAGCGGCTACCGCTTCTTCTGCAGCAAACTGAATCAGAGGCTTATCAACAATGGGAAGCATCTCTTTGGGGTTTGCCTTGGTGGCGGGCAAAAAGCGCGTCCCTAATCCTGCAACGGGAAAAACAGCTTTTCTTATTGGTTTCATGAATATAATTCTCCTCAATAGGGCAATCAGCCATTCATTATCGATCTTTAGCGTTTACTAAAAAATCAGATTAAATAGCTCAAAAATCAATTTTGATAGCCCGTCGGATTGGTATTTTGCCAACGCCAGCTATCGGCACACATATCTTTCAATTCAAGTTTTGCTTTCCAACCCAATAATTCCAGAGCTCGTTTTGGATCGGCATAACACGCAGCCACATCACCAGGGCGACGTGGAGCGATTTTATACGTAACAGCTCGCCCACTTGCTTCCTCGTATGCTCGCACTACTTCCATGACGCTATAACCTCGACCCGTTCCCAGATTCACTGTCAGGCAATCGCTCTGTTTCCCAGGCAATCCTTCCAAGGCTTCCAATGCCTTGAGGTGACCCAGCGCTAAATCAACCACATGGATATAATCTCGCACGCCAGTGCCATCTGAAGTAGGATAATCACCTCCCCACACACTCAGCGCTTCTCTACGTCCCACCGCGACTTGCGCCACGAACGGCATGAGATTGTTCGGAATTCCTTGAGGATCTTCACCAATCAAACCACTAGAATGTGCGCCGACTGGATTGAAATAACGCAATATGCTGATTCTGAAAGATTCATCGCTGCGTTGAAGATCTCTGAGAATCTCCTCAATCATCAGTTTGCTGCGTCCATACGGATTAGTGGCAGACAGCGGATGATCTTCAGTAAGTGGCAATCGCACCGGATCTCCGTACACTGTAGCTGAGGAGCTAAAAACAAGCGTTTTGACAGCGCACTCTTGCATTGCTTCCAATAGCCGCAGCGTCCCCGCTACATTATTATCATAATAGATAAGCGGCTTCTCAACCGATTCACCGACTGCTTTCAGGCCGGCAAAATGAATGATTGCTTTCGCTTTACTCTGCTGGAGCGCTGCTACCAACGCTGCGCGATCTCGACAATCACCCTTGATAAATTCTAGCTTCCGGCCAGTAATTTTCTGTACGCGACTTAACGCTTCAGGGCTACTATTGCAAAAATTATCGAATACTGTGACATCAAAACCTCCATTCAGTAGTTCAACGCAGGTATGCGATCCGATATAGCCTGCTCCGCCAGTAACAAAAATCATAGTAAGCCCCTAATTAAAAGAGATAACGTGGAGTCAGTTTACGTCAGTTAATGACGGCTCGCCATTTAGCCGTGAAAAAATTCCTGAAAACGCCTCAGAAATTGATCCAATGCGTTCATGGGCAAGTGATTGATACCTGCTGCTGCCTTGCGTCCGCCGCCGGTATCGAATTGCAAGCACAACTGATCAGCCCCTTGCGGATCGATAAGGGAAGCACGCACGCTGACGGTGTAATTACCGGCATGGTTGGGCGTCATCACAGCATGGGCGCGCCTTGGGTTGGAATTTGCCAATTTGTTCGCATAAATGCCACTGACTCGCCGTGCCCAAGGTGCATCCGGCAATACAAACGCCGCATGGCGCTCATCACTGGCAAGCGGTTGCAACGAGTCGGCTTGTGCCATGTCATCGTTATATCCACGGGCAAGTTTAGAAAAAGCCGAGGATTTATCTATGAATTCAAGTGGATTAATGTAAGGTTTGATTTCTGTATACAGTTCTGCCGGATGGAAATGCAGGTCTTCGAGATTGTCTCCATATCCGTTGTAGTTCAGATATTCACCCAGCTGAGTGAGACGCTGGATATCCGTCGCAGATATTCCGGCTGAATGAGCAAGTTGTTGGGCTTTCTGCGTCAGGTTATCACCAAAAGCGGCTGTGATCGCCCATAGGTGATATTTTCCCTGCAAATGTTGATCAACCAGTAAACTCGTGCACACATCTGCGGATACATCAATGTGAGCGGTGAGATTTCCATGCTGAGGTATTTCCCCAGCATGGTGATGATCAAAATATTCGATGATCGCTCCGCTCTCTAGCAAGCGAATCAATCCCTTGCGATTGCTATCCAGAGAAATATCGAGCACCGTGATTTGATCTCCGGCAGTTGCGTCCACCCGATCCAGTAATTTGATGTCGCGCTTGACGCCAGTAATCAACGTTGCAGGTTCAGAATGCGCAAGGGTCAACTGATGCAATGCACATACCCCATCCGCATCGCCATTAAAGACATAGAAAGTGTTCATAGCAGATTCGAGAAAATGGATCGTTTAGAAAGTGAAATATCGAATTATTCTAATGCACCAACCTGAGTCAAGTAATCAATGATTTGTTCCACCGCTTGCTCTGGCGCTTTCATGAGGGTATCGATACGGATTTCCGCATTCTCTGGCACTTCATAAGGGGAATCAATGCCGGTGAAGTTCTTGAGTTCACCACGCCGCATTTTTTTGTATAACCCTTTGGGATCACGCTCTTCCGCAATATGAATGGGAGTATCGATGTAGACTTCAAAGAATTCGCCATGCTCCACCAGTTCTCTGGCCATCCTGCGTTCTGAGCGGAAAGGTGAAATAAACGACACCAGTACGATCTGCCCCGCATCAACCATCAATTTGGCAACCTCAGCAATACGCCGAATGTTTTCAACCCGATCG
Source organism: Nitrosomonas sp. JL21 (assembly GCF_009833095.1). Lineage (GTDB taxonomy): Bacteria > Pseudomonadota > Gammaproteobacteria > Burkholderiales > Nitrosomonadaceae > Nitrosomonas. The sequence continues at coordinate 8,908 of NZ_QRCB01000037.1, forward strand.
GCATCGGTAAATCCCAGATCCTTGTTGAGCCCATGGCGCACATTGTCACCATCGAGCAAATAGGTGTGCTTACCCAGCGAGTAGAGTTTCTTTTCAACCAAATTGGCAACCGTCGATTTACCGCTGCCGGATAATCCAGTGAACCAGAGGATGAACGGTTTTTGTCCTTTAATCGCAGCGTGAGCCTGTTTATTGATGTTGATCGCCTGCCAATGAATATTCTGCGAGCGGCGTAAAGCAAAGTGCAACATCCCCGCCGCAACGGTATTATTGCTCAAACGGTCAATCATGATAAAACCGCCGGTATCACGATCTTCTTTGTAAGGATCAAAGGCAATCAAACGATCAGTGCTCACATTACAGACGCCAATTTCGTTCAACTCAAGTTTTGTCACTGCGACATGTTCAAGCGTATTCACATTGACCTTGTATTTCAGCACGGATACCGTCGCAGTTACCGTTCGGGTGCCAATTTTCATCAGATAGGGTCTACCCGGCAGCATCGGCTCATCAGCCATCCACACAATGGTCGTCTCAAACTGATCAGCCACGCTGGGCGGCGAATCAGTAGCAGCAAGAATATCTCCGCGGCTGATATCAATTTCATCGGCTAGGGTCAATGTAATCGACTGTCCGGACACTGCCTGCTCGAGATCTCCGTCGGCCGTGACAATGCGCGTAACCTGGCTTTCTCGCCCAGAAGGCAAGACACGCACTGAGTCACCTGGTTTGACAATACCACGTGCGATAATGCCGGAATAACCGCGGAAATCCAGATTCGGACGATTCACCCATTGCACCGGCATGCGAAAAACGCCGGCTTCTTCCTCGCCGTCATCGACCTGCACATTTTCCAAATATCCCATCAGCGTTTGCCCCTGATACCAAGGAGTATTCTCGCTCAGCGAAGTAATGTTATCGCCTTTCAGCGCAGACATGGGAATGGTCACGATATTCTGTAACCCTAATTCCTGTGCAAACTGCCGGTAATCCTTATCAATCTGTTGAAAAATTTCTTCGGAATATCCCACCATGTCGAGCTTATTGATCGCCAACACGACATGACGAATGCCAATCAATGAAACCAGATAACTGTGCCGTTTGGTTTGCGTCAGAACACCCTTGCGTGCGTCGATCAGAATGATCGCCACATCCGCAGTGGAAGCGCCCGTGATCATATTGCGGGTATATTGCTCGTGACCCGGTGTATCCGCCACGATGAACTTTCGCTTATCGGTTGAAAAGAAACGATAGGCCACATCAATGGTAATGCCTTGTTCACGCTCGGCTGAGAGACCGTCCACTAACAACGCGAAATCGAGATCACCAGCTTGCGTACCGACTTTCTTTGAATCGACTTCCAGTTGAGCCAATTGATCTTCAAACAGCATTTTTGACTCATACAACATGCGCCCAATGAGAGTACTTTTTCCGTCATCAACACTCCCGCAGGTAATAAAACGAAGCAGGCTTTTGTTTTCGTGCGTTTTTAAATAAAGTTCGATATCCTCAGCGATCAAATCCGATATATGTGCCATTAGAAATAACCCTCCTGTTTCTTTTTCTCCATCGAGCCTGCAGAATCATGGTCGATCAATCGACCTTGTCGTTCAGAGGTTTTCGTCAACAGCATTTCTTGAATGATGTCTATCAAAGAACTCGCTTCACTCTCAATTGCACCCGTCAACGGGTAACATCCCAAGGTACGGAATCGTACCTTTTTCATCATCGGTTGTTCGCCTTCTCGCATCGGGATGCGATCGTCATCGACCATGATCAGAGTGCCATCCCGCTCCACAACCGGGCGTTCCTTGGCGAAATAGAGCGGCACGATCGGGATATCGTTCAGGTAAATATATTGCCAGATGTCAAGCTCAGTCCAATTCGACAAAGGAAACACCCGCATGCTTTCGCCTTTATTCTTCCGCGTGTTGTATAACCGCCAAAGTTCGGGACGTTGCAATTTCGGATCCCAGCGGTGCTGCGCTGATCGGATTGAAAAAATCCGCTCCTTGGCACGCGATTTCTCCTCATCTCGGCGCGCGCCACCAAACGCTGCATCAAATCCATATTTATCAAGTGCCTGTTTCAGGCCTTCAGTTTTCCAAATATCGGTATGAACTGCAGAACCATGCGTGAATGGATTAATTCCCTTTTCGACACCCTGCGGATTGATATGCACAATCAAATCCAGCCCCAGCTTTTTTGCCATGACATCACGAAATTCAATCATTTCTCTGAACTTCCAGGTGGTATCTACATGCAACAACGGAAACGGCGGTTTCGAGGGATAAAAAGCTTTCATTGCAAGATGAAGCATCACAGCACTATCCTTACCGATAGAATACATCATGACCGGATGTTCGCACTCAGCGACTACTTCACGAATGATTTGAATACTTTCCGCTTCAAGGCGTTGTAAATGTGTCAACATTGTCAATAATTTCCTTAGCTTAACTATAAATTATGCAGCAAAGAACCATTTCGAATAGATGGGATTTTTGTTATCGGGGAATAAACGATGTTATTTCTACAATCTTTAATTTCTCTATCACGCTAACATGGATGAGGGAAAAAAAAGCAATCATAAGCCTATCGTAAGCTTATGAAACTCTACGGCTATTAAGTACATGAAATTGAATTTGATTCAAGTTTGTCAGTTAAGCAATGATACGAATCATCACTCAGAAGTTGGAAAATCACTTACAATTATTTCTATAAATCTATAAATGAAATTGATTTTTTGACCGTCACATGCGTCATTGTATCCCATAATAATCGTATTGTCAGTGCAGGAATACTTGTAATCAATGCTATTGACCAAAAATATTTACCTTACTCATTAAAAAGTATTTACAAGCCGCACTTTTTTCTTATCATCTCATCGACTATCCAATCTGCAACAACCTAAATCAGAACCATGCCAATTTTTGATAACCCCAATCAGATCATTCGTCCCGAAATTCTTGCGCTCGCGCCCTATCATGTTCAGCCGGCAACGGGCATGATCAAGCTAGATGCTATGGAGAATCCCTATCGTTTGCCCACTGCGTTATGTGACGAAATTGCGCGGTTAGCTGCCGACGCCCCTATCAACCGTTACCCTGATGCCAGCGCCGATGCGCTTAAATTCGCATTGCGTCAAGCGCTGGATATCCCTGACGAAATGGGTATTTTGTTAGGCAATGGTTCAGATGAAATCATTCAGATCATCGCCATGGCCGTTGCAAAACCAAACGCTATATTGATGAGTGTCGAGCCTGCATTTGTAATGTTTCGAATGATCGCTACATTTACCCATATACAGTACATGGGTGTACCGCTAAAGAATGATTTTTCCTTGGATTTAGAAGCCATGTTGCTTGCCATAGCAAGGTATCGGCCAGCCGTCATTTTTTTGGCATACCCCAACAACCCAACCGGCAATCTCTTCAATGCAGACGCAATACTCAGCGTCATTCAAGCATCTTCTGGTTTAGTCGTTATCGACGAAGCTTATCATGCATTTGCCGGAGCCAGTTTCATGGAGAAGTTGACTCATTTTCCTAATTTATTGGTCATGAGAACCCTATCAAAATTAGGATTGGCTGGTTTAAGATTGGGTTTATTGGTAGGCGGATCCGATTGGGTGATGCAATTTGAAAAGATGCGTTTACCCTATAATATTGGCATAATGACGCAATTGATTGCAGAAAAAGTACTGCAGCATACGAACGTATTATTGGAACAAGCAGAAACGATCAAGTCAGAGCGCTCAATCATGAGTACATTTCTCAGTGCAATGGAACAACTGGAAGTATTTCCTTCGGATGCCAATTTTATTTTATTCCGCGTCAATAAAGCCGATCAGATTTTTCAAGTACTAAAACAGCGAAATATTTTAATAAAAAAACTTGATGGCACGCATGCGTTATTAGAGAATTGCCTACGTGTCACTATCGGCACTCCAGATGAAAACCAACAATTTTGTACAGCATTGCATACCATACTCAATCATTAGCCAATTCCCCTCTTTCAATTTTAGTTTAAATCGTATCCTAAGAATGCCATGCGCCGCGCAGAAATAACCCGGAACACGCTTGAAACCCAGATCAGCATCCGTTTAAACTTAGATGGGACAGGCCATTCAGTATTGAACACAGGCGTTCCATTCCTTGATCATATGCTTGATCAAATCGCACGTCACGGTTTGATTGACCTGGAAATCACGGCAAAAGGCGATCTGCACATTGATGCGCATCATACTGTCGAAGACATCGGTATTACGCTAGGTCAAGCTGTCGCCAACGCTTTTGGCGATAAGAAAGGGCTGCGTCGCTATGGTCATGCTTATGTACCTTTGGATGAAGCATTATCTCGGGTAGTCATAGACTTATCAGGTCGCCCTGGACTCGTGTTTAACGTGGATTTTACCCGGGCACGGATTGGCGATTTTGATGTTGATCTTATCCATGAATTTTTCCAGGGATTCATCAATCACGCACTGGTAACCCTTCATATTGATAACTTGGCAGGAAGAAATGCACATCACCAGGCTGAGACCATTTTCAAGGCATTCGGACGGGCGCTGCGCATGGCTATTGAGCATGACCACGGCGCAGCCGGCATCATCCCTTCCACCAAAGGTACGCTATAAGTCACCTGTTCATTAAATTTATTGTATGACTGATATTGCAATCGTTGATTACGGAATGGGAAATCTCCGTTCTGTACAAAAAGCACTTGAACATGTTGCGCCAACCGCGTCGGTGAGGGTAACCAGCGACCCTGGCGTTGTGCAAAAAGCAGATCGAGTTGTGGTTCCAGGTCAAGGCGCCATGCGTAACTGCATGCATGAATTAGAAAGTCGCGGTCTGCGCGAAGCCGTCATTGATGCAGCCACTCACAAACCGTTTCTCGGCATCTGCATTGGCTTGCAAATGTTGTTCGAAGAAAGCGAAGAAGGAAATGCCGAGGGCTTAAACATTCTTCCCGGTAAGGTGGTGCATTTTCCTGCTTCTGCAATGGTAACCTCGGACGGACAAAAACTGAAAGTACCTCACATGGGATGGAATCAAGTCTATCAAACCCAAAAACATCCGCTCTGGGAAGGTATTCCGGCAGATGCACGCTTTTATTTCGTGCATAGTTATTTCGTTGAAGCTACTGATTCAACATCGATTGCCGCGCAGAGCAATTACCCCTTTTCATTTACTTGTGCTGTTGCAAAAGATAATATTTTCGCTGTACAGTTCCACCCAGAAAAAAGCCAACACGCAGGATTAACGTTATTACGTAATTTCGCCACATGGACACCCTATTTACAGAATTAATAACAACAAAATCAAATCTCATTAATCATTCATCAGCCCAGGTTAGTTATGCTAATTATTCCTGCAATTGATCTCAAGGATGGACATTGCGTCAGACTCAAACAGGGGGTTATGGAAGAGGCCACCGTGTTCTCCAAAGAACCCGGTGAAATGGCGCTGCATTGGCTAAGTCAAGGCGCGCGTCGGCTCCATCTTGTCGACCTAAATGGAGCATTTGCTGGAAAACCGCGGAATGAATCGGTCATTTGTGAAATTGTAAAAGCTGTCAATGATCAAATCCCGATTCAGCTTGGCGGTGGCATCCGCGATCTCGACACGATAGAGCGTTATCTGGATGACGGCATCAGCTACATTATCATAGGCACAGCCGCCATCAAAATACCCGGCTTTTTGCAAGATGCCTGCAATGCCTTTCCCGGTCAAATCTTCGTCGGATTGGATGCCAAGGACGGTAAAGTGGCGGTTGATGGCTGGTCAAAAGTAACGGGGCATGATGTCATTGATCTCGCTAAGAAATTTGAAGGATATGGCGTGGAAGCTATCATTTATACCGATATCGGCAGGGACGGCATGCTCACAGGCGTCAATGTTGAAGCTACAGTTCAATTAGCTAGAGAACTCACCATTCCGGTCATTGCCAGCGGTGGAATAACCAATATCGATGATATCCATAAATTATGCGAAATCGAGTCCGAAGGCATCATCGGCGCAATTACAGGGCGGGCCATTTATGAAGGTTCGCTCGACTTCAAAGAAGCGCAGGTACTGGCTGACAAAATCAGCGAAAACAATGGCGTTTCCTAATCGATAGATACTCCAGCCACTGCCCTGCCACTCGATATTTTTCTTCTATTCTCATAACCGGCTTTTAAATCTGATGAGCCTCGCTAAACGTATCATCCCATGCCTGGATGTCACCAATGGACGCGTCGTGAAGGGCGTTAATTTTGTTGAATTGCGGGATGCTGGCGACCCGGTGGAAATCTCGCGCCGCTACGATGAGCAAGGCGCTGATGAGCTCACATTCTTGGATATCACAGCCAGTTCGGATGATCGTGATCTGATTCTGCACATCATCGAAGATGTCGCCTCACAGGTATTTATTCCATTGACTGTCGGCGGTGGCGTACGCCAAGTTGACGACATCCGTCGATTGCTCAATGCAGGCGCCGATAAAGTCAGCATCAACACGTCGGCCGTGCTCAATCCACAATTGGTGGCAGACGCTTCCTATCACTATGGCTCTCAATGTATCGTGGTTGCCATCGATGCAAAGCAAGTTCCTTCGCCAGAACATGCGCCACGTTGGGAAGTGTTTACTCATGGCGGAAGGCAATCGACCGGTATTGATGCCATTGAATGGGCGAAAAAAATGCAATCCTTAGGCGCCGGCGAAATCTTACTGACGAGCATGGACCGGGACGGCACCCGGAATGGTTTTGATATCGCATTGACACACGCTGTCTCGGATGCGATCGACATTCCAGTGATCGCCAGCGGCGGCGTAGGCAATCTCGATCATCTGGTTGACGGCATTCTGCAAGGACATGCAGACGCTGTTTTAGCCGCCAGCATTTTTCATTATGGTGAATTTACCGTGCAGCAAGCCAAGCAGTATATGGCCCAGCATGGTATCGAAGTGCGATTATAATGTTAGAATGGTGCTGATATCATTAACCGATTTTCCCAACATTTAATCTGACAAACATATGCCTGCCGATACGTGGCTCAATAAAATCAACTGGTCTGAGGATGGATTGATACCAGTGATTGCTCAGGAATCGGAGAGCGGCAAGGTACTGATGTTTGCATGGATGAACAGAGAAGCATTGAAACTCACGGTTGAAAAAGGTGAAGCCGTCTACTGGTCACGCTCTCGCAAGAAACTGTGGCACAAAGGTGAAGAATCCGGCCACATCCAAAAAGTAAAGGATATTTATTTGGATTGTGATGAAGATGTTGTGCTTCTCGTCGTCGAGCAAATAGGCGGTATCGCCTGCCACACCGGCAGGCATCAATGTTTTTTTCAGAAACTGGAGGATCACGAATGGATTATCACAACTCCCGTCCTCAAGAATCCTGAGGATATCTATCATAAATGACTAATCCAATCATTCTCGACCGCTTGGCGAAGACTATCGAAGCCCGCAGACAGACAGAAACCCAGAATTCCTATGTGGCTAAATTGTTTCATGGCGGCCAAGACAAAATTCTCAAGAAAATTGCAGAAGAATCAGCTGAAATAATAATGGCATCGAAAGATGGCGATTCTGATCAAGTCATCTATGAAACTGCTGATTTGTGGTTTCATTGCTTGATACTGCTTTCTTATCATGGACTTACTCCAAATGATGTAATGCGGGAACTGGAGAGACGCGAAGGCATTTCGGGAATCGAAGAAAAATTGTCACGGACGACATAAGTTATGGACAACTGTATTTTTTGTAAGATTGTCAGAAAAGAACTTCCTTGCAATAAAATCTACGAGGATGAAGATCTGATGGCGTTTAACGATATCCATCCCGCCGCTCCTGTGCATTTTTTGTTGATCCCCAAGCTGCATATCGATTCGCTTGCTGAAATTCAAGATCATCACCAGAACCTGTTGGGTAAAATGCTATTATTAGCTCCAAGGCTAGCCAAGGAACAAGGATGTGACGACGGTTTCCGCACTATCATTAATACCGGACATGTGGGGGGACAGGAAGTACTTCATCTGCACTTCCACGTCATCGGTGGGCGTAAGCGTTTACCCGGAATGATCCATCATCAAGGCTAGGCACGTACTATTCCATTTAACAGGAGGAGGCAATGGGTACATTCAGCATTTGGCATTGGATCATCGTATTAGTGATCGTGGTTCTGGTATTCGGTACCAAAAAACTGCGTAATCTTGGCGGAGATCTCGGAAGCGCCATCAAAGGCTTCAAAGACGGTATGAAAGAATCTGAAACGGGCAATTCTGCACCATCTTCTTCGACGAATGAGCGCATTATCGATGCTCAAGCCAAGGTAGAAGATACACCTCATTTCAATGCTCATAGTGCATCCCCATCCAACAATGCGCATCATCAAAATACAGGATCTGATACAAAGGAAAAAACATCCCCCAAAATATAAGGTCACCCAGAGGATTTATTAATCACTGAGCGTGTATCTCCATCGATGAAGCCAACATCAACCCATAAGCCTTATGTTTGATATCAGTTTTATGGAAATCCTGGTCATCTCAATCGTTGCATTGATTGTGATTGGACCCGAACGGTTACCCGGCGTGGCCCGAACAGTCGGCCATCTGTATGCCCGCCTCCGTGGTTTTGTATATAGCGTCAGAACGGATATCCATAACGAAATGCGCATGGAAGAACTCAAGAAAATGCAATCGTCGGTTCATGATACCGTTCAATCCATTGAAGACTCAGTGCAACAAGAAGCCAATCAACTGAAAAATACAGTAATAGAATCTCCCTCTGACAGCAGTACTCAAAGTGATTCATCGGCACCTCGCACTCATCCAGAATCCCAACCATCGCCTGCACCAAGCGGGGAATCTTTCAATAGCGCAAAAGAGAAAGAAAAGAACTGATTGCTGATTGGCTGTTCGTGTATGATCCATTGATTCACATTCAATCTTACTGCCATTATATCGGTCATCATGCTTGAAGGTTCATTTCTATCGCATTTGGTGGAATTACGCGTGCGCCTGATACGCGCACTGAGCGTACTTTTGTTGGGATTTCTTCCTTGTGCCTTTTATGCCCGTGAATTGTATACCCTGTTGGCGCAACCGCTGCTCGAGAAATTGCCGCAAGGCGGTCAGATGATCGCAACCGATGTAGCCACGCCGTTCTTTGTACCAATGAAAGTCGCGATGATGATGGCCTTTGTCATCACCTTGCCCCATACGTTGTACCAAATCTGGTCATTTATTGCACCCGGGCTGTATACGCATGAAAAACGCTTTGCGCTCCCCTTGGTCATCGGTAGCAGCATTTTGTTTTTCTTCGGTATGGCTTTTGCCTATTTTGCTGCCCTACCGCTAGTTTTCGAATTCATCACCTATTTTGCCCCGGAAGGTGTGGCCGTGATGACTGACATCGGAAAATACCTGAGCTTTGTGTTATCGATGTTCATGGCATTCGGCGTTACTTTTGAAGTACCGGTATTCGTCATCATTCTCGTCAGAACCGGCGCTATCACGATTGAAAAGCTCAAGGAAATTCGCCCGTACGTAATTGTCGGTGCATTTGTCATCGCTGCAATCTTCACCCCCCCCGATGTGGTCTCTCAATTCATGCTCGCAGTGCCTTTATGCCTGTTGTATGAACTGGGCATTTTTATTGCCGCCTTGATGATCAAACCTCGCCATCCGGCGTTGGTTTCCGATCCATTGGCACCCTCCGGCAACAGCCAGACTGATAAAACTCATACTCAGAAAAAACCGGTAGATGACGATAAGTCCTCATAGCAGCCTAACATAACGATAACGTGCTGGTTGAAACCTACCGACCGTGCCCTCATCTAAAATGGAAAGGTTATTTTAACGGGTCGATATTTCGAAGGAGAGCAAGCGTCATGTGTCATACTCAATTCCGCATTGATTCTGCATGGATGATTTTCAGTGCAATCATTCTCGCCATTGTCGTTCCCTGCACCGCACGGGCACAATCGTCGACCGATTTGAATCAACGCTCTCTAGAATCGCAACCACTGGCAACCCAATCTCAGCCTGAAGAAATGGTCGATCAGCCCAGACCGTCGAGAAAAATCCAGCGTATCGGCACTGCTCTGGGAACTCCACCCGGCAGTGTCAGCATAAAAAGCACTGATGCCGGCCCAGCCTATCGGCGCCCTTCCAGATCGACATGCAGTAACTGCGGTATTATCGATTCCATCAATAAAATCAATTTGAATGCCATTGCAAGCGGTGTAGTCGCCGGAACGATCGCCAGGGAAGTAATTCGTCAGGCACCGCATCAAGCATATACGTATCCCCATCAATCTGGGTCTCCCTATGGAGGCTACCCTTCCACGGGCGTCATACCTGGGCATCAGGGCCCAAACCATTCCGGTCAGTATCAGGTGGGCGTAACCATGCCTGATGGCAGTCAATCGATTATCGTGGTTCCTGATGTTTCGCATCTCCAGCACGGAGACAGGGTTCAACTGATCGACGGTGCCATTGTGCTCGATCGCCAGCAATAACGGGAGCAGCTAATTGCTCATGAATTAACGCTGACTTACCAAAATCCCATGATCTCAGAAACATCTGTAAATAGACATATCGAATTACCCATCGAAGGTATGACCTGCGCTGCCTGTGCGGTGCGGATCGAGAAAAACCTGAACAAACTCTCCGGCGTTCAAGCATCGGTCAACTTTGCCAATGAAAAAGCCCACATCGATTTTGACGAAAATCTGGCTGATGCGGATGCACTGATTAAAACCGTTGAGAAAGCCGGCTTCCACGTTGCATCGCGATCAGTGCGCCTGCAACTGCGCAACATGACCTGCGCAGCTTGCGCTGATCATATTGAGAAAGCATTGCATAAATTACCAGGTGTCTCAGCCGCGGTAAATGTCGCCACTGAAACCGCCAAAGTCAATTTTACCCCCGGGTTGGTCACAGTCGATCAATTGATCAAGGCAGTCGTCGCTGCCGGTTATGATGCTACTAAAATCAATGAATCCAGTCATAACGAAGATAAATTGCGCCGGCAAGCGGCTTACCAAACTGAATTGCGGCTTTTCTGGATTTCGGCGCTGCTTACTCTACCATTGGTGCTGCAGATGGGCGGCATGTTCTTTGGTCATGACATGAATATGCTACCTCAGTGGCTGCAATGGTTGCTGGCCACGCCGGTGCAATTCTGGATCGGACGGCGCTTTTATGTCGGAGCGTGGCATTCGCTGCGCGGTGGCGGCGCCAATATGGATGTTCTGGTGGTGCTGGGTACCAGCATGGCTTATTTTTTCAGCGCCGTGGTTACCCTATTTGCGCTTGACCAGCATGTGTATTTCGAAGCCAGCGCAGCCATTATCACGCTGGTTTTAATGGGCAAATTAATGGAAGCGCGCGCCAAAGGAAAAACATCGGAAGCCATTGAGGCGCTAATCCGATTACAACCAAAAACAGCACGGATCGAGAAAAATGGCGAAATCATTGAAGTGCCCGCTGCCAATCTGCAAGTCGGCGATATTTTTATCGTCCGTCCTGGTGAGAGTCTGCCTGTAGACGGCACCGTCGTTGAAGGATCTTCCAGCATCGATGAATCCATGCTCACCGGAGAAAGCTTACCGGTCAGTAAACAAACAGGCGCGCACGTGTTTGCCGCTACGGTCAATCAACAGGGGTTGCTCAAATGCCGTGCCACCAGCGTCGGGGCTCATACTCAGCTTGCCGCCATTATCCATCTGGTTGAAGAAGCGCAAGGTTCGAAAGCCCCGATCCAGCGCTCGGCTGATACCATTTCGGGAATTTTTGTTCCCATTGTGGTGCTGATCAGTTTGCTGACCCTGGGGACCACATGGTGGCTTACTGAAGAATTTGTCGCTGCGCTCACCAATGCCGTAGCAGTGTTGGTCATTGCCTGCCCCTGCGCGCTCGGACTTGCTACGCCAACGGCCATCATGGTCGGCACAGGGCGCGGCGCGCAGGCAGGCATATTGGTCAAGAATGCGGCCGCCCTGGAGCATGCTGAAAAGATTCAAACGCTCATTGTCGACAAAACCGGTACCTTAACCGAAGGTAAACCGGAAGTCGTAGATATAGTGCCGGTTTCTTCCGGAAGCGGGAATGAGGTATTGCAGATCGCCGCATCCCTGGAGCAGGGTTCTGAGCATCCACTGGCACGGGCGGTGCTGGACAGCGCGAAAAGATTGCATCTTACCCTTCAACCGATCACGGATTTCTCAGCTGTTACTGGCAGCGGTATTACGGCACGCATGCAGGGCATCGAGTACTTCCTGGGCTCGCCACGATATCTCGCCGAACAAGGTGGGGCATTGGATGAACAGCACATCACCGCCTTACAGGCTGAAGGAAAAACTGTCATCAGTGTCGCTTCACGCAACGATCGCACGCTCCAGATTCTGGGCTATCTGGCCATTGCAGATCGTTTGCGCGATACTTCACTCAAGGCAATTCAACGTCTGCAATCGATGAATATCGACATTGTCATGCTGACCGGAGATAACGCCGTCACCGCCGCAGCGATCGCCAAACGCACCGGCATCACTGATTATCACGCCGAAGTGCTGCCTCAGGATAAAGCTGCGGAAGTCACTAAGATGAAAGCCGACGGCCAGGTCATCGCCATGGTGGGTGATGGCATCAACGATGCCCCTGCTCTGGCTGCCGCGGATGTCAGTTTTGCCATTGGGGCTGGCTCCGATGTAGCTATCGAAACGGCCGACGTTACTTTGATACGGAATGATTTAATGAGCGTTGCCGATGCGATTTCGTTGTCACGCGCCACACTCAAAAAGATCCGCCAGAATTTATTCTTTGCATTTATCTACAACACATTGGGTATTCCGCTGGCAGCCATCGGCATGCTCAATCCAGTCATCGCCGGCGCCGCCATGGCGATGAGTTCAGTATCGGTGGTCACTAATTCATTGTTGCTGAAGCGCTGGCAACCCAACCCTTCATCAAAACATTTAGAGGAAAAAACATGATCCAACAATCAATCATTAGCATAAAAGGCATGACTTGCATGGGATGCGTCAACAGCGTTAAAAACGTCCTGAAAAACTTACCCGGCATCACGGCAATGGACGTTACTTTGGAGCCGGCTCAAGCCACGGTTCAGTATGATTCCGCCACGATCAGTCTGGATCGTCTGAAAGAAGCGATACTTGACGCTGGTTTTGAAGTAGCTGATTAATTCGCGGTAGGTTGAGTCAAATCATGCGGCCATACGAGTCTTCGAATCTGACGATATCGTCTTCGCCCAGATAGGCACCTGATTGCACCTCAATCAGATGCAAGGGAATTTTTCCTGGATTTTCGAGGCGATGAGGCTTGCCCAACGGAATATACGTCGATTGATTTTCTGCAAACAGCATCTCTTTATCTTCTACCGTCACTTTGGCAGTACCGCTCACCACCACCCAGTGCTCGGCCCGGTGATGATGCATTTGCAATGACAGTTTTTCTCCGGGCTTGACCATGATCCGTTTCACTTGAAAGCGCTCTCCACGGTCAATCCCTTCATACCAACCCCAGGGCCGATGAATGCGCAAATGTTCCAAGTGCTCCTTGCGCTGATTGGCCTCGAGCTGTTGTATCGCTGTCTTGAGTTGCTGAGTCTTGCTCTTGTGCATCACTAGCACCGCATCGGCGGTTTCGATCACGATCACATCGTCCAGTCCGATCACCGATACCAAACGGTTTTCGGCGCGTATGTAGCTCCGTTGGGTATCCATGACATGCGCATCGCCACTGGTGAAATTACCGCGATCATCTTTGGGCGCAATTTGCCAGAGCGAATCCCATGATCCGACATCACTCCACCCAAATCGGGCAGGGATCACCAACGCACGTTCGGTGACTTGCATAATAGCGTAATCGATAGAATCTGACGGGCAAGCCAGGAATGCATCATTATCGGGACGAATAAAACCCAGATCGGTGACTCTTTTTTGCCAGGCTTCCTGGACAGTGGAAAAAATATCCGGCTGGTGTCGCTGCAGTTCCTGCAAGTAGCTATTGGCGGTAAAAACGAATATACCGCTATTCCATAGATAACCACCATCCTGCAAGTATGCCGCAGCCGTTTCACGATCCGGCTTCTCGAAAAAAGACTGAACGTGATGAGCGGATAATGAAGTGGCAGGAGTCGCAGCGCATTCAATCGCATCGCCGATTTTTATATACCCATAACCTGTTTCTGGTCCCGACGGCGTAATGCCAAAAGTAACCAGATAGTCTTCCAACGCTCCCGCCACTGCAGTTTCAACTGCTTCGGCAAAGGCCGCCTGATTATCAATGACGTGATCTGCCGGCAATACCAGCATCATGGCATTTTCGTCTTTCTGGAACAGATGAAACGCAGCCAGTGCAATCGCGGGCGCCGTATTGCGTCCGATCGACTCGAGATAGATCGCCTCCGGCTTGATATGTATGGTTTCGCATTGCTCTTGGGTCAAGAACCGATGTTCTGAATTACAGACAAGGATGGGTGCCTGCGCATTGGGTAATGCGGCTGCTCGGGCTAATGTCGCTTGCAGCATGGTTTGTTCGCCAACCAGCGGTAACAATTGTTTGGGATAGTTGGCACGGGACAGCGGCCATAACCGGGTGCCGCTTCCCCCGGAAAGTATGATGGGATGAATGGTTGAATGCATGTTCTCAGCGTTATCCAGGAATGTTGATGAAAATCGAAATGGCAATCTGTTCATGTTTTCCGACAAAACATGTTAAACCGATTCAACACTACTTTCCAGCCTGAGCACATCACTATCAGTCATGGTGATTTCCAGCCTGGAGTATATTTTCTGGCCTCCATTCCATGAATTTCATATCGCTTTGATTGAATCGAATGTTTGGAATAGTTTGGCACTGCCAGTTAGAAACACTGTGTGGGCGGCTATGAAGTTTGGTCTGCGACAATTTGCCGCATTCCCAGCACCTTAAAATCGATACATACTAAAAAATGATACATGCTTCGATCACTCCTTTCATCCCGACTAAAACCAAACTGCGCAATTTTCAAAATTGAAATTTTCAGGAAAGCTCAAAAAATACGAATTCCAGTCTGGCGCAGCGAAATCGGGCAGAAAAATGCAGATCTATGAGCGTTCATGAGCATGTAGAGTCTGATTTCAGTGCCGCATGAATGCGCGCAATTTTCAGAATTTCCTGAGTCGCACGGCCTACCGTGGACTCTGTATCCGTCATTGGAGATTAACACTATGTTGACCATACATTCCCGATTGATCAATGCTTTGATCACCCAAGCATTGAATTTTCATCCGATTGAGACCTGTGGCATCATCGCCGGCCCGGTGGGTTCAAATCTGCCGCTGCGACTCATTTCGATGCACAAGGAAACACAACCAGGATCTTTCCCCAAGCTCAACCCACAACGCCAATTGCAGGTATGGAAAGAAATGAACGAGCGAGGTGAAGAACCCATCGTTATTTTCTTTTCGCATCCCCATTGCCAGGCTTACCCAACGCATGCTGAGGTCGAATCCGCTATTGCACCTCAGTCTCACTATCTGATTGTTTCAACAGAATCGCTCAATTGCGATGAGCTTCGCAGCTTCCGGATCATCGACCGGATAGTGATTGAAGAAAGAATTCAGATCGTTCATCGATATGAACCTGAATTGGAATTGCAGATGGTGGCTTGATCTAACCTTCCGCCCTATTCCGGACACACCGTCAATTATCAACCACACGCGGGAGAAACTCTGAAAAAGCAAATCCTTCTACAGCAAACTACTTTCTGTTGAGTCCGTAACATCTGTAACGCATCGACCCCGGGATAAGTTCAGATCGATTTATCCTTCTCGAGCGGGAATCCGGCCTCGCGCCATGCTCGAATCCCGCCATCCATGGATAACACATGGGTATAACCCATTTGCTGAAGCGCATCTGCGACCAAGGCCGAGCGGAATCCTCCTCCGCAATACAGCACGATGGTTGCCTGTTTATCGGGTATCACGGTCTCAATATCACGTTCAATGATACCTTTTCCCAGATGGCACGCACCGGCCGCATGGTCTACCCAGAATTCATGATCTTCCCGCACATCAATAAAATGAAACTGTTCTTTATTTCTCAATTTTTCTTGCACATCGTTCACGGAACACTCTTTGATACGTTGTTTGGCTTGTTCCACCAGTTCCAAGAATCGTGGATTGTGCTGCATGCTTTTACCCCTCTCAAATTCGCTAATCTTTTATGTTTAAACCGATCCAATGATTGTTTTTCCCACCTCTTCACCCAGTCGGCAAGTCTGGAATGTCATTTTGACTGTAACAAAGAACATCACAGTGGTCAAAATCCTCTTTGCACACGTAATCATGATGTGAACAAGCAACTTTCTGATGCATTCCATTCATTTTTCCTCGCTTTGACTTCACTACAGATCTTTGCTACTTTTCTGCCGACAGTTAAGGTATTTGCACCCTGCCCTAAAAAATGAGGTATCGAATGCACGAAGAAACCAACATGCACGGCCTGAGGGCCAAGGGATTAAAAAAAGGTTCGGTATCCAAAATGGCTGCGGTCACGATCGGTTTGGCGGCAACCGCCCCGGCATATTCATTGACAGGCGCATTAGGGTATGGAGCTTCGGAAAGTGGCTATCAATTGCCCATCGTGTTCATCTTGTCGGTCATTCCGATGTTCTTTGTGGCGTTGTCGTATAAGCACCTGACGACCTCCGCGCCGGACTCGGGCACGGTGTTCACATGGGGGACAAAAGCCATCGGCCCGCGTTGTGGATGGTTGGGTGGATGGGCATTATTACTCGCCAGCATACTGGCAGGAGTAGCCGCAACACAAATCATCGTCAATGCCACAGCGATCATTTTGAATCTGCCAACTACGCCCTTATGGCTCCACCTTGGTGTCGCAATTCTTTTCATCCTATCAACCACTTACCTGACAGCGCTCGGCGCTGAAGAATCATCCCGCACCACGATGATTCTCACCGTTACTCAATATGGAGGATTGCTGGCGCTAGCCGCCATCTTGCTGATGCGCGTCATGCAAGGTGAGGCCGTCAGTACGGCGCAACCGTTTTCATTTGAGTGGCTCAATCCTTTTGCAATTGCCTCGTTTGAGGCTTTCCTGAATGGATTTCTGGTGGCGCTGTTCATATTCTGGGGCTTTGACGCATCCCTTGCGATGTCAGAAGAAACCGACGGCAGTCCGGAACAGGCCGGACGCAGCGGCATCCTGGCCATGATCATTACGGTGATCACCTATGTCATGTTTTCGACGGCAGCCCTCGCATACGCTGGCATCGATGTTCACGATGAGTCCAGCTTGACCTTCAAGAATAATGTCGATTCGATCATTACCGTTCTGGCAACAGACATGATTGGCGCTCAGGGCGCACTCGTCGCCGCGATTATCATCGCCATTTCGGCTTTTTCTGCGACGATGTCAACGATCATGCCAGCCGCACGGGCTGCACTGGCAATGGCGACCTATCGGGCCATTCCCCGCAGGTTCTCATCAGTCAGCGCGACAACTAAAACACCTAAATTCGCCACTTGGGCAATCGGACTGATGACGCTTGCCATTTACCTGGCGTTAAGTGCCGTCAGCGAATCCATCATCAAAGATACCATACACAGCGTCAGCATCGCAGTATGCACGTACTACACGATCGCGGCACTGTCCTGCGTATTGTATTTCCACCGGACGGCTTTTAATCATTGGCACACCGCGCTGTCACAGTTCTTTCTACCCTTGATCGCTGCCGTGATTTTGATCGCTGTCAGTATCTTCCAGGCCTGGAACATGATGGACCCAAGCTATGGTTCAAGCGGTTCGATTGCCGGTATCGGTGCCGTATTTCTGATTGGCGTCGTTACCCTGCTACTGGGAATCCCGTTGATGATACTGTGGAATATGCGCGAACCCAGATTCTTCCGCGGCGAAACGCTCCCGCTTGAAAGAGCGCATATGGTGAAGAATGGTCGAAATCACCCAAGCACGCATTCGCATGCTGATCCTGAACATTGATTCAGTTTCCACTTTGTCATGATTTTTCCGACGGCCCCATACTGCTCAGGTAGGTGGAAGAAATTCCGAACTACCGGACTTCTTCCCCGCACTCGCTTCTCCTCCGCGGATAAGCCCTATTTTCGTCGATCTGTAGCGCTTAGCTCAAGTTGAATTCAAGTTGGACGATAAACAAATGCGTACCAGCGGATTGAAAAAATAGGAGAAAGCATGAATGAAGTTTATCTTGGCAGACTACCCATTCTTGACAGCAAACAAAATCTAGTTGCATTCGAACTTTTATTCCGCTCCGATCAGCAAAATACCGTCACGGTCACCAATAATTCCGCAGCTTCCGCGAATGTCATCATCGATACTTACGGACAATTAGGAATAGAAAACGTCATCGGGAAACGGCGCGGCTTCATCAAGGTCGATACACAATTATTGATGAATGATGCCATTTGCATGCTACCGAAAAAGCATGTCGTGCTGGAGATCCTGAGAAATGTCGAAATCAATCATGAGATTATTCACCGCTGCTCATTCCTGAAAAAACAGGGTTATCAATTAGCGCTCTCGAATGTGTCTCAGATCAACAGGCAAAACGCTGCATTACTACCACTGATCAATGTGGTCAAAGTCAATGTCAATCCACTAAGCCAGACCGAGCTCATCAATCTGGTCAAACTGCTGAAACGTTGGCCTGCCCTACTTCTGGCAGAAAAAGTGGAAAGCCTGGAAACCGCCCGGCGCTGCATTGCAATGAATTTTCAGATGCTTCAGGGTTTCTATTTTGCTAAACCCGAGATCATCAGCGGAAAACGCATCGACCCATCCAAGCTTTCGTTGCTGAAGCTGCTGCTTTTGGTGGTCAAAGACAGCGAAGTAACGGACATTGAGAACGAGCTGAAATACCAGCCCGGTTTAAGCTACAACCTGTTGCGCATGGTGAACTCAGCCGCCAGTGGCTTACCCAGCAAAATCAACTCGATCAAGCGCGCGATCATGATCGTGGGCCGTAAGCAACTTCAGCGCTGGGTGCAGATATTACTGTATGCCGCAAAACAGAGGGATGGCGGTTCATCGGACGCACTCATGCAGACCGCTGCGATACGGGGCAAGTTACTTGAATTCATTGCCACGGCTGATCGGCCTCATGATAAGAATCACCAGGACCGTGCATTCATGGTTGGCGTATTGTCGTTACTGGATACATTGCTTGGCGTTGAGATGGAAAAATTAGTGGAAACCCTGAGCATACAAAAAGACATGAGTGAAGCCTTGCTCACCCGGCAGGGTTATCTGGGGCGGCAATTGCAACTCATCGAAGCCTATGAGAAAGGCGAAGTTGAAGTAGTTTCGGCCATGATGAATGAAATGGCTTTTCTTGATTTCAATGAATTCACTCGCATGGAACTCGAAGCAACAGCTTGGGCAAATCGAATCAGTGACGCTGTCAATCAATCCACTCAGCAGTAAACCCATGGGATCGGTTCAAATTCAATCCATTTTTACGCAATCGGAAGAATATGTGAGTATGAAATCCTCATTCTACGAACATCCACTCAGGCATTTTTAATGATACCGTCTTCCAATTCGACGACACGGTCAGCGATATCGAGGATTCGATAGTCATGGGTCACTAATAAAATAGTCGTTTTCGATTCCTTTGCCAGTCGTTTTAAAATACTGACCGCTTCATAGCCGCTCTGCTTGTCAAGCGAAGCGGTCGGTTCATCCGCCAGAATGATTTTAGGATTCCCTACCAATGCCCGGGCAATGGAAACGCGCTGGCGCTCGCCGCCAGACAGTTGCGCTGGTTTATAATCTAGCCGTTGACCCAACCCGACCGCCTTGAGAATCTCGGCAGCGCGATCACTTCGCTGTTGCTCTGTCAGGGTATGCTGCATCTCGAGCGCCATTTTTACATTTTGTAACGCAGTCAGCGACTTGAGTAGATTATGCTGCTGGAATATATAACCAATTTGTTTACGCACTCCTATCCTGCGAGCTTCATTGCTATTGATGAATTCCTCATCAAGCACCTTGACGCTGCCGTGAAAAGCCTGGCGCAACCCTCCGATGATGGTCAGGAACGTCGTTTTGCCGGAACCGGAAGGACCAGTCAGCAACACGATTTCACCCTGCTGGATAGAAATCGTGATGTCCTTCAGCACGGACTGCGTTAATGTTCCACTGCCGAAACTGAAACTCAGGTGATTGACATCAATAACAGGGAACATCAGAACATATCAGCGGGATTGGCGTCTTTCAATTTACGTATGGCCAATACCCCCGCCATAAAACACATCGAAAGAATGCACGCAAAAACAGTCAACACCTTTCCAAGGTTCATCGGCATGGGCATGAACATTTGCGATTCTGCCAGATAGTACAAACCTGAAGAAAGCAGATAACCGGGGATAAATCCCAATATCGTCAGAAAAAAAGCCGAGGCAAATACCACGCGCACGAAATAGCCATGTTCATAACCCATGGCTTTCAAGGTCGCAAATTCATTGCGGTGATTGGTAATGTCAGTAAAAAGAATTTGATAAACGATCACCAAACCCACTATCCATCCCATTAAGATGCCAAAATTAAAAATGAATCCAATCGGCGCGGTATCGGTCCAATATTTTTTCTCGAACTGTTGCAGCTCATCATACGTAAAGACATTGACATATTCGTTAAGTCGGCTTTTGAGCTCGAATTGGGTTTGCAGGACGGATGCGTCGGGATGCAATTTGATGACTCCCATATCGATGCCCTCATGTTTGCGGCGAGGAAAAATGCGCATGAAATTCAAATCGCTGGTAATGACATTCCCATCCGCCGCGAATGATACGCCTAACTGAAACAGGCCGATAATCGAAATTTTATAATCATTGATTTCAGTCATATTCTGCCCTGCTTCGAGATATTGACGAACCGGCCCGAACTCAGGGCGAGAATATTCATCGAACAATACCGTATCCTTCTGACGTAATTCCACTCGCAGGTTTTTCACAGAGGGCAGATTGAATATTGACGAATCCGGATCAAAACCGTAAATCATTAGCGTGCGCTTCGTCCGCTTCTGGATATTTTTGAAAGGCGCCAATCCCAAGTATAGCGGGTGCACATCAGCCACCGATGGATGACCCAGAACGCGCATCAATTCACTGCGATTAAATTGTACGGAACGCCACATGGCTTCGCTTTGCCTGTGCATCAAGAATAGATCGCCATTCAACTTTACCGGCGCTAAAGCGGCACTGGCATGAAGAGAATCCTTGAAACCCAATTGCATGAAAACCAGCACGCAAGCGAACAATACCCCACAAATCGCAGCACTCAGTTTGGTTCGATCGAAGATCAATTGCCGCCAGGCCAATCGCGCCGGAAAATAAAACCAATCTACCCAATTCACGGAATGATTCGAACCTTGACCTGGCGGAAAATTTGGTGCTGCAATTCAGTAACAGCTTCGGATTCGAGCGTCAAACGCACTTCAATGATGCGATTGTCCCGATCCGCTAATGGATCGGTATCGTTTATATCATTTTTTCTCACCAGAAAACCCAATTCTCTAACCTGGGCGTTATAGACTCGCTTAAAGCCGACTGCATGGATATGTGCAGATTGGCCTATTTTGACCCGCAACAAATCCGCTTCGTACACTTCGGCAACCACATCCAATTCAGTCAAATCAGCCATTTCGAGCACACTTTTATCGCCAATGCGCTCTCCTGGTCGCGCGTAAATTTTTAATATCGTGCCATCGATTGGCGCCATGATGTACATATTACTCAATTCTACTTCTTTGACTTTCAATTCGGATTGCGCAAGCGCTATTTCCGCGGATAAGCGCTTGACATTAATTTCTGATTGCTCAAAAGCCAACCGTTTAGCCTCAGCAAGTGAAACACTGGTGGCAGAATCATGTTTCAAAGACTGATAGCGCACATGTTCCTGTTTGTTAAAAACACGGGCAGCGTGTTCACTCTCCCGTTGCGCTTGCAGTACCTTCACCCGAGCTCGGGCAGTTTCAACTTCCGCTTTTTTCTTCTTCTGATCAGACAGAATGGCTAATGTCTGTCCGGCTCTGATTTGATCGGCTTCTTGGAACAGGAGCTGCTCAACACGTGCGCCTTCCGGGCCGGCATTATGGGAAAGTTTGAGGACGCGGGAACGAGGCTCAATTCGTCCTAATGCACCTATTCCTTGTTGAGTGTCGGGTACACGCTCCGTTTCGGCCAGAGCGGAGGAACAAGAAATACTGATGGCAGCAATTGCAAATATAAAATAGCTCGTTTTCAGAAACATGAATCGCTAATTCGTTGACAGACTATTCAGAGGCTCGCAGAGCTTGCACTACGAGATATGTTTATTCAATTCTGTCGAATAATGCATGAAGAAATAATTATCGTCATACTTATCACAACAGAAATTGTAATTTTACCTCGTTTCCACAGCATTCTTGGGCATCATCAATTTTGGAATTTCACCGTTGATCAGAAATTCAGAGCGTAATCCCTGCCTTGACACTGCAACTGCATTTCAGGTAAGTTCCGCACACATCGCTTTAGGTGCTTTCAAATCTTACGAAAGTTAAACGGGAAACTGGTGCGTTTTAAGTAGCTCTTCAAGCAACGCCAGTACTGCCCCCGCAACGGTAATTGAGTTAACCATCTGCAACAGGCCACTGTGTGAAAACATGGGAAGGCGCAGATCAGGATATTTCCGCTCATCAGTCCGGAGACCGGCCTAAAGCACATACTGCGGGATTGCGGAGGGCAATCAATGGCATAGTGATGAGTCCTGAGTACTCATCACTATGCCCATTCGGAAATCCTTCGTCCATCCCTCAATCTCATTGAATACCGCGCGGGTGTGCGCGAAGGAATCTGAACATGCAAAAATACCACCGGGCGGTACTGGTCGTGCTAGGGCTAGGGCTCTATCCAGCCAGCATGATGGCTACAGGCATTGAACAACAAGAAAAACCTGTGATGGTAACGGCGACCCGAACGGCGCAGACTGCCGATTCGTCATTGGCATCAGTAACTGTCATTACCCGCAACGATATTGAACGTCAGCAGGTGCGCTCGATGCAGGATTTGTTGCGCGGCGTAACGGGGATCAACGTCGTCAATCAGGGTGGCCCGGGCAAAGCTACCTTTGTCCAAATGCGTGGCACTGAATCGGATCATGTGCTGGTAATGATCGATAACATCAAAGTAGGCTCGGCCACTTCCGGTACCACCGCATTCGAGAATATTCCCGTTGAACAGATCGAACGCATCGAAATCGTGCGCGGGCCGCGCTCCAGTTTATATGGTTCTGAAGCGATCGGCGGTGTCATCCATATTTTTACGCGCAAAGGCACCGGCACCGGATTGAAACCGACATTTGGATTTGGCGGTGGCAGTTTCGGCACGCTGGAAGGCTCCACCGGCTTGTCGTATGGTGGCAAACAAGGATGGCTCAATATGACAGCGAGCGGTATCGGTACCCAGGGATTCAATGCGTGCACAGGCTCGAGCTCCGCCGGTTGCTTCATTGATGAACTTCAACCTGACCGGGACGGTTATCGCAATGTCGCCGGTTCTGCGCGTGCCGGTTATCGTTTCCAGAATGGATTGGAAATCGATGCGAGCTTCATGCAATCAGCCGGGAAATCGCAATTTGATGGCAGTATCGCCAACAAAACCGTGTTGATGCAACAAGTCATCGGCGGTACCGCACGCTACTCCCCACTCGATTTCTGGCGCGTCAGCTTGATCGGCGGCCGCAGCCGGGAAGATTCAGACAATTTTCTCGATAGAGCGTTCTTCAGTCGATTTAATACTATACGAGACACGATTTCGGTGCTGAATGATTTCACTATCACTTCCAATAACTTATTGACCATTGGCATGGATTATCAAAAAGACCATGTCAACAGCAATGAGGCCTTCACAGTACATTCACGTACCAATTGGGGTGTGTTTGCACAGCATCAGGCAACTTTTGCCAAACATGATATACAACTGTCGCTTCGTCATGACGATAACCAGCAATTTGGCAGCCGGGTTACCGGGGGCGTAGGTTGGAGTTATCCTATTACAGATGCGATTCGGCTCGTTGCCAATTTTGGCAGTGCCTTCAAAGCGCCGACCTTCAATGAATTATATTTTCCAGGTTTTAGCAACCCCAATTTACGCCCGGAAGATTCGAGAAGTTTTGAATTCGGCTCACGAGGGAAGATGACTTGGGGAAATTGGTCGCTCAATATCTACGAAACCCGCGTCGATCATCTGATTGCATTTGATGCCGCGACTTTCCAGCCGGGCAACGTTGATCAAGCACGAATCCGGGGATTTGAAGGCATTCTCAGCACCGAGCTCAAGGGTTGGCAATTCAATGCCAACCTGACGTTGCTGGATCCTGAGAATCGTTCATCCGGCCTGAATCGCGGTAATATATTGCCCCGCCGCGCTCAGCAATCCTTTCGTCTCGACGCCGACCGTCAGTTCGGTCAGTATTACCGGCTGGGCGCCATGCTGCTGGTCGAAGGCGAGCGTTATGACGATCTCGCCAATAGCCGGAAACTGGACAGTTATGTGAAATTTGACTTGCGCGCCGAATATATTTTTAATAAGCACTGGCGGCTTCAAGGACGCATTGAAAATCTATTCAATGAACGCTATGAAACGGCAGCATTCTTCAATCAACCAGGGCGGAACTTTTTCGCGATGGTGCGTTATCAACCTTAACCGGACTTTATTATGTTGATCTTATCTTTTCGCACACAGTTGGTCATTGCATTGCTACTAGCGGTTCTGATGATACTGACGCGTAGTTATCATTTTGCATCATCTCATCAGCTCGCTGACGCAGCGTGGGCGGTTTTCTTCCTGGCAGGGGTTTATTTACGCTCGATATGGCCTTTGCTGGGTTTCTTCGCATTAGGTGGGTGGCTGGATTTTTCCGCTTTCGCTTGGGGAGGAATCGATGATTTTTGCTTCACCCCGGCTTATATCTTCTTACTGCCTGCGTATGCTTCGCTATGGATGGCGGGAAAATGGTTTGCAAAGCAGTATCAATTCAATTGGCGCAGCCTCATACCGCTGACCATCAGCAGCGCAGTCGGGTTAACAGCCTGCGAGCTATTTTCGAATGGCGGATTCTATCTCTTTTCAGGCTATTTCTCGGCAGTGAACGGAAATGAGTTTATTGATCTCGTCATTAAATATTTTCCGTTATACATCGAAACTTTCGGATTCTATGTCGGTTTCGCAGCAGTCATTCATATTTTCTTTACTTATCTTGCGCAAGCTTTGAGCCTGCGTAGCGCAGTCACGAAATGACATGATGACAGAAACCGAACGCGCGCATCGTTACCGCACTCGTATGCAACGGAAAAAAGAAGTCATCGATGCAGCGATTGCTCGCGCCGGCCGGACCCAGGGTTTGCTGTTGGTACATACCGGGAACGGGAAAGGCAAATCAAGTGCAGCTTTCGGTATGATAGCGCGAGCATTGGGTCATGGACTGCGCGTTGGCGTTGCTCAGTTCATCAAGGGTCGTTCAGATACCGGCGAAGAAGCGTTCTTCCGTAGTCAACCTCATGTTGATTGGCACGTCCTCGGCGAAGGATATACCTGGGACACCCAGAACCTTGAGCGCGATACTGCCACAGCACAGCGTGGCTGGGTTATTGCTCAGAACATGTTGCGCGACCCGGCGATTGAATTGGTCGTACTGGACGAATTGACCTATCCTATCAAGTTTGGCTGGCTGGATATGGCCACCGTATTGAATGACCTAAAAAATCGCCCGGCCATGCAGCACGTCATCATTACTGGTCGCGGCGCACCCGACGCGCTTTGCCAGCTTGCGGATACGGTCACCGAAATGACCGACATCAAACACGCATTTCGTTCGGGTATTCAGGCGCAAAAAGGTATTGATCTATGAATTCCAGTACGTTGATGACTTAACCGTTTGAGTTTCCGTAAAAAGGAACTTTTTTCAGAAGAATTAAGAATATCCAAGTCGTGTTAAATATTCTGTCCGTCAATCAAGGTCTGTGAGTCGAGTGTCAAGAGCGATTCAATGCGCTCCGCTTATACGATCTGGAAATCGGCTGCAGTCACGGCAGGAGCTCCTACCAGCGTAGCAAACTGAACTGCTGCACCAGCCGCATTCCCGTTGGCATCGTAAGACAACACTCCAGTGGTTGTATTGTAGAGCAGGTAATCATTGGCATCGACTGCCACCGGATTGGCCTTTGCGATCAGATTACCGGCATTGATGATTCCCGTTGCCGTGAATTTGGTGAAAATAGCGTTTTCAAGCGTAATCGTGTCGTCTGCTGCAACATACCCGGTGATGGTATCGGCATTATTGATTCCGGGCGCCGCGTTGAATAAAAATTTATCCTGACCGGTACCGCCATTTAAACTGTCTTTCCCCAGACCGCCGCTGAGGGTGTCGTTACCGCCATTTCCGACGAGATTATCGACACCCGCAAGACCATTGAGTAAATTGTTGCCATTATTGCCGTTGATGATGTTATTGAATTCATTACCGGTACCTGACAGCGCGGCGGTTCCTGTCAGCGTCAAATTTTCCAATTCTGAATCGAGAACATATGAAATGGATGCGTTGATCAAGTCAACCCCATTAGATAGGAAGCCCGTTTCATCAGCAACATCATTAATATCATTCACGACGTAAATATCGTTGCCTGCGCCTCCTTCCATGTAATCCGCGCCGAGTCCGCCATCCAACGTATCATTTCCTCCGTTGCCGGCTAATTGATCAATACCGACCAATCCCATCAGTACATTGTTGCTATCGTTACCGGTGATATCATCATTGTTAGGCGTACCCGTTCCGTTGATTGGATTATCGCCGATGAGTGCAAGGGTTTCCAGACCAACTTTCATCGTATAAGAAAGAAATGAATTCACCACATCGTAACCTTTCGTATCAGTAATGATATCTCCTGCATTATCGACATAATACACATCATTACCATCGCCGCCGGACATCATGTCAGCACCAATTCCACCATCGAGGATGTCATTTCCCGCGAAGCCGAAAATTGAATCAACCCCTGCTGTTCCTATCAACGCGGAACGAAAGACTCCATTTTGAGTGGTATCGTTGTCATTGAAATTTGTGCCATTAATTATTGCCAATGTCGTCTCCTTTTTTTAAAAATATTTAGAAAAACCCTCAAAATTAGACTATCAGGTATCTTAAGATGAGATTTTCAAATAGAAATGAATTATCCAAGTGATCAATAGACGCGAGAGCATTGCGATGAAATGAGGCGGGAATGTTCAATCCCAGCATGCATCAGTGCAAGGCAATTTGATCGATTTCATGGTTCCTGATGATCTGAACCTGGACGTTGCTTATGCCGTTGCTTATCCGTTACTAAGATACTTAAGTCTTGCAAAACCACTGCGTTCAATCAGGTTGTACATTGAAATTGATGCTTTACTCATACAATTTTTTGTCCAATCTCACCTTACCTGATTGTCGCTTACTCATTTTTACGGAATTTTTTAAGCTACTTAACGAACATAATCCTCAGGATAGGGGATTTTTTCGTTCTCACGATTCAACAAACTAACTTGTCGAGTAAGTTGATCAATATCTGACCATCCAGCCACATCGATGGATGGAATCCAGCGGGCTCGCAAATAGCCGTTCCGATCAATCAAAAATTCCATATGCGATGGAATCGTGCCATTACCCATCAAATCTGGATGATTGAGCGTTCGACGAAATAGCGAATAACTATTAGCTATCTCAACAGCGCCTTGCGTGATGATCGGAAAAGGAATTTCGGAGGCTGCTTGCGCCAATTCCTCAGTCGTCAATTCTTGAGATGGAACAGCTAATACCAGTGCATCAAGATCGTTTAAGCTGGCATGGGCGGATTTCAATTGCTCCAATCGCTCTTTTGATTGAGGCCAGGAAAAGACCGCCAAAAATACTGCTTTTTTGTCCCGAAAATCTTGTAGCGCACCACTGTTCCCATCATGATCAGTATAAGCAAACATCGGCGGCTTGACATGCGCCCTGTTCGGAATGATATCTGGCGTCAGGATTCGGGCTTGATAACCGCGTGATAAGCCATGAAGGTAATTAACCAAATCCCAGCGATCTTCGTCGGATAACATAGCGGCAAAGCCTGGCATATCCGTGTTGATCATCCCGTATGTGATCCAGTGGTAGAAATCGCCGGGCGTATGATCAGTGGTATGGGATTCAGTGAGCAAATCCGGAAGTTTGGTCGATAACGTTCTCGATTTGATACCGTTTCCTTTTCCCTGCGGGCCATGGCATTCCCCACACTGCTGTCCATAGAGCGCTGCACCATTAGCCACTGAGGTGGTATCAAAGGGTATCAAGGGTCTACGGTAAGTCTCCGGATATGCTTGAATCGTCAAGGGTGGCAAGGCGATGGCCAGTCCCGACACCAGTAAAACCGATGAAATTCCAATTGAACGTCTCCATTTCCAGTCAAGCCATTGCCTTAACGTGATAACACCTAGCGCAATGGCTAATACTATCATTCCTGCCCAAATTCTGGCCGCCACATTAGGTTGCTCCCATGTCGCCAATGAAAAGCGGAACGGAAATGGCCAATTATCGATTGGCGCATGCTTTACCGGAGTGGTATGAGTAATCACCGTTGCAAGCAGTATCAAGACCACCGCCAAAAAAAATTCTATGCCCACCCATTTTTGTAGGCCTTTTTTCCCTGACTCTACTATTCGCGACTGTTCTGTATTCCCGAGTAAGGGAAGCCAGTATGATCGAACGCGTGATGCAATAATAAGAATTATGCCCAATAACAATATCTTGGCACTGAGCAACCAACCATACGGAGTTGCAACCAAGGCGGCATAACGATCATCAAAAATCCGATCACTCACGACAACGCCCGTCACGATAATCAGCAGCATGGCAGGTAGTGCAATCGACGAGAAGCGTTCTAGCGTACCCACAGTATGATTGCCTTGATTCTTGCTATTAAAAAAGTGATCAGATAGTAATACTAAAAAAGCAGGTAGCGCACCAAACCATACCCCAGCGAATATCAAATGAAAGGCGTACGGAATTATTGCTGAGGAGGAAAATTCTTCAGTTGCGGCATGACTGACAAAGGCGCTGGCAACCAATGGAAAAGTGGCAATGACAGCGCAAAAAATATACTGCCAGCGTGCCTTGAATCCCATCCTGAGATGAGCAATAACTACCAGCACTAATAAGATTGATGAAGCTGCACGCCAGAGCCAGACTTGACCCGTGCGAGTATCGTTGAGAAAACCCAGCCAGATTTCTTGATGCCAGAAATTATTCGTATGACCAGTAACCTGAATAATGGTTGTCATTAAAATGACAACCAATCCGCATGGAATTGCTAATACTAGCCAGAGAAATAAGCTTTCTAACCGATGGACCCACGCTTCCGTGTAGGTTTGTTTCAGATTTGTGGGAATTGCCAAGAAAATACAACTGCCTAACACGATCAGGTTGGCGCCGAGCTGGAACCAACGTGCAACTGCTGCAATGATATCAATCATCTTTACTGCATTTTATTCTTTACATTAAAATCATAGCTGGATTCAATGACATGACCATCTACAGACATTACTCGGTATTGCACGGTGTAACGACCTGCATCGATTTCAGGCATGCTCAAAACGACCGATTTAGGATCTTCTGCAACAACTTCCGGATTATTCTGAGTAATTGCTTTTTTATCCTTATCCAGCACGATGACTGATGCGTAAGAAGCTTCTATCTTTTCATTGAACCAAAGCTGGATTTGTTTGGGTGGTGAAGAAAGAGAGGCTCTGCGGGGAGGATCGGACTTCACTAACGTTGCATGCGCCATTGCCAGATTAATCGGAAATAATGACGAGAGCACTATGAGTAGCGTGAAATGAATTGTTATTCTTCTGATGAAATACATATATGAAGACTTGGCTTGCACGGTTTACCCCTATCTTAGGTTTATGATAGTTTTATTGCAAAATTTGGATTAACAATCCAAAGTGGAGTTCAAAAAAAACTTATCTAAGCTGCTTGTAACGATGATGAAATGAATTCACTCAAGCAGCGGAAGTTGTGCTT
>NZ_QRCB01000038.1 GCF_009833095.1 Nitrosomonas sp. JL21
TGGCTGGAAATGACACGATCAGCGGAGGCGGTGGGAACGATCTTCTCAACGGCGGGCCTGGAACGAATATCCTGACCGGCGGCGCCGGCAACGACATTTTCCGCTTTACAGTGATGGGAAATACAGCCCGGATCACGGACTACAACGTGGCGAATGACACCCTACAATTGGAGAATGGCGTATTTACGGCATTGACAGCAACAGGCACTCTGCCAGCAGCCCAATTCCGGGTAGGCGCGCAAGCGCTGGATGGTAATGATCACGTCATCTATAACAATGCAACCGGGGCATTGATCTATGACGCCAACGGCAATGGCGCAGGCGCGGTGGTGCAGATCGCCACGCTGGGCGCCGGGCTGGGCTTGACCAATGGGGATATCGTAGTGATCTAGGGAAATCATACACGGTATTTTTTATGCATTTCATCGTGTCAGATTGATGTTTGCTGTTTTTAGAAAGCTTGTTGAGCGATAGCCCCGAGTCATATTTTCACTCGGAGATAAGAATACCAGAGAGGGTTTATAAGGCAGTATAATATTGATAAAATGAAAATGTTCTTGAAGGATTTATTGTTTGTTTTTTTAGAATAACAACTCATAAAATTTTTACAATGCGGTAAATTCATTGGTCCAACGATGTTGATTCGAAGTGAAGAATTAATTTTAGTACGAAAAATTAATAGCAAAGCATCAACGGATTGGTATCTTCGAATGCTTGCTTATCATCTCCAGTTCGCTTAGAACTTGTCTTGTAACCTGCTGCTGATAAATGATGTATTGCCGCGCTAATATCTATTGGAGAATAATCGCATGGCAAATACAGTATTTACATTCACTTCCATTAATCCCTTCGGTCTTACCGACAAGGGCACTTTAACGACACCCTATTTCGTTGATATTGATAACGATGGTGATCTGGATGCCTTTATCGGTGAAGGATTTGGCGATACATTTTTTTTCCGGAATACCGGCACAGTCACGGCTCCCGTTTTTGCTGCCGCGATCCTTAATCCGTTCGGTTTGAAAAATGCAGGATTTTATGTCGATTCCAGTTATGTCGATATCGACAACGATGGCGACATGGATGCTTTCACAGGTAATTCGGATGGCAATCTATTATTTCTCAGAAATACGGGCACGGCCGCGGCGCCGGCATTTGCTGTAGCGATCACAAACCCGTTCGGCCTGAGCGACGTCGGCCTTCAGGCGACGCCCGATTTCGTGGATATCGACAACGACGGTGATCTGGATGCCTTTGTCGGCAATTCTGTCGGCAATCTCGTGTTTTTTAGAAATACGGGCACAGTAAATGCTCCTGCATTTGCTGCTGCGGTGACTAATCCTTTTGGCTTGAGCGATGTCGGCTCGAATGCAAGTCCGAGCTTCGTCGATAGTGATGGTGATGGTGATCTTGATGTGTTCGTCGGAAATGTGGCTGGAAATACCCTGTTCTTTAAAAATTCCGGCACGGCTGCCAATCCGTCATTCGATGCCCCCCAAACGGATTGGTTCGGCTTGAGTGATGCAGGCTCCAATGCGAGTCCCGTATTTGCGGATATTGACAACGATGGCGATGCGGATGCAATTGTGAGCGGAAGGGAGGGCGAAATGCTTTTCTTCTTGAATGATGCGAGTTCTGTTTTTCTCGTCAATACCACCGGTAACGATGTACTGGTGGGCTCGACATCGCTGCAGGATACCGTGAGTTACGCTTCAGCCAATGCCGTCAAGGTTTCCCTCGCGATTGCTGGGCAGCAGAATACCGGTGGTGCAGGACTGGACACGCTGACCAATATCGAGAATCTGATCGGTGGCAATTTCAATGATGACCTGGCCGGAAATTTTAAGAAGAATGTCCTGAACGGCGGCAAAGGTAACGATATTCTTCGAGGAGGCGCCGGAAATGACACGATGATAGGGGGATTGGGAAATGATACGTTCGTGGTGAGCGAAGCTGGCGACGTTGTCAGAGAATATCTCAATGAAGGCACTGACCAGGTGAACAGCAGCGTATCCTATACTTTACCGCTGAATATCGAAAATTTATTGCTGATTGGAACACAGGCGATCAACGGTACAGGCAATGATTTAGATAACATCATCACCGGAAACTCGGCTGCCAATCATTTGAACGGTGGCGATGGCCATGACACGATCAACGGCAGAGAAGGTGCCGATACTATGTCAGGCGGAGCGGGATTTGATAGCTATATCGTTGACAATGCCGGTGACACCATCACTGAAAATTTCGATGCCGGTACCGACAAGGTGAGCAGCAGTGTCACATATGTGCTTCCGCTGAATGTGGAGAATCTCTTACTGACGGGCGCAGCGGTAATCAATGGCACGGGTAATAATCTGTCCAACACGCTTACCGGAAATTCCGCCAACAATCAGCTCAATGGCAGTGACGGCAATGATATCCTGAATGGAGGGCTTGGCACTAACACCTTAACGGGGGGAGTGGGCAACGATATTTTCCGTTTCACCACCACCGGTCATGTCGACACCATTACAGATTTTAATGTTGCGAATGATACGATCGAACTTGAAAATTCAGTGTTTACGGCTTTGAATACGTTGGGAGTACTCCCTCCCGATCAATTCAGGATCGGTGCTCAGGCGGCGGATGCCAACGATTTCATCATTTACAACAGCACAACCGGCGTATTGATCTATGACGCCAATGGCAATGGCGCTGGCGCGGCGGTGCAAATAGCCAAGATTGGTTCAGGGCTGGCGCTGACGAATGCCGATATCGTCGTGATTTAGTATGAAAAGGCTCTTGAGGAAGCGTTGAAAAGGTGAGATGACCGTACTGGATTGGACAATTTTCCATATTTCCAGTGGGAATCTTGCGTTAATGCCTATGCTGTTTTTTCATTGCAAGCAAGTAATTGAAGTGGAGCTCATTGGGTGGTTTATCGTGAACCTCGGCGTGAAGCTCTGCTTCGCATGACATCCGTTGTCGTAGGACAGCAGATACAACTTTGTATTGATGCTCTTCCAAACCCGTTCGACAAGCACATTGCTATGCTAACTATCCTTGCCCAGCTTCAATGCAGAAGCTTGTAGTCAAGGTGTTAGACATTCACCATGACGACACTGCACGGTTATATCAGTCGATCACGGTGAACAGATAAACAAAGCTGCTGGATAAATCATTAAGCTCTGCCATTGCGCTAAATGAAGCAATGGCAGAGCAGAGGGAATTCGGCAACAAAATGCCGCCGAAAAGAATTGCTGGAAAACAGTGATAAAACCTAACCAGCAATACCGAATTCCAGCGGTTTCCTAAATGATGACGATATCGGCATTAGTCATGTTCAGCCCTGTACCGACCGTAGCGATTTGAATTGCCTCATTGGCGCCATTGCCATCAGCATCATATAACAATGCCCCGGCGGCCTTGTTATAGATGACAAAGTCATTGGCATCCGCCGCTTTCGCGCCTACCTTGAATTGATCGGCAGCCAAAACACCCGTCGCCGTCAGCGCTTTGAATACGCCATTCTCAAGCTGAATGGTATCGTTCGTCACATTGAAGTCGGTAATTTTGTCAGCAGGACCATTCACGGTGAATTTGAAAATGTCGTTGCCAGCACCTCCGGTCAATGCATCTTGCCCCTGTTTTCCGTCCAGTTTGTCATTGCCGGCTCCACCATCAAGAATATTATCTTTCAGATCGTCCCCTTTCAGGGTATCTCCAAACTTGCTTCCCTGAACGTTCTCGATCTCTTGCAGTATATCGTTTCCTGCACCACCTGTTGCCGTTCCTGCGATCAGATCCACCGTTACTGCGGACGTGGCATCGCTGTAGCTGGCCCAGTCGACGTCTTTATACCCAATCAGGGTATCATCCCCTTGTCCACCAGTTAGCCAATCATTTCCTTGCCCGCCATTCAGAGTATTAGCATTGGCATCGCCGATCAAAGTGTCATTTTCAAAACTGCCGTTAACATTTTCAATCTCTTGCAGGGTATCCTTGCCTGCCGCACCGGTAGCGGTGCCTTTTGCGAGATTGACTGCCACACTGCCCTCGAAGAAATTTGCCCAATCGTTACCCTTTCCTCCGGTCAGAACATCATCACCCCAGCCACCATTCAACTGGTCATCACCTGCTCCCCCAGTTAGCGTATCATTACCGAAATCGCCTTCCAGGTTATCGAAGCCATCTCCGCCAACTAATACATCATTGCCATCCAAACCCCACAACGAATTGTCACCAGTTCCGCCAATGAGTGTATCGTTATAAGAGCTGCCCGAAACTTGTTCGATACTTCTCAGAATATCGTTTCCTGCACCTCCGGATGCTGTTCCATTTTCCAGATTAACTGTTACTGACGATAATGCATCAAAGTAGTCAATTGTATCCCAGCCTTCTCCACCAGTCAGCACATCAGCGCCCAATCCACCAATGAGGGTATCATCACTATTTCCGCCAATTAACGAATCTTTGCCTTCGCCACCTTCCAACTGATTAAAACTGTTATCGCTTCCCACGATTGAGTCGTTGCCTTTCCCGCCTTGCAAATAAACCCCAAAATCAAAAGCATTACTCACACCAACCAAGGTATCGTTGAAGCTACTTCCAACGACCTGTTCGATTCCTGCAAGTGTATCGTTTCCAGCTCCACCAGTTGCAGTTCCAGTGCTCAGGTTGACGGTAACTGCTGATGTAGCATCAGAGTAATCGGCAGAATCAAAACCGTCCCCACCAGTCAGGGCGTCATTACCGGCCCCTCCTTTCAAGGAGTTAAAGCCGGTATTTCCGATCAATGCATCATTTCCGGCACCCCCATATAAAATACTCGATTCGAAACCGGCACCACTGCGTAACGTATCGTTAAACTTGCTGCCTGTCACACCCTCGATACCATTTAAAGTGTCATTACCATCCCCGCCAGTGGCGGTCCCTGCCGCCAAATTGACTGTTACTGCGGCTGGTGCATTATCATAATGAACCCAATCTGTTACAAATCCATCGCCACCTATCAAAACATCATTACCCAACTTGCCTGTCAAATCATCGGATACATCATCAAGACCCACCAGAGTATCGTTTCCATTAGTACCAATGTATGCAGTCATAATATTCCCCTATTAATTTGAGCTACTTGATTAAAAACTAAGGATGTTTCATTTCAAGATATGCAACTGATACTCGATCGTTAGTTCATCATTTTCCAATTCCTCCTTTAAGTAGTTATTTTTAAATCGGTTTCACAGTAATGTCGCGCCCGAGTAATCTTTTCGATACGCGTGCGATAACAGGGTTGTGGCGGAAATCATCCGCAACAAGGCCGTTTTCATAACAATCCAGCCATTGTCGGGTTTGTGGATCACATAGATGCTGGCGGCGCAAGCCTTCCTGCGTGAACCCAATCGCTACGGTACTTCGCTGTGAATGGGGGTTATTGGCTAGCACGAGTGATGTCAGTTTATGCAACCTAACTTGATTGAAAGCCAGATCCATGATGAGCATCATGACAACAGCCGTTGCCCTTTGACGCTCGGCCTGATCGGGAATGCCAACGAGAAATTCGGCGCGCCTGTGCGCAATTTGGATATCTACCAGACTCGCCAACCCGATCGGTTTGAGGTCACCTGGAGAAAAAGATCGTTCGGGAATGGAGGGTACTTCTTTTTTGATGATCCGGTGCATGCTCCGATGATGAGCAACGGAAAACTCACTTTGTCTGAGTGCATTCTGAATTGCCTCAGCGCTTTGTTTTTTTCTTCCCATAGGCAGGAATTGCTGCATGAACGCTTCATCGGCATAGCATTGCTGCAAATAGGAGAAATCATGCTCGTCGGGTGTAACGAGATGAATGCCTCGACTTGCAATTGGCTCACTCCAATGCGAATCCACCATGAGTAATCGATCCCTAAGCATGGCATGATCTGGAAAGATCGGTAACGCTTGCAAGATCAAATTGCGGGCCTGACGATAGTCCTGTTTGCGAAATTGCTCGTCAATAGCGCATAACCATTGGTGCGTGTTCCATTGTGGTGGCGCTTCACTCGAACTCATTACATTGGGCTTTAGCATGATCGAACTCATTTTGCGGTTGGGTATGGGACACAAGGATACCTAAGAGAAATTAACGAAAGATGAACGGGTTTTGACTGATCTCCAGGAATTGTATGTCACTTTGAAAGGGGTTAGCATGGCCAAGTAGCATGAACGATTCAAGTTTTAGTTGGTTTTACCTGCATCCGAGCCTACCTTCGCCAGTATTCAAACGGTGATTTCGAGAAGGTATGAAATTTCAGTCCTGTCCCAGGATTTCTGGGCGAATTGCTTGCCATCTGTCCCTGATGGAATTCGCGGAATAATTCCTTTTCAGGCCAACGTACCCGATGAATTTGGTCAAATTTATCAAGTAATGCCAAAATAACAGGGGTGTTCTTATTGGTCTGTACTCCGGCGACGACATTCTTGTTGCGCCTCGTTATCAGCTGATGCAGCCAGCTTTCTCGCCCAGAGGGTGAGTTACCGAATTAATTTTGCAGAGCTTCTCTGACAAAATTGATTTTTATGATGACAATCCAGAGTTCAGTGAATCAGGAAAGAATCGTTGTTGGCGCTTTTGTTCGTCAAAATAAAGCGGTTCATTGGCTTCAAGCCGATATCCAAGATCTTGAATTTGTAGCCAGATATCTGGAAATATTCCAAGCCGCTTGAACCTGCGGGCATTTTTCTTGAAATCTGATTTATTTTTTTGCGAGTACAACAACTCGAATAATAATAACCAACCTGAGATATCGAATGCGTTCACCGATAGCTGCTTTTGCAGAAACAAAACGGCTTGTTCTGAATGGCCTTGCTTGATCATCTGGCGAGCTTCATTTGCAGCGTCACTGGAAGCGCCATCAATGTGAAAATTTTCTGCGGCAGCGATTTTTTGCGGATCCTGTTTCCGAAATAACGTTTCGTATCCTTGCCGATGGCTAATATCGGGCATTACAGGAGTTGTGCCAGTGTGCGTCATTCGTTGTTGAACTTTGCGATAACCGCGCAGTACGATGATCAATACCAACACGATCAGCAAAGCGCCCAGTATCAATAAAGTATCCATTGACAGCAGATCCTCGGTGGTCGGGGTGATGATCGTTAAATCCGGTGAAGGTTGATCTATTGGCTGTTCGGGAGGCTGTATGGGTGGAGTGGGTTGAATGTTTTCGGGTAGTTGCCGGGCGATACTATCCTGCGTGTGGAGTTCCTGAATTCGTGCTGTCTGGGCAGTCTGCATATCAGCAACTTGCAACGCAAGCGTTTCGGTGTGATGCAACAAGGAATTCAGTTCTTGCGCCTGATGTTCAGAAAGTTGTTCCAGTTGCGTGGTGAGTTGCAACAGGCGTTCATGGTTTTTCAAATCGGGCGTGGCTGCTGCTGGGGCTGCCGAGGAATGTTGGGGTTGAGCGGGGGAGGGGTTGTCTGAAACAGCACGCGGACGTTTTTTGAATGCTGGAGCTGAAAATGCATGGATTGTTTTTAAATCTGGAATATGCACCATCGTGCCTGCGGCCAAGGGTTGATAATATCCAGAAGGAAAAAGTTCTGGATTGAGATGAATCACAGCCTGGATAAATTTTTCGCGTATGGTGGCGTTTGACGGAAACATAAGGCGGGCAATCTGCTTCACGTCTTCGCCGGGCAGGAGTTGCCATTGCATGCCGGAACTTGCATGCAATGCCGCAATGGCTTGCTCATTGATAGGAGGTGCCTGCACAGCATAGGTGAGCGGCGCCTCTGCCATGGCAGGAGTCACAAAAAATAAGCTTATGAAAATAAATCTGAGTCGATTGAAAAATACCAACATCGGACTAAGCATGGCGTTCATTTGCAG
Source organism: Nitrosomonas sp. JL21 (assembly GCF_009833095.1). GTDB lineage: Bacteria > Pseudomonadota > Gammaproteobacteria > Burkholderiales > Nitrosomonadaceae > Nitrosomonas. The sequence goes on from NZ_QRCB01000038.1 coordinate 7,853, forward strand.
AAAGTGGAAATGGCTTTGTTGGCATCATTGATTTTTCGTTGACGCGCGTCATCGTCGACATACGAGACGCCACCGCTGCCATCGGGTACGGTTAAGCGGGGCGAATCAGTGTAGACTCTCAACTGAGTTTGTGCATCGATGCATTTCTTTTTATTTTCCTCGGTCTTGGCGAGTTGCTTGACTTCTTCTTCTTTCCGTTGTTTCTGGCGCTTATCGAATTCCTCTCGTTCTTCGGATAAGCTTTTGGATTTATTGGATTCTGGAGGATTTGACGGAGTAGTCGTTCTCAAATTGAGGCGCTGACGGTCTTTAGCGATACCGGGCGGTGGTTGATCACCATATTGGATTTTGCCGTGTTCATCGACCCATTTATAGACTTGGGCGTTCGCCGTCATACTCCACAGCAACGCCAGTCCAAGACATACAAAAATTTTCATCGAATACTCCTGAGAATGCATGATTCAAGGTACATCGGATGCTCATTTGTGTAATTTAAGGAAATTCTGAAATATTACTGCGCGTCGTCAGATTATTTGAAACCAGGCTCAGAATCTTTGCTGTTCTTTCATGAACCGAACCGCGCTTTCTCAGTGGATTTCGTCTTGTCTGATCACGTTCGTTAATTTTGTCAGAGCTTCCTGAAAATTTTCAGCATTACACCATAATTATCAGAAATATGCTGTAGTCTTGGTCAAATTAGGGCAAAATTCGCGATCGATTTGGCTATAATGTCGCTTTGCAAAGGATGGTCATTATGCAGTTGATTCAAAAAGCACTCACTTTCGATGATGTACTGTTGATTCCGGCCCACTCGACAATGCTGCCTCGAGATGTCAGCTTGGCAACTCAGTTGACGCGTACGATTACCCTAAATATTCCATTGATTTCGGCTGCGATGGATACGGTTACCGAGGCCCCGCTGGCGATTGCATTGGCGCAGGAAGGCGGCATTGGGATCATTCATAAGAATATGTCGATTGAGGCCCAGGCAATGCATGTGGCTCAGGTGAAGCGTTTTGAAAGCGGCGTAGTGAAGGATCCGATCACCATCCATCAGAACATGACTGTGCGGGAAGTACTTGAACTGATCCGTCGTCACAAAATATCCGGTTTGCCCGTCGTCAATGGAAAAAAAGTCGTCGGTATCGTGACGAATCGCGATTTGCGATTTGAAACCAATCTCGACCAGGCGATCAAGCACATCATGACGCCAAAGAATCGTTTGGTGACGGTCAAAGCTGACACCTCTCGCGAGGAGGTGCTGGCATTGCTGCATAAGCACCGTCTCGAGCGCTTGCTGGTCATCAATGATCAATTCGAATTATGTGGGCTGATCACCGTCAAGGACATCATCAAAACCTCCGAATATCCGTTGGCCAGTAAGGACGAGCAGGAGCGCCTGCGGGTAGGTGCCGCGATCGGGGTCGGCGAGGGCAGCGAAGAACGCGCGATGGCGTTGGCCGAAGCAGGTGTCGACGTGATTGTGGTCGATACTGCGCACGGACATTCGCAAAGTGTGCTCAATCGCATTGCCTGGGTTAAAAAAAATCTACCTACGGTTCAGGTGATCGGCGGCAATGTCGCGACGGCAGCGGCAGCGCGCGCAATGGTCGATCATGGCGTGGATGCGGTAAAGGTCGGTATCGGCCCTGGATCCATCTGTACGACGCGCATCGTGGCCGGTGTCGGCATTCCACAAGTCACAGCAATCCACGATGTATCAGAGGCTTTGCACGGAAGTGGCGTGCCCGCCATCGCCGATGGCGGCATCCGCTACTCGGGCGATATTGCCAAGGCACTGGCGGCGGGCGCCGATACTGTCATGCTGGGAGGATTGTTTGCCGGTACTACCGAAGCGCCAGGAGAAATCGAACTGTTTCAGGGCCGTTCCTATAAAAGCTACCGTGGTATGGGTTCGCTGTCGGCGATGCAGCAAGGATCCAGTGACCGGTATTTCCAGGAAAAAGAGCAGAAAAATAACGACAAACTGGTGCCCGAAGGGGTAGAGGGCAGGGTGCCATTCAAAGGCAGTATTTCCGCGGTGATCCATCAATTGATGGGCGGCGTGCGTTCCAGCATGGGCTATCTGGGTTGTGGAACGATTGCCGAAATGCACCAGAAAGCCGAGTTTGTTGAAATTACCTCAGCCGGTATCCGCGAATCGCACGTGCATGATGTGCAGATTACCAAAGAAGCTCCTAATTATCACGTCAAGTAAGAAATCGATCTGAATGCATCAAAAAATTTTAATTCTCGACTTTGGCTCTCAGTACACCCAATTGATTGCGCGGCGTGTTCGTGAAACCAATGTGTATTGCGAATTGCATCCCTATGATATCGACCCGCAATTCATCCAGGAATTTTCTCCGCAAGGCATCATTTTATCCGGCGGGCCTGCATCGGTCATCGAAGACGAGACACCACGCGCGCCGCAGATTGTGTTCGAGTTGAACGTGCCAGTGTTGGGGATATGTTACGGCATGCAGACCATGGCGGCGCAACTGGGAGGCAGTGTCGAAAATGCCCTGGTGCGCGAGTTCGGTTATGCTGAAATTCAGACTACGGCCCAGGGTGCGTTATTTTCCGAGATCAAGGATCGCACTAACACGGCAGGGTCGGATGTACTCGATGTGTGGATGAGCCACGGCGATAAAGTCGTTGCTCTGCCAATGGGGTTCGACGTCATGGCGCATAATGCCGCGACCCCGGTTGCCGCCATGGCCAATGACGAACGTCGGTTCTATGGCATTCAGTTTCATCCCGAAGTCACGCATACATTGCAGGGCAAAGCGATCATCGACCGTTTCGTGCATGATATCTGCGGCATCGGTCGCGATTGGAACATGCCCGATTATATCGCCGAGGCAGTTGGAAAGATTCGCGCAACGGTTGGGAGCGACCAGGTCATTCTGGGATTGTCCGGGGGTGTCGATTCTTCGGTGGCGGCTGCGTTGATTCACCGCGCAATCGGAGATCAACTGACGTGTGTGTTTGTGGACAATGGTTTGCTGCGCGCCAATGAAGCCAAGCAAGTCATGGAAACATTTGCCAAGAACTTGACGGTAAAGGTAATTCATATCGATGCCAGCCGGGATTTCTTCAGAAGTCTCACCGGCATTACCGATCCCGAGACCAAGCGCCGGGTGATCGGTCGCGAATTTATTGAAGTTTTTCAGCGTGAGGCAACGAAAATCACCGATGCCAAATGGCTGGCGCAAGGTACGATTTATCCGGATGTGATTGAATCCGCGAGCGCCCAAACTAAAAAGGCGCGCACCATCAAATCGCACCATAATGTCGGTGGATTGCCCGAAACCATGCATTTGAAATTGCTTGAGCCGCTACGGGAATTATTCAAGGACGAAGTGCGCGAACTGGGACTAGCACTCGGACTGCCTCGAGAAATGGTGTTTCGTCATCCCTTTCCAGGCCCAGGGCTGGGGGTGCGTATTCTGGGCGAAGTCAAGTATGAATACGCTGAGTTATTGAGACAGGCAGATCAAATTTTTATCGATGAGTTGCAGCACTCAGGCTGGTACGAAAAAACTTCGCAGGCGTTTGCGGTGTTTTTGCCGGTCAAGTCCGTCGGCGTCATGGGCGATGGCCGGACTTATGAGTATGTGATTGCACTTCGAGCCGTTCAAACCCAGGATTTCATGACGGCGAACTGGGCGGAATTGCCCTATTCATTGCTGAGCAAGGTTTCCAATCGCATCATCAACGAAATTCGCGGCATCAACCGGGTCGTATATGATATTTCAGGCAAGCCGCCGGCGACGATTGAGTGGGAATGACTGCAACAAGCATGGCAAAACATGAATGATTGAAGGTGCTTTGACTTAAGAAAGGAAAATAGCGTGATTGGTAAAATTAGTATAGAAAATTTCTTGGAAATTTGAAATGTCTGAAAAAAAACCTTTTAACGAAGTGAAAGATACAAGTCTTGAAACTCAATTAGCTGAATTTGTAACGGTTCCGCCGTCCGAGCAAAATGCTTTTGATCTTTTCCCAACATCTTGGAGTACGGCATTTGAAGATGTCAAAACTCAAGGTCATTATCCTGGAACGAAAGATCCTCGTATAAATTGGTTGCTTGAAAATGTTAACTTAGCGGGTAAATCTGTTTTGGAACTTGGTCCTCTTGAGGCAGGGCATACTTATATGCTAGAGAAATCGGGAGCAAAAGTGCTTGCTGTAGAGGCAAATAAAGGAGCTTTTTTACGTTCCTTGATAGTAAAGAACCATCTTAATTTGTCGGCCAAATTTTTATTAGGTGATTTTGACAAATTGAATCTTGCTAACCAAAGCTTTGAATTAGTTTTAGCAAGCGGTGTTTTATATCATATGACTAACCCCGTAGAATTTCTTAAAAAAATAAGTCGTGCATCAAACAAACTATTTCTTTGGACACATTATTTCGAACCAGACTTAGATAAGTGGAATGATTGTCTTGCTAATCATCTTGAAGACGGAAAGTGGGAATATGAAAACCCTGAAATTGTTAACATTGATGGCCTTGAAATAAGGCTAGTCAAATATAATTATAAAGACGCTCTGGGCTGGTCTGGGTTTTGTGGTGGTACCGAAGTTTACTCAAAATGGATTTTTAAGGATGATTTGCTCAAACTTCTAGACCTATTAGGTTTTAGTCAATTAAAAATTTCATTTGATGATGACGAGCACCAAAATGGCCCATCATTTTGTGTATTGGCTGAGAAATAGATGAGCAAGCCTATAATGCACTAAAGTGGTTGGGCTATCTGAAAGGCTCTAGACTAGGAGATACAATCTGTTAGTCTGGTAAGATATTAAGAAACAGTAAATTAACTGATTATTACATTAAAAAAATAATTCAATGCTATTTTGGTGGGAAACGGCATCGCGGTTATCATGGCAAACTCAAGCGCGGTCGCGGTACATTAAAACAACCTGTATTTGGTGTGTTTGAGCGAGATGGCAGGGTATACACCGAAATAGTACCTGACTGTAAGCACTTGACGCTACAAGCGGTAATACTGGGTAAAGTATCCATTGAAAGTGTCATCTATAGTGATGGCTGGCGTGGTTATAATGGTTTGGTAGATGTAGGATACTCCAAGCATTTTCGTATATCCCATGGTGATAATGAATTTGCGCGGGACGGGCATCGCCATATAAACGGTATCGAATCGTTTTGGAGCTTTACCAAACGGCGGCTTGCAAAGTTTAACGGCGTGTCAGTTAACTTTGAGCTGCATTTAAAAGGATCTGAATGGCGTTGGAAAAAACAACCTGATGAGCTTGCTAGTGAGCTATGGCAACTCATCAGATATTATTAACTTTGCTAGTCTAGAGCCTATGATATTTGAGAGATACGTGCAATCCTTCACATAGGATTTGGTTTTAAGTTGAATATTAAGCGGTATGTTTCAGAAGATAGAATGACAAAATGAGCGGATTATCCTTTCTTATTGAAGTTGATCTTGATTATTATCGTGAAATGCATAAGGATTTAAAAAAGCATACCGATGAAGAATTGATAGCTCACTATTTTCAGCATGGCTACTTCGAAGGTCGAATTTCACAGTTCTACTCGCTTAGAGAAAATTTCATTAAACAATTTTTGGGAATGTCATGCCTTGAGATTGGACCATTTGTAAATCCTTCATTAACTCATCCAACAGTTAAATATCTCGACGTATTATCCACTCAAGAATTAATTTGTAGGGCCAATCTTTTTGGCTTCTCTACCGAAAAAATTAGAGAAATTGATTACGTCTCACCAGATGGTAGCTTAGAAATCATAAGAGAAAAGTTTGATGTAGTCTTTTCTTCTCACAATCTGGAGCATCAACCTGATTTGATTGGGCATTTACAAGAAGTAGGTTCAATTTTGGAAGATAGCGGTAGGTTTGCAATGATAGTTCCAAACGCTAGATATTGTTTTGATGCTGATTTACCACTTTCTAAAATATCGGACATATTTAATGCATATGTTTCACAAAGAAAAAAACATACTTTAGGTTCTGTTATCGAACATCGAGCGCTTACTACCCACAATGACGCATTATTTCATTGGAATAATTCTAATAGAAGAGAATACAAACCTATTGATGTGGGTAAGATAAGAGATGCAATTATTGAATTTGATCAAGCATGTGGGGGCTATATAGATGTGCATGCTTGGCAATTTGATCCATTATCTTTGGCTGACATTCTTAATGTTCTTATAAAATTGAAGTATATTCCTTTCCAACGTGTAACTTGCTATGGTCCCGTTTTTGGGCGTAATGAATTCACCCTTGAACTACTTAAGTAATTGCTACCCTAAGCATTACTGAATCTTTGTAATCTTACTAACCTTCAATTATTCTTTCGCATGATGTTCAATGGAAGATCTACAGCAGGAAGTGATGTTGTTGTTCTGGTTGGTAGGTATCAATGGCGCACCCATTCTTCTCACCAAATTTGCCGATAAGCGTTTCGACTATCCTATCGATGGTCATCAGTCTTTTACGGATGGCCGGCCCATTTTAGGGCCATCAAAAACATTTCGTGGCGTTGTTTCAGCGCTACTGACTGCGATACTGATCGGCAGCTTATTTGCGATCCCTATGCTTCCGAGCTTGGCATTTGGCGCCTTGTCGATGTTGGGGGATATGACCTCGAGCTTTATCAAACGACGGCTGGGATTAAAATCCAGCGCAATGGCACTGGGATTGGATCAGATTCCTGAGTCATTATTTCCCCTCTTAGGCTGCCAGCACTGGCTGGGAATTACGAGCGAACAGATTGTCTGGATTGTCCTGGCGTTCTTTTTTGTGGAATTGATACTTTCACGTATTCTGTTCTGGTTGAACATTCGTGCGACGCCGTATTAAAGAGACTCGGAGAAGACAGCGAGCGACAGCCAGGTAAGAGTAGAAAACGCAGTTTTAGGAATGCCAAGTCAGTGAGAATTTGATCGCAATTCTAATGAAGTATGAGCAGATATTGAGGGTTCCAGAACTTCTTTAAGCTTGCAGTAAATGATGAATAGTGACCTCGGGTAAGCAATTAAAACGCGCATTGACAATGGAGGTGCCAGCGCCGACAGAGGTATATCCTTGCAGATGTTGGTAACGCCATTTCCCGGCGCCGACGTAACGTGGGCATTTGGAATCGAGCGTGACCGGGATGCCGCCGGGCAGACAGATTTGACCGCCGTGCGTGTGACCGCAAAACATCACATCAAAATCTGCATAGGCGGCTTGGCGGAAAATTTCCGGCGTATGGGAAAGTAACAGCGAAACCGCGCCTATAGGAATATTGCGGATTGCTTTTTCCAAATTGTCGACGCGAAAGTAGTGCGGATCATCCACCCCGGCCAGATAAATTTTGCTATTTTCTTTATTCAGTTCGATCGCTTCATTCATCAGCATATTTATACCCATGGCTTCCAACGCCGGTAACATGCGGATTGAGTCATGATTGCCCAGAACACCATAGATGGGCTGCTTCAGAACCGTGATGAGCCGCTGCATTCCAGCCACTGCGCCATCAATTTCTCCAAATGTCTGAGCGCGGTAATCGCCGGTCAATACACAGATGTCATACTCAAGATCAGCGACCGTCTGAATCATCGCAACCAGATTGCGATCATCCATATCGACATGCAGATCGGTGAGATGGAGGATTTTGAAATCATGAAATGCCGCGGGTAAGTGCGGCAAGTGAATCAGATTTTCCTTGACTTGCAGATTACGGGCATTGCGCTGGCCACGTTCATACATACCTACTAACTGAATGGCCAAGCGGATCAGTGCATGGACGGAATACCAGTTTTCCGGATGAAAAAAATTCAAGCCTCGACCAAAGACGCGATGCCCGTGATCTGCTTCTATTCCTAGTCGCTGCCGGGCATGGACCCGGCCAAGGCGAGCTTCCAATTGTTGTTCGATCGTATCCATATTGACTGATCATTATACGGTAGAAGTTGTAGTAGACGATTTGCGAAGAGTATGAACATGTTTCGAGAAATTCTGAGAATCATTATGAATAGTAATTCAGACAGTTTGTTGAAAAAGCCATAATTAATAACAGATAAACCCCCGGCTCTGCCGGGGGACTCCCAAAGGTTTGACCGTTAAGGCAGTCGTCGTAACGTTCACGTCCCAACCACGAGACGAGGAGCCAAAGATGAAGGAATACCAAAGTTTGAGCCATACGCACTGGAATTGTAAATATCATGTGGTATTTATTCCGAAGCGACGAAAGAAAATGATATTTGGCAAGGTCAGGAAGCATATAGGGAAAGTGTTGCACGATCTGGCAAATCAGAAGGAGAGCGCGATTGTGGAAGGCCATTTGATGCTGGATCACATTCACATGTGTATAAGTTACCCAAGTACTCGGTGTCGCATGTAGTAGGCTTTATCAAAGGTAAAAGTACGATAGCAATAGCGCGTCAATTGGGCAAGGAAGGAATTTCACGGGAGAAAGTTTTTGGGCACGTGGGTATTTCGTATCAACGGT
>NZ_QRCB01000039.1 GCF_009833095.1 Nitrosomonas sp. JL21
CCGAAAGATTTCTCATACTACAACCTTAATTCGTGTCCGGGATTATTAGACCACTACAGTTTTAGCTTAACAATCAAGAAAACACGCTTATCTAATCATGATGTTAGGTGTTATTCAGGACAGACTAATTAGGATACAGAGCTACTGGACCCTGAGATAAGGTTGGTAATAATATTTATGAGGATTAAACCAGCCATAACAGGCTTGTACCACCGCCACAAAGGATTTTCGGGGGAATTGAACTTAGCTTTCCATTCTTCAGAATTTAATGCGGGATCACCGATGAACTTTGATAGCCAAAGCAGGCCGGAGAAAAGCACTAAGCCCGAGAGAAACAGGATGTAATCCTTTACAGTGCCGCCTTTGACGATAAAATCGCACAGTATCAAAAAAGTAATGGCAATCATCACAAGCAAAGAAAATTGAAGAACCCATCGCAGAATTTTGCTCATACTTTCTCTCTAGCCCTAATATACATAACAAGCAGAAAATTAAATGTAGTAATTCAGACCCGATCTGACAGTCGCCCGATTTGACGACGCGCCTGTTAGATCAGATTCAGTTGTTCAATGTGGGGATTTTATCGTCCCATACCTCCTTTACGTCAATTTCCAATTCGACTTTATGCACCAGCAGTTCATGGGTCAGGACTTCATTAGGCATGTTTTTGTTGGCCGACTCCTTCATCTTTGACTCCTCGTCTCGTGGTTGGGACGAGAACGTTACGACGACTGCCTTAACGGTCAAACCTTTGGGAGTCCCCGGCAGAGCCGGGGGTTTATCTGTTATTAATTAATGGTTTGAGGAAATTCCATATACCTATTTTTCCTTGAGTCCGAATGCCAGAAAATGTCTAAAATTTTTTCTGAACACTGAACGTGGCTTTCTCTTGCTAGAATTTAGAATTCCTTACATCTTAGTTATTCCCCAGAATTTTATTAACTACGATATGTTTCATTTTGCTATCATGGTAATAAGATTATAGCTAGTATTTTTTAAAAAACTTATGCCGTTAAAATTACTATTATTTTTTATCTTAATGATAGGTGCTGGGGGCACGGCGTATTCTTCTGAGAATGCGATTAAATGGCATCCCGGTCATTACTACACCATTCTTAGTTATGGTAAAAATAAACCTGGGTATATGAGGCAAGTCTATCAGGAACTTAAAACTACGCCCGCGTTGAGAGGATTGCAGGTACGCTATAACTGGAGAGAATTAGAGCCGCAAGAAGGAGTATATAATTTTTCACTAATTAATCAGCACCTTTCTGAACTTGCTGAGCAAAATAAGCGTCTTGTTATTTTATTTGAATTAAAATCTTTCGGTCCGGATGTCAATCAAGTCACGATACCTGATTATGTTAAAGCTGCTAAATATGAAGGAGGTATATATCCTTTTAACAACTATGGTAAAGGCGTGATCAGAGGGTATGGTCTAAAACTTTGGAATCAATCCGTTCTTGACCGCTTGACTCTGTTGATTCGCGCACTGGGTGAACAATTCAATTCTCATCCTTATTTCGAGGGAATTGGTTTTACTGAAAGTTCCACAGGAGACTCCAAAGATCTCACGAACAATAAAACAAATGACTACTTTAGGAATCTATTGCAATTGAATAAGGAAGTACGTCGATATTTTCCGAACACGATGACATATCAGTTTACTAATTATCCTCGCCGGATCCTTGGCCCATTCATTGAAACGCTCAAAGAAATAGGGACAGCACTAGGAGGGCCTGATATTTTCATGGAGGATCCGGGATTGCTTCATCGAGATAAGCCGAAAGGAGTCTATCATTATTATCCAGAGCTCTCTGGCATAGTTCCATTGGCCCCTTCCGTACAACACCAGAATTACCAATCTACGAGATGGGATGGAAAAGGGTATGAACCTGATATTTCTGAGCTCATGTCGTTTGCACGTGATACGCTGAAAGCAAACTACCTTTTCTGGACAAGGGACCCGAAATACTATTCCAAAGTACTACAAAAGCTAAACACATTGGATTTATCAGATCCAGCGGGAGGATTGGATTCCAAATGCCCTAAGGCTTATGGTTCATGTGTAAACTAATCTGCAGTCAATTTCCTGTCATCTGTGGAGCCTGATTCTCACGCTTTTCCTGCTTTAGATAAGATCTCTCCTTTTCTTTTTCAGAGATTCTTTTCTACTTTTTAATCTTTTTTGTGATGATTCATCGATTTATCCAAATCAAATGATATAGGAGTGGCTCAATCATGAGTTGAAACATCTAGTTGTGCGGCCTTCTACCGCGTGCGACAATTTGTCACATTGACTCTCCAATCTGACCGCTTTAGTCTAAAACCTAGTTCCTGAATGTAGAATGGATAGTTTTTAGTTAATCCGAATGAGATTATTGATTTATGGTATGGAATGAAAATGAAGTACCCACAGTAACTTATCTCGTAGTAATCAATCACGAAGAGCACTATTCAACCTGGTCCGATTTTAAGGAAATCCCCGCAGGTTGGCATGCAGCAGGCAAATCCGGCAGCAAAGATGAATGCTTTGCTTACATCAATGAATTACGACCATTAAGCCTACGCAAACAAATGGCTCAGACGGAATCACAAAAAAAGAATAGTCGTTGTTTAGCAGGAGTGATTCTCCAATGTGGTTTTCATCTACGCAGCGCAAGCCATCGGCAAAATTACGATGGTTTTACTGCTTGTGCAGAAGGGCGTGTTGGAGTATTTCGTCATCGATTCCAATATTTTCCACAAATAATGAATATCTTATTTCAACCTATTGCATTTTCTGATTTGGAAGGTCTTGTTGCTTCAAAGATTGCTCATCGAATATACAAACGACGCGGTTTGCAAGCAGAGTATCGTATCGACTTGTTCAGCGTCCAGCGAATTAACGTATCAAAGTAATTTGAGTGCATTGTCTAATTCAGCATCATTCAGCAATCGAACAATTTCAAAGAATCATATGGTTAAGTTTCCTGCAAGTTTCTCGAATGCCCCTAGATAGTTTTTCAATGATTGCACATCTGTATAAATCGCAGAGAAATTGATAGCGCAACATGAGGAAACTCCGCTGAATGTCGGAAGATTATGGTAATTCCATTCGCTACGAGGGAGTTCAGGTAATTTGCAATATTCTGTAATTCAATCTACGGCACGACAATTTTCAACGACAACAGGAGCAATCAACCTTTATGAACCATCGATTCATGACAAAAAACGTCATCCTTACGGCCGGTCTGGCGGCAATCTGCCAAGCCTACGTTGCATCATCGCATCAGTTAAACAACAGCCTGACAGCAGCAAATGCTACCGATCATTTTCTGGTGACCTGCGGAGAAGCGGATAATCATCATCTGTTTGTGCAGATCAATGATCTAAAGGTGGTGGATGGCCGACAATTCAATGTCATCGTGGTGAAAGACAAAGCGCTTTCGAGCATTACCAATGTCGATGGGAAATCCAGTCCCGGCATCCGGGTCGCCGGAGGAACCGGTGTTTATCAGGTGTATGTCAGTCAAACTGCAACTGATGATAAAGCCGCCAATTATCAATTGATTTTTCATTGCGAAGATGCCGGCAATATGCATTTCGATACCTCGGTGTACACCAAGATCGATCAGCCCTGATTGAGGGAAATTCTAATTGATGATGACTGCACGAACGAATTGCTTCATACGCGGTACTTACTCCTCACCTTCTTGTTAATAGGTCTCGACTGTTGCGTTTCGTGCGCTTATCGCTTCGCTCACTGAATTAATCAGCGCTTTCTGAAACCCAACGGGGAGGATTCAATACTGGCCAGTTGGGATGGACTCAATGGGAATCAGCCGGTAACCGGTATCCAGGCTGCTCCAGGAGAGAAAGATCTGCTTACCGTCCGTAATCAAGGCGGGATGGGCAGATTGAGATTCTGATTCGGCAATCGCTCGCGCTGCCGACCAATGCAGTCCGCCATCCACCGAATCCATCGCTTCAATGCGGGTTTTAGCGCCATCGAATACTTTCCATACCAACGCTACGCGTTTGCCCAGAGCCAGTACTTCAGCCCGACCTGGTAGCTTATCCGGATTGCCCACTTGCATTGGCGGGGAGAAAGTCTTGCCGTGATCATCCGACCACGCATAAAAAAGCCCGCTGCGTTTTTCTCCCTGAGTGAACCAGGCCATATGATAGCGGCCATCCTCACTGATCGACAAAGCCGGGCCATGCGCCGGGCATCCTTCGATTTCCCAGTCATCGAATGTGACTCGCCAGGGCTCGCTTATTTTGCCGTCGGGCGACAGCTTGAATAATCCGTGATCGCGGATGTTGCCACGATAAACGAAGCGCGCCAGTAAGACTAAATTGCCGTCGATATCCTCGGCCATCGCAGTGCGGCAGCATGAGCAGATATTCTTTGCGAGGCGTTGATCGGCCGGCAGAGTGATGGTTTTTCCAGTTTTTGCAGCGGCATGGTATATCGATAGATCGCCACCACCTTGTTTTTTGTACTCGGCTCGATCGCGGGTATCATGCCAGGTGAAATGGATACGACCGGTTGCATCGACCAGCATTTCGGTTTGATAGTGATACCAGGTATTAGCTTCCGAACTGATTTTGACAGGAACGCTGAATTGCTCGCCGCTGTCGGAATGACTGAAAAAACTGGTGCTGGATTGCCGGTCATTGGCAAAGTAGAGCACGTAAATTCTGCCATTGCGATCTACCGACAGCGTTGGAGGATTCTCATCCCAGGCGTGGATCGGCATATCGGTCGGGTTGACGCGAACCGGCTGGCTGAATGTTTTTCCAAAATCAATTGAATAATCAACCGAAACAAATGTCTGAGACGGCAGGAGTCGCCAGAGTCGCCCATCCGGAGCGAATGCTGCTGAGGTAAAGATCTTTTGTTCAGGCAGTAGTTGCTCAGATTCGGCAATTGAATTTTCGGGTAGGGTCAAAAGCAGCATCGATAGGAGGCTGCACACGAGTCGTGAGTAGAACATAGGACGTATTTTAAAACGATTTCAATCAGAGATGTAGCCTTGAGATCAGAAACACTAAGGCTCACTATGTGACTCATTGAGCGAATCCGAATGGACATTGTCATCGAAGCAAAAAAATGACGATAATGCGTAAAGAATTCCCTGTAAACAGCGATGACTAACTGCGCTAATTGAAAATTTCCTTGAACATGGATTCAAGCTTTTCGCGAGATACAGAGCCGCTGACGCCAACACGTTGATGTTCCTTGTTCAGAAAATAAGTGCGGGGTACTTCACCGTACCATTTGGGATCAATTTCATACCGCAGCTTTTGGGCGTTGGCATCAGCAAAGATCCAATTATCGGTGTGGCTAAGTTCGTTGCCGGTCAATATGGATTTGACTTGATCAGTTGCCGACGCATCATCTGTGGCGAGCATGATGAGATTGACGCCCGGCATGCTTTTCTGAAGTTCGCTCATGACCGGCATTTTTTTAAGGCAGGAAGCGCAATGAATCGACCAGATCATCAATATAAAGGGCTTGTCGGCATATTCTTTCAGCAATTGCTGATAGCTGCCGGAAGTAAAATGTTTCAAGTCAGCTTGTTCTGCGCGAGCAAGCGAGCTCATGCTCAATATCGCGATGAGCAGATAAATAAAAAGGAATGTAAATGATTTCATGGTGTTAATCATTAAATATAAAAGTGGGAAACGCATACCATTCAGCAATGCACGTCAATGCCAAGATCATGCGATTAGCCGGTATCAAGGATCTAATAAATTATCTACAAAATTTGCTGCATTGACTATGCGACCAATTGTCGCAGTTACGCACCCAAGATTGAGCTGAAGCACTTATTATCGATAAAGAATAATTAAATAAACAATCACTTGAATATAATCATTCAAATCTCTTGTGTCCTATTATCCAATTGTAATTTTTGAGTTAATATGACGAGCGTTTTAATCCTCGAATTCTGGTGCCCTTGATTTGAGTAGATTATGCATACACTCCAGCATTTACATTTACCCGATGATGTTCCCGATCAGATTGAAGCTTGGCAGCTTAAACTGGATTTGCGGATGCCTTTTTTGGATTCGGATTGGATACTGCTGAGCAAATCCGAACGTGATCATGCCATGCGGTTTCATCTGCATGCAGATCAAGTGCGCTCGGTGGCGACCCGTGCTTTGCTGAGAAAACTTCTCGCTGAAAAGACTCTGGTGCGGCCGGAAGCATTGCGTTTCGTGATCAATGACTATGGCAAGCCTGCTTTGCAAGATCATGATCGTATTGAATTCAATGTCTCACATTCCGGCGATTTTGCGTTGATCGCCATCTCCATGGCGGGATCGGTAGGCGTGGATATCGAACGCTACGATCGGCGAATCGACGTGAAGAGCTTGGGCGAATTCGTGTTTACCCCTGCAGAACGAAAAATCCCGTTGAAAACGACGGAAGCATTCATCAACCAGTGGGTCATGAAAGAATCGGTATTGAAAGCGCTGGGGGTCGGAATCGCTGATCATCTTCAGTCGATTTCAATCG
This sequence comes from Nitrosomonas sp. JL21, assembly GCF_009833095.1. Taxonomy (GTDB): domain Bacteria; phylum Pseudomonadota; class Gammaproteobacteria; order Burkholderiales; family Nitrosomonadaceae; genus Nitrosomonas. The sequence goes on from NZ_QRCB01000039.1 coordinate 6,512, forward strand.
TACCGACTGATAGCAAACATTGTCAGATTGTTCATACCAGTCCGCAATGGGATAGTCTGAAAGTATGGCGTATTCAAGCTCCAGAAGGGTATGCGGCGGCGCTTGCAATCATCAACCGAGCGGCTGAAGAATAGGGAAACCGAAGTGATCAGTTGTGAAGATGAAGCGTGAGAATCCCATGATCATTTTCCCATGACTGATTTCATGCGTGCTCAATATCATCGCCATCTTGAGCAAGCGTAGCGATGAGTTGAGTTTTGATCCTAGTGCGATGGAATATCAGTCGTTGCGATGTTTCTGGCGCTGCTTGAGCCACCAGTCAACACTTTTCTGTTGAACTTTAAATCCCTTTTTGTCTACCGATACAGGTCTCAGGTACTGGTCGATATCTTCGCGGGAAGGGTAAATTCCGATGGTTTCACCGTTGCCGCAGTTGCTGGGTCACGGCTTGGTTTTCAGGCCGCGCAGCATGCTGACTACCCATGATCACTGCACTGTCGATTCGCCGAGTATTCCTTTGAACCATCTGCCAGTGGTGCCGAGCAATCAACCGAAAACCGAATTGGGCTGTCCGACGGTACTGCAAAAGCGTGGATGAGAAGAAATATTGGACTTCCTTGACGCACGATACGGCGGGAATTTCAGGGAAACTCTGGATAATGAGAGTGCTCGGATAAGAACTTGATTTCTAGGAATATTCAACAGTAAAGCTGAGATTCAGATTCCGTCATTATGCTGATTGATGATCAAGGGCAAATCAACGCGACAAATTGTCGCATGCGGCAATTTGTCACATTGTTAGCCATACATCAATCACAGATAATGCTTCGCTATTAATCGAATAGCCCATCTTTTTCTGTAAAGATTGTTGCTTCACATTCATCTTGTGATTTCAGCAGCATGCAGTCCGACGCTATTTCGAACGTCAAAATAATTCATCAAGGAGGAGTACGCATGCGTACCGTATTGTCACGATCCCTATTCAACAGTCTGTTGGCGTTCATTGCAATCATTGGAGTTGTCCATCAAAACGAGAGTGCGTTCGCGCATACCGTTATTCAACCCACCGAAGTTACCGAAGGCAAGTCATCAGAAAATTATCTGGTCATTACGCACGGTTGTAGTGAAAATCCGGTCATGGGCTCGAGCGTCGTGTTTCCAGATGGACTGGATTCAACCATTGCGGTCAATGGTAATCCTCATACGGGTCCATTGAGCGACTTCGTTACCAATTGGGGAAATTCCATCCAGCTGTATCAGGATCGTTCGGTTTTCAGTGAACAGGATGTGAAGCGGGATTCCAAAAGCAATGTGGTGGGATTCTGGGCAGGGGGCGGCCGGACTGTGGCCCCTCATTTGTTTGCGCGTATCGCATTTGTGAGCAGCTCAGTGTTGTTCAATTCGGAATCATGCGCGCAAAAAATCCGATTCGCTGTTGCTGTGGCCGATATTTGCAAAATTACCGCCATAGACGATATGAGTACGGATAACGCCGTGAGCCTGTGGGTACCTGCCGTAGGATCAAAATTCGATGGAACGCCGGGAGGGCATGCATTCGATTTTCCGGCGTTTTTCACGATCACACGTGACTTGACCGAAAATCCATTGCCGGAATCATGCGGGGGAGTAGGTCAGCAAATCTCGGTGCGGCCATCAGCCGCTCAAGTCGATCGCGATATGCCGATCCAGTTCAATGGCGCTCAAGTATGGCCGCAACCGTGATTTTTCCTGTCCAGACTTCAAAATTCTAAAATGTAAGGTAAACAGCAATGGCACTGACAGAACAACAACAAACCTCCCTCCTCCAACTGGCCCAGGCGATGTTCAATGCATCGCCTGGCGCAATTTATCTGGGAGCGTTGGGAGAACAGCTCGAAGCCGGGCAGACACTGGCCAGTATGGCGCAAGCCTTGAGAGGCAATGAATTATTCTGGGGCAAAAGCTATGCCGGTGATTTGACCCCGACGGCATTTGCAGAAGCCTTCCTTGAAGACTTGATTGCAGACCGTGCAACGGTGGACAATAAAACGATCGCCGCAGGCTATATCGTCAACCGCATGAATGATGGAGCACCGCAGGCCGACATCATCGCTGAGGTTACCGGCCTGCTGTCGAGTTTTCCAGCCTCCGATGCCGACTGGGGCGAAGCTGCGCTAGCTTATAATACCGGCAATGCCGACAAGCTGGCCGATAATCTGCTGGGCGATAGTGTTTCTGAAGCTGATAAAACTGGAGCAGTCGATTACATTCTTGCACAGCAAGCTTCCGGTCAGACCTTCGGGCAGATGACCGAGTGGGCGATTACCGCACTCGACGGTATCGATCATGCCGATCCGGTATGGGGAAATGCCGCCGCTTTGTTCGACAATCGCATTGAGGTATCGCGTTATTACACGATTGAAAAAGCGGGATCATCGACCAATTTGTCAATGCTCCAGCAAGTACTGGCAGACGTGACGACCGAAGCGGCGTCGGTGACAACTGCCAAGACGGCGATTGATAATCTGCTGAACAATCCTGGCGGTTCGATCAATCTGACAGAACTGAACGGCACGAATGGTTTCCGATTGGACGGTATCGGCACCAGTGACGATACCGGTGAATTCGTCGGCAGCGCAGGCGACATCAATGGTGATGGGTTTGATGATCTGATCATCGGCGCGCCGCATAACTTCGATGATTTTTATTCCGGCAACAGTTTCGTCGTTTTTGGGAAGGCATCCGGTTTCACCGCGGCATTGACTCTGTCAAGCCTGGACGGCAATAACGGTTTCCGCATCAATGGCGTGGCCGGTGGGGATGCAGCCGGTCAGGCCGTCGGCAGCGCCGGCGATATCAACAATGACGGGTTCGATGATTTGCTGATCGGCGCGCCGTTATCGGATGTTCCTTCAAAGGACACCGGCTATACCTATGTCGTGTTCGGCAAAGCGGCGGGGTTCAGTGCCACGATGGATCTGTCGAGTCTGGGTGGCAGCAATGGTTTTCGCGTCAAGGTCGATGAAGAAGATGTGCTGCTGGGATGGTCGCTGGACAGCGCAGGCGATGTCAACGGCGATGACATTGATGATTTCATTATCGGTGCGCCCCGGAAAGATAATCCCAATGGCGAGAACACCGGCAGCAGTTTTGTTATCTTCGGTAAAACCACGGGTTTCGATGCCGACCTCGATGTATCCGTTCTGAATGGCAGCAACGGTTTCAGAATCGACGGGGCGGTCTCCGGTTCATCCTTCGGCAATGGCGTCAGCGCTGGGGATGTCAATGGAGACGGCTTCGGTGATTTGATCGGCGGCTCTTATTATGGAGGCGCTGGCACGAGCTATGTCGTATTCGGCAAATCGTCAGGTTTCGATGCGGTCATCGATACGGCAAATCTGGACGGCAACAATGGATTCAGCATCGAAGGCGAAGCTGAGGGCGATGAAGCGGGCTATTCGGTCGATAACGCCGGGGATGTCAATGGCGACGGCTTTGATGATGTGCTCATCGGCGCCAGAAGCTCGGGCGCGAGCGGCGAATATTCCGGAGCAGCCTATGTGGTATTTGGCAAGGATACCGGGTTCGACGCTACCGTCAATTTAGCCAATCTGGACGGCACGAATGGTTTTCGCCTGGAGCGCGGCATTGCTGGAGAATTATTCGGCAGAGCGGTGAGCGCCGCAGGTGATTTCAATGGCGACGGGAATGACGATTTGATCATCGGCGCCTATGCCGCCGATCCGAATGGCCAGGATTCCGGGGCTGGTTATGTGGTGTTTGGCAAATCGTCCGGTTTCAGTGCGTCGATCAATATTGAAGAATTGAGTAATGATGAAGGCTTTGCGCTGAACGGAATCGCCGCGGGCGATTCGTTGGGTAAATCGGTGAGCAGCGTTGGAGACATCAACGATGACGGCTTTGCTGATGTGATCATCGGCGCGCCCTTCGGTGATGGCGCCATCCCCAATACCGGTGTCGGTTATGTGATATTCGGTGGCAGCTAAGGCTGGATACCACGTCGCGGAGCTAGAAACAGATCTACGACAACCCTCTTCCTGGAATTGGCGAGGTCTGAATAATCAGCAAGCTTTCAAATTTTCCTGATTGCTGGCATTCTTCATGAGGAACTGCGACAAAATGCCGCACAACTTCAGTTGAGGTAATTACTAGAATAAGCACCTCTCCTATTATCGATAAAAATATCCATCAATGAGTGCGATAGCGAGTATCGCGGTTCGGATCATCTTTTTCATCTTACTAATGGGCATAGGCGGCTGCATGACGCCGCCGCAGCGGTCGTTTCAAGAGGTTGGGGCGCAGTTAATACCCCGTTTCTTGCGACGGGGTGCTTTATTGAATGTCACGAGTAAAATTTCAATGGCATAAAGGCTCAAGCCATATCTGAAGAACCATTCCGCGGCTAGGTAAAATATAAGCTCATCTGTTCGTTAACGTACAGAATGTCCGCTAAAAAAAACATAGCATTGATATTTGTTTCTAAGTTTTTGCATTTAAATGACTGGCAGCACTTTGGCTGGAATTCCATGTGAACACTTCGATTCAAACAGCACGGCGAAATAGTTTTATATTCATTTAAAAAAGGAATGAGCACATGGCAACAGGCACAGTGAAATGGTTTAATGCAACGAAAGGATTCGGTTTCGTTACTCCTGATAATGGGGGAGAAGATTTATTCGTGCATTTCTCAGCGATCAATTCGGCTGGTTACAAAACTCTTCAAGAAGGGCAGAGAATTTCGTTTGACGTGACTCAAGGTAAAAAAGGCAAACAAGCCTCGAATATCCAAACTGCTTGATAGTAGCCGACGTTAATTCCAAAGTCGCACTTAGAAAGCTTTTGAGGATTTTACAGTGGCGATTGGGGATCAGTAAGGCGAAATCATATAGTAAGCTCAGTTTCCCCTGAAAAATTGAGCTGACTATGTTTGCTTCACTCGGCTTTAGGCTGTCGAGCAAGCATCAGCCCCGCCAGACTCAATACCCCTGCAATCGTTAAATAAATACCGACAAGCGAGGTGCCGCCCATTTCACTAAGCGCCTGCGCGGTAATCGGAGCCGCTGCGCCACCGAGAATTCCGCCCGCGTTAAAGGCAACGGATGCTCCGGTATAACGCACACGGGCAGGGAACAGCGATGGCAACCATGCGCCGAGTGGGCCGTAGACAAACCCCATCACGAATAGCGCCAGCGATAATGCCGCCCATACCAGCCATAACGATCCCGAACCCAGAAGCGGTCCGAATGCCAATCCCATGACGATGGTTGCCGCGCATCCCCATGTCAGAACCTGCGCCGCACTGGTAGCGTCGGAGCGCACACCCGAGGTAATGATGCCCAGTACCAGGAATAGAATTGCGGCAAGCTGGATGAACAGAAAAACCTCCCGCTTGTATGCAAGCTCAGTCGTACCATGGGCGAGCGCAAAAGCGGTTGAAAGATAAAAAATCGCGAAACAGGCCACCACGGCGAAAGTCCCGGCAAACGTGGCAAGCGCATGATTACGGAGCAATTCACCGATCGGAATCGGGATCGGGGGATCCTTTGCCAATGCCTGAGAAAATTCAGGCGTTTCGTTGATTTTCAGGCGCACCCACAGACCGAGCCCGACCAGAATGGCGCTGGCCAGAAATGGAATGCGCCAGCCCCATGCTGCAAAATCCGCTTCGCTCAATGCCATGCCGATCAACAGGAATAGTCCATTGGCAGCAATAAACCCAACCGGCGCGCCCAGTTGCGGAACCATGCCGAAACGCGCTCGCCATCCGGGGGGAGCATTTTCCACTGCCAATAAGGCCGCACCTCCCCATTCTCCGCCAAGCCCCAGTCCCTGACCGAAGCGCAGGATGCATAACAATAGCGGTGCGACCCAGCCCACCATTGCGTAAGTCGGCAGGAACGCAATCAATAAGGTCGAGATTCCCATCAGCATTAGCGACGCGACCAGCGTCGATTTCCTCCCGATCCGGTCACCGAAATGACCAAACAATATCGCCCCGAATGGGCGAGCGATGAACGCCAGGCTAAAGCTCATGAATGACAACATTAATTGCGCGGCCGGCGAGCTGGCCGGAAAAAATAACGGTCCGAATACCAGGGCTGCCGCCGTCGCATAAATGTAAAAATCGTAAAACTCCACAGCTGTTCCAACCAAACTCGCAACGAGTATCCGGCGATGCTGACGATAGGGATGGGTCATATCAGTTTTCATTCAATACTCTGAAAGTCATCATGAGAAAGAGAGAAGGTTCTGCCATGAAAGTGCAAATCCTGAGGCAGATGACGGGTACAAATAGGAATACACGGTCAAAAATTCAAAAATTGCGCCAGGCCGAATTATAAGGGCAGATTGCTTATTTTTTTGTTTTGAACAGCGGGAATCTGAAAAAAGCTAAATCATAATTGGCTCAACGGAAGGGATGAATTGTTAATTGGTCAACTGATATGCAGATTTTTTATTAATAGGATGCCAATGAATGTTCAGGTTGCGACTAATATATTTTCAGTTTGACTGCGGTTGCCTCCTGAGAGATCATTCTGAGCAGCAGCGTAATTTTCTCAGAGTTGAATAATGTGATCGTACTTGGCAACCCAAACAGCAGAATTAACGAATTAGATCTTCTGAGATTTCTTGCAGCATTAGCGGTTGTTTTTCATCATTATTCCCTCGTCGGTTTCGCGATAAATTCTCAAACCATCGCCCCCTATCCCATAGTTTCTTCCATATTCAAATATGGCTATTTGGGGGTAGATCTGTTTTTCATGATCAGCGGCTTCGTCATTTTAATGACCGCTTCCAGCGGGGGGTTGCGGCATTTCATTATTTCCAGGCTGGTTCGGCTCTACCCGGCATTCTGGATCTGCTGCACCATCACATTCGTTGCCATTCTGATCATTGGATCAACGGAATATGAGGCAACCTTCAGCCAATACCTTGCCAACATGACGATGCTGAGCGGTTTCATGGGGATAGAGTCGATCGACAATGTGTATTGGTCGTTATTTGTAGAACTCAAATTTTATGCATTGGTGGCAATCGTGCTGCTGATGGGCAGAATCCAACAGATCGAATTGTTATTTTCTTTCTGGCTGGTGGTTACGATGATATTGTTGATTTTTCCGGTGTATCCGCTGACTCGCTTCCATTTCATACTGCTGGACGGCTATTCCGCCAATTTTATCGCCGGCGCGGCATTTTTTCTTATCTGGAATCGAGGCATGAGCTGGAACCGAGGTTTGATGATCGCCGCTGCATGGGGTTGTGCCGTGTATCAGTCGACAATCGATGCGCATGAATTCGAGATGCGCATCAAGAATGACTTAAATCCAATTGTCATTGCTGCGATTGTAAGCGCATTTTTTTGGATCATGGGAATGATTGCATGCAGAAAAACAGGCATGGTCGCGCGCGCAAACTGGGTTTGGCTGGGCGCAATGACTTATCCTCTCTATCTGTTGCATCAAAATCTGGGTTTCATGATTTATAACCAGACGTATGCTCAAACTGATCCCGAAATTTTGTTCTGGAGCCTCATTATCGGCATGATGCTGCTGGCGTTGTTGATTCATATTGCCGTGGAGCGGCCCACAGCGAAATCCATGAAAACTGCCTTGAATAAAATGGTAGACAAATTGAAATATCAGCTCCAGCTTAGAATTTGATTTGCAATCTGCTAAAAATGGAAACCACAGATCGGCAGCCGATTGATGGCATGTCCAGAACCTGTCTGTGGATAGAGGGTAGCTGTCATACAGATTTGCAATAGAACGTCTGCCGGTTGCAGCATTCCAATGAATCCACCAAATCATGACGGCATGGGCATGATTCAGGGTGGTTTTACCTCATCCATTGTCCACAGTGCCCACAGCATCCAGAAGCAGGCAACGAAAACTATCGGACTGGAATAGAGTCCATCTTCAGAGGTGATTCAAATCATGGCACTTCGAAAATCATTTGGCTGATGTCAACCAACATGAGGATCAGAACATGCTCGACTCCATTAATCAAGACGCAGACGTTAAAGATCGTGCTGCTGGCGCCATCATGGGCGCCTTCATCGGTGATGCGTTAGGACTGGGCCCCCATTGGTACTACGATCTGGCGGTGCTCCGCCGTGACTACGGCGACTGGATCACAACGTATGCCGATCCCAAACCCGGCCGCTACCATAGTGGACTCAAAGCGGGTCAACTCTCGCAAGGAGGCATTCTTCTCCACCTGATGCTGAGCTCGCTCATTGAATGCGGCGGCTATGATGAAGCCGATTTCTGCCGGCGCATGGACGAGGAAATATTTCCGTTGCTCAACGGCATGCCGGTCAATGGGCCGGGAGGATATACTCAGCAGTCGATTCGAGATGCGTGGCGCAAACGGGTTCAGCAGAACCTGCCGTGGGGGGAAACGGGAGGGCCCGCCGACACTACCGAGGCGATAGGCCGAACGCTCGCGCTGGCAGTCCGTTACGCCTTTCAACCGCAAGAAATGGCAACCGCCATCATCAGCAATACCCGCCTCACGCAGAACGACGGAACCGTTGTTGCCCTTACTGTGGCCTACGGCGCGGTGCTGGGGCAATTGGTGCAGGGAAACAAGCTCGACGGCAATCTTTCCAATAAGCTTCTACGGCTGGCAAGAGCAAGAAAACTGCCCTTTCATACGATGGCGCATACCGACCTGCAACCGCCGCAGAAGGATCGTCCGCTGGAAAACGGATATTTTGTCTCGCCAGATGCTTTGCTTACTCCTTCGTATGTCGCGAATACCGCTGTGGATCCTGATGTTCGCATAGAACCCGCCTGGAAGGTTTCCATGGTATATGGCATGACTTGCGCCATTTATCACCAGCTTCCCGCAGCCTATCATCTTGCCGCCCGCTTTCCGGACGATTTTGAATCGGCTGTGCTGCACGCCGTGAATGGCGGCGGTGAAAATCAGGCGCGCGCTATGTTGACCGGAGCCCTCGTCGGGGCTCAGGCCGGACTATCGGGCATTCCCGGACGCTTTTTGGAGGGGCTTCATGAAACCGACATGCTCCAGCGCCTTGCGGTGGATGTGGCCTTTAAAGTCGGTGCTTTGCCCGCCGCCGCTGATGGCGGTGATCAAATGCATCACTGATCGGTTGGAATCGTTGCAATCGTCTCAACAGTTGCCAGCGTGAAAACTGAGACTGCTACCGTAAGAGGATGCTCAATGATAAGAACGAGGAATGATAGATGATGCCCGTTTGAAATGCTCATACGCTTTTCTTGCCGCTTCCTGAGCCGCCTCAACTTCTCCATTGTTACCTTCTTTCACAGCTTCATCCAAAGACCTGAGCCCTTCGTCGATATAATTTGCGTCTACGTTATGCTGTTGGTCATTCTTTGCGGCATTGGCATGAGTTATTGCTTCTGTTACGTGCTGGACTATAGCCTTTTTATCGGTTGACGACATCACAGCTTCGGTATGTTTCATGGCTTCATCCATATAGCTCCCGGTTCCAGCTAGTACACTGAACGAAATGAAAGATAAGCTTAAGAAACTGACCAGAGTCAATAAAGTGATCTCATTCATATCCAAAATCTCCAGGATTGATTTAATGTAAATAATGAAGATGGTTGTTTTCTTGCTCGGTATGTTGAAATCATAATTACAGAACAAAGACTGATCTGTACGAAAACAAACATATTTTCAGTTTTGGCAGATAAAAGAGAAATTTATAGACCAGTGTCCTGCAGGATGACAAAGGGTGAAAGCGGGGAGAAGCCTCAGCTTCCTCAGAATCATCCGTAAATTGTATCCACAACCGCAGAGGATGGCATGAAAAGCGTCACCTTGTGCACCTTGCAACCCGTTTCTACATAAGCGGCCTCGATTTAAACTTTGGAACCTCGATATTCATGGCTTGCTTACGTTTTAAACGATGAATCGTTTGCGTGATAAATCCAATCATTCAATAATAGCCGAGCGGAAGCGATGATGTCCGATGCAGTCATTCCCACCGGGCCGTGATTTTGCTGCAGCAACCGGTCGGCAGCGGCGCCATGCAGATGAACTCCCAGCAACAATGCTTGCGGAGGAGTCAATCCTTGCGCGATCAGCGCTGCGATCATGCCGCTGAGCACATCGCCGGTACCAGCGGTACTCAAACCCGGATTGCCGCTGGTGCTCAGGTAGCGGTCACCGTTCGGGAAGCAGCAAATACTGCCCGCGCCTTTCAATACGACATGGCTGTTGAATTGCTGCGCGATTTGATGGGCCGCGCTCATGCGATCGTTTTGCACTGCCGACGTATCGGTATTCAGCAGCCGGGCGGCTTCGGCCGGGTGCGGCGTCAATATGGTTGCGGCGCTGCGCTGACTGAGTTGCTGACCCAGGCGAGGATATTGTGCGACGAGGTTGAGCGCATCGGCATCCAGAACTATCGCACCATCGCCCTTCAACGCATTTTCAAGCCACACCAGTGCTTGTGCCGATTGGCTCAGGCCCGGGCCGATCACCCAGCAATTGAGCGGGGTTAGGGGAATTAGGGTAAATAGCTCGGATGGAGCACGCAGCATGAGTTCAGGTTGGGAAAAATCGACTGCAGGCGCAGGATCGGCCAAGAAGCCCACATATATGCGGCCGGCGCCCAGATACAGAGCCGATCGACCAGCGAGCAGCGCAGCACCGACCATGCCGGTGGAACCGCCCAGGATTGCGACATTGCCAAAGCTGCCTTTGTGGCTGTTGGCCCGCCGCGGCGATGGCAGCGACGATTGCGCCAACGATGTATTCAACAGCCAACTGTGCGGTTGCGGCGCGGCAGAGAGTTGCGGCAGAACATCCAGATCGCGCAATATCACCGTACCGCAGTATTCAGGGCCAAAGTTGGTGAACAGTCCGGGCTTGAGCCCGATGAACGTGACGGTCATGTCGGCACGGATTGCAACGCCATGGATGCACCCATCATCGCTGCCAATGCCGGATGGCATATCCAGCGATACGATGGGCACATGCCATGAATTGGCGACTTCTATCCATTCGCGATATTGGCCTTCAATAGGCCGATGCTGCGCGTGATCCAGTCCGATGCCGAACAAGCCGTCGACGACCATGTCCCAAGTTTTATCGCCATCCGGTATATCGGGAGATAAGTCGCCGCCGATGCCGAACCACGATTGCAGCGCTTGTTTGGCATCCATTGACACGCGGTTCGGGTCGCCATTGAATACCACGGTGACGGCATGGCCCCATTCCCTCAGATAACGCGCGACGACAAAAGCGTCGCCGCCGTTATTGCCCGGCCCGGCAAGCACCACTATCGACCGATGAGGTTTTTTGAGCCACTGCGCGCGAATCACCTGGGCAGCCGCCAGCCCGGCCTTTTCCATCAGCCGAGGGGGCTTGGGCAAGCTCATCGCCTGCTGCTCAATGTCACGTATTTGCGCAGTCAGAAAAACCGCATCGGCAGAAGTCATAGTGTCTTAGTCATGGAAGATCGCTGATATGTATATCTTCTCGTGTAAAATTGCAATCTTTAAATTTTCCCTTTATTTTCTTCCATGCTTCAATTTTGTGGTGGACGCGCGCTTTCTCCGTTTCGTCTGGAAAAATTATTCAAAGAAATTAATCACCTGAATTTACCCGTCAGCCGCATTGCCGCCGAGTATTGGCATTTTTGCGCGGTGACGCGGACTTTGCATCAGGCCGAGTTGGATATCCTGCGGCAAATACTGAGCGAGACGCCGACCCAGCAGAATTCGCAGCAATCTGGCACATTCTTTCTGGTGCTGCCCCGTCCCGGCACGATTTCGCCGTGGTCGACCAAGGCAACGGATATTGCCCATCACTGCGGTCTGAGCGCCGTTGAACGCATCGAGCGCGGCATAGGATATTTCATCGAATGTGAAGCGCCGCTGTCGGTCGAGGATACAGCACGGCTTACGCCATTTCTGCACGATCGTATGACTGAAGCCGTGTTTGCGTCATTCGAGGATGCCGCGCAGTTATTCCGGCATTATGAACCGAAACCGCTGCAGACCATCGACCTACAGCAGAGCGTCGCTGCGCTGCAGCAGGCAAATCAGCGCATGGGGCTGGCTCTGTCGGCCGATGAGATCGACTATCTGGCCGATTATTTTTTGCGCATAGCGCGTAATCCCACCGATGTTGAGCTGATGATGTTCGCGCAGGCTAACTCCGAGCATTGCCGCCATAAAATTTTCAATGCCGATTGGATCGTGGATGGCAAGCCGCAGCAGAAATCGCTGTTTTCGATGATACGGAACACTCATCAGGCGCATCCACAGGGTACGCTGGTGGCGTATGCGGATAATGCCAGCGTGATCGAGGGCGCCGATATCGATCGGTTCTATCCCGGCGATCAACACCGCTATGGCTATACTTTGGAAAAGACGCATGTGCTGATGAAGGTTGAAACGCATAATCATCCTACCGCCATTTCGCCATTTCCCGGCGCAGCAACCGGCGTAGGTGGCGAAATTCGCGACGAAGGCGCAACTGGACGAGGTGCCAGACCCAAAGCCGGTTTATGTGGTTTTTCGGTCTCCAATCTGGGGATTCCCGGCTTCGTTCAACCGTGGGAATACCAGCACACTGGCGGCGCTGATGATCCACCGAGCTACGGCAAGCCCGGTCGCATCGCCTCGGCATTGCAGATCATGCTCGAAGGGCCGATTGGTGGAGCGGCGTTCAATAACGAATTTGGCCGCCCGAATCTGGCCGGGTATTTCCGCACCTTCGAAGAACGCGTCAGCGGTGAAATGCGCGGTTATCACAAACCGATCATGGTCGCGGGCGGTATCGGCCAGATTGCCGATGCGCAGGTGCATAAGCAAAAATTCCCCGCGGGTGCTCTGCTGATCCAACTCGGCGGGCCGGGCATGCTGATCGGGCTCGGCGGCGGTGCGGCATCGAGCATGGATACCGGTACCAATACCGAGGCGCTGGATTTCGATTCGGTGCAGCGCGGCAATCCGGAAATGCAGCGGCGCGCGCAGGAAGTGATCGACCGGTGCTGGCAATTGCAACGCGCGGGCGGGGAAAATCCGATTCTGTTCATCCATGATGTCGGCGCCGGCGGGTTGTCGAATGCCTTTCCTGAGCTGGTGCACGATTCCGGCAGAGGCGGGCGCTTCGATCTGCGTTTGATCCCTTCCGAGGAAACCAGCATGTCGCCGTTGCAGATCTGGTGCAATGAAGCGCAGGAGCGCTATGTGCTCGCCATCAAGCCGGAGTCGTTGCCGCTGTTTCAACGCATTTGCGAACGCGAGCGTTGCCCGTTCGCGGTGGTCGGCGAAGCCACTCCCGATGAACAACTGGTAGTGGCGGATCGGCAGTCCGTCGCGCCACCGGTCGACATGCCATTGCCGGTCTTGCTCGGCAAACCGCCGAAGATGACGCGCGATGTGACGCATATTCAGCGCCCCTTATTGTCGCTCGATTGGTCGGATGTGGCGCTGACCGAGGCGGTTTACCGGGTGTTGCGGTTACCCGCGGTGGCCGACAAAACTTTTTTGATCACGATCGGCGATCGCAGTGTCGGCGGATTGTCGGCACGCGACCAAATGGTTGGCCCGTGGCAAGTGCCGGTCGCCGACGTGGCCGTGACCAGCATGGGGTATCACACTTATCTAGGGGAAGCCTTCGCGATGGGCGAGCGAGCGCCGCTGGCGTTGATCGATGCGAAGGCAGCGGCGCGCATGGCGGTCGGCGAAGCCTTGACTAATATCGCTGCGGCGCCGATCGATCGGATCGAGGCGGTCAAACTGTCGGCAAACTGGATGGCTGCAGCAGGGCATCCGGGAGAGGATGCCGATTTATATGACGCGGTGCATACCGTTGGCATGGAATTATGCCCGCAACTTGGCATCAGCATTCCGGTCGGCAAGGATTCGATGTCGATGAAAACCGCCTGGACGGAATCCGGACAGCCCAAAGAAGTGACTGCGCCACTGTCGCTGATCATTTCGGCGTTTGCCACCGTCACCGATGTGCGTCATACCTTGACGCCGCAGTTGCGTACGGACTTCGGCGACACCGAATTGATTCTGATCGATCTGGGGCAGGGGCGAAATCGCTTGGGTGGATCTGCATTGGCGCAAGTGTACAAGCAAGTGGGCGACGTCGCGCCTAACATCGATGGTGAATCAGGCGCACGGAAACTCAAGGCCCTGTTTGAAGCGATCCAGCAGCTCAACCGCGAAAACCTACTGCTGGCTTATCATGACCGTTCGGACGGCGGAGTGTTCGTGACTCTGTGCGAAATGGCATTTGCAGCGCATGCCGGTATCACGGTCAACCTGGATCAATTATGTTTCGATGCGCAAGGCAGTGATATCGACGGTTCGGAATTGCGGCCTGAGCAATTGAGCGGGCGCTTTATGGAGCGCTTGCTGGCGGTACTGTTCAATGAAGAACTGGGTGCGGTGATACAAATCCGCACCGAGCATCGCTCAGCCGTGATGGGCATGTTGGCACAAGCGGAATTGCGCGATCACAGCTTTATCATCGGTCAGCCGAATAGCATCGATGAGATCCGTCTATTGCGCAACAACAAGCCGGTTTTGGCAGAAAAAAGGGTGGATTTGCAGCGTGCCTGGTCAGAAACCAGTTTTCGACTGCAGGCATTGCGCGACAATCCCGATTGCGCCCGGCAGGAATTCGAGCGCATTCTCGATACCGCCGATCCCGGCCTGCAGGTCGCGTTGAGCTATGATGCAAACGACGACATCGCTGCGCCCTATATTCGAACCGGCGTGCGTCCTCGCCTGGCGGTGCTGCGCGAACAGGGCGTGAACGGCCATGTCGAAATGGCGGCGGCTTTCGATCGGGCTGGGTTTACCGCAATGGACGTGCATATGAGCGACCTGATGGCCGGGCGTGTGTCGCTGGCAGACTTCAACGGATTCGTCGCGTGCGGCGGATTTTCGTATGGCGACGTGCTTGGCGCCGGCGAAGGCTGGGCCAAATCGATTTTGTTCAATCCACGCGCGCGGGATGAGTTCGAGGCGTTTTTCCAGCGCCCCGATACGTTCGCACTGGGGGTATGCAATGGTTGCCAGATGATGAGCAATCTGCAGGACATCATTCCCGGCGCGCAGCACTGGCCCCGGTTCAGGCGCAACCTATCGGAACAATTCGAGGCGCGTTTTGTCATGGTGGAAATCCAGCAGAGCCCATCGGTGCTGTTTGAAGGCATGGCCGGCAGCCGGATGCCGATCACCGTGGCCCACGGTGAGGGCAGGGTTGAATTTTCCGCGGGTTCGCCTGACAATGCAGCCGGCTTGGTGACTGTTCGTTATATCGATCATGCCGGTCAACCCACCGATAAATATCCGTACAACCCGAACGGCTCAGTGCTGGGAATCACCGGATTGACCACGCCGGATGGGCGTTTCAATGTGCTGATGCCGCATCCGGAACGCGTCTTCAGAATGACGCAGCATTCCTGGTATCCTTTGAAATCAAGAGCCGATACCCGCGAAGATGGCCCATGGATGCGATTGTTCAGGAATGCGCGGCAGTGGGTGGGGTAATGCGATCATCATTCGATTTTGAGAGACTGATTAACATGAGAAATTTTAGTGTACACCGGCATCATGTCGCCGCAAGCGCTTTCGTGCTGATTGCCAGCATGGGTTGGAGCAACGCATGGGCCAGCATCATACCGGCCAAAAAGCCAGCACCCAAGCAATGCGTTGCGCTGGGAAGCTGGGTCATTCCGGGCGCCGGCGAAACGACGCAACGCGACGTCATCGCGCGCGCAGCCAAGGCATCGATAGTGCTGTTGGGGGAAACGCACGTCAATGCGGATCATCATCGCTGGCAATTGCAGACGCTGGCGGCGCTGCATGCGCTGCGCCCGAATATGGTGATCGGCTTTGAAATGTTTCCGCGCCGCGTGCAGCCGGCACTGGACAAATGGGTGGCAGGCGAGTTGACCGAAAAGGAATTTCTTCGCGCCGCGGAATGGGATCATGTCTGGAATACCGACGCTAATTTGTATTTGCCGCTTTTTCATTTTGCGCGCATGAACCGTATCCCGATGCGGGCGTTGAATATCGAGACCAGCCTGCGCCGGCAGGTCGCCGAAAAAGGCTTTTATAGCATTCCGGTCGAAGAACGCGAGGGACTGACGTATCCGGCAGAGCCAAGCCAGGCTTATGTCGATTATTTATTTCCGATCTATAAGCAGCATGACCGGAAACACAAGAGCGACGGTGAAGTCGCGTCCGACGATCCTGATTTCAGGCGTTTCATCGGCGGGCAGCAATTGTGGGATCGCGCCATGGCGCAGATTCTGCGGCAGGCGGTGGCTGACGCCAATGGCCCGGACAAGCCACTCGTGGTCGGCGTCATGGGCACCGGTCATGTACTGCATGGTTTCGGCGTAGCGCACCAGTTGCAGGATCTTGGCATCAAGAATGTTGCAGCGCTCTTGCCTTGGGACAACGATAAATCCTGCAAGAATCTGGTCAAGGGCGTGGCCGATGCGGTGTTCGGCGTATTGCCGCATGTGTCGCAGTCGAGTCGGCCACAGTTTCAGCGACTGGGCATACGTTATGAAATGGGCCGAGGCGGTGCGGTGGTGCTGCAGGTCGAAAAGAACAGCATTGCCGATGAGGCCAAATTGATGGATTCGGACGTGATTATCGAAATGGCCGGGGTGCCGGTCAAGATCACCGACGATGTGATCGCCATCGTCAGACGCCAGGCGCCCGGCACCTGGCTGCCGATCAAGATTCTTCGCGATAACACGGAAATGCTCGTAATCGCGAAGTTTCCTGCCCATCCGTCATGATTTTTCGGAATCGATCCATGATGTTCATGTTTATACGAGCGTGCCTGCTTCTTGCGTTGATCGGCTTCATGGCTACGCCGGTCTACTCGAGACCGGTGGCGGTGAAGTTCAATGATATCGACTATGACATGGCGGTGAAAATTGATCCCATCAACCGCACGATTGAAGGAAAAAGCACGATTACCGTCAAACAACCGCGCGAGTTGCAACTAATGCTCGGCGCGGCATTTGAAGTGACCGAGGCGGTGTTCAATGATGGGCCGCTCGGAAGCGGCCGAACGGATCCTCATCAGCCGCATGTCTGGAACATGGCATCGCCGTTCAGACAGCAGATTCAATTCGTGATCCATTGGCGCGGGCCGTTGCTGCCGCTCGATACCGCACTCGACCATCAGCAAACGCTCGGCCGGCCGGTTGCGGTGACCGGCGAGGCGGGCACTTTCCTGCCGGATGGGGCGAATTGGTATCCGCGCGTGCTGGGTCAACTGGTGCGCTATAAAATCAGCATCGAATTGCCTGCTGGTCACAAGGGCTTGGCAGCGGGTCGGTTGATTGAAGAAACCGAATCCGAACAGCACTATCGCGCCTCCTTTGAATTTCCGCATCCGGCGGAAGGCATCGATGTGATGGCGGGGCCGTATGTCATCGAATCAACGACGCATCAAGGCCGCAACAACTCGCCGATACGATTGCGCACCTATTTCCACCCGGAGATTAGTAACTTATCCGGTACTTATCTGGATTCGGTCAAGCGCTATCTGGACATGTACGAGTCCTTGATCGGCGCTTATCCTTATACGGAATTCAGCGTGGTCTCAAGCCCGACACCGACGGGATTCGGGATGCCGACGATGACCTATCTCGGTATCGATGTGCTGAAACTGCCGTTCATACCCGCAACCTCGCTCGGTCATGAAGTGTTGCATAATTGGTGGGGAAATGGCGTGTATGCGGATTATCGCAGCGGCAATTGGTCGGAAGGATTGACGACCTTCATGGCCGATTATGCGTACAAAGAAGCGGAAAGCTCCGAAGCTGCGCGCGACATGCGAGTCGGTTGGTTGCGTGATTTTGCCGCATTGCAACCGGGCCAGGATGCCCCCTTGACTGCTTTTACGTCACGCACCCACAGCGCCTCTAAAATTGTCGGTTATAACAAAGCGGCGATGCTCTTTTTCATGCTGCGCGACCAATTAGGTGAAGCCGTTTTTCAGCGGGCATTGGCGGGGTTATGGAATACCCGGCGCTTCAAGGTCACCTCATGGCAAGATGTGCAAAAATTGTTCGAGATGATTTCAGGGCAAAATCTGCAGCCGTTCTTCACGCAATGGCTCGAGCGCGCCGGCGCACCGGCCATTGCGATCAACGCAGCGAAGCGTGACGCGGCAGGCTCAGGACATCAACTGACGCTCACCTTGGCACAATCCGCGCCAGCCTATCAGTTGCGTGTTCCAATCGCGATTCAGAGCCAGGACAAAACCGAGACCCATTGGTTGGATTTGAGTCGTGAACAGCAGACGTTCACGTTGGCATTGGCAGAAAAACCGCTGGCGGTATCGATCGATCCGGATGCGCGCGTGTTTCGTCAATTGCTCCGGAATGAAGCGCCGCCGATCCTGCGTGAAGCGATGGTCAATCCGGCGACGGAAACGATGATTCTGACGGAAAACGCCGAGGTGCGGAAAATTGCTGCGGTGCTGGCGGAAAAATTGCAGCAGCGTGCGCCCACCTTGAGTGACAGCGGCGATCAACTATCCGCGTCGCCCACCTTGATCATCGGTCTTCAATCTGATGTTGACGCTTGGCTCAGCACCAGAAAACTACCACCCCGGCCTGAGCAGGTTGGCATCACGGGCACTGCTCAGGTCTGGACTCAGGGACGCGACGAAGGTGCATCACTGGCCGTGATTTCGGCGAAGGATGTTGCGTCGCTCGAGGCGTTGATTCGCCCGTTGCCGCATTATGGCCGGCAAAGTTATATTGCCTTTGAGGGGCGACAAGCCATTCTGAAGGGAGTCCTGCCGCTGAACGCACAATGGATCAAGGTCGATGATCATTGAATTTTTCCATCGTTGATCGCAATTTTATAGCCCACCCATCTTCATTCCGGTGACAACTAACCCCGGTATGGAGTATTTATTCAATGCGGCGAAAATAATTATTATTTGACAAGCTCAGGAAACCTATAGGGGAAGTGCTGAACGATCTGGTGAATCAGAATATTCCGATTCCCAAAAGGCTGGTAGCAGAATTTTCAATATTTCTCTTGCACATTCACCCGAGTCAGTTTTATACCTATCAAGCGCGATAGGGATCCCTAATGACAAACAAGATAAAGCTGACATTAACTAAATGGACCAAGGATTGAGATTTCTTGATACTGCTATCAATGAAGCTACTAAGGGTGAGGTTGGAGCAGCTACTGAAGCAGCAAGAAAAGCCTTAAAGCATTTCAAACAAGCCAAATAAACCGCATTACTAGCTTTGTTTGCTACCGTACAGATGAGCTTCAACTCAACATATATCATGTGGAATGAGTGATGAGAAACAATTATCTTCATCACTTACTTTAAGTTAACCATGGAGATAATTGATATGAAACAAATTTCTATCTTAGTATTACTGATTTCCACATTCTTTTCATTCAATGTTCTAGCCGGAAGCGGACATTTGGATGAAGCAATAAAACATACTGATGCAGCAGCTTCGGCATCGGATGCAAAAGGGGTCGTTCAGCACGCCACAGAAGCGAAAGCACACGCGCAATCTGCAAAAGATGACAAACAGCATAAAGTTGACGCTAAGCATGTAGATGAAGGCATTAGCTCTTTAGATAAGGCTGTGAAAGAAGGTAATGACGGAAAAACTGAGGCCGCTCAGAAAGCTGCGAAAGAAGCATCAGAGCACTTCAAAGCTGCAAAATAGCAAGATATAACTTGATATAGTTTTGCATTTAAAACAGGGAATTGATCCCTGTTTTTTTTGTACTTCTATATCGGATGGTGTAAGTTTTTAGGTTCTGTCGCTGGAGGTTTTTGCTGGAGGAGCTTTAACTACGACAAAACGAAAATAGATCCCGGCAATTATTAGGCAAAGTGGAAGTTATTGAGATTTATTTTAGTGGGAAATGGTAGCGGTGCCACGGCAAACTCAGCGTGTTCGCGGCACATTAAAGTAACCTGCATTTGGTGTGTTTGAGCGAGATGGCAGGGGTATCTAAATGTGCCAGATTTAAACGATTGGCTCTACAAGCGGTGATATTAGGGATATGTCAACTTCTCCCAAAACGCCGCACGCATTTTTTAATGTAGTTAAGATTTATTAGATTGATTTGAGTGTATCCCGCGTCAGTTGGACAAAATGATGTGATTGCCTAAGAGAGTGTTTTGGCTCATCGTAACTCTAAAAAAGGAACGATGAATGACAGAGAAAAGTCAGCAAAACCGCAGTGTCGAGAAGACCGTACGCGATATACGCCGAGCAACGCGGCGCCAATACCCAGCAGAGGAAAAGATTCGGATCGTGCTGGAAGGTCTTCGAGGTGAAGACAGTATTGCAGAGCTATGCCGCCGGGAAGGCATCAATACCAATATCTATTACCGCTGGTCGAAGGAATTTTTGGAAGCTGGCAAGAAGCACTTGGCCGGGGATACTGCTCGCGAAGCGACGTCCGATGAACTGTCGCCCGAGGGCCGTAACGTACATTGATGAACAATCCAGCTTTGTATCGGAATCATCAGTTTATTGGCTACTAAAGGCCCATGATCTGATTACCAGTCCTGCCTATATTCTCATGCAGGCAAGAGACAAGTTTCAGCATCCCACAACACGAGTCAATGAAATGTGGCAGACCGATTTTACCTATTTCAAAATTACCGGCTGGGGATGGTACTACTTATCGACCGTGTTGGATGATTTCTCACGATTTATCATCGCCTGGTGGCTTTGTACTACATGATGTAGCAGATATGCTGGATGATGCATTACGTTTTACTGGACTCGATCAGGTCAAGATCAAACACAAGCCGCGATTACTGAGTGACAATGGCCCAAGTTATATCTCAAGCGAGTTAGCTCATTATCTTGAAAGTCAGAATATGACCCACACACGCGGCAAACCTTATCATCCTCAGACTCAAGGCAAGATCGAGCGCTGGCATCGTTCACTAAAAAACCAGATCCTGCTGGAAAATTATTACTTTCCTGGTGAATTGGAAGAACGTATTCGATAGTTTGTCGGTTACTACAACCATGAGCGATATCATGAATCACTCAACAATCTAGTACCCGCTGATGTCTTCTATGGTCGGAGCCAATCTATTTTGGATGAAAGAGAAAAAATAAAACGGCGAACCTTAGCTTTGCGACGCCAGATGTTTTATGCTAACAAATCAGTTAACCCAACCCACATGAGCTAAACCATCTCTTAATTTAACCGCTCATTAGTCCAATTTGCTTTGACGACGTACAGTACAAGCTCTTCCCCAAAAATAATATTGCTATGCCGTGGATAAAAAAATGACCTCCATTTTGCGGTTATGAGAAGGAGTAAATAAAATGCATTCAGGTGCTTGAATATACTCAGTTAATGCTCGCAATATCTCTTTCGTCCAACGAACTGAATCGGTTGCGCCATCATAGATCAAGCCGATCAGTTTATTGAGATGAGTAAGTTCGTCTTCAGAAATTTCCATTTGTTGATTATATATCAATGAAATAGGAAATTAGGAAATGGCGATTTGCTCTACATCGATATGCTATTTCAAGCATTTAAAATTTTTCTTTCAATTTCAAGACTTGGCTGAGCTCATTACTGATGTCATGTATCTGCAGTTTTTTTACTTCATGTCAGCCTGTGCACAGAAAACCCTTTTGTTTTGCAACTGCGATCCCATGATATGATAAGTTGAACGATACGCTGGATCTCATATTCCGTAAGAGATTCCGAGAAGCGACTGCGCCTTCATGCAGGATCGAAATCAGGCTCAACAGGTTTATTGTGTCACGTCAATTGCGTTTTTAAGCCGATTTCGCCTTATCCGCCTGCCGCTCGTTTTTTTCGGAGCTTTCCCAAAATACAGCGTTCCCACTGAATCGCCAGCCTGTTCAGTCGTCAAGGCTGCAAGGAGGAACTGATGAAATTTACTTCGCTCACACAGCGCTTTGCCGTTTGGTTCACATTGGTTTCACTGCTGCCTATCGTGATGATAGGCAACACGCTGTTGCATTCATTTGAGAAGGAAATCAAGAAATCCGCCATTCGCAATGTGTCTGCCATTGCCGATAAGAAAGTCGAGCAGATTGACAGTTATCTAAAAGAACGTCTACTGGACGCCAGTTTATTGCGCGATGCCAGCACGACGCACGAGGCGATGGTCAACATTACTCGGGTTTTTGAAGAAAAAGGTGTCGATTCCGATGAGTATCGCCAATTGGATGCCGCTTACCGCGAGAATTACTGGCGTTTTGTGAATGAAGCGAAATATTACGATTTATTCCTGATTTCGCCGCGCGGAGATATCGTCTATTCGCAAGCGCATGAATCTGACTTTGCAACCAATTTATTCACCGGACCCTACAGCAATACCGGTTTAGGTGAAGTTGCGCGTCATGCTTTGAGCACCCGCGAAGGGACGATATCTGATTTTGAGCGTTACGAACCTTCAAAGGGCGCCATTGCCGCATTTGTTGCAACCCCGATCGTCATCAATGGAGACCTCAAGGGTGTGTTGGCACTGCAGATCTTCAGCCAACGCGTATTCACCGTGATTGCTAATAATGTCGGGTTGACCGATAGCGGTGAGACAGTCGTGGCGCGAGTTGAAGATGATCGTACTGCGTTGGTGATGGCGCCGCTGAAGTTCGATTCCGACGCTGCGCTGGAGCGAAGAATACCATTGAACCAGCCGCCTCAGTCGGACGCCATCAAGAGCGCGCTGAACGGTGAGTCGGGCGGGGGATTGACGATGGATTACCGCGGCAAGGAGGTGGTCGCGGCATGGCGCTATTTGCCGCGCATGAAGTGGGGCATCATCGTGCACATTGATGTCGATGAAGCCTTTGCTTCTGTGTATGAAGTGCATTTCGTTGGGCTTGTAAGCTTGATCGTCACATTGGTGATTGCGGTGATCGGCGCGATATTGTTTAACCAGCGCGTTGTGAAACCGTTGAAGCAATTGAATCAAACTGCCCTAAAAATCGCTTCATTAGGTAATTGTGATCTGAGTCAGCGCGTTGCCGTTGCTGGTTGGGATGAAATGAAACAGCTCGCCCAGACTTTTAACAATATGGTGGAACAACTGGACGCCAGCAACCTAAAAAGGGACGAAGCTGAACAGAATTTGTTGCAGCTCAATCAGGAACTGGAACATCGGGTAGCGACTCGAACTGCCGACTTGCAGCGCGTCAATAGCGCGCTCGCCATCAAAGAAGAAGAAACCCGCTCGGTGGTTGAACATATGGTCGATTGTGTAGTGACGACCGATGAAATCGGAATCATTCTATCGGTCAATCCCGTCATGGAAAAATTGTTCGGTTATGATCACGATGAGATGATCGGCCAGAACATTGCCATCATCGTGCCCGAGCCGGATCGCAGCAAGCATATCGGCTACATGGAGAATTATTGCCGCACCGGGCATGGTCAGGAATATGTCGGCCGACCCTATTTGTCGGGCTCGCATGGCATCGGCCTGGGACGCGAAGTGAAAGGTGTGCACAAAAATGGCGAACGAATCGAGCTATATCTGGCGGTGAGCGAATATTTTGTCGGTGGAAAACGACATTTCACCGGTGTTCTGCGTGATATTCGTGAACATGTGCGCATGATGAACGATCTGAAGCAAGCCCGAATCGACGCCGAGCAGGCGAGCAGAGCCAAATCGTCTTTTCTGGCGGCCATGAGCCATGAAATCCGCACACCGATGAACGGCGTGATCGGCATGATCGATGTGCTGCGGCAGACCAGTCTGAGCGGCTATCAAATGGAAATGGCCAATCTGATCCGTGATTCGGCGTACGCGCTGCTGGCCATTATTGAAGACATTCTTGATTTTTCCAAAATTGAAGCCGGCAAGCTGGAGATCGAAAAGATTCCGATGCGCCTGGTCAGCGTCGTTGAAAATGCGTGCGGCATGCTGGCGCACCTGGCGCTCAGCAAAAAAGTCGAGCTCACCTTGTTCATCGATCCAGCCATTCCTGACAATGTATTGGGCGATCCGCTGCGCTTGCGCCAAGTACTGGTCAATATCGTCAACAATGCCATCAAATTTTCCAGCAACAAACCGGACAAGCCCGGAAAAGTGTCGGTACGGGTATTATTGGCGGAAACACATCCGGATGAAGTCGTGATCAGCTTTCAGGTGACCGACAATGGCATCGGCATGAATAAGGAAACGCAGGAAAAGCTCTTCAAATCGTTTTCGCAGGGGGATCCTTCCACTACGCGGCGTTTTGGCGGTACCGGCCTTGGATTGGCGATTTCCCATCATCTGGCCGAGCTCATGGATGCAGAGATCGCGGTGCAGAGTGAGCCCCAGCAAAGATCTACGTTCATGATCCAGATGCCTTTCAAACCATTGCCGCCGTCTTCGGTGGTCGATCATATAATCGAAGATCTCAGCGGCTTGAACTGCATTATCCTGGTTAATTCCGATGGCTTGAGCTGCGATTTGGCGGTTTATCTCAAAAGCGCCGGTGCGACCGTGGAAGTGACCGCAAATCTGGATTCTCTGCGCGAGCTCATTCCGACGCTGGTTCCCGGCTTGTGGCTGGTTGTCATTGATGCCGGCCAGGACGGACCATCGATCGATGAATTGCGTAAAATCTTTGCGATTCGTTCTCATGTATTGACAGGATCCCTGCAGGCACCGCTGCAATCCGATATCGAACCGCACTTTGTCATTATCAAGCGCGGACGCCGACGGAAAGCGCGCATCGAAGGCATCGACATCGTGACGCTGGATGGTGATGTCATGTACCGCCAATCGTTACTGCGGGCCATGGCGATCGCTGCGGGCAGGGTCGATGCCAGCGATGAGAAAGCATTGCCGGTGGCAACCAACAAATCCGAACCCGTGGCGATTTCCCGCGACGATGCGATACGCCAGGGCAAGCTGATCTTGATCGCCGAAGATAACGAAATCAATCAGAAAGTCATCAAGCAGCAAATGAATTTATTGGGATATGCGGCGGATATCGCCAATGACGGCAGCGAGGCGCTGAAACGCATGCAGAATGGTGAATACGGACTGCTGCTGACTGATTTGCACATGCCGGAAATGGATGGTTTTGAATTGACCAAGAATATTCGCACAAGAGAAGTCGGTCAGAAGCATATACCCATCATTGCGTTGACTGCGAATGCGCTGAAAGGCGAAAAGGAACATTGCTTGAGTGTCGGAATGGACGATTATCTGAGCAAACCGGCTCAGCTTGAAGATTTACGTTTGGTATTGGAGAAATATTTAGCCGTCCCCAAACCGGCTGCCGAAACTGTGTCAACTGCGCCAGCGCCAGCCTCAGTCCCGACCCCAGCTCCAGCCGAACACGAAGAACCGGCAGTATTACCGGTCAACATTCATGTGCTGGAAGAACTGGTCGGCGATGATCCAGCCACAATCGAGGACATGTTGCAGGACTACCAGGTCAGTGTGGCAAAAGCGGCTGCGGAGCTCAGACAGGCTTACCAATCAGGATACTATCCAACGGTAGGATCGATTGCGCACAAGCTCAAATCGTCGTCGCGCTCGGTCGGTGCGCTCGCGCTGGGCGACGTGTGCGCTGATCTGGAGCAGACCGGGAAAAATAACGATGTGCAGGCATTGGCGGTGTTATTGCCGCGCTTCGAGGTGGAACTTGCCAAGGTTGAAACTTATCTGGTTGCCCGTAAGGCTAAATAGTGAGTCATCATGTTGCGCCAAAATGATGACTGGTCATTTCTCGGGTTGGAGTAGCGATTCGGTACGTACCCGTTGTTTCCAGGTGGCTGCCCAGTTCGAGAATTCGGCGGCCAAAAGCGGCTTCGACACGAAATTTCCTTGCGCCAGGTCGCAGCCGGTCTGGCGGAGCAATTCCCAATCATGCAGATCCTCGACGCCTTCTGCAACCGTTTCCATGTCGAGTTGCTTAGCCATCGATAAACTGGCATCGTAGATCGCGCGCAACGTGACATCCGTCCAGGCGCGATGCACAAAACCTTGGTCGATTTTGAGCTCATCGAATGGGATGTCGCGTAATTGGGCCATTGAGGAATGGCCGGTGCCAAAATCATCGATCGATAAATGAAATCTTTTCAGCCGCAACCGACTCAGGATTTCGAGCGGAACCCGCGCATCTGCGCCCATGACTTGGCTTTCGGTGACTTCAAGCACGATGGTTTGCGGCGAAAGACCTGCCTGGGTCACTAAATTTACGACTAGATCCTGAAAATCCAGAGACGCCAGATTGTCCATCGAAACATTGATGGCGACACGCAGCATCAAGCCACTTTGGTGCCATATTTTGGCTTGATTGAGCGCATTCGTCAGCACCAGCGTGGTGAGTTCATTGATAAGGTGATTTTCTTCGGCGATGCGAATGAAACGATCCGGGAATATCAGTCCGTCAGTGGCGTGATGCCAGCGAACCAATGTTTCAACCCCGATGACATCGCCTGTTCTGACCGATACCTTGGGTTGGTAATAGTTGACCAGTTCGCGGTTTGCAATGGCTGCTCGTAATTCTTCAGCGCTATATAGTCTATGACTTATCGGTGTTTGATCATCCGTTGCATGAGGTTTCCATGCACTCAAGATACCTGCAAGCTTATCAGGCGTGACGGGTTTATGCAGATATCCCAACATCGGTATTTGATGCGCATGAACCAGTTTCTCGGCGGTTTTTAGTATGCGCTCATCTTCTCCACTGACCAGGACGAGATCGCCTGGATAGCTGTGCTCAACCAGATAACGCACGAATTCGATGCCATCCATATCGGGCATGTTGAGATCCAGCAGAATGAGGTCGGGTCGGGTATCGGCGTTGTCGATCACTGCGAGAGCATCCCGGCCATTATCGCAGGTGCGAACCGAAGTATAGCCTTGATTCGCCAGCATCTTGGTCAGCATCTTAAGGATGAAGGGGTCATCATCGAGGATGAGGATATTTATTTGCGAAGCGCTGTGCATGAATTATTTTTGTTATATGAGGTGAAGTTAAATACGATCATACACTGGCTTGAGGCTGCGATGATAGGAAAACGCAATGATTGCTCCGCTGTGTGCTCAGCACCAAATGCGGTCATACGTGATCAATTTTATGTCGCTGCCTGAACTTAAGCGCCTGCCACACCGTTCTGACATCCACGAGCTGATGCTGACTCAATAATGTAATGGCGATTTCTTCGATTGCAGCATACACGCAAAATGCCGCTGCCAGACGGAAGGGCCAGTCGACCAAGCCGGTGAACAGCAGGATGTAGCCGAGCACGGTAATGACTACGGCAATTTTAACGCTCCAGGTGTGATAGCTGATGACAGTATGAAATTTGATGAAACCGACCAGCACCGGCAATGTAAAGCTAAGCGTAATGACGATGAAATAAGGAAGTTTCCGAAGTAGGATGTCCGGCCATAATATCCAGGCGCAGATCGCCATGGTTGAATAAATGATGAAATCTCCCCAGCTATCCAACCGCGAGCCGATGGAAGTGATTTGATTCAGTATCCGGGCTAGAAACCCATCCAGAACATCGGTGAAGATAGCGCCCACCAATACGATGATAAACCAGTCAGGTTGTTGAGTGAGCGCAAAATAAAACAGCAGAGGCGCCAGGCATATCCGAATCAGGCTGATAAAGTTCGGTAGATTGACGATTTGATGATATATGGGATGAATCATAATAGTGCATCCTATAATTCAAATTCTATCGTTGTATTCCCAGCTCAAATGGGATTAATTGAAAATCTGAAACGGTACCCCGCTCAATGACATCTTGAAATTCGATTCAAAATGCTCATTTATCTTCATATCTTGCTCATTACTGAGCTTTTTTCGGTTTTACCGGGTTTTTCCCGTGCTTCACTTCTTTTGTGCAGAGCTTCTGGGGAGAAATTATGTATAGTATGACGAGCAAATAACGTAAAAATTCTCCATTGCCATGTCCGACACTTCGATAAGAATTTTGACCTATAACATCCATAAAGGATTTAGCGCGACCAATTTGCGATATATTCTGCACGAGATAAAAAAATCGATTCATCTTATCGATGCAGATGTGGTGTTTCTGCAAGAAGTTCATGGGGAGCATACCCTCGCCAGAAATGGATTCAAAGATGATCCCATCATCCGGCAGTTCGAATTTCTGGCCGATCAGGTGTGGCATCACCATGCCTACGGCAAGAACGTGATTTATAAATCAGGTCATCATGGCAACGCCATTCTGAGCAAATATCCCTTTTTTGATTGGGAAAACATCAATGTTTCGATGCTGGATTTCGCCAGCCGTAGTTTGTTGCATGGCACGCTGCAAATTCCTGGGGTTGACCAGAAACTTCATATGATCTGCGTTCATCTTGGCTTGTTTGCGCTGGAAAGAGAGCGGCAGCTCTCTACTTTGGTTAAGCGCATTCAATCGCATGTACCAGCCCATGAGCCATTGATCATTGCGGGTGATTTCAATGATTGGCGGGGACGTGCCGAATATCATTTGCACCATGATCTGGGCGTCAAGGAAGTTTTTAAGAATATGCACGGCACCTATGCATGTACCTTTCCGGCCTGGCTACCGATGCTGGCGATGGATCGGATTTATTTTCGCGGTCTGAATGTCATCAATTGCACGCATTTGCAGGGTCAGCCGTGGCGGCGCCTGTCAGATCACACACCATTGCTTGCTGAATTCAAATTGGAAGGGAAACGTTGAACCGGAAAAGCTTGTATTACAGTCAGCGCGGAACAGATGAACGAAGATGACGGGGAGCTTCTCAATTAGCTCTCTTCGCGTTCGGAGAGCTAATTGAGCGGTCAATATTGATTAATGACCCGATTGACGCATATGTTTCATGGCTTCTTCTGAGTGTTTGGCTGATTCGCTGCCATGGCCCATTTCAGCATGTTTGATGGCTTCTTCCAAGTGTTTGATGGCTTCGTCCATATGTTTATGGGCTTCAGCATGTTCTTTACCCGCAGTTTTAGCATGCGTCAAGCTGTCTTTAGCATGTTGTAAAGCTTCTTTGGCATGACCCATTTCTCCGTGCGCCTGGGCCTTGCCGGCATGCTCCATAGCTTCTGAAGTATGTCCAGCGTCTGCGGCCATGACTGGCGTGCTCAAAAATAAAACTAACGTTCCGGTGACGATTGTTGTTGATATAGCTCGCATGACAATTACTCCTTTTTATTATGCTGATACATTAAAAATGCGAATATTCTGCAAACCGTACTAATCAACTACATTTCCAGGAAGAGCCTTTCTCATGCTGCTTCTTTTCTTCCTTGATCAGTACATGATTCATGTTATATCACAGATCATAGGAAAATTTAATAACGTTGAGTTCAATTTTTTACGATTCAACGACAAAGCTTCACAGACATCGGCCAGTCAATGCAAAATTTCAGGTTTAGTGGTTGATAAGGTAGGATTCGCATTCTTCTCTTCCCATGGATTATGGATATCCCAGGTTTTGACCTGTTTGAGGATTTCTCCCAATAATTTGTGCAATTGTGGAATAGTAAGGATAAAAATGACTTCGGTCGTTTTGGCTGAATTCAAGAAGGCGAGCTTGATCGTGACATCCTCGGTTTTCCGATTGCCTTTCGCAAAATGGATGGTATCGATGAGAAATGATTCGAATTGCTCATGGAATTGAACCTTCCCATAGGTGACGGCGATGGTTTGCTGAGACACTTGGTGATGCAGGTGACGGATGTGCCATTGTTGCTCGGCAGTTTGCGGCAAGGAATTGCCATGATGCAGGAGAGCCAGCCATTCGGGAAGCTGGCTCAGCAAGTTTTTCAGGAGTCGTCGCACCATCACGCCGACGAGCTGTTTTTTTTCTTTATTGACGAACAACAAGTTAAGCCTGTCCTGCTGCCCGTCATAATAAGTTGTGATGGATTCTGCAATGAAAGCCATAGAATTTTTACCCGTTGGCATGAAAATTTCGGAATGCTCACAATAATGGCATTAATCCAATCTGCTTCGATCGTTCGGTTGAGATTCAATATTACTGCCTGAAACCTGCCACTTCATGATAGCTATTCTATCGCTAAATACCCGTTCAAACATGCCTATGAGCATTTGCCAGGCATTAACCGATTGAATTGGCGGTCGAGATTGGGGCGAAGAGGACGAAAATAGTTCAGTACAAACTGTGAATTGGGATTAAGATATTTCTTCGTGAAAAGGCAAGACGTTTTCACGCAGAATAACTTTTTAGAGAGGCATCGTGTATCAACGAATTTTGATCCCGGTTGACGGCAGCTCGACTTCTGAACAGGCACTGGACGAAGTCATTACATTTGTGCAGCGACAACGAGCCCAGGTGGAATTGATCCATGTCCTGGAAGAAGTTGGATATGTGGATGATGAAAATTACATTAATTATGTCGAATTACTGGATTCTATGAAGTTGAACGGGGAAAAAATTCTGACACAGGCCCAGCATAAACTGAAGGAAGCCGGATTGAACGTTCATTGCACGTTACTTGAAGCGCGCGGTGAACGGATTGCTGATGTGATCAGTACCGCAGCGAAGAATATGTCGGCGGATTTGATCATCATTGGCACTCATGGTCGAACCGGATTTAACCGCATGTTAATGGGAAGTGTAGCGGAAGGCGTAGTAAGAACCGCGCATATCCCCATCCTTCTGATTCGTGGCAGCGCGATTGACTGATGACATTACAGGTGTGGAGATTATGGAAACGTATGAAACTTTATTAGCGACAATTGCCTTGATGATGGGTACCGCCTGGGCGAGTGGTATCAATCTGTATGCTGTTTTATTGGTGCTCGGCTGGGGAGGGGCGGCAGGGCATATCACCTTGCCAGCCGAGTTGACGGTTCTCCAGGATCCGTTGGTCATCGGCGCCGCCGGAGTGATGTATTTCATCGAGTTTTTTGTAGACAAGATTCCCGGCATGGATTCGATGTGGGATTCGATCCATACCTTTATTCGTATTCCTGCGGGTGCCATGTTGGCAGCCGGTGCGGTCGGCGATGTCACCCCCGCTCTGGAAATTGCGGCTGGGGTACTCGGGGGGGGAATTGCCGCGACGACCCACGCCACCAAAGCAGGGGCCCGCCTATTGATCAATACTTCTCCAGAACCAGTTTCAAACTGGTCTGCATCATTGACAGGGGATGCCTTAGTGTTCTCGGGTCTTTGGGCTGCGCTCAAATATCCGGAAGTATTCCTGGTGCTGTTCGCAGTGTTCCTTCTTGTCTCGATCTGGTTATTGCCCAGATTATGGCGTTTCATCAAGATCGTATTTGCCAAAGTAGGTCGGATCCTCGGGCTGGCGCAAGCGTCGCCAAATGAGGATGCGAACATTTCTGTAGCTGAGACTTCCAGTGATCGGCAATTATCGGCGTTGGAGCGATTGCAGCAACTACGGGAAAAAGGGATGCTCACCGAACAGGAGTTTGAGGAGCACAAAATCAGTATTCTGAAAGGAAATAGCAAGTAAGCTCAACTTAATTCATGGATTCGTTTTTGAGCTTCTTCATGAAAGCGGTATAAAGGGCGCTATCCACCCAGATGTCATTTGGAATCGCCCACAGGGTCTGCGGTGCAAACTGCTGACATTGCAATGCATTTTCTTCAGGCATCAAGATCATATCTGTTTCCGGAAAATGAAGATCGGCCGGAAGGTAGCGATGGTTGTCTGTGAACGTGTGCAGCTCGGCGTCCAATTTCAGTGCTTGAATCAGATCAAACATTCTCATCGCGTTATTGTCATCGGTTACGATATGTATCTTGCTGTGTCTGAATGCTGAGATCAAAGTTCGAGTGTCTGGCTTGAGTACATTGTAAGCAACCTCATTGATCAATTTCATCGGATAAGTCATTCGCCACTGGCGGGTGTCGATCTGATGACGGCTTTTTCCATTGGTGACGATGAAGTCGAGGGTTTTCATCGAGCGTGGATGAGTGCGAAGCGGGCCTGCCGGCAATAGCAACCCATTTCCGAGACCTTGCTCGGAGAAGTCAACGGTAATGATTTCAAGGTCGCGACTCAGACGATAATCGTGTAGACCATCATTACTGATGATGATGTTGCAGAGGGGATGAGCCTGAAGAAGTGCCTGTGCCGTTGCGACGCGGTCATTCCCAATCCAGACTGGACAAACGGTTTCACATCGTTGCGCTAGGAAAAGTGTCCTAGCGCCCACTATTCCTGGATCGCTGGCGGAACTGACGGCGACCGGAGACCCGGGGTTGTCCGAATTGCCTCGAGTGATGATGCCGGGATGATAGCCGTGCTTTAGCAGAATCTCGGCGAGCCAAATGGTCAGTGGCGTTTTACCGCCGTCATCGACGCTGATACTATCGAGAATGACAACCGGCACGGGCAAGGTGACAGACGGAAATATATCCAGCCAATAACACAGTTTTTTGAACGTCAGGAAGATGCCATATACAACGCTGACGGGCCATAAAATCAAATGAAGGGGAGTAATCCGATGCCAGTAGAGTTCCGACAGTTTCATTTTTCAGTTCTGTTCGAGATATCGGTCATGTGATCGTTACAAAAATCCATCCTTTTCCTCTGCGCCGTCATTCATTCAATCACTTAATTTAACGAGTAAATATTTTTATGTTTCAAGAATGCAGCCGAGAGAATTTGATTTATTGTAACTGCCTGGTGGAAAATTGTTTGGATTGTTTGGACTTTATGTGCGCTTCATGAATCAATCATAATGTCATCCTATTGAAACTACGATAGAACTTATTATGAAAATACCTGTGTATCGACTATTAGTACCTACCCCATCAAGTGACGGTGAGCAAAAAAAACCTCACTCTATTGCGTATACCGATTGGGGAGATCCGCAAAATCCGCATGTCGTCATCTGCGTTCATGGATTGACCCGCAATTGCCGCGATTTCGATAATCTCGCCCGCGCGCTTGCAGCAGATTGCAGGGTAATTTGCGTCGATATCGTGGGGCGCGGTCAGAGCGATTGGCTGGAACAGGCACGGGATTATGACAATTACCGGTTGTATCTTTCCGACGCAGCGTCCTTGGTGACTCATATTCAGGCGCAGTATCAAGCGTCTGTCACGTTTGACTGGGTGGGCATCTCACTGGGTGGACTGATCGGAATGTTCATCGCCATTCAGCCTAATCAGCCCTTTTCCATCAGCAAGTTGGTGATGAGCGATATCGGACCGCTGATTCCTGCAGCAGCATTGAAGCGCATAGCGGATTACGTCGGCAAGGAGATGCGCTTCAATACTTTCGAAGAATTCAAGCAATATATGAAAATGATCTCGATATCGTTTGGGCCGTTGACTGAAGAGCAGTGGGATCATATGGCGATTCATAGTGCGCTGGAATATGACGATGGGTCATTCGGTTTTCGGTATGACCCGAAAATCTCGATAAGTTTTAAGGCGCATGAAATTAAAGATATCGATTTGTGGAAGCAATGGGATCAACTTGCGATACCGACTTTGGTATTACGGGGGACAGAATCGGACATATTGTCGGTTGAAACCGCAGCAGAAATGAAAGTGCGCGGCCCAAAAGCCCAAATTGTGGAATTACCGGGCATTGGGCATGCGCCGATGCTGATGGATGATGTGCAAATTAAAATTGTGCGGGATTTTATCTTGAATAAATAAAAAATTAGCGCGGACACAAAAGTGCCGAGGCCGCTATAGAAACAGCAACGGCAGCCTGATTGACTGCCGTTGCTGTGTTTTAGATGTTTAAACCTTAAAAGCGGAAATTGTATTGAACGTAGAATAAATCGGGATCAGCGCCTCTGCGTTGATTTTTCAAAAACTCTCCACTCCACATTTTGGAATAACCAAGCAATACATCTTGATGACGGCTTACATGCAGATTTAAGCGGAAATCGAGCTCGTCGCCGACATGGCTGCCGGATTGACCGGTGATGTCGCGCAGCGTTGCTGCGCCAGCCGCGTTGTAAAGATAATCCCGATTATTGGCTAAATAGAACCGATGATATTGGGTAATGAACGTGATCCACGGCATCGGCTGCATCGTGAGCTGAGCGTTGATATCATGAATATTTTGACGTCCTACCCGATCCAAGAAACCGAGGTAGTAATGACCGAATGGGAAAAGCTGATTGAATGTATTGCTTCTGCCATCGGTAGAACTGCTATCGCCGGATGCAAAATCATAGCGAATCCAGCCTTGTGGATTCATGGGTAACGGTAACCGGTAGCCTACCCCTGTTGCGACCGCAAAAGCGGAAACATCCAGGTTGGAACGTTGGCCGAACTGATACATACCTTCCAATTCATACAACAGATTGTCGAAGTTACCCGCCAAGCGACCGCCCAAGGTGTGCGTATCGGCGTTGCCTTGGAGAATGTTGCCCGCCTGCAGATTGGCTGCGGTCACACTGCGATCATTGATAAGGCTCAGGAAATAGAGATCGATGGTGTGACCAGGCTTGGGTTTGTTGGTAGCCCACAAACCAAAAAAGTTTTGCTGAGTATCCCAATTGTCAAGGTTACCCTTTTCGGTGATCATCGGACGAACCCAGAACGCATCCAAATCCCACTCTGGTGTGCGCCAGAATGTTTTTACACCCTGGAACGTTCTGCGCGTGTTGACCCAGTCCAAGGTTGATATCAAACGTTGCGAGCCATACATCAATTCCTGACGACCCACGCGAATATAGGCCGGACCATTATTGATATTGGCTAGCTTGATATCCGCGAACATATTCAAGATATCCGCATGGTTCCGGTCGGTGATCAACGGCGGCAATTCCGAGCCAAACGCGCGGGCGTCCAGCAATTCTGCAAATAAGCGGACTTTATC
Organism: Nitrosomonas sp. JL21; assembly: GCF_009833095.1. GTDB lineage: Bacteria > Pseudomonadota > Gammaproteobacteria > Burkholderiales > Nitrosomonadaceae > Nitrosomonas. Next base: position 41,301 of record NZ_QRCB01000039.1, read on the forward strand.
GCGATACCATAAGTCGGCATGAAAGCGGGTACGGAGCAAGTGGAAGTCATTATTGATGTCGCCTGCATTCAAGCGGCTATCGGTTTCATGTGTGTAGCGATACCAAAAATTGCCGCCGAACGATAACAGCCAATCACTGCCCAGTTCGATTCTTTTGACGGGATCAAAGATATCTTTTTCATGTCCCGGCGTGGCTAGGTAACGAAAATCAATGTCATACGCCGGTGTCGTGAGAAGCGCGAAAGGTGCATAAGGCGCTACCGGCGGTTTTTCGCGCTTATTGCTGGTGATCAGGTCCCATAGGGAATAATAACCAGGACCCGTCGGCGGCAACATGAATAGACCGGGACGTGATGGAGCGCTGACGAAAGGCACTTTGGTCTTATCGTATCCAGCACTGGTTGTATTTGCAGGAGCGGCAGCCGGGGCTGATGCGGGCGCAGAAGCTGAAGGCGCAGCACTGGGGCCGCTCGCAGGCGGTGTCGGATTGGTACTTTGAGCTTGAGACGTCAAGCACAGCAGCGCTCCGATACACGCTAAGCCGAGCTTGAGTCGCCTTGAGCGTAGGTTATTGTTCAAATGCACTTTTAATTCAGCCATTGACGCCGCTGAAAAAGAAAAAGAGCTGCATGAAATCATTACAAAACTCCTGTGGTATGGATGAGAATCAATAGTAAATTTACTGCAACTGGCGGTACCGAAATCCGGTAGTTTCCTCTCCCGATGAAACTACTGAATGGGTATGACATTGTTTTTCAACATGATCAAGGCCGCTATTATAAGAGATAACGATTTAACTTGAAGCGCAGAATAAAGTAAGAATTTTATGCACTCGTCAGAATTTTTAACCTATTGAAATCAAATGCATTAGATATCAGTAATATATGTTGCGCATGTTGATAAATATCAAAAAAAGCCGCTTGTTGTAAATTTGTTACAGAAGGGGTAGTGAGTGTGTCGCGCAAGCTTTTGAATAACTGACATTCAGGGGTTGAGCCGGACAGGCAACCCAAGCGCTTGGATTCTTTCACGATGCGCAATCAGCCAGGATTCTGTGACACGGGATAACTCGGGCGCTTCGGGTTGCAACGATGGGCGCGCTATTCCGTACAGTAAAACACCTTGGATGGGTATTTTTTCAACCATCAAGCTGCGGAGAAATTGCAGATATGCCTGGACTTCAGTGTCGCTCGGCGGTTCGCCATTGATCTGGAATACACAAGTTTGGATCCAGGTCGGGCATAACGAAGCGGCAATGCGCAGATGATCGTGAATTTTCTGCAAGCTGATGCGGTTGTTGTTGACGCGCTGCCGCTCTGCCGCCAAAGCGCGGTCAAATTTGAACCATACTTCACCATGCAATTGCGACATCCTGTGCAATCCCGCTTGCACGGTTGAACGGGAAACAAGACTGCCGTTGGTGATCAATACCAGTTTGATATCGTCGGGCAGATCGAAGTCTTTCATGATGGCACCTATCAACTCGATCACCTGTTCAAATTCCTTGGCGCTGGTGGGTTCGCCATTGCCAGATAGCGCAATATCGCGTATTTTCCGCGCTTCGGGCGGTACATGCTGATCCATGAAATCACCATGAATTAGTTCGCGCAGGAAAAAACGCAGCTCAGCTTCCAGTTTAGGGAGATTGATGCGTGGCGCAGTGCCGCGTTTGAGATTCGGCACTTGGCAATAGATGCAGCGCCAATTGCAGGCATTGTTGGGATTCAGGTTGATGCCGAGCGAAACGCCGCCGGCGCGGCGCGAAACGACTGGATAGACATAAGTGAGCCCGGCGCTGTCGCGGCGATGATCTGTGGTGCTCAATCGTTCAGAATCTGATTGCAATGTTACAATTCCACCTATTTTGTGTACTCGCGAATTTGTTGGTATGTTAATCACACGCAAACTGGAGTTTGATGCGGGGCATCGAATTTCAACCCATCTCAGCCAGTGCCGGCATCTGCACGGCCACCGCTATGTGATCGAAATTACGCTATCTGGTAACATTATCTCTGACGAGGGCGTCGCAGAGCAAGGCATGGTGATGGATTTTTCTGAAGTCAAGCGTATTGCCAAGTCAGCGCTGGTTGATCAATGGGACCATGCATTTCTGGTGTATTCGGGCGATACTCAGGTACTTCAATTTCTGCAATCCATCGAAGGTCATAAAACAGTGGTGCTGGATACGCAACCCACTGCAGAGAATCTGGTTTCCATTGCTTTTAAAATCCTTGACGAGGCATATCAGGACAATTACGGCAATCACCTGCGACTGGAACACGTGCGCTTGTTTGAAACACCCAATTGCTGGGCCGATGCCATTCGTAAGCCTCTATAACATTATTTGAAATGATCTATGTTCATTGATTCACATTGTCACTTGGATTTTCCGGATCTGGCGAATGATCTGCCGAAGCTGTTGCATAACATGCAGGACAATCATGTGACGCACGCATTATGCGTCAGCGTCAATTTGCCGGATTTCCCACGCGTAAGGGCATTGGCCGAGACGCATGAGAATTTATACGCATCCGTGGGCGTTCATCCGGATTATGAGGATCAGGTTGAGCCTGATGCCGATCAGCTTGCAGCGCTGGCCGATCATCCCAAAGTCATCGCGATCGGCGAAACCGGCCTGGATTATTTTCGCTTGCAAGGGAATCTGGAATGGCAACGGGAACGATTTCGCCAGCACATTCGCGCCGCAAAACGTGTCAACAAACCGCTGATCATCCATACCCGCTCGGCTGCAGCGGATACGTTGCGCATCATGCAAGAAGAAGGCGCGGATCAAGTCGGCGGTGTCATGCACTGCTTTACGGAAAGCTGGGAAGTCGCTCAGCAAGCCATGGCGATGAATTTTTATATTTCTTTCTCAGGAATCGTGACCTTCAAAAATGCGGTGGCTTTAAAAGAAGTCGCGAAGAATATTCCGTTGGACAGAATGCTGATCGAAACCGATTCGCCGTATCTGGCGCCCGTGCCGCATCGCGGCAAATTGAATCAACCGGCATTCGTACGCCATGTCGCGGAAGAGATTGCGCGCTTGCGGGAGACTGAGTTGGCAGAAATCGCGGCGGCAACGACGAGTAATTTCTGCACATTGTTCAAGGTGAGTAAAGATGAAAGATTGGATGGTTAACGCGTTTCTCTGCAAGATTGCGATTGCACTGACGGTGCTTTGTGTATCATCCATAGCCATTGCGGACGTTCAGGAGGACTTTTTCCGGGCCATCGACCAAGGCAATGTTTCGCTAGCTGCCAAATTACTGCAGCAGAATGCAGACATTAACCTTGTCAATCAAGAAGGTTACACCCCGTTGATGGTCGCCGCGAAAACCAATAATTTGACATTGACAAAGCTCCTGCTCGACAAAGGAGCCAGCGTAAATATCCGCAATAAATATCGGGAAACGGCGATCATGCTGGCCAGTTACCAGGGTCAAAATGAGATGGCCAAACTGCTGCATAGCCACGGTGCAGACATTCATCATGCCGGCTGGAATCCTTTGTTGTATGCGACCACCAATGGTCATGTGGCTACCATGCGCTGGCTTCTGGATGAAAAAGCTGACATCAATGCGCCTTCCGATAACGGCACAACGCCACTGATGATGGCGGTGAGAGGAAATCATATCGATGCGGTTCAATTATTGTTGAGTCGTGGGGCGGATATGCATATCAGGAATGAGCACGGCGAGAATGCCTTGGACTGGGCGAAGAAAAGAGAGTATCCGCGCATTGTTCAATTACTCAACAACCATGGCGCATCGGAATAAGCGTAAAGAAAGCCCGAAAGTGCCATCAAACAGTATCGAGAGAGACGCATAATGTCATCCTTGCATGGAAAAGTTGCCATCGTTACCGGCTCTTCGCGTGGAATTGGCGCGGATATCGCCAAAACATTAGCGATCGCGGGCGCGAAAGTGATCATCAATTATCTTCATGATATAACAGCCGCAGAGGCGGTGCGCCGGGAAATTTCTCTCGCGGGTGGCGAATGCAGAGTGGTGCAGGCCGATGTCAGCGATCCGGCCCAGGTGCAACAGTTATTTGAAACGACACTGGAATATTTCAAGCAGATCGATATCCTGGTGAATAATGCCGGCATTCTTCTGTTCAAGGAAATCGCTGATATTCAGGATGATGAGTTCGATCAATGCATCGATGTGAATATCAAGGGTGTTTTTTATACCTTGCGCGAGGCAGCGGCCCGGCTCGCCGATCATGGGCGCGTCGTGAACATTTCCAGTACCGTGACTCGGGTAATGATGCCCAAATATGGCGTGTATGCTGCGACCAAGGCAGCCGTGGAGCAATTGACGCGTATTTTCGCACGTGAGGTTGGAAAGCGAGGAATTACCGCCAACGCCATTTTGCCGGGGCCCGTGGATACCGAATTGTTCCGCACCGGTAAGACGGCTGCGGATATCGAGCGGATGGCTGCCATGGCTGCGCTGGGACGTATCGGTGAAACCGATGATATCGCGCAGGTTGTGCTGTTTTTGGTCAGCGATGAAGGCCGTTGGATCACCGGCCAGACGATAGGCGTGAATGGTGGAATTATTTAGCAAATAGTAATGGAGAATTGAATGCGTATCGGCGTACCTAAGGAGATAAAAGTTCATGAATCCCGCGTTGGATTGACCCCGGTTGCGGTACGGGAACTGGTGGCCAATGGCCATCAAGTGATGGTTCAGAAGAATGCCGGGTTTCAGATCGATCTGGGAGATTACAAATACCTCAGTGCAGGTGCCGAAATAATCGAAACGCCTCAGGAGATCTACGCCAGCTCAGACCTGATTGTCAAAGTCAAGGAACCGCAGCCATCGGAGCTTCCGTTGCTACGCGAAGATCAAGTGCTGTTCACCTATCTGCACTTGGCGCCTGATCCCGCGCAGGCTGAAGGGCTTGTGAATTCGGGTTGCATTGCGATTGCGTATGAGACCGTTACCGATAGTTTCGGGGGCTTGCCGTTGTTGTCTCCGATGAGCGAAGTGGCTGGTCGCATGGCCATCCAGGCAGGCGCGCACGCACTCGAGCTGGATCAGGGAGGCCGCGGCATGCTGCTGGGTGGCGTGTCAGGTGTGCCGGCTGCGCGGGTGGTGATCATCGGCGGCGGTGTGGTCGGCACCAACGCGGCACGTATCGCGATGGGCGTCGAAGCGCATGTCACCGTACTCGATAAATCAATCCATCGTCTGCAAAAACTGGATTCTCAGTATGGTTCGCGGATCAATACGGTCTTTTCAACCGTCGATGCCATTGAAGAACATGTCTCAACCGCAGATTTGGTCATCGGAGCGGTATTGGTACCGGGCGGAACGGCACCGAAGGTCGTCAGCCGCGAACTGGTCAGCCGTATGAATCGCGGGGCAGTGCTGGTGGATGTGGCCATTGATCAAGGTGGCTGTTTTGCTTCTTCCAGGCCAACGACGCTGGCGGATCCGATTTATACCGTCAACGGCGTCGTGCATTATTGCGTGTCCAACATGCCGGGCGCCGTGGCTCGCACGTCTACCTTCGCATTGAATAATGCGACATTGCCGTTTGTGCTGGCGCTTGCCAACAAAGGTTACCGCAAAGCCCTGATGAACGATCCGCACTTACGCAATGGATTGAATGTCTTTCGCGGCAAATTGACTCATGAGGCTGTGGCACGGGATTTGGGAATGCCGTTTACACCGGCGCTGGATTTATTGACCTGATTCCGATTTATCAGTCATTCCATGCCGCTGACGGTGTTCTTCGCTGCAGTAGTAGGCGCCTTTATCTGCATCCTTGACGGCCGAATCACGCGGAACCAGCGCATGGCAATAAGCACATTGTACTGTGTCGGGGGTTACCGCGGATGAGGCCGCTTCACTTCGGGATGAGTCGCGGTTGTCATCGGCATCGGGTGTTGCCCAGTTCGCGTGCTGATAATCGATTTCCCGTTCAGGGGTGTTGAAGCGTATCGGTTCGCCAAGAAAGATATCCTTATAGCTGACATAAATAGACGTGAACATGGTCGGGATCAGGACGATCAACCCCAGCCCGTAGGGGATAAGACTCAGAGCCGTCAAGATGATGAGCGCAAGGCCATAGATCTGAAAAGGGATAAAATTTTTCAGGCACGCGAAAAAGCTTCTCTGCATGGCCACGATCGGTGGAGTGTCATGAAAGACCACGAGCAACGGAGAGAACCAGGTCGCCATCACGAGCGGGATCGACAGCATCAGGATCAAAAGAAATGAGGTCAGAAAGCTGCTCATGACACCCACCAATTCGCGTTCATCGAATCGCTTGTCATACAGTATCATGTCGGTCATTTGGGATCCGCCAATCAGCATCGCCAATCCGAGGATGAGTATCTGGCCGATCAGAGATACGCCACCGATGGTAATCAGCGGCGCTGAATTTTTTCGGAACGCAATGAATAAATGCCCCATCTCGAGGGGCTTGCCTTGTTCCAGCGCCTTGCAGCCTTGCATTAGACCTGCTTGAAAGACCGGGGAAACCAGGACGAAAATGAACATTCCAAGTATCGGCACCAAGGACATCAAACGACCGATCAACAGCAACGTAAAGCACATGATCATCCAAGCCAGCGGCGCTTTGCGGAACAGATAGAAGCCGCTCAGGATCCATTGCAATCCTTGCTTGGCGTTGACTTGATGACTTTCCATTCATTTTCTCCCATTAAATCGATACATCAAATAGCTGAATACTAGATCCAGAGCTTTTGCAAGCCGGTCATATTTGTGATGTGGTTGTGCAGTATATCTTTGAAGTGCTTTGGATCTTTCGCATGCGTAAGTTCCCCGGAGCGCGGCAGATGATAATCATACAGTCGCGAAATCCAGAATCGCAAAGCTGCTGCGCGTAGCATGGCAGGCCATGCCGCATGCTCATCCGCAGTGAGCCGCCGAATGGCATGATACGCCTGTATCAGCGTGAGTGTACCTGATTCATCCAGTGTTTTGTCCTCGGTCATGCACCAATCATTCACGGTAATCGCCAGATCATATAAAAACGCATCATTGCAGGCGAAATAAAAATCGATGATCCCGCCGATTCGATGGTCCGTGAAGAGTACGTTATCTCGGAACAAGTCGGCATGGATGACTCCAGCGGGTAATAATGCGGTTTGATGAGCCACCTGAAAATTGATTTCCGATTGCAGCAAGGCTCTTTCTTCGGCTGAGAGGAACGGCGTAATTTCGGGCGCTTTATCCTGCCACCAGGACAGTCCGCGCGGGTTTTGCATCGTATCTGGGTAGTGGCTGCCGGCGCGATGCATGCGGGCGAGAATCGTACCGACTTCCGCGCAGTGTGTCAGCGTCGGATGCGCTACTGAATGCCCCGGCAAGCGGGTGACGATGGTGGCGGGCTTGCCGTTCAATTCTCCGGACAACGAGTGATCCAATCGTAGAATCGGTGCTGGGCAGGGAATTCCATGCTCGGATAAATACGCCATTAGATTAAGGTAATAAGGCAATTCCCGCTGAGTGAGCTTTTCGAACAACGTCAATACGAACTTGCCCTGCGTGGTCGTGACAAAAAAATTGGTATTTTCAATGCCGGAAGAAATGCCTTGCAGCTCCAAAGGTTGGCCCAGGGCATAATTCTCCAGCCAAGCCGCTAGTTGCTGATGAGTAACGGGTGTGAAAACTGACATGTCAGAAGGGAATAAAAAACGCGAAACAATACCGGTTCATTCAACAGCACGGCAAATTTTTTTGCATGTCATTGAACATCAGAATTTAAGAAGCTGCCACATCGGCGGACTCACATTGATACCGGCATCACCCGCGTGCGTTGGATTGTCGGCAATGGTATTCTTCTTCAGATAATACGGCGGGCCGATGCGTGGAATCACTTTGATCATCAGAAGCTCTCCGTTGATCCGGTGTTCTTCGATGGTGTCTTCTCCCCGTTTGATAATCGTGACGTGTGTTTCCAATTCCGGATCAGACTGGATATCCGGTGGCGTTGAAGAGGGATCTGATAACGGCGGTAATTCAGGAATGTCGGGCAATGGGATCAAGTTATCGGGCTGCGAAGGCTTTTGCTGTTGCGTGGGTTGTTCGGATTGCGCCATCGCCAGCATGGAATAACTTAACAACATGATAATGAGTAATTGATGCATATCGGTTCCCGATGGGTCAGGGTAATTGAATATTCTACCTAAAATTGCCAGCGGCGGTTAAGGAAAGTCCGGCAAGCAGATGCCCGGTCATACTGCGCTTTGATATGAGCATTCGCTCCATGATGCTCATTTTCATCGTGTCAGTGCGTTTTGTCGTACCTAAATCGTCATCAAAGGTTGAGCTGCACTTCCCGTTCAGCGACAGTCGGTTCAAATCCGCTGCTTTCATAATATTGAAATATCGCATTCACGATCTGATCGGGTTCATCGATGATCTGGATCAGATTCATGTCTTCCGCCGAAATGAAGCCTTCCGCCACGAGCATTTTTTGAAACCAATCGAGCAGTCCTTGCCAGAATTCGGAATAGACCAGAATGATCGGCATTTTTCGAGTTTTTCCTGTTTGTACGAGCGTCAACGCTTCCATAAGTTCGTCCAGCGTACCGAATCCTCCCGGCAAAATCACATACGCGGTCGCAAATTTGACGAACATATACTTGCGGGCAAAAAAATGCCGAAACGTCTGGCTGATATCCTGATAGGCATTGTGGCGTTGTTCATGCGGCAATTGAATATTGAGCCCAATGCTCGGCGATTTGCCGAAAAAAGCGCCTTTGTTGGCGGCCTCCATGATTCCGGGACCACCGCCGGAAATGACTGCGAATCCGGCATCGGAAAGCTGTTTGGCGATTCGTTCCGCCAATTGATAATGCGAACTGCTGGGATCGGTGCGGGCGCTGCCAAAAATGCTGACGGCAGGCTGAATTGCGTCGAGGCGCTCCGTTCCTTCCACAAACTCTGCCATAATTCCGAATAAGCGCCATGACTCCTTTGCCGACCACGGCTTGTCGACTCTTGGATGAGTCGCTGATTTATCAAGTAAGCTCATAGGAAATATCGTATAAATGAAAACGTTATTGTTGGTTGATGGCTCATCCTATTTGTACCGCGCGTTTCATGCTCTGCCGGATTTGCGTAACCGTAACAATGAACCGACAGGCGCCATTCATGGCGTGCTGAATATGTTGCGGCGCTTGCATAAGGACTTTCAGGCTGATTATAGCGCGTGCGTGTTTGATGCAAAAGGTAAAACTTTCCGGGATGCACTGTATCCGGACTATAAGGCTCACCGGCCATCGATGCCTTCTGATCTGGCCTGTCAGATTGAACCTCTGCATGCCTGCATTCGGGCGATGGGCTGGCCCATGCTGATCATCGATGGCGTGGAAGCAGATGATGTGATCGGCACGCTGGCAAAACAGGCGGTCGATGCGGATATGCGTTGCATTATTTCGACCGGCGATAAGGACATTGCGCAATTGGTCAATCCTCATGTCACATTGGTCAATACCATGACCAATGACGTGCTGGACGAGGCCAATGTACTGGCAAAATTCGGCGTGCCGCCGGCGCTCATGCTCGATTATTTGATGCTGGTGGGCGATGCCTCCGACAATGTTCCCGGCGTGGACAAAGTGGGACCAAAAACGGCGGTGAAATTGCTGACGCAGTATGGGTCGTTGCAGAACATCATTGTCCATGCTCACGAAATCAAGGGCGCGATCGGAGACAATATGCGCAAGGCGCTGGCGTGGTTCGATACGTCGCGGCAACTCATCACGATCAAGTGCGATGTCGATTTGCCGATCAAGGTCACCGATTTGATCTCGCAACCTCAGGATATCGAGCAACTGATCCGGCTGTATGAGCAATTGGACATGAAAGCCTCGTTGCGGGAATTGCGTCAGCAAATGGATGAGCGTCAATCGGAATTATTTGCCGCAGGCAAAATTTCAGGAATAGAGCTGCAGGTTGGGCATTCGCCTGCAGTCCACGCGGGAATTTATCAGGCCATCCTGACGGAAGCTGAATGGAGTGAGTGGTTGTTACGGCTCGAAGCCGCGTCACTGGTATCAATCGATTGCGAAACCACCAGTTTGAATCCGATGCAGGCAAAGCTGGTCGGTATTTCGTTTTGTATCGACAGTCCGCATGCAGTCTATGTGCCGCTGGCGCATCATTATGCCGGCGCACCGCAGCAACTGTCGATGGACAGCGTGTTGAGCACATTGAAACCTTGGCTGGAAAATGCGGCAAAACCGAAAGTAGGCCAGAATCTGAAATACGATAAACATGTCTTAGCGAACCATGGCCTAGAATTAAACGGCATCGCGCACGACACCTTGTTGCAATCCTATGTGCTCGAATCGCACCGTCCGCACAATATGGATAACCTGGCCATGCGTCATTTGGATATCAAAACCATCAGCTACGATGAAGTCACTGGAAAAGGCGCCAGCCGCATTGGATTTGATCAGGTCGCCATCGATATCGCCACTGAATATGCTGCCGAAGATGCGGATATCACGTTGCGCTTGCATCAGGTGTTATACCCCGGCATTCAGCAAGAAGAACGGCTGAATTACATTTACCGAGAAATCGAAATGCCGGTTCTGGATGTGCTCTACGAAATCGAACGCAATGGCGTATTGCTGGATGCGCAACTGCTGCAGAGGCAGAGCCATGAGCTGGGTAAGCGGCTATGCGATTTGGAGCAACAAGCGCATCTGCTCGCTGGGCAACCCTTCAATCTGAACTCCCCGAAACAAATCCAGGAAGTGCTATTTGACCGGCTCAAGCTGCCAGTCATTAAAAAAACGCCGACCGGTGTTCCTTCCACCGATGAGGATGTGCTGCAGCGGTTGGCGCTGGATTATCCGTTGCCGAAATTATTGCTGGATTACCGCAGCCTCGCCAAGCTGAAGTCGACCTATACCGATAAACTGCCATTGATGATAGATCCGAATACTGGCCGGGTACATACCAACTACGCGCAAGCGGTGGCAGTGACAGGGCGCTTGGCAAGCTCCGAACCGAATTTGCAGAATATCCCGATACGAACCAGCGAAGGACGCAGAATTCGCGAAGCATTCATCGCGCCGCCAGGTCATCGCATCGTGTCAGCGGATTATTCGCAGATCGAACTCAGGATCATGGCGCATATTTCGCAGGATGATGGTTTGCTGAAAGCATTTGCCGCTGGCGAGGATATTCATCGTACCACTGCCGCCGAGATTTTCGGCATTCCGCTGGGTCAGGTCGATCCAGAGCAGCGCCGTTATGCCAAGGTCATCAACTTTGGCTTGATCTACGGCATGTCGGAGTTTGGTTTGGCGGCACAATTGGGCATCGAACGCAGTGCCGCACGTGCCTATATGGAACGGTATTTCGCCCGTTATCCAGGCGTGGAAAGATACATGCAGCAAACCCGCGAAAAAGCCAAGCGGCTGGGTTATGTCGAAACTGTTCTGGGCAGAAGGTTGTGGCTGCCGGAAATCAACAGCCCGAACGGAAACCGGCAGCAGGGAGCGGAGCGGGCCGCGATCAACGCGCCGATGCAAGGCACCGCGGCCGATATCATCAAACTGGCGATGATTGCCGTGCGCGATTGGCTGCACAACGAAAAGTTGCGCAGTAAACTGATCATGCAAGTGCACGATGAGTTGGTGCTCGAAGTGCCGGATGATGAAGTCGCGCTTATAAAGGATGCTTTGCCGCAATACATGGGTCACGTGCTACCGCTCGACGTGCCCTTGTTGATTGAGGTGGGCAGTGGTGATAACTGGGATCAGGCGCATTGAAGAAGCTTTGAAAACTATTGCTTCGACCATGCATTACTTGAGCGGATTGGTTTGCTGGTGATGACTCCAATACAGCATGAATCCAGTAAAGATCATACCACCGGTGAGATTGCCGGCAATCACGGGGATGCCATTCCATAACCACCAATCAGCGAAGCTGATGGGTGCGCCGAGCCACATGCCCGCGGGAATCACGAACATATTGACAATGGCATGTTCGTAACCGAGACCGAAGAACGTCATGATCGGCAGCCACATCGCCATGATTTTGCCGATGGTTGTGGTTGACGTGAATGCCATCACCGCGCCGAGTGTTACCATCCAGTTACACAGCATCGCGCTGACGAAAGCGGTGATCGTGCCATCAAGGCCAAGTTTCGCGTATTCGAGCGTTTTGGTTTCCGCGATAGTGATCGTGCGTTGCAACGCCGGGATCGTTGCCGGATCGATTGCTCCCATCTTGGTCGCAACGATGCAATACAAATAAGCATACGTGACGCTGCCGAGCAAATTGCCGATCAAGACCCAGCTCCAGTTGACGGCTAACCGATGGATCGAGGTGCGGCGGTCCTTGACGGCGATGGGAATCAACGCGAAATTTCCGGTCGCCAGTTCCAATCCGAGTAATATGATCATCACGAAGCCGACGGGAAACACCAATGCGCCGGTAATGCCCCAGCCGGTTTGCGTTGCCGCCAGAATCGCCAGTGTTGTGGCATAGCCGAGAAACGCACCTGATAAGAATCCCCGGATCAGCAATTGCTTTACCGGCAGGTTCGCTTTCTTGGCGCCGGCCTGCAGCATGCTTTCAACGATGTCTTCCGGTTTTACATAGGCCACGTGCTGCACTCCTTGGATGATTAAGTCGGGATCGACGATTGTAGCGCATCGCCGGGGGAATTGTTTTCCGGCAAGAAGATGTGCAGCAAATCATTCAGGAAGCGTTTGCCCAGTATCGTCGGTTTGATGCGAACTCGATCGTGCACCAACAAGCCGCGTTCCTCAGCTTCATTCAGTTGATGCTGGATTGCGGAAATCGGCAAGCCGGTGCGTTCCGAGAAGAGCGACGTATCAAAGCCGCCAGTCAGCCGCAACGCATTCATCATGAATTCGAAGCTTCGATCTGCAGGAGTGAGAATCTGTTGTGTCTGAATGGTTGATGCATTGGCCTGCGATTTGGCCAGATATTCTCTGGGCTGCTTATAGCGCATCCGGCGTACGATGGAATCGGCGAAACTGATTTTGCTGTGCGCGCCGGCGCCGATGCCGAGGTAATCGCCAAACAGCCAATAGTTGACATTGTGGCGGGATTCTTTTCCAGGCCGCGCAAATGCTGATGTTTCATAGTTGCGATATTGATGGTGGGCGGTAACCTGCTCGATCATATCCTGCATCGCGGCTGCGTGTTCGTCATCGGGAAGCTGAGGCGGGAAGCGGTGAAACAGGGTGTTGGGCTCGATCGTCAGATGGTAGGCGGAAATATGGTTCACCGCTTGAGCGCAAGCCGTTTCAATATCCTGTTGCGCTTCTTTCAGCGTCTGCCCCGGTAAGGCATACATCAGGTCGAGATTGATATTGTCGAAATTCGCCTGCGCAATCTTCACTGCTTGGTGTGCGTGCTGATCATCATGGACGCGTCCGAGTGCTTGCAGATGTTTGGCATTGAAGCTTTGAATACCGATCGATAAACGATTGATGCCGGCCTGGCGGAAATCGGCGAATTTCTGCGCTTCGAACGTTCCCGGATTTGCTTCCAAAGTGATTTCGGCAAAATGCTCGACCGGCAGCAAGGTCCGCACCGCCGTCAAGATCGTGTCGATCGCGCCGGCGCTCAGTAAGCTAGGTGTGCCGCCACCGAAGAAAATGCTGCTGAGCCGCCGCCCCCAGACATCCGACAAGGCGGATTCAAGATCACGAACGAGCGCCGTTACATACGCTTCCTCCGGTATTTTTCCACTCGGACTGCGGATCTCATGCGAATTAAAATCGCAATAAGGGCATTTCTTCAGGCACCACGGAATATGGATATACAAGCTCAGGGGTGGTAATGCCTTGAGTTTGGGTGTTTGTAACCCAGGAATCGATAGGAGTGAATTTGTCGTCATGAAGAAACAGGATATTAGGCAATTTTCCGTAATGTCAGCAGCGGTGGACTCGATAATGCTGCGCGGGTTCCGAGCAATCCGCCGACCAGTACACCGGTCAGACCGATGGACGTGCCGATTACCCAGATCCACGGATTGAACGTGTAATCGAGATGCAACGCATATTTGCCGATCACATAACCCAGTCCGCTGGCGCCGGCTGATGCAAACAAACCGGATAAACCGCCCAATATCGCGAATTCAGTCGCCCATGCCCGTAATAATTGCTCGCGTCTGGCGCCAAGCGTGCGGAAAATGGCGGCTTCATATATGCGTTCATCCTGAGTGGCGGCAATCGCGGCATAGAGCACCGCAAAACCGGCAAGCACCGTGAAAATGAATACGAATTTGATCGCTTCGGAAACCTGTTGGATCATCTGTTGCACTTGACCGATCACCAGGGCCACATCCACGACGAGAATGTTAGGAAACATTCGCACCAGTTCATGGATCATCGCAATTTCCGACGGCGGCACATAAAAACTGGTGATATAGCTGGCAGGGTAATCCTCCAGCAAACCGGGTGGCACGACAACGAAAAAATTGACTCTGAAGCTATCCCAATCGACTTTGCGCAGACTCGTGATTTTGGCTGAGAAATGCTGGCCGGCAATATCAAACGTCAACTCATCGCCGAGCTTGATGCGCAATGTTTTGGCGATGTCCGCCTCGATCGACATTTCAGTGTCGCGCGTATCCTTTTTCCACCAGCTTCCCTGCACGATACTGTTGTCCCGCGCAAGCTCGTCAGTCCAGGACAAGTTGAATTCGCGGCGGATATGCCGTTCTGCGTGAGTGTCGTCCGCATAATCTTGCGGCGATACATTCTTGCCGTTAATTTTGATTAAACGCCCGCGTATCATCGGGAACAGTGGCGGTCGTTCCATCGCATACTGCTGGAAGAACTCTTCCAAAGGCTGCAATTGGTCTGCTTGGATATTGACCAGAAAATGATTCGGTGCATCCGGTGGCAGGCTTGCATTCCAATCGTTGATCAAGTCATCCTGGATCAGCGTCAGTACCAGCAATGCCATTAAGCCCAATCCCAACGCAACCGCCTGTAAAACGCTGGATGCCGCCCGCCGATGAAGACTCGCCAGACCGTAGCGCCAGGCACCACCAGCCTGATGGCGCAGATTCGACAATAATTTGATCAACAACCAACCGACGCTGCCGAATACGACGATGGCGGACACAAATCCCGCGACGATATATAAACCCAGCTTCAGATCGTGCGCCTTCCAGATGAACAATAACAACAGCGCGGCCAGGCCCGCTCCATATCCCCATAGGCTGTGGGCGTTCGGTAATCCCACATCGCGGCGCAAAACGCGCAGCGCGGGAACGCTGCGCAAATTCAATACCGGTGGCAGTGCAAAACCCACCAGCAACACCAGGCCCACCAGCAGACCATGTATTGCCGGCCACCAGGTTGGCCACGGCAGTGCTGTTTCAACGATATCGGTCAACCAGTGAGCAAGAATCTGCTGCGCGGCAAAGCCGATCAAGCAACCCAAACCGCTGGCAATGATACCCAATGTAATGAAATAGGAGACATACATCGTCAATAATTGTTTCTGGCTGGCTCCCAGGCTACGCATGATGGCACATCCATCCAAGTGTCGCAGCGTAAAACGCCGAACTGCCAGTGCGATGGCTGCGGCTGCCAGCACGACGCTGACGAGTGCCGCCAAGCTCAGGAATTTTTCAGCGCGCTCCAAGGCGGCTTTGATTTCCGGGCGTGCATCGCGTATCCCCTCAATTTTCTGGTTTTTTGCCAATCGTCCTTGTGCCCACGTGCGAAACTGCTGCACTGTTTTCATGTCACCGGCCACCAGTAACTGATAGGACACGCGGCTACCTTCCTGAATCAATTCGGTGTCAGCCAAATCCTGCGTATTGATGATGGCGCGCGCGCCCATGTTGATGAATCCAACCGAATGATCGGGTTCGCGCACCACCAGTTCAGTGACCTTTAGTTGAATGGCGCCGATATCGACCACATCGCCTATTTTTAGATCAAGCCGCGTCATGACTTTCTCATCGGCCCAGATCGTGCCGGGTACCGGAATACCTTCGGCCACTTGAATTCCTGGGTTTGCATTCGCACCGGATGATGACCGGCCTGCTACGTGCACACGTCCTCGCAACGGATAGCCTTCAGCGACTGCTTTGATTTCTGTGAGAAGATTGCCGTCACCATTTGAAATCATGCTTGGAAATTTGGTCAGCGAGGAAATGGTCAAGCCCAGTTTTTCCGCTTCCTCAGCAAAATGAGGCGGTAAAGGCTTGCTGGACATCACCAACAAATCTGCACCCAATAATTGATTACTCTCTCGAGCAAGCGCCATTCCCACTCGATCAGCGAAAAAACCCACGGTGGTCAAGCCGCTGATGGCGATAATCAGCGCGAGCACGAGTACATTGAGTTCGCCTGCGCGCCAGTCACGGCGCAACATCCGAAATGAAAGCAGAAAATGATTCATGAAATCAGGTTATCGTATTGAGAATATTTCGAAGGGATCTTTTTGGTTACATGTTGCGTTCTCTGACGCGGGTAATTCAAATTCATTGCATCAACCTGCCATCCGCCATGCGAAGCTGACGGGAACAGCGCTTGGACAGCGCTTCGTCATGCGTGACCAGAACCAGCGTGGTGCCATGCTCGCGATTAAGCTCGAACATCAGTTCAATGATCTGTATACCCGTAGCTGAATCAAGATTGCCGGTGGGTTCATCCGCCAGCAATAATTTGGGCGCTGTCGCAAATGCGCGCGCGATCGCCACACGTTGCTGCTCACCACCGGACAATTGCTTGGGATGATGATGCAATCTCAGCGCCAGTCCGACACGATCGAGCAATCGACGCGCAGTTGCTTCGGCATTGCCGACGGACATCAATTCCAGCGGCAACATGACATTCTCCAGTGCAGTCAATGCCGGCAGCAACTGGAAGGATTGAAATACAAAACCCAGAATTTTTCCGCGCAATGCCGCGCGTTGATCCTCGTCCAACGCAAAAATATCGACTTCATCGAGGTGAACTTTCCCGGAGGTGGGCAAATCCAATCCGGCAAGCAACCCCAGCAATGTGGATTTGCCTGAACCCGATGCGCCGATGATGGCCACTGCTTCACCCATGTGAATATTCAAGTCGATGTTTTGTAAGATGGTCAATTGTTGATCGCCGGTATTGACTTGTTTAGTCAGTGCGTGAGTCCGTACAATAGGCTGTTCTGTCTCATTATTTGCCATGAAAAAAATTTTCCTGATTATTTTAGTTATTGTGGGTATGTTTATGACCCCGGCTATATTTGCAGCCCCGAAAATCATCCTGGTTTTCGGTGATAGTTTGTCTGCCGGTTACGGCATACCGGCAGAATCCAGCTGGGTTTCTTTGCTGACACAACGTGTGCAGTCCAAGTTTGCTGAATACCAGATTATAAACGCAAGCATCAGCGGAGAAACCACGCTCGGGGGACGAAACCGAATTAAACAAGCACTGCAGCAACATCGTCCCGACATCATCATTCTGGAGCTTGGCGCAAACGATGGGTTACGTGGCGCATCGATCAAGTCGATCCATGACAATCTTGCCCACATCATTGAAATATGCCAACAAAATAATACCTTGGTTTTGCTGGTCGGGATGCAATTACCTCCCAACTATGGCATTACCTATACCAAGAAGTTCCAGGGTATTTTTTCGCAATTGGCTGAAAATTATCAGATTAAATCGATTCCATTTCTTTTGGCCGGCTTCGGTGACAAGCACGAATTTTTTCAAGCCGATGGCATTCATCCCAACGAAATGGCGCAACACAACATTGTGGAAAACATTTGGGAAGTCTTGCTAATCATGTTGAATGATGCCCACGTTGCTACCCGTGCCGAGCCTTGAGGGTTAGATCAGACCAATTAGCCCCGATTAACATTTAATTGTTTGAGGGAATGCTCAGTGCATCGATGAATTTTTGCAGATCTTTCGGCAAGGGCGATTGCAGCGTCATACGCGTCTGTGTGATCGGGTGGGTAATCAGCAGGGTATGCGCATGCAGGAACATGCGAGCCAGATGCGCTTGCGGGCCTGCTTTTGCAAGTTTCCGATTGGTTTCAAAATCGCCGTACTTGTCATCCCCCAGAATCGGAAAACCCAGGTGAGCAAGATGTACCCGAATCTGATGCGTCCGTCCAGTTTTCAACTCAGCATCCAACAGGCTGAAATTTTTCCATGAAGTATGCAGCTTGAAAATCGTATGAGATTTCAACGCGTCATGGTCATTTTTCGCAATCGCGACGCGGCGTTCTCCTGCTGCAGTAACATATTTAGTCAACGCCAGCTTGACATGCTGCCTGGGATGGCGCCATTGACCCTGAACCATTGCCCAATAATGTTTTTCAGTCAGGCCTTCGCGGATCTGGCGGTGCAATTCCGTCAATGCGCTGCGCTTTTTTGCGAGTAACAATACGCCAGAGGTTTCTCTGTCCAGGCGATGCACCAATTCAAGAAATTTCCAGGAATGATTCTGTGCGCGCAATTGTTCAATGACGCCATGGCTAATACCGCTTCCACCATGAACCGCCATCCCGGCAGGTTTATCAAGCACTAGCAATGCATCGTCCTCGAATAATGTCTTGAAGGCAACGAAATTTGATGTGGCAACTGACCTGGTCGGGCGAGAATCAATGGGGGCTATCCTGATAGGAGGAATTCTGACCATATCATCGAGTTGCAGACGGTAATTGGCGGAAATCCGTTTGCCATTGATGCGAATTTGACCGCTTCGTAGTAACTGGTAGATATGGCTCTTCGGGACACTTTTACAATGCCTGAACAGAAAATTATCGATTCGCTGATCGTTTTCGTTCTCCGTGACACACCATTTTTCTACGGTTGTCATGGAATGATCTGTTTTCTGGGTCATTTCATCGGTTTTATGGGTGATCTTGCACACACTTTCTATAAATTCTCATTAATATTGGCATTCTATATTTTTTTTTTGGAGCCCTTACTGTAAAATTCCTAACCAAGCGCCATAGCTTACTTTTTTAATTCTCGCATCTTAAAATTGATCTGGCACAAAGTTCTAGTTTGAGCTTTATGTAAAATCTGCTACCGTAGAAAAAGCTTTGAAAAGGTAGCAATCGATGCGATGGCCCAGCAATGCTGAATCCGATGAAAAAGCGCAGTTATCGTTTAGAGCTCCAAGACGGTAGATAGTTAGTAGAAAAATGAGATCCATAGTAATGCACTAGCGCGATAGTTTAACCTGGATTTTGCGCTTTTTATAACTGCAGGAAGCACGTCAGCATCAGAATAAATAAGAATAAACTTATACATATAATTGATAAGCGAATACTATAAACAAATTTTCAAATTCAAGCCTCGCCATTTCAGCTATGTAGCCCGAAATCTATCCGGTTATTTTTTGGATAGTGTACTTTTCAATAGAACGCGTAAGGTTTGTGAATGAAACGAATGTTATTTAATGCAACGCAGCCAGAAGAACTGCGAGTTGCAATTGTTAATGGTCAAACACTTGTCGACCTCGATATTGAGTCTGTCAGTAAAGAGCAGCGCAAGAGTAATATCTATAAAGCCGTCATTACTCGAATAGAGCCCAGTCTGGAAGCCGCTTTTGTCGATTATGGGTGTGAACGTCATGGCTTCTTGCCCTTCAAAGAGATTTCCTCATCTTGTTTTAGCGATAGTGAGGCCAATTTAGCCAACAGCCGCATTCAGGATCTGATACAAGAAGGCCAGGAGCTGATTGTTCAGGTCGATAAGGATGAACGCGGGACTAAAGGTGCGGCTCTGACGACCTATATCTCATTGGCCGGCCGCTATTTGGTGCTGATTCCGAATAATCCCAATAGTGGTGGAGTGTCGCGCCGTATCACCGGCGAAGAACGCAATGATCTGCGGGAAGTGATCGCGAAACTTGAAGTTCCTCAAGGCATGAGCATCATCGCTCGTACCGCGGGAATCGGTCGAAGCACCGAAGAGTTGCAATGGGATTTGAATTATCTGACGCAACTGTGGTATGCCATCGAAGAAGCGGCCAACAATCAGGATGGCGTTTTTCTGATTTATCAAGAAAGCAGCTTGGTTATCCGCGCGATTCGCGATTACTTCAATCAGGAAATCGGTGAGATATTGATTGATAGCCGCGACATTTTTGAGCAGGCAAGCCAATTCATGGCTCATGTGATGCCTGCGAATGTCGATCGCCTCAAATTTTATAATGATGATGTCCCGTTATTTTCGCGTTTTCAGATTGAGCATCAGATAGAAACCGCTTATTCGCGCCAGGTATCCTTGCCATCCGGTGGTGCGATCGTGATCGATCATACCGAAGCGCTGGTATCGGTGGATGTCAATTCGGCCCGTGCCATCCGCGGATTGGACATCGAGCATACCGCATTGAACACCAATCTCGAAGCGGCCGATGAAATCGCCCGTCAACTGAGGTTGCGCGATTTGGGTGGACTGATCGTGATCGATTTTATCGACATGGATGTTCAGCGTAACCAGCGCGAAGTCGAAGCTCGGTTGCACGAGGCACTGCGCCAAGACCGCGCCCGTATTCAAGTGGGTAAGATTTCGCGATTTGGACTGCTTGAGTTGTCGCGGCAACGATTACGCCCTTCTCTGGGAGAAAGCAACTACATTGCCTGTACGCGCTGTCACGGCACGGGATTTATCCGTGGCACCGATTCTTCGGCATTGCATGTGCTAAGAATCATCCAGGAAGAGGCAATGAAGGAAAATACCAGCGCACTGCATGTGCAATTACCCGTCGATGTGGCGACCTACCTCCTGAACGAAAAACGCGCCGAGATTTATGATATCGAATTACGCCAGCGCATCAATATCATTCTGATACCTAACGTGCATATCGAAACGCCGAATTACAGCATTACGCGTTTACGTCAGGAAGATATCAAGTCCAATGAAGCAGTGGCCAGCTATAAGATGGTCGAGAAGAATACCGAAGAAAACGTCATGGTATTCACTGAACAGAAAGCCAAACCGGTCCGGCCTCAAGCAGCGGTTCAAGGAATAACGCCAACTCAGCCTGCACCGATCAGAGAGGATAAAGGGCGCGACTCTTCCTTATTGGATAAATTCTTTAGCTGGTTTAAACCTGCCGGTCATGTTGAAAGCATTGGAACCGACAGTGGGGCCAAACCACTCGCCGATAAGCCGAAAGCTTCTCAAGAACGCGGGCGGACTCGTAATCGCCGCGGAAGAAATAAGACCGAGCGGCCAAGAGAAAGACAAAACAAACCTTCAGACACTCTCGATGTCGATGAAAATTACAATACGGCATCGGCAGAGCAAGCTTCTCAAGGAATGGAAACTGCCCAGCAAAAAACTCCAAAACCTCAATCGACTGAAAAACTGGCTTCTGATCAGTCTGGGGTGTCGGCTTCCGAATCAATGCCCGCGCATGAGAAAGAGAATTCTGAGAATGATGTGTCCAAATCGGATGGCCGCCGGCGTGTACGCAGACATCGGAGCAATAAAAATCGGGATCAATCACCCCGCGATAAAATACCTCATGAAAGTCAGGTCGATGGGGCAGTGCAAGCAATATCTGATACGGGCGAACCGTTTGCCGATCATTCCAATCAAACCAACGTAAATAGCATTTCCGAACAAATCGTTGCCGAGGTTGCTCCTTTAGAACCCGAAGTGACTAAGCATCGCAGTAAAAAGATAACTGCTGAGGCACAGGACGAGAATGTTTCCAGAGTGACTGACGCCGATAAATCACCAGCCGATGCGGTGTCGCTTCACGGTGCACATGACGCTGGCTTTATTAAGGAACCTCTGGATTTCAGAAGCAGTGGATTGGTCATGATTGAGACGCCTCCGGAAAAAGTTGAAACGGCGAGCAACGAAACGACCACTGCAAAACGGCCGAGAAGGAAGTTGAAGGAAACGAGTGCCACCGATACTGGCCCTTTGATGCAAGTCGAAACACGCGAATAATCACTTGCAGGAGCAGAGCCACGGCCTTACCGTTTCTTTGTTCGCTCATCCAGACATTCGATTCTTTCTCGAAACTCTCAAGAAAATAATGAGATAGGCAAGCAAGGTTGGATCGAACGAAAAGCGCAGTAGTTTTTTAGAGTTTCACTAAAAGCATTATGCCCAGAACTGGTGCTTTACTTTCATTGTCGCGTGAGCATCATACCTCATTGGTGCTGGCGCGCGCTGTCAAAAAAGTGATTGATGAGGACGATCCCATTGCTCACCAGGCGATGGCGGCGTGCATTGAAGCCCATGGGCATACTTTGTTGAGCGCCCACTTTGCCGAAGAGGAACACCTCATACAGCTTGCAAAAGACATCCTTGATCCTGGAGCTATCGCGCGCATCCTTGCAGAGCATGCAGAAATACGTATGCTGGCCGGGGAAAATTGCCCGGTTGAGCTCATCGAACGTTTGCGCCGTTTTGCTGAACTCATCGTTATGCATGTGCGCTATGAGGAACGTGTGCTGTTCCCTCAATTGCAGGCACATCCTTGCATGACTTCTGAAACTTTATTTCATTCAATCGATCACGTTGAAAAGGATTCTTCATGAATTTTCCTGAATTTTTCGAACAAGCTCCCATTGTGCATACCGTTGATCCATTCGCCGCCATGCTTGGGGCAGCGCGTGAAGGGAAGATCGACTATCATTATGCAGATGCCGTTCGCTTGGCAGGACACTCCTGCCCAACAGTGGCAGGCGCATTTCTAATGGGACGTGCAGCGCTAGACGCGCTTTATCCCGAGGGTCCTGCTGAGCGCGGTAATATTGCAGTACATATGCCAGCGCCAGAAGATGAAGGCGTGACTGGAGTCATGGCGCAAGTTCTGACGTTATTGACTGGCGCTGCGACCAAGAATGGTTTTCAAGGCATGCGTGGACGTTACAAACGACAGGGGCTGCTTAGTTTTGCGGCGCAACGTGAAGGGGAAGCCATCATCTTTACGCGCCTCGATAATAATATCCGCGTCGCGGTGACACTGGATATCTCTCGGATTCCAGCCGATCCCGCTCAAGGCGAACGGTTGATGGCCATTCTGCACGATAGCGCGGATGCGTCTCAACAGAAGGATTTTGCCGAAGCTTGGCAAGAACGCGTGCGGCGCTTGTTAGTTGAATTCGCTGATGACCCGCAAGTGATACGCGTGGTTGTGCTCAATTGAACGCAGGCCCTGCCGGGAAAGCTAAAAAACATCGATTCGGCTGAATGGCTGAGGGATTCAACCCATTAAAATCCATCAGATATGGCCAGCGACAATAATTCCGCCGTCGTTCCGACCAGAATGATGTTTCCTGTACCGCCTGCTCCGCCATCATAAAAATAAATCGTCTGGTCTTGTTCGCCGATGGCATTGCCGTTCGAATAGAGGCGGGCATGATAACCAAAGATATCGATTGATCCGGGGTGATCGGGAAATAATGCCGAATAACGATTCTCTCCCCAATCAAAAACCCTTTCCACATCCGGTAAAACAACGGGAGAGGCTGCCGCGGTTGTGAAGTTGTACGATCCCGTCTGAGCGTTGCCGTTGCCCACCAGATCCTTGATTGCACCAGAATCGATACTCACAAAATATTGACGATTGCTCAATAAGTCATTGGTCGGATTGATGATGAGGGTTCTGCCCGAAATCGAGATATTTGGACTATTTGCTATGTTGTAGGATTCGATTAAGGTATTTTCTGTAGTTTGGATGGAGACAAACCCTGAACCTCTCTGAATCAACTCGCTGAACGTCAACATAATATCGCTATTTACCGCTACCCCCGTCGATGAATTGGCAGGACTGAAGGTCTCGATCGTCGGAATCGATCCTGAAAAAAGGGGTGATTGTGTATCAAGATCTTCATACACCGAAATCGATGCATACTGTGTGGCATCGGCAAATCCTGGACGCCAGGAAGCGTCGACATAATAGCGTCCATCGTATGGGGCGATGAATTTGATGTGATCCATGCCTGGAACGCCGCTCTGGTCGCCAGCGGCGATGGAAGCGCCTTGTTCATCAAAAAGTTGCAACAAGGAGGGATCATAGTAACTTTCGCTGAAAATATCGTAGGTAGCTCCAGCGATGGCTTCAAATGCAAACAACGGCGGTGGCGTGATGGTCGTGATTGACGTTGAGAAAGATGCGTTGAAATCCCAATCCGATGAATTGTTGCCACTGTTGAGAGGCGGCGCCCATGAGGTAAAACTCAAGAGAATCGCCGAGTTTAATTGATCGATTGTGGGCAGGCGCGAAGGATTAATCACTTGATAGGGAATCACGGTACTTCTCCTGTTATTATTTTTTTAAGTATTCTATCCCAGATTTCTGAAATCTTACGGGTAATTTATTTCATTAATTCTGGATATTGTTTTATTTGTGCGGCAATAATGAGAAAATCAAGCCCACGCTCGCACTCATGAGTACAAGGCTTGAAAGCACGTTCAGCTTATTTTTCGATCACTATGAATCAAATTTTCCCCCAGACGAAAGGAATAAAAAACTAATTATGAAGAGGCTCCTGTTAACGTTGATCCTGAGCGGTTTGAGCACCCCCGCCCTGGCCGAGTGGACTAAAGTAGGCGAAAGCGATAGTAAAGGCGGTTTCATTGCCTATGCGGATTTAGCCACTATACGCAAAGCGGGTGATAGAGCGAAAATGTGGGCGCTATTTGACTATAAGTCTGTCCAGAGGGCATCCGGCGTTGAGTTTTTATCTGAGAAAATCCGCCGTGAATATGATTGCAAAGAAAAACAAATGCGGAAATTGGCATTCTCGTTCTTTAGCTGGAACATGGAAGGCGGAGAGCTTATTCGCTCATACAGTCAGCCGCAAAAATGGGAAGCTGTTCCTGCTGACAGCATCGATGAGGCAGAATGGAAAATAGCTTGCCAATGAACCTGAAGAGGTTGGATGAATGAATCAGCGCGCACCAGAATATCTGGCTGATAGCGCAACAGAACAGTCACTGAAATAAAGCACCCCGCTGCTTGCGGTACACCCTTCAACCTGCTGGTTTTCAAGCAGCTTTCGCCCCCAAGGGGCGGGGAATTGTACCCGCAGAGATTCAATTTTTTTGCTGCCAGCGAGTCCCGTAGACGTACAGATCGCACACTCTCTGGCCTCAAAATATGACTGACATTTCACAAAGAGTTTACATTCACGCAACAATCTTGCAGTGCTCCTGACTTATAGTGGCTCCGTAGCGTGGGTGAATTGCCATTGATTCAGATCTCCAGAAGTGAAGATATGAATGAACAAGCAGTCGACCCAACCGGATCAAGCAATCACAGATAAAAGGTGGTTTGCGCATACTAACTAAGGAGGAGCTAAACATGTTCAAGAATATGACAATAAAATCCAGAGTGACCATGGTCGTCGGATTGCTTTCGCTATTGCTGGTTGGGGTAGGGGTTCTTGGAATATCGGGCTTGAGTCAAAGCAATGATGCCTTCAAAGGCGCCATTCCTTTGGGGGATCTGGGGTTGATCGCCGATCGCATGCAGCGTGCGCGTTTAAATGCGGTGATATCCGCTTATGGCAGAAATGTTGACATCGTCAAACAGCGTCAGGCCTTGAATGAGCAAAGGGATATCGAGATTGCCGGCACTTGGCAGAAATATTTGACCAATACGCTCACGGATGAAGAAAAAAAGCTCGCCAATGATTTTGGTCGGCAATGGAAGGATTATGTCAATGAGCGTGATCGCACCATGGCACTGGCTGCAGCGGGGGAGTTTGATCTCGCCATCAACAATGCCACCGTTGTTGCCACGCCGAAATTCGATGCGGCTCATGCATCCTTGTTCAAGCTGCTCGAGTTACGCCGCGATTCGGCTGCCGCAGAATATGCCCACGCTGAGAGCCAGTTTCAACAAACGCTCACGATGACGATCGCAGCGCTGGTGGCAGGTGTGCTTGTGGCCATCCTGATCGGGTATCTGCTGGTCAGAGCCATCGTGGGACCTTTGAACAAGGCCATTGAAGCGGCTAACAGAGTGGCTTCCGGAGATTTGACTGGTGTGATCGAAGTCGATTCGACCAATGAATTGGGGCGGCTATTGCAAGCGCTGAGAGCCATGAACGACAATCTGCTCGATCTGGTCGGCAAGGTACGCCATAGTAATGAGTCGATTTCGACTGCATCCAGTGAAATTGCCTCGGGCAACCTGGACTTGAGCCAACGCACCGAAGAGCAGGCTTCAAGCCTCGAAGAGACGGCTTCATCCCTGGAGGAATTGACCTCGACCGTCCGGCAGAATGCGGAGAATGCTCGTCAGGCCAATCAATTGGCAGTGGGTGCCTCGGAAGTGGCGCACAAAGGAGGTGCCGTAGTGGGACAAGTGGTGCAAACGATGAGTTCGATCAATGACAGCTCGAAGAAAGTCGTCGACATCATCAGTGTGATCGATGGCATTGCATTCCAAACTAATATTCTGGCGCTGAATGCCGCCGTTGAAGCAGCCCGGGCGGGAGAGCAGGGTAGAGGTTTCGCAGTGGTGGCCACAGAAGTGCGCACGCTGGCCCAGCGCTCGGCAGCAGCAGCCAAGGAAATCAAGGAATTGATCAATGACTCAGTGACTAAAGTGGATGAAGGCACGAAACTGGTGGATGAAGCGGGCGTCACGATGGAAGAAATCGTCATGGCGGTGAAACGCGTGACCGACATCATGAGTGAAATCTCGGCGGCTTCACAGGAACAAAGTTCGGGCATCGAACAGATCAATCAGGCAGTCACGCAAATGGATGAAGCCACCCAGCAGAATGCCGCACTGGTGGAAGAAGCCTCCGCTGCCGCAGAATCGATGAAAGAGCAGGCGCACGTTCTGACCCAGGCAGTGAGCCAATTCAAGCTGTCGGAAGGTAGTCACTCAACGGTACGAAGCGGAATCAGCACAGGCAATGGATCTAAAAAAGTGGTAACCAGAATTCCGCAGCGCGCATCGGCAACGAAAAAACCTGTTTCCGGAAAACCGATTGAAAGCGCGGAAGAATCGGCCGTGCAACCGCGGAAGCTAGCAGCCGCAGGTGGAAGCGACTGGGAAGAATTCTAAACCGGCAATTAAGATCCGCTGCCGTTGAATGAGGCAGGCAGCGGAGCTGGCTCTTCACATTTCATATGTAGTAATTCATATTCCTCCTTGAACGTTACCGGCACTCAGTTTGATCAGGCTCCGGATCAGCAAACATCGGTAACGTTCTTTTTCAACCTCATGTGATCGTTGATTCTGAAGCTTCGATGACTGACACCTGATTTTTTCCCTGTTTTTTTGCCAGAAATACCGCATAGTCGGCGCGATCCAACGCCTGTTCATGGCTCTCATTGGCGAGGCACTGGGTGATCCCGGCGCTGAAAGTTATCAATAAGCGTTTGTTGTCATTCATGAAAAACCGTTTCGTCAGCTCGCGTTGCAACCGCCGCATTAAATCGGCAGCGGTAGGAAGCAGGGTATCGGGCAACAGAATCAGAAATTCTTCGGAGCCATACCGGATCACGCTATCATCCTCCCTGATGACCGATTTAATGACCTGCACCAAATCGGACAGCGTGTCGTCGCCGGCCTGACGGCCGAGTTGAGCGCTCAGCTCGCTGAAATTATCGACGTCGAGCAATACCAGACACAACGGTTTGCCGCTTTGCAGCATGTGCTGTTGTTCTTCGCTGAACGTTTCGACCAGCATGCGATGACTCAACGCGCCCGTCAGCCGGTCATCGCGGTTTTGTTCACCGACTTGGCGCAATTGATGTCGTAATTCATCGACGCGTTGTTGCGATGCATCGGCTTGTTGCTGTGTTTTTACCAACTCATCCCGCGAACGCATCATATCGAGCTGCATATGGCGGGTGTCCTCCATCAGATTTTCCAGCAGATTCTTCAGATCGACAGCTTGATTCGTTTGTTGAATGCGCTCGGTATAATGATCGATTTTTTGCTGGAACTCGCCAGTCGCTTCCGCCACAATGCCCAAACGCTCCAGAAAGATCGCAATCATTGCCTTGAGCGTTTGCTGTGCTTCGGTGAACGAATGTTGCAGCAAGCCTTCCTGATAGACGAGTTCTTTCAAAATCGATTCCGCATTGTAGACGCGATGCAGTATCAGGGGTTTTTCCAGGTTTTCCTCGATCAGATCGAGCTGATGCGTAACCCATGGATCCAGATCTTCGGGTAGCGACATATGCTGAATGAACAAATCGAGCATGTTCAGCAAGCCATCCATCAATCGCTGCTCCTGATCGACGCGCAACGCCATATGGATCCAGCATTGCCGTATTTTTCTTTCCAGCCCGTCGATATTTTGCGGTTGTTGTATGCTTTCAATCGCCTGAATCAGGAATTCGACTTCGGCTATCCAATGCTGATGGCTGGCAAGACGGGGAATGAGTGCATCGCGCAAGGTAAGCAGCAATAATGCTTGCCATTGCCGCCAGAGTGAATTCGCAACCGATTGCGCTTCCTGCACGACCACATTCGTTCCGGTCGTCTCGATCTGAGAGTTTTCCTTGGTCAGCGATGAGTTTGAAAGCGCTTCAGCCCGCCATTGGATGACCAATCCACTGATTTCGCTGTTAAGCCGCTCCGGCCGATGCGAAAACGACTTCACGATATCGGCTAATTCGTTCCGTCGAGCGGATTCTGCAGCCGATGTTCCGCGCACATCCCACAGCATCAACAGCAATTCTCCCCAGGGCCGTTCAATTCGTTGTTCGGGTGTGCCTTGCGATTGAATCAACTGGCCGAGCGATTGCGCCACCACTGGCCAATTTTGCTTACTCGCCGCCAGGTTGATATCGACCAGATAGTTATTCGCCACTTGAGGCAAACTGAGTGTGCGCAACGTAGTCAATAATTGATTGGCCAACGACAGCGAAGCAGTCTGCTCGGGCGGTTTTGTGCCGGCAATCTGATAATAAATCGCTTCATACTGATCCGGCGTGGGCGCAATACGCTGAGTGGCCAGATGCTTCAAGGTTTCTCTGGCGATCCATATCGGGTTTTTGGTATCAGGTCGATGGGTTTCCATAGCTCGTTATATCGGATGTCGTGAGTTGATCAAACCACTCGAAAAGTAATTACAGGAGTCAACTCATTTTGGATGGAAAAATAAAACCCTCAGCGTCAACTGAACGCCATTGTTGCACCGATGGATCCGATACAATGTGTCAAATAACCCCCTTTTTTGGGTTTCAATTGTTAACTTCGAAAGACTAGACTTAAATTCCTTTTGACTGATATGTGATTTGAGATTCGAAAAAGAGCATAACCGGCGGATCAGGCAAGGCAAGATCGAGTGTCGAGTGAGGAGGGGCAGGAATGTTAACCGCTTCCTTAGGATTAAAGATAGTTTTTGCAGATAAATTGAAGGATAAGCAAATAAGACATGGTGACCATTACGTTAGCTAAAACTGGCGGCAGCGCTCGGATAGTTACAGTGATTGCCGATTTCAGGAGCGAGTGTGCATGAGCGATGAATTCCCCGAAGAACTGACGAAGTTATACAGTTATCTCAAGAAACTGAATCGCCGAGTGATCAAGCTGAGGCATATGCACTTTTTTCGCCGACCAGTGGCCAGTGTGACAAGTTTTGTGATGATTTTCGTGCTGCTGATACCTACCATTGTGACGGGGATCTATCTGATTAGCCGCGCCAGCACCGAATATGTTTTTCTGACCGGGCCGGCAGGAAGTACCACCGCTTATATTGCTCCCCGCATTCAATCCATTCTCAATACACCTGAATCGATCGAGCAATTTCTTCACTTCAATATCGTTCCAGACTTTCAGTTGCGAACATCGTGCGGCGGTCTGGATACGAACGCGCAGATCAACGCAGGGGTGGCACATTTGGGGTTTGCCGAAGATGGCTTTTTTGGGGATTCAACCTCACCGATACACTGCTCATCGGCTTCAAAACTGCCCCAGGAGGATATCAGGAATATGGGCGCTGGCACCAAAATGCGGGTGCTGATGAGTCTGTACAAATCCCCGCTTCATATCGTCATTCGTAAAAAATTGGGCCTGAGTGATCTTCAGGAGATGCCATCCGGCTTGAAGGTATATCTTGGAGGAGATGGGAGTTCGACCCACTTCATCAGCCGGTTGATTGTCGAGCATTTTGGCCTGAGGGTTGATCGCAGAGGACAGGCGCTGGATTTCGAACAAGCTGCTCAGGAGCTCATGAATGGCGAATTCGACGCCGCTTTTTTTCTGGCAGGACTTCATACCGAAGTACTGAGAACGCTGTTGCAGCAGGATAGTGAGTTCCAGTTACTGCCGATCGCAAATACCGCCAGTTTGAAAACGCTCTTTCCCTATCTGGAATCTCTGACCATTCCGCCGGCAATTTACCCGAATGTTCAGAGTGAAATTCAGACGATAGGCACTCATACCGTTCTGGTGGCGTCCACCGCTCTGGGGGAATCCGAAGCCTACGAAATAACCAAGAAATTAACTGAACATAGCCAGGATCTGTTGTGGGACGTGCCGCTCAATTTGGCGCGCACCACCGACAACGATCCTTCCAAGGAATTATTTTATCCCGTCCATGATGGCGCGCGCAGATACTTTGCCCACAATCCACCATTTTTCCTGGATGTGGCCATGCTGACAGGCATCGGCGCTTATTTCTCAATTATTTATGCATCTTATGTCATGTTGCTGGAATTCTTCAGGAATTATCGCGTATACAGGCTTTTGACCACGATAGACCTGATCATGGGGCGAGCACAAAGACTCGAAAATACTTCCAATTCCGCGCTGTTTAATGCGCATATCCAGAAACTGCGCCGAATCTCATTGCGGCTCATGCGGTTGAGAAAAATTACCTACAGTGAATTCAGTTATATCGAGGATTACATCAAAGCCTATAAACTTTGAATTATCCGGGGTATGACCTTGGAAAAACTTGAAGTAATGCCTGAACCCCAACGGTATCCTTCCGAACCGACGGCAATTTTTTGTTTTGTTATTTTTTCAACAGTGTTGACTTCTATTCTGAAGTTGAAAATTACCGTCTATCCATCGATCAATTTATCATTTGATGAGCAGTCTTCTTCGGTGCGCTGATTGAACTGGAAAATTTACTTCTAAAATTAATTACTTTCAACGATTCAATTATCAAATTCTGGAGGTTGTATGCTTTGGAAAACTGGGCGTCGTAGTCAAAATATTGAAGATAGGCGTGGACTCAGCGTTTCAAGAGGAATTGGCGGCGGGGGGCTCGGCATCCTTTTACTCGTATTGGCATCGGTGTTTTTTGATATTGATCCTCGCATCGTTATGCAAGGCACCGAAATTTTGAGTGGAAGCAGTGAGTCGCAACAAACTCGGATTCAACCTATTCCAGAAGGGCAGGAAGAAGCAAAAGAATTTACCGCTGTGATACTTGCAGATACAGAAGATGCATGGAAAACAATATTTTCTGAGCAATTGAATGAAGACTACAAAGAACCTACACTCGTTTTGTTCAGCAGGGCAGTCCAATCAGCATGTGGGTTTGCACAAGCTGCAATGGGACCTTTTTACTGTCCCCGTGACCAGAAAGTATATATAGACCTCAGTTTTTTTGAAGATTTGAATAAGCTAGGAGCTTCAGGCGATTTCGCCCAAGCTTATGTTATTGCTCATGAGATTGGTCATCATATACAAACCCTATTAGGGATTTCAGATAAAGTTATTGCAGAGAGCGCTCACTTGAACAAACGTCAGCAAAACGCTCTATCAGTTCAGCAAGAGTTACAGGCCGATTGTTTTGCGGGTGTTTGGGCGAATAACGCACAACGTGCGCGCAATATTCTTGAAAGGGGCGATATAGAGGAAGGTCTGAATGCTGCCTCAGCTATGGGCGATGATCGTTTACAAAAAAGAGCACAAGGTTATATTGTTCCGGAATCTTTTACCCATGGAAGTTCTGAACAGAGAGTTCGCTGGTTTAAAAAAGGTTTAGTATCTGGGAAAATAAGCGATTGTAATACCTTTAAAACTAATAAGTTATAACTCTGATGTTTGCACAAATGGAGTAAAGGAAAGCGTACTTTAGTTGCCCTCACCTCGCTTCGCCTCAACAATCATCCCCTTATTTTTGCTTAGATCGGCGCAGCTTCCCTTATGTGAAACAGCGCACCGACCTCATCGATTCTTTAATCCATTATTCGGTGCATGATCAACTGATTAGAAATATAACACCATGTATTACAATAATATTTCTCTTGAAGCACTTTTGAATGAGTATGAGAATGGAAATCTGACGAATCTTTCCAATTTATCGAAGGCCCGTTCAAAGAAAATCAAGGCTGATTTCGATCAGAATTTTTCTGAAGATTATAAGAACAATTCCCGGAAAACAGGACAATCAAAGAAATCTATGGGTAAATTTTAAGATGAAACCCGCACTTAGCGGGCTTCATCTTATTCTTACTCTATGACATTCAACGATCCGGGCAGATGGATGTTTTTAGGATGGAGCTGGCACCAAATAGTGAAAGCTCCTGCTTTGTCCGCTTTGAAAGTAATGGTCGCGGTTTCTCCCGCCTTAATTACTTCCTTTATTCCATATTCATCAATAGAAAAGCCCTCGCTGATCGGAGATTTATTTTCTACAGTAATTTTTACATCGGTTCCTTTGTGAACAGTCAACGTCTCTGGTTCATTCAGAACATTAAAAGCGCGAATATTTTTTACGGTAACATTCTCAACTTTGAGTTCAGGAATAGTAGTGTCGTAAGCATTGATCACAACTTTAAAACTTTGCTCACCTGCTTGTACATTACTTGCTAGTAAGAGTCCTAAAGCTAGACTTGCAGACAAACTCTTTATTTTCATCATTGTTTTCTCCTCTAGTGGTTTAAATAAAAATATCCCCCGATATTGGGCTACTTCAACATAATTTCTTTACTTTCTAAAATTAGGAGGAAAACGAAGCCCAACAAAAATATAGCATAAATAAAGCTGTAATGAATATCATTTGTATTGATGGGATTGCACGTAGTGATACAACTCAATGCATCAAATTTATTTACACCGTTGTGGAATAAAGCACCCCGTCGCAAGCAGTGGGGTATTCTCCCAGCTCAACGAATCGTGCGGATGTGAAGCAGTGAGAAGTCGACCCCGACCACTAAATTCACTTGCTGCCCCTCCAGTTCTAGCATATCCCATCGCTCTTCCAGAGTAACTGCTGAATTTGACAAGATTTTTACATCCCACTGATTATAAGAATCTTCTAGACCAATAGCCCACGCAGTAATAGATGAAGGGTCGCTATACTTGTTTGTGAAAATACTTGAACTTTAAATGGAGGAGGTGAATCGTCGTCTATAGCGGAAAACGACACAGTATTACAAGAACCTCCCTCCTCAGCCAGAAAAAATAATTGATTCTAGCCCCGTTTCCGTCAGTCCTGCGAGCACTGTTGAGTCTAAACCACAGTTCAGAGACATCTCGATGCTTTCATCGAACATTGACTGGACATTGGTATCTGCCTGTCCAGCCAGAATAATGGTTGTCAATGCTATGGGTTGAGCGCTCAAAGGCACACGAGCACATGATTCCCAAAGAATCATGTGAATCTGCCGTTAAATATGGATGGGCAGGTAAGAAAGCTTTATGAGGAGTTTCGTTAATGAGAATTAATCAAATGCAAGTCGATAAAATATTAATGGAGATTTTTGAGCGCGAAAGAACGTTATTACTTGGCAACCTTTCAGACGGGGAAAAAGAAATGATGGCAGTTATTCTTTATGACTTAAATATTGAGCTGAGAAAAATGGGCTATGAAGTTCAAAAACATTAGCAGGAAATCTTGAAAGCAGGCTCCGAGGCTCGCACGAAGTGCGAACGTAGGAGTTCTCGATTTTCCGTTGCGGGTCACTGCGAAGCAGGAATTTGCGAAGCTAATCACGTTAACTACGATCCCGCCCTTACTGCAAAACGGGTTTATATTTCAGGTTGCTTGCCGATAAGCTTCCTTTTAAGCTGCGGAGGTTGTTTATGGTAGCGATGGATGCGATTGAAAACGCCTTAAAAATATTCAACCATCAGCCAGTTTTAGACATTTTCACGGTTGTATTGTTGCTTTCTGTAGTGGTCTAATAATCTCGGACACGAATTAAGGATGTAGTATGAGAAATCTTTCGGAGGTGTTCATTGGAAAAGCAAAGAA